>CAJOEC010000193.1 GCA_905233425.1 uncultured Prevotella sp. | reverse complement strand
TATCTGCTGAACGATCTTGTCATAAGTATATTGTGTCTGCTGCTTTCCCTCTCTGGCATCTTGGTATAGCTCGTCATCGGTACCCACATGGAAGAAGCGTCTCGGTATATAATAGCTATCCTGATGGGAGTCTAACCTGAAATGATGCTTGCCAGGAATCTTGGAAAGTTCAATGACGACAGTATCTGACAATTCTTCTTGCGAATCAATGGCCTTCCAGTTTGATATTGTTATCCCCCTTCTTTCCAAGCCCACCAGCAATTCGTCATAACCGCACACATGCTCCCTGGCATTGTAATCGGCTGCATCCTTCAACGCTGCCAAGGGAACGGTATCACCAGTCTTGCCAATAATCAACCGCTCAAGACCATCTGATATATCTTCATCTTCTAATACCCTCCAGTCGTCATCAACAATCCTCACATATCAGCACACCTTTGAGGTCATAGAAATACGCGCCTATTCGGATAACTTGCCGCCCCGCCAATCCGTTCAATCCGTGCAATCCGTGGTCGTTTTTCTCATGATCCAGCTTCACTTCAAAACTCTTGCGGACATCCTCTGTACTGGCCGCCTCATTGACATTCATACCAGAATCACATAAGAGGTAAAAAGATGAAGAAGAAAAGCTTGATTCCACAGTATCTGCAGGACGAACTCAGCAACTTAGTTCAGAAGAAGGATGCCTACACAGAGGATGATATCGACCAGCACCCAAAGAGGAAGCTGCCATCACCAACCTGACGCTAATGGTAAAGCAGTTCATCATACAGGAAACCACGAAAGATGCCGTGCGCTACTTGGAGCAAGAAAAGGAAAGACTTGATAATAGGATAAAAGAGTTGGAACAGGGTAATTAGATAATGGATAACGATTGAGTCGGCGGCCACCTCGACGGAGGAGGTAGGCAACAGCGTCTATCCCCCAGCCCGACGGAAACTGGCAGAGCACGGCATCGGTTGTGCGGGCAAAACGGCACGACAGATGACGCGCTCGGACTACAACCGCTACGACCTGCTGATAGGCATGGATTCGTGGAACATCCGTAACATGCGGAACATCTGCGGTGGCGACCCAGAAGGTAAGATTGTGATGCTAATGGACTTCACCAAACGGTCTGGCGATGTGGCTGATCCATGGTACACAGGCAATTTCGAGGCCACTTGGCGCGACGTTCTTCAAGGCTGCCAGGCATTGTTAGACAGATTTTGCAAAGGCTGCGATTAAGCGAGAGCAGAGCGATGCTTGCATCGAATCTGCCGAGCGTGAGCAGGCTCGACCGAAGGTCAAATAAAGAAAGGGAGCAACACCGCGATGGATGCTGCTCCCAACTGTTTTTAGATGTTTCAATCCTTTTTAGATAAAGCCTGTTGGGGCTTACGAGACCTCGATGGCCTTGGTGACCTTCTGCTTCGGCTCCGTCTTCGGCATGGTGACCGTCAGGATGCCGTCCTCAACCTTGGCAGAAATCTGGTCCTTCACTACATCATCAGGCAGCGTGTAGCTCTGCTCGTAGTTCGAGTAGCTGAACTCGCGGCGCAGATAGTGATGGTGCTTGTCCTCATGCTTGTGTTCCTGTTATATTCTTTCTTAATGCCTGGAGCTGCAAGTTCCATCGTGTAGGCCTTCTCACTCTCCTTGACATTGACTGCGGGTGCTGTACTGTTGGCACGAGGCATAAAATCAGTGTTCAGGAAATCGTCAAATACTGTTGGGAACCAACTGTTTTTAAACATTACTGGTAACATAATCAATACCTCCTAATTATACTTTTAGTTTAACGTATGTTCTGAGTGCCTTTGCCTTTGTGGCTCCGGCTCTCACACACCTAAAAGCAACTTACGTGCCGAATGACAAAGTGGCACGCAGAAAAGGCCAATTTATTAAACCCAGTTTAACATTGACAGTTCAAAAGATGGATGCTACCAATGAATACAGGTAGCTGCCGAAGCTGACGAGTGCCCATATCATCAGGGCTATGAGCAGCAGAAGCACAATGAGAATGATGGCTGACTGCCACGCTCTTTGGTTCACCTGCTTGATGATGGTCTCGTCGCCGTCAACGAAACCCTGAATCATCTGCATGTTCTGGATGTTTGCACGATGGAAGAAATCGATAACGTCGCCAACGAAGAACGGTATCATACCCATCAGCACGTCGCGGAGGGCATTGTTCAGGACGGCCAGCGTCAGGGGAATGCTCTTGAGCAAGGCAATGGCATCACCCCAACCAGGAATGATGCCAATAAGTGCATCGAGATAGTATCTATCCATGTAGCGCGTCAAGCTGTTCATCGTCTGATAGGCCTGGTACCCTCCCCGATGTTATCAACATCGTGGTTCCTCCCTTCTCCATCAGCCGCTTGCGCCGCAGTTCACGCTTCTCGTCTTTGTTCATTTGCATCTTACAATTACATAATCCGCATAGCCAGCCTTACCAGTTCCTGATAAGGCAGACCGCCGACCTGACGCTCTATCTGACCGTCTTTCGTAATGAAAAACAGTGTAGGAATCGACTGGATGCGGGCTGCTGCTGCAAGTGCCTGGTTCTTGTCAACGTCGACCTTCAAGACCTTGATTCTGCCATCATATTCTTGTGCCAATCGTTTGAGCATGGGAGCCATAGCCTGACAAGGACTACACCATGTGGCGTAGAAATCAATAATGACAGGCGTAACTCCTGTATAGTTGTAGCCTCTGAGATATTGCTGATAATCTTTGATATTCTCCATAATCTTAATGTTTCAATGTCATAATCTTCGTGGGACAAGCTAATACGCACTTACCGCACTTCAGGCAGTCAGGATGCAGATAGCCGATGGCCTCGCCGCGAGAGTCGTAGGGCGTGAGCTGCATCGGGCAGACGCGGGCGCACTGCTTGCATTTCATCTGACAGGCACTCGACACGTGGATGTTCGTGAATGCTTTTGGCAGTGGAGCTTTCTTAGGTGCTACCCAGTTGGAGATGGTTCCCATTGGACAGAACGAACACCATGTGCGTGGTGCATAGATGAAAGAAAGCGTGACACCAACGATGGTAGTCATGACGATAATCGTCCAGAAGACCTTGCCTATACCAGCCCACATGGGAAGTCCACCCTCGCTCCAAGGCACAAAGCTTAGTTG
>CAJOEC010000192.1:3652-4579 GCA_905233425.1 uncultured Prevotella sp. | reverse complement strand
GAGTTTTGCGAGCGCGAGGGCAAGATGGTGGAGTACCGCAAGGGCGAACAGCTGGAGCGCGAGGGCGACCCCGCACGGTGGTTCGGCTTCGTCACCGAAGGGTGCTTCAAGTACGTGACATACGGCATCAGCGACGACAAGGAGCACATCACATGGTTCTCGTTCGAGGGCGAGTTTGCGGGCGACTATCCCGCCTGCCTCGACGGTGGCCCCGCACTGACCACGATTGAGGCGATGGTGCCCACCCGCATCATCCGTGTAAGAAGTCGATGGATCTGCGCTGCCTCGTTGCCGAGCACCTGCTCAGTCAGGCCCGTGCCCGCTACACCGACCTCCACCGCGCCACGCCCCTCGAACGCTACGAGTTGCTGCTCCGCCGCTGCCCAGGCATCGCCCGCCATCTCCCCCTGAATGCCATCGCCTCGTTCCTTTGCGTCACTCCCCAACAGTTGTCACGCATCCGCAAGGCCGTCACGTTTAGCAGTATAACTGAATAAAACAAAGAGCATTATGGCACAGATAGACGATTTCTTTATGTACGAGAACCGTGTGGAGGGCATCACCGATGCTGACTACCAGCGGGCGCAGCTTTACGTGGAGGCGGCGCAGGCATTCGCACAGACCACCTACCAGAGCATCTACATCATCGACTACTACCGCAAGAACTTCCTCTACGTGTCGGACAATCCGCTCTTCCTCTGCGGCCATACTGCCGATGAGGTACGCCAGATGGGCTACGGCTTCTACCTGAGCCATGTGCCTGAGGACGAGGTGCCGATGCTCACTGAGCTGAACCGCTCCGGCTTCCGCGCCTTCTACGACGAACCTGTGGAGAACCGCCGCCAGTGCATGATGTCCTACGACTTCCACATCACCCACGGCGACCGTCTGCTGCTTGTCAACCACAAGATTACGCCCCTTGCCATG
>CAJOEC010000192.1:2528-3525 GCA_905233425.1 uncultured Prevotella sp. | reverse complement strand
CATCACCCTGAAGCCTGAGGAGAAGCAGATCCTGACACTCTCAGCCCAGGGCTATACTATGAAGGAGATAGCCGAGAAGATGCTCCGCTCGTTCGACACTGTGAAGTTCTACCGCCGCCAGATTTTCGAGAAGCTCGACGTGCAGAACATCACCGAAGCTCTCGCCCTGGCCACCAATTACGGCCTCGTCTAAGCCGTCATCCCCACGTTTTTAACATATTTTGTTACCCAAATGGGTAATTTTTCATCCCTGTGATGCAGAATTACCCATTTGGGTAGTAGGTTTATTTGACCGTTTCATTTATTTTGCGGGCAAAAACTCGTAAAAGATATGAAAAGACTGATTCTTTTTTCAATGATGTGCCTCGTAGCGATAGCCTCGATAGCACAGGGTATCAGCGGACGGGTGATTGACGAGCAGTCCCAGCCGATGCCATTTGCCAATGTCGTGCTTGTCAACCGTGTTGACTCTGCTTACGTTGCAGGAGCCGTGACCAAGGACGACGGAACTTTCAGCATCAGCACCGATGAACAAGATGGTCTGCTGAAAGTGTCGAGCGTAGGATATATAATAAGGTATATCGACGCACGGCAGGGTAACGTGGGTGACATACAGATGCAGCCTAACACGCAGACACTCAGTGAGGTCGTGGTGAAAGGTCATGTCCCCCAGTTCCAAATGGGCAGAGAGGGATTCGTGACAAATGTCACAAACACGCCGCTCAGCCAGATAGGTACTGCCGACGATGTGCTGAAACACGTGCCTGGCATCATAGCCAAGGATGGAGTTTACGAAGTATTCGGCAAAGGCTCGCCAATCATTTACATCAATGGCAGGAAGATGCGCAATAAAAAAGAACTGGAGCAATTGAAATCCACTGACATCAAGAGCGTAGAACTTATCACCAATCCTGGTGCAAAGTATGATGCAACCGTGGGAGCCATCGTGAAGATTCAGACTATTCGTAGGGCTGGCGATGGTTTCAGTATCGATACA
>CAJOEC010000192.1:0-2470 GCA_905233425.1 uncultured Prevotella sp. | reverse complement strand
CAGCAAAGGGAAGTATCTGCAACAGTCGGCACTCACGCAAGAAGTACAGAGCGATACGCTATGGCAGCAAAAGAATGAGATGCAGACGGATATTGTCAAACGTGACTACAGCATTGAAGGCGGTTTCAACTATATGCTGAACGAGCATCACAATTTCGGTATGAAATACGAGGTGACATTACCATCCACTTCTGATGAAATGACCGTACTGACAAGCGATGTAATGGCAAACGGCCAATTCTACGACAAATGGAAAAACTTGACCAACAAGCAGACCAAAGGAATTGCAGGTCATAAAATGAATGCTTATTATTTAGGCAAGATTGGAAAGCTGGACGTTGACTGGAACTTTGACTATCTGCGCAGTGGCTACAACGAACAAAGTAAGATTGAAGAGACTTGCCAAATACAAGACAATCGCCTGATTGATGCCGAAAACAGGGTGAGAAACAATATGTTCGCATCGAAACTCACGATGACCTATCCTCTGTATGGCGGTTCTCTGGACTTTGGCGCAGAATACATCAATACCGACCGACAGGATGACTATGCGAATCCTCAGGACTTTGTCACCTCCAGTTACAGCACGCTGAAAGAGCAAAGCATCAGCCCCTATGTGGAGTATTCCAAGATGTTACCCAAGATTGGTATGTTGCGGGCTGGGCTTCGCTATGAACACGTGAAGTTCGACTATTATGAATGTGACAACCTCGTGGAAGAGCAGAGCCGCAGTTATGGGAATCTCTATCCGTCCCTCTCCTTTGCTACACGTCTTGGCAAGGTACAGGCACAGATAGCCTATTCTGCCAAGACCACACGCCCCACCTACCGCCAGTTGAGCAACGACGTGTTCTATGTTAATCGTTACGGCATGCAGCGGGGTAATCCATTGCTTGACAATTCCATCATCCACAACATCTCCATTCAAGGAATGTGGAAGTTCCTGCAGTTCTCGGTCAGTTATTCTGACGAACGTGGAAGAATTATGCACTGGATGGAACAGATTGACAACTCAAACATAACGCTTGTAACATACAAGAATATTCACAGTCTGAAATGGATTGTTGTAGGCATGCGCAAGCAATGGCTCACAATGCAAACGACAGCAGGAGACATCACACTTGGCAAGCCGATGCTGATAGTTCAAGCCAGCAATACTTTTGCCTTCAACAAGACGCTGACAGGTGAAGTAGATTTCAGATATCAAGGTCCAGGTCATTATCAGAACATCTATTTGGACTATCACCAGACCGTTCTTAACGTTAGTTTGGTCAAAACCTTCTTCCACGACCGACTGAGTATCAAGTTGGCTGGCGAGGATTTGCTTGACCGCAGCCGCGATGGGAACAGAGTCTATAATCAGCAGGTGCAACTCTATCAAGGGAATTACTACGACCGACGCCGTTTCGTAGTCACTCTTCGCTACAAGTTCAATACCGCCCGCTCAAAGTACAAAGGCGAGGGCGCAGGTAACGCAGAAAAGAACCGCTTCTAAACCGCAACAACTATGCACAACAGTTTTAAATACATAAATCTCTCATGGGCAGTGGTGGGCATTTGTGAAAGGCCACGGGTAGGCGACCAAAGGTCGGGAATGAATGCTCGCCAGCCCCTTTTGGTTCATATCCCAGGCATCGACAAGGACGAGGCCGCAGCCGTGGAGCATTACGTCATCGGCTACATGGCCTTCTGGCACATCGCCTTTGTGGATGAGGACTGCCTCGTGCCCTGCAACGACGATGCCCTGCGCAACGATGCCCGCCGCAAGATAGACCGCTACATTGCCGACCATCCACCCGTCGAGACCTTTCCCCGCTTCTATCTTGTCCTGCTCAACCCATCACCCCGATGGAACCCGACGGCATGAGCCGCGTGTATCAGATGTGAAATAGGCAAATGTGCACTCGCGAATGTTAAAGCCTGAACGATTCCTAAGGAAGTGTGTATGCTATAATGATTAATACATCATATTAAAATGAAAAGACTGATTCTATTTTCTATGATTTGCCTCGTGGCGATAGCCTCGGCAGCACAGGACATCAGCGGCAGGGTGATTGACGAGCAGGCCAAGCCGATGCCATTTGCCAATGTCGTGCTCGTCAGCCGTGCCGATTCCGCTTTCATCGAAGGAACCATGACCAAGGACGACGGAACATTCAGCATCAGCACCGACAAACAAGATGGTCTGCTGAAAGTGACAAGCGTTGGATATACGACAAAGTATCTCGACGCACGGACGGGCAATGTGGGCGATATCCAGATGCAGCCCGACACGAAAGAGTTGGGTGAAGTGGTGGTGAAGGGCGAACGTCCACAATATAAAATGACCACGGGAGGCATGACCGTCGATATTCAGAACTCACTGCTGAAAGATGTCGGCACTGCTGACGATGTGCTGTCGATGCTACCACAAGTACAAGGCAGCGACGGTAACTTCACCGTCTTTGCAAAGGGTACGCCTGAAATCTAC
>CAJOEC010000191.1 GCA_905233425.1 uncultured Prevotella sp. | reverse complement strand
GCAGAAGGCACGGACGCTGGAGATCGGCACGTGCTATGTGACTAACGACATCGACAAGATGAAGATGGGCCACGTCATCGTGACCAGGAAGCACACCGGTGGGCGCATCAGCATGGCCTGTTACCTCGTCGATATGGCCTGCCTTGGCGTGAAGGACTCGTTCTACCGGCTACGCATGGACGACTGGGAGTTCGACGAGTTCATTGACGACCGCCGAGACATGTTCCGTGAGTGCAGCTACGAGGAGGCCCACAACCGCGTGTGGGGCAGCGTCGCCTACGCCGAGGAGGCGGGCATCCGTCCCGACAAGTCGTTCCTGCTGACACAGTACATGCTGGAGGAGGGAGTGCTCCGAGTTGGTCGACGGTCGTCTTGCTGTTGTTGCCCTGTATGGTCACCTCCGAGGATCCCTTCACGGTGAATTCACCCAGCGACTTGATGGCAGTGCCCTTGTTTTTGTTGTTCAGCGTGACGATACTGTTTTCAAATGTGACCGCGCTGCCGCTGGTACGGTCGTTGCCGTCGATGGTCTCGGTGTCGCCTTGCGCATAGAGCGAGGCGACGGAGAGGGTGAGCTTCGAGCCGTCGGCGAGGAAGAAGGCCTCCTCTGAGGACATGACCGACAGAGAGCCATCGCCGGTGATGGTGTTGCTCACACCGCCTCTGAGGCGGACGGATGCTGCATCGAAAGCGGTGAGTCAAACGTTGCCTTCGATGACGACTTTCAGCCCCTCTACAGAGCTGTGGATGCACCGTTGGTTGTTGTCGGTGCAAGTGATGTTTGCATCCTTGATGGTGAGCGTTTTCGTGGTGGCATTGAATGTGACGCTGCCGCCTTCGCTCAGATGGATGGTGCTGGCGGTGATGTTGCCAGACTTGGTCAGGTCGACCTTCTTTCCGCCGACATAGAGTTCCTCTGCGGCGTTCACGCCCGTGGCCATGGCCAACAGGGCGAAGAGGGTAAATAATGATTTCTTCATATTAGATGTTTTTTAAAGGTTATTCCAACATAATCGCGGCTTCAGCCGCTGTAATAAGCAAAAAATCCGTGAAATCCGTGTAATCTGTGGTCGTTGTAATAGGCAAAATAATCCGTGAAATCCGTGTAATCTGTGGTCGTTTTATAGGTATGTTCTATAAATTGCAAAAACTACGCGCAGCCTTAATTGGCAGCGATAAATATACTGACCCCACCCCTAACCCCTCCCCTACAAGGGAGGGGAAAGGCTGCGCACCAATTATTTGATTAATAGAAATCACCTATACATGATCATCTGTGGTTGCTGTAATATCCGTGTAATCTGCGGTCGTTTTATACATGTGGCAGTTTTATTTCAATCTCCTCTGTCCTCACTAACTGGTGTGTGCGGAACTGTGCGGCTATGAGGTGCAGCTGCGTGTTGGCTTGCAATAGTCTCACCTTCTCGTCCTGGGCGTAGCGCAGCAGCTGCTCGCGGGCCTGCTTCCACTGCTCCTCGGCGGTGGCTTCGCTGTCGTCGGTCTTCAGGTATTTCAGCTCGATGATGAACGAGTGGGCCACCATGGGGTAGCGGATCAGGTCGGGCATGAGGAAGAAGTCGCAGTAGCCGTGGCTGAGTTCCACCTCGGGGGCGGTGAGATAGTAGGGGCAGAGCGAGAAATAGGCGGTGAAGAATCCCTGAAGGTTGCGCTCACCCTCAATGAGGCAGCGCACGGCGCAGGTCTTTTCGTACTCGTCGCTGACGGTCTGCACCAGCGGACGCCAGTCGCCGTCAAGGGCGGCACCGTCGAAAGCAGCGTCTAACTGCCAGCGGTTCACCACGCGGATGCGGTCGTACTCCTCTAACAGATAGCCATAGTACTGCTTTCGCACATTGTTGTTCGGGATGCCAAGACGCAGCTTAAAGCCACGGGTGCCCGCTATGGTGAGCATACCATAATAATATAATAGGGAGACGAAGTTGTCGAACTTCACCATCTCCGAGGCGGGGAAATAGGGTACGAGGGTGCTGTCGATGTAGCCCTGCTCGGCTATCTGGTATATGATGCTTTTGCGCTGCGGCTCTAATTTGTCAAGCTGTATGAGCCTCTTCATCTTCTTGTAGTCCGTGCGTGCGTTGGGGTTGACCATCTCATCGGGCGAATGGCCGTTCCGCACCTGATTGCCTAAGTAATAGAGCCCTCCCCCGACCCCTCCCTGTGAGGGAGGGGAGTAGTTGCCTTTTGTGTCAGATTTATCAGCGGCAGAAGTATCTACTCCCCTCCCTGCAGGGAGGGGCTGGGGGGAGGGTCTGTCGGGGTCGGGGCTGAACTGATAGTTGTCGTACCATGGCTTCATTTCCTCAATCATCGTCTCTACGTCGCCCTTCAGCCAGCCGGCATCCATGTAGTAGTTGAACATCACGCGCACGTCGTCCTCGCTGAAGCCAAGCATCTGGTTGAACTCACCTTCGGCGGTGATGTTCGTGGCGATGTTGTAGCCCGAGGTCAGGTCGTCCATAGTCACAGGCGAGACGCCGAGCATCAGCACACGCTCGAAGTTGGGCTTGAAAATCTTGAAGATGTCGCGGTAGAAGCCCTCGCCGTGTGTCAGACCCATGTAGACATCCTCGCCG
>CAJOEC010000190.1 GCA_905233425.1 uncultured Prevotella sp. | reverse complement strand
CACCGTGCGCAAGGATGATAATGGCAGGTACGTCTGTGTCTATAACAACGGTAGCAGTCGCGACGTTGAAAGGTGGCTCCGCACCAGCGGTTCGATTACTGATGTCCTTATCCCCTTGGGCCGTTGCAAAGGCAAGTTCGACGAGGCAAACACCCTGGCCGACAAGGTGTGGCAGAACGCGATGTACTGTCTGCAAACCGTGAGCCGACGTGAGCACTACACGCCGATGGAGATGCAATTGGCTTTAGCCGACGTGCAGACGCGTTTTGCAGAATACTATATGTCCTACGCCATGGACCGAGAATTTGCCCTGATAAAGCAAGAAGTGCGCGACGGCGTGTACTATACTGAAATCCTCGACAGCGTGGAGTGGCAGAACCTCTTCGACGAGAAAAACTATTACCAGTTGCACCGCATCGGCTTCGACAATCCACTGCTCCTCGCTAGCAGCGACTATCCCCATCTACTCAACCGCATACAATTCGCCAAACCCGTACACAATCGCAAGTACAAGGAACTAATTGACGAAAACGGCATTTATGAGGACAACGTAGAGAATGCCAAGAAGGGGCTGACCTGCTGCCTCGCTGCCCTGCGCGACTTGATGGGCACCCACCGTGATAATCTGATGGCACAACTCTGTACTTACAAGGACATGCTCAGTGACTTCAATATGTGGCGCAACAAGGAGGTTGCCATTCCCCGCATCCTCGCCGATACCACCATGACGATGGAAGAACGGCGACAGGGTGTGGAGGACATGGCCACGCTCAGCAAAATGTTCCCGCATTACCTCGCCTCGTTCACCATTCCCTACGTTCATCAGAAGGCCGCACAGTTCTATGCCAACAAGATGGCACAGACCGAACTATCGTCACCCCTGCCTGATGGCCTGATGGCCGACCTTATCCGACATCTCTGCGAAAAGTATCCTGGTAAGTATCTCCTTATCGACTTCTGGGGAATGGGCTGCGGGCCTTGCCGTTCGGCCATACAGAGCAGCAAGAACAAGCGAGCTGAGATTGCCAAGCGCGATGATGTAAAGCTCATCTTCATTCGATGAGTGGCTGTCCGACGAGGTAAACATCTGCCTCACCTACGACGGCTTTGCCCGTATGCAGGAACTTTTCCACTTCAACGGCATCCCCCACTACGAAACCATCACCCCCGACTGCCGCCGTGTCCGCGACGATCTGCAATTGCAAGGCTTCTACAACTTCGACTACGAATTGACGAGACTGAAGGAAAGGCTGAAATAAAACAAAAATGAATATGAACAAGAAAACCATCATCACCATCCTCCTCGTCCTCGTCGCAGTGGCGGATACATCAGATGCGTTTAATTTCCGCATCAACTACAAAGATGTCGCCGTCGCGGTCAACAAGGACATTACGGGGAATCAAGTCCCAGACGATAAAGGTACCGTTAGAATAGCGACCAACAGCATTCTCATGGTTGAAGCCAAGGGCTGCCATATACGTGTCGATGGATATCTGTGGCGCAGGTTCGGCATTCTTTACGAGATCTTGCTTCAGAATAGGCATAACGGTCCGGCCGTCGAAACCCGTAAAGGCATGGAGTCGATAGTAAGTGTCAGGGAATATCTCATTGTGCATCCTAACCTTATCTAAAAGCCGAAGGATACTACCGCTGTTTAAAAGATTATTGACCTTGTAGATTATGTCATTAGAAACGTATGTGTCATTCTCGTTCCCACTCGGTCCCGGTGTTCCCAAATCGAACACGGCATCTATTGGTATCCACAGACCGTGCTCCTTGGCAAACGATTCGGTGATGCGCTGTTCGATTTCGAAAGGGCTTACATGTGGCTGGCCATCTCCATGTTGCGCTTCATATAGTTTGCTGCGTCGACGGAGTTCATCGGCGATTGCTGCGATTCGGCTATTTTCCGCATCTTGCGCTCCGTCGCTTCCTTGTGAAACTGATTCAAGAATGTCATAGTCCATACCGTTTAATTGATTTCGGCGACAAAGGTACGAAATTATGAACAAGAAAACCATAGAGAATACAAAATTTGTGGGGAATTGGAATTATTTTTTATCTTTGCACCGTAAACAAAGGGCTTTATGGAAGAAAGACTGTTCAAAAGAAAGATTTATACTCAACTGCTGAACTGGAAACAGGAATCGGACGGTAAGAGTGCCTTGCTCGTTGAAGGCGCACGACGGGACGGACATAGGAATTTAGATCGTGGTATGGTTATAGGGCAAAGTGCCTTTGTTACAGGGGGAATGGCAGGCTCTTTCAGGGTGAAAGTGGCGTTGTTATCGGTATAGCGGCGGACGGTGCTGTTATTAGCAGCGGCCGCTGCTAATATCGTCAGCGGTCGCTGTCAATGTCAGCGGCGTGCGCTGCTGACCTGATAAGGAATCAGGACAGATACTATTGGTCCTTCGGCATAGAGAAACTAGGGGCAGCTTCTATGCGAAAGGACGGCAGGCATATGGAGATGGTGTCTCGAAAATTTGGTCATCTCAGGTTTTTATTGTATCTTCGCAGCGTTAAAGGAAAAGTGATGCACAGACTACTCTCCA
>CAJOEC010000189.1 GCA_905233425.1 uncultured Prevotella sp. | reverse complement strand
CTACGGAGTCCGTCAGTCCCAGGTCTTCCTTCACATAGTTGGAGGCGATGCCCACCAGATCCACGAAGCCCATGCAGAAGAAGCAGAGCATCACGGGGATGAGGGCGAGTTTGTTTGTTTTACTCATAATTATCAATTGTCAATTATCAATTATCAATTTGGTAGATTGTTGCCTTTCCGCCCTTCACCTTGATTGTGTTGTAGGGCTCCGAGGGGAATACGAGGTTGGTCATTGCCATCTTGCCGTCGGCGTCGAAAGCCTCAATACTGCAGCGGTCGATGAAGATGCGCAGTTGCTTGATGGTGCCGTAAGTCGGAGCCTCGGTCACGCAGGGGAACGCATCGAACGTCTGCTTCAGACCGTCGTACTTCATCGTGACCTGCTCGCCCTTTGCATTTGAGAGTACTATCTCTGCCTGCTTCTTCACGTCGATGACTATCTCACAGGCCTCTGTCAGCTGCTTTACCTTTGCGCCACGCACGGCCAGCATTTCCTTGGAGGGTACGACGCTGACGTAGGTCTCACCCTTGCACTCAAACAGTCCGAGGTCGCGGGCTATCGAGTTGGCACTGCGGAACTGCTTCGTCGGCACCTGGTTAGCGTACTGCCAGTTCGACATCCATGCCAGCACTGTGCGTCGATTGTCTGGAGCATTATAGAACGAGACGGTGGCATAGTGGTCCTTGCCATAATCGAGCCACTTCGTTATCTCAGGCTTCGACTCACAGGTGAACTTGTGTCCATCGAACTGACCCACGAAGTACTGCGTGGCACTACCGCCAAAAGGTCCACCTGGGTTGATGTTGCAGATGAGCACCCACTTTCTCATTTTCTCATTTTCTCCATTTCTCAATTCAAATAGGTCCGGACACTCCCACACACCACCGTGATTACCGTATTCCTTGCCGAACGAACTTTCGTACTTCCATGACTTCAAGTCTTTAGATGAATAGATACGCATCTCCTGACCAGCAGCCAGTATCAGGTTCCATGTCTTAATGTCCTCGTTCCAGAAGGGACGCGGGTCGCGGAAGTCCTTGTCTTCGGCAGTCAAGACGGGATTTCCCTCATATTTTGTAAATGTCTTGCCGCCATCATTGGAAAAGGCGATGCACTGTGCCTGCACGTCACCGCCAAATGGTGTGGGACGGCTTGCCGTGTACATTGCTACAACAGTACCTTTGTCCAATACGCACGACCCGCTGAACATAGTGCCCCATGCATCAGGAGCCAGCGCTACGCCCTCGTCCTTCCAGTGAATAAGGTCGGTAGAGGTGGAGTGTCCCCAGTGCATGTTACCCCACATCGAGCCGTAGGGGTTGTACTGATAATAGAGATTCCAAACACCATCCTTATAAAACATCCCGTTAGGATCGTTCATCCATCCACGCTTTGGCGTATGATGGTACAGCGGACGAAACTTTTCATCTATCAAGGCGAAATCCGCATCGTTATTCTGCACTAATTTCTTGAAGCACATACTGCCCGTCGGCACATTCTGCACACATACCTTCAGTGCGCCCTTGCCCCGATATGGCTGCAAGTCCAACGCCACATAATAGTCCACCTTGCTGACGATAACCTGTACCTTACCTTCAGGAGCGGACTCTTGAATGGGCAACCAGAGATACCGTCCAGTGTCCTTCGGGGTCACGATGCTCTGCTCGCAAGCCTGCGGCATCACCGTCTGCGCCCCAGCCATCGTCAGCGTCATCACTGCCACCATTGTCATAAAACATCTTTTCATCATGCTCATTTGTCTTTAGTTATTAAAATTCTGCTGCAAAGATACAGGATTTCTCGCTAAAACGCTGTCATTTCTGTTACATTTGCTATAAATAATCGTTCGTTGCAACAATTCTTTTATAAATGTTATCCTGAAAAGCAATCTTTTTCCTTACCAACTAACTAACCCAAAAACTAACTACTAACTTTTATTTGATGAAAACCGTTTTGCCATTTACAATATACATTCCTTTGCTGGGATTAACCACGCGCTGGCCAGCGAGGTTGTAGAAGTCACAACAGACATTTTCCTTCTGACCTCTTATATCATCAATGCCCGTACTCTCTTTCATGACGAGCACGATGGCTGTGAAGTTGAAGGGATTGCCGCCTTCCTTGTTGCACTGAACCATGAGCCTGTCAACGTCAGCTAATTTTGCAGCCATATCAATGCCCTCAAGGCTGAGTTCGGCATACTCGTTAGTCATGGTCATCGTGGTCTGGTCGCCCAACTTGCCGCCATCACCCCACTTTGTGAGCACATTGATAACATAGTCTGTGCGGTTAGCCTCTGAATAGAAGCGGATGGCCCTATAGTCGCTCCAATTGATACCATCGAATGAGGTCTTGGCCACCTCCAATGTACTCCATTCGTCCATCCAAAAAAAGCCTGTCCAGACTGTGTTCCCATCAACATTGTCCTTGCCGTCGCCATACCATACCTTGGTAGCGGTAAAGCCCTTGCCGCAAATCTCCATGCCGTGCTCCTTCAGACTGGCCAACATGCCCGGGGTGATGAACACTTCCGTTTCGTGCTGATCAGCATAGAGGAAGTGAGCGTAGCGTGTTCCAGGCAGCATGCCGCCATTCGAGTGCAGTTCGATGACTTCTCCCGTAGCGTCAGTGAATTCAATAACAATCTTCTGGCCTACCTGAGCTTCTGCAAACTTAGCAGCCTCGATAGTCAGCGTGTTTGACCAATCTACTGCGTGCGTACCTTCCCACAGATCAGTAGCC
>CAJOEC010000188.1 GCA_905233425.1 uncultured Prevotella sp. | reverse complement strand
CGCACCAGCATTCATACCTTGCTGTGCGTCTCTGCCTGGTATATCAACGGGCAGATGATTGTCAATCCCTACTATGTTCCGATGAAGGATCGTTTCCCAAAGGGTAATTCCGCACCCGTCAATGTACCTGCTAATGCCGATGGCAATGCAGCTGGTATGTCAGAGGAACCTACACCGTCAGGACAGTTGGCAACTGATGCGCAAGATGGGAATATACCCAACCAACTGCATCCTGTAACGCAGCACTCTGTGTCCCAACTGCCTTCACATCAAAGACAAACGTCCATGAAGACGCAAGAGCCAACAAGCAACGGAACTGACCAGTCTGAAGACCGACTGCCTCCAGCTCCACAATACCACAGTATTAGGGACAAGGTGACAGACGAACTTAACGAGATGCCTAAGTAAAACAAAACCGTCAGTTCATGCGTAGCAGGCACAGTGCCGAAAGCATTGTGGAATGTCGTACACAAAGAAACGTTCCATATTGCAAGAAGTTCCAATGTCGTACAAAAAGGGCGCACCCTTTTGTACTTCTGTTTGGATTCTTGAACGCTCGCAAGCTCGCATTGGGCTGACCACTGATTGAGAAGATGATTGAACGTAAATGTTGAAATATGAAACAGAATAAGAAAATTGAAAAGGTCGCCAATCGCGACCGTCACGTTGACTTCCGCGTCAACGATGAAGAGTACGCCATCGGGCTGAAGAATGCAGAAGCCTGTGGCTTGTCTGTAAGTGAGTATAGCCGTAAGCGTTTTATCGGTAATGAGCCGAAACTGCACCTTACCGAACGTGAGATTGAGGCTTATAAGAGCCTCTCCGATGCTCGTGGTGACCTGGTACACATTCGCAGTGCCTTAAAAGGCAAGACGCAGGAGCAGATCAGGAACTACTTCAACGACCCTGATTTCATGCGCGAATGGATCCTGGCCATCAACAACATCATTGTGCAGTGGGACACTATTCTTGAGCAGATGAAGGACTAAAACTTACCCAGCCATGATAGCAAAAGCGAATAATATCACGCACGGCAGTAATGCCGTCAGATACTCAGCCGACAAAGAGCTGGCTGAGATCGTGAAGGTTGGTCACCTGCCTGAAGGACTCACAACATCCTCTATTTGGTCGAGGATGATGCTCCATCAGGCACAGTTCAAGGAGAAGCTACAGGGACATCGTCGCATCAAGAACACCTCGATACGAATTGAATTGTCCCCAGCCAAGGAAGAGACGGAAGGGTGGACGATGGCAGACTGGCAGAAACTCGCAGACGACTTCATCCGAGAGTTCGATGCCGTCTGTCTCAAACGCCCGGAGAGGGAAGACGACGACCCGCATACTCACCTTGCCAACAGCCAGTATGTCGTGTCACCCACCTCCATATCAATGCCAACCGCATCGATATGGATGGCAACGTAAACAACGAGTATATGATTGGCAAGCGGGCCACGATGGCTGCGAACAAAATCAACGAGCAGCGTGGGTGGGTTCAGTCGATGGCCAAGCGAGAATGGAACATTGACGAGATTACCAATGCCTGCATCGAGGCACTGAAGGAAATGGACTCTTTCGACTTCAACACTTACGAGGCGAAGCTGAAAGCAAAGGGCTATGGAGTCAACGTCATGCGTGACAGTATCGGCAAGGTTCGCAGTTACTCCATCAAGAAGGGAAACTCCACATACAAGTCCACACTGTTGGGGCACAAGAGAAGCCTCACTCCGTCAAGGTTGAGAGCGACTTGGGAGAAAATACATCAGGACAAGAGCATACATGCTCAGACTATGGTGCCGAAGAAAGCGCAGACTGTCACCCGTTCTGCCGCATCTGTTACAGCAAAAGTTACGCAGCTGAAGCAACAGTCATCGCCCAAGCAGATGCCGTTACATCCCACAATGTCAGAACCAATGAAACAGCAGCCTGTCATGGTTCACCACGACATAGAATGGAACGGCAGAAACTATGCTGTTGACATCCCAGAAAAGGCTGACGATGTACTGATGAAAGAGACGGTTCTGCCTGATGATGTGCTTTGGTCAACCCTCACCGACGTCCAGCATACGGCTCTGCTGCTGTTTGCGAACTATGTAGATGCGGCTACGGAGATTTCAGAGTCATGTGGTGGCGGAGGAAATGCGCCCGAATCCGGCTGGGGAAGAAAGGAAGACGAGGACGATATTGCATGGGCTTACCGCTGTGCTCAGAAGGCATTTGGTATGCATATACGTCGTTCGCGTGGTATTCACTGGTAAATATTTAAAGTTTAAAATATGAAGAATAGATTTGTGAAATCCGGCCTCGACCTGGAGGCCAAAATGAATGAGCTCGAC
>CAJOEC010000187.1 GCA_905233425.1 uncultured Prevotella sp. | reverse complement strand
CCTGAAGGAACTGAACCGCCGCTGGGGACTGAACTACTGGGGCATGAACATCAACCGCTGGGAGGACTTCTACGACCGCAAGGGCGTGACGAACCCCTCGTATAAGGTGTGGTGGGAGCGCTGGAACCGCAAGGTGACGGCCGACTTCCTGAACTGGCAGGCCGACATCGTGAGCGAGTACAAGCGCCCCGACCAGTTTATCATGCACTGCTTCATGCCCAGTTTCTACGACATCGACCAGGTGGAGGCATTCCGGCAGATGGAGTACCCCGCCATCAATGTCTATTACACGATGCAGAACGGACAGGACGGCCAGTGGATCAGTTACTCGTGCGACTTCATGCGCACCGTTAGCCGCAGCCACAACTTCCTCATCACTGAGACCAACGCCCAGGGCACGGGATGGTCGAGCCAGAACCAGTGGCCACCCTACGACGGACAACTCAGGCAGAGTATGTACGCCTTCCTCTCGGGTGGTGCCAACATGGTGGAATACTGGCACTGGAGTACGCTGCACTACGGTCAGGAGACCTACTGGCGCGGCATCCTCGGTCACGACGGCAAGCCCAACCGCGTCTATCGCGAGTTCCAACGGGGAGCCAAGGAGTTGGAAAAGATTGGCGACCGTCTGGTGAACCTGAAGAAGCGCACGACTCGAAGCACGCCCTCGACTTCATGCCCTACACCGACCGCGACCAATACAAGGTGAACATGATGTACGACGCACTCTACCGTCAGAACATCGAGTGCGACATCCTGTCTGTCGATAAGCCCGAGATGCAGGATTTCTCGCAGTACGACATGCTCGTGGTGCCCTCGCTCTATGTGGCAACCGACGAACTGCTCAGGAAAATCAGCGACTTCGTGCGAGAGGGCGGCGAGGTGGTTATGCTCTTCAAGAGCGGCTACACCGACTACGACAATGCCGTGCGCCCCGTGCTGGCTCCTGGTCCGCTGGCCGAAGCCTGTGGGTTCACCTATCAGGAATATTCGAGCATCAACAAACTGCCGCTGAAGCCATCTTCTCCCCTCCACTTGGAGGGGTCGGGGGAGGCTTCCGTCAATACCTGGATGGAGTTCCTGCAACTGACCACGGCACAGCCCTTGGCCACCGTCGAGCACCAGTTCTTCGGTCAGTGGCCCTGCATCACGGAGAACCAGTACGGCAAGGGCCACCTCATCTACATCGGCACCGTGCCATCTACCGACCTTCTATATAAACTTATCGCCCGTGCTGCCGACCGCAAGGGCATCGCCACCGTGGAGCGCCAGTACCAGTTCCCCGTCGTCTTCCGCTCCGGCACCAACGCCAAGGGTCGTCAGATACACTACCTCTTCAATTTCTCCTACGAGCCAATGAGCATCGCCTGGCCCTATCCCGCCAGCCAGTCGCTGCTCGACAAACAGGCGCTCGCTAAGGGACAGGACATCACCGTTGAGCCGTGGGGCGTAGTCATCGGCGAAGAGCGATAACCCGCCTCCACACTTGCCGACCATCATGGGCTTTCCATGCACATCTGTCATCTTCATGTCGGTCCCTGCTCTTTATTAACTCATTTTCAAAGAAAAAACATATCAGTATGACTATTGTCTGCGAAATCTTTTGTATCTTTGTGCCGTAAATCTATTAGGACAATGAGAAAGGTATTGCTGGTGATGGCTGGATGGCTACTCTCGATGACAGTATGGGGGCAGGCGGGTAAGTTCTTCGATATAGACCACTTGCGGTCGGGGTTGTTCATCAACCAGTTATATATCGACAGAAACGGGTTCCTGTGGGCGGTGACCAGCAACGGCATCGTGCAGTACGACGGCTACCAGTTCCAGACGTTCAAGCGAGGACAGAAGAATGCCCCAGGGATGGCTGGCAACCATGTGCTCTGTATGGCACAGACCGCCGGCGGGAGGTTCTACTTCGGTTCCTACGCCAGTCTCCAGGCCTACGACGGTGTGCAATTTCGTGATGTAACGAAATTGGACGAGAAAGGCGAGGCCATTTTCTGCAACGTGAACTGCCTGTTGGAGCGCAAGAACGGCGAACTGGTGGCTGGCACCTCGACCGACGGACTGCTGTTGGTGAAGGACATGACCGCCCATCAGATGAACGTCAAGTTACAGGGGGCTGGCGAGATACGCAGCATGGCCGAGGACAATGCTGGCGGACTATGGATTGCCGCAGAGAACGGTGTTTACTGCTACGACGGTCAGCATGTCAAACAATATATGAACAACGCGGACGGCA
>CAJOEC010000186.1 GCA_905233425.1 uncultured Prevotella sp. | reverse complement strand
TGCCTATCACAAAGCGTTGATACACAAAACTATAAAATGTCATCAGATAGCAAAATCTATGCCAAAGCAGATGTAGAGTAAATGAAAGAGCCCTATGCTCGGTCCTGTCATCTCTGCCTTGAAGGGAGACCACACCTTCCTCTTAACTAATGCCACGCTCGACTTCGTAGCGTCGACGGTGTTCGCCTCAACTTACGGCATCGGTATGGCCTTGGCGGCACCCGTGCTGTTCTGCTGGCAGGGCATGTTCTGGCTCGTTGCCCATATCAGTAGCACCGCCATCAGCGACGCGCTTATGGCTGAGTTGCTAATCGTTGGTGGACTGCTTATCACGGGCAGCGGACTCTCGCTGCTGAACCTGAAGGACTGCAAGACGCTCAACCTCCTGCCAGCCCTTCGGTGCCCGTCGTTTGGTTTCTGATACGTTCCATCGTGTGAATTGAAGCAGATTCCGTAATATTGGTAATTCTTTCCAAGATTCGGGTAGTGCCTGGTTTACAAAATCGTCGTACCTTTGCAGCAGATTTCAAAACGTAATGAATATGAAGAATTTTGCATTGATTTTGATGTCGCTCCTAATGGTGTGCTGCACGAAGGACGACGAGGTGAAGGCCGCCACCGTACAGGAGGCAGGCAAAACACTGGTGGTGTACTACAGCTACACGAATAATTGTCACGAGATAGTGACCTCTCTGACGAGCCAGATACAGGCTGACGTGATGCGGATTGAACCTGCGGACAAGACGCAGAAGTATGAGGCAAACGGCTATGCTATCGGCACGGCTCTGCTGAACGCCATCAAGGTTGCGCCGAACGATGCAGCGCTCGCAGTACCAGAACATCATCATCGTCACGCCCCTGTGGTGGAGCCAGATGGCGGCTATCATGCAGACGTACCTGTTTAATTATGGTGCGCAGATGGCAGGGAAGCACGTGGCGCTGATTGTGTCGAGCCACAGTAGTGGCATCAGCGGTGTGGTGGCCGATGCAGAACGACTTGTGAAGAACGTCACTTGGATGGGCGATGCCCTTTGGATCAATGCAAGTAACCACAGCAACCGCGCTTCGCTGATTCAGCATTGGCTGCCGACGCTGAATTTTGCAGAAAAACAAACTACTATGAGCAAGATGTATATCACTATCGACGGCGGACAGACGCTTACGGCCACGCTCGCCGACAACACTTCGGCCCAGGCACTGATGGAGGCTTTAAAGCAGGCTCCCATCACCTACGAGGCCCACGACTACGGCGACTTTGAGAAGGTCGGGCCGCTGGGGCAGTCGTTCCCTGAGAACAACGAGAGCATCACCACTGAGCCAGGCGACATCATCCTTTACCAAGGCTCGTACCTCTGCCTCTATTACGATACCAACACGTGGACGTTTACCCGTATTGGCAAAATCGAAGGCAAGACGCAGGCCGAGTTGAAGCAAATCCTGAAGGCCGGACAGGGGAACATCACCGTTACGCTGTCGCTCAGTAATACGACTGGTATCAGCAGCGTCCGCTCCGATGCAGAAAGCGGTGTGTACTATTCTCTGAATGGTCAGCAGGTGGAGAAACCGACAAAGGGAATATATATTAGAAACGGTAAAAAGGTCATCTTATGACAATACAGGAATTCAGAGACTATATGGCATCGGGCAAACCTGTTGGAGGTGGCTCAGATATTCACATGATGTTTCATAAGCTGTCGCAAGAGGCTTTGCAGATTACAGCTGAGATCAACGGCACGTATCATACGCCAGAGGAGCTGCATGGCTTGCTCGAACAGTTATGGGGACGCGAAGTGCCAAAGAGTGTTGGGATGTTCCCGCCATTTCATACCGACTGCGGCAAGAACACCGTGGTTGGCGAACGTGTGTTTATCAACATGGGTTGCAAGTTCCAGGATCAGGGCGGCATCACCATCGACGAAGGTGCACTCATCGGCCATAACGTTGTACTGGCTACGCTTAACCACGACTTAGACCCTGCAAAGCGGGCTGGCATGACATACGCACCCATCCACATCGGCAAGAACGTATGGATTGGCGCAAACGCTACCGTATTAGCAGGCGTTACCATCGGTGACGGTGCCGTAGTGGCTGCAGGTGCCGTCGTCAACAAAGATGTTGAGTCAAACACAATTGTGGGTGGCGTGCCTGCGAAAGTCATCAAGAAAATAGAAGTATAACAATTAAGAAGATACGTATGAAAAGAGTGATTGTGATATCGACGAGCCTGCGTCGCGGTTCAAACAGCGACATGCTGGCTGATAAGTTCGTGGAAGGTGCCAAAGCTGCTGGAAACGAAGTTGAGAAGATTTCGCTTGTTGGCAAGAACATCCAGTTCTGCAAGGGATGTTTTGCTTGTCAGAAACTTGGCCGTTGCATCATCAACGATGATGTGAACGACATCATGGCGAAGGTGCTACAAGCCGACGTCGTATGCTGGTCAACTCCCATCTACTATTATGAGATGAGTGGTCAGATGAAGACACTCATAGACCGTATGAACGCCATGTATGAACAGGATTATCAGTTCCGTGATGTCTATCTGCTGACTAC
>CAJOEC010000185.1 GCA_905233425.1 uncultured Prevotella sp. | reverse complement strand
TAAAGGCAGTTCGGGGGATTGAGGAAAATCAGGGTTACGGATAAGAGACGGTTCTCAATTCCACGTTCTGCATCAAATTGCTTTCAAAGAACTCCGACTCAGAGCCACCAGCCGTTTCTATGACCCTTTATCGGTTGCAAAGGTACGAAGAATTTTTGAAACCACTAAACTATTCGCAATCTTTTATCATGGGATTTAACTTTATCTAATTTTATCTAACAACAATTTACTCCAACTTACAATTTGATAGGAAATCGAAAGTATTTAAGGCGTATTTGTGTCAATTTGTAACAAAATTCAAATAGTAATGTTACATAATGTAAGCAGTTCAATATTTTAACATGCAAAATGTTTTGATTTCTTTTGTTTTTCTTTCATTTTGTAATATCTTTGCACTCTGTAAATAACAAAATGACACTTGTATGAAAGTAAAGAGACGTTGGATAATCTTGATGGCAGCAATGACGTTGATAGCCATTGCTGGTGTGTTTGTAGGTGAGCCCGCGTTTGAGTGCGACTGGTCGGTGATTTCTGCTGCTGACGTAGCCTGGCTTATCACGGCCACCATCTTTGTGCTGATGATGACACCTGGACTGTCATTCTTCTATGGCGGTATGGTAGGAGCGAAGAACGTCATCAGCACCATGCTCCAGTCGTTTATTGCTATGGGACTGATTTCTGTTCTGTGGGTGGTGATTGGATTCTCACTCTGTTTTGGCGATGATATCGGAGGTATTATTGGCAATCCGCTGACGTTCCCCATGTTCCACAACGTAGGAGGTGCTGTCTATACTACGCCCGCGGGTAATATATTAGGTGGAGCCACTATTCCACTGGCTCTCTATGCCTTGTTTCAGATGAAGTTTGCCATCATCACCCCGTCGCTGATCACGGGGTCGTTTGCCGAACGTGTGCGTTTCTCCGCCTATATGTTCTTCATGATGTTTTTCTTCTTCATGATCTACTGTCCGCTGGCCCACATGACATGGCATCCAGAGGGGCTGTTCTGCCGTTGGGGAGTCATCGACTTTGCCGGAGGCATCGTAGTGCATGCCTCCAGTGGCGTTGCCGCTCTTGCCGGAGCCATCTATTTGGGCAGGCGTAAAGCAGAAACCCGCAGAAGCGAACCAGCCAACATTCCCTTTGTGCTGCTGGGAGCAGCCCTGCTGTGGCTGGGCTGGTTCGGCTTCAATGCGGGTTCGTCGCTTCATGCTGACGGACAGGCAGTGAAAGCATTCCTGAATACCAATACAGCCTCGGCTACTGCCATGATGACCTGGATATTCTTCGATTGTCTTCGTGGCCGCAAGCCCTCAGCCATGGGAGCCGCTGTCGGATGTGTGGTAGGTTTGGTGGCCATCACCCCGTCAGCAGGCTATGTCACGGTGGGGCAGAGCGTCTTCATTGCCTTCGTCATCACGCTGATCTGCAATATTGCCGTCTATTGGCGTTCACGTAGCAGCATCGACGATGCCCTCGACGTTTTCCCCACACACGGCACAGGCGGTATCTTCGGAACTGTGCTGACAGGTATCTTCATCCAAGAAGGACTGATTGCAGGCACGTGGGACGGATTCGTGATTTTCCTCTACCATCTGCTGGCCATCGTCATTGTCTTTGTCTATACATTCGGCATGAGTTGGCTGGGCTATATGCTGATAGACAAACTGATACCCATGCGTGTATCCGTCTATAGTGAGAAGGTTGGACTCGACTACAGTCAGCACGATGAACACTACGGTCTGAAAGAGATGAAAGGCAACGGGTTGGCGCGTCAGCGGGAATGGACGTAAATAAGTACATAAACTAAGCAACACAAATACAAATATGAATATCAGGATAAACGAATTGGTTGACAGCCGTAATACGGTCAACAAATGGATGGAACGTTTTGGAGTTCGGTTCGGGGTCTATAAGCATGGAATTTTCAACGAACAATTGTTCCCTTTTGACTCCATCCCCCGAATCATTTCCAGCGATGACTGGGCTTATCTGGAGAAAGGACTCCGCCAACGTGTGACGGCACTGAACAAGTTCCTATGGGATGTCTATCACGACAAACGCATCATCAAGGATGGTATCGTACCCGAGGAGTTCGTGTATTCCTCGAAGGGATATATGCCTGAATGTGAAGGCATCAGTCCGACAGGAGATGTCTATGCCCACATCGCAGGCATCGACCTCGTTGAAGGCAAGAACGGACAGTGGTATGTACTGGAGGACAACCTGCGTATCCCCTCTGGTGCCAGTTATCCGATGATAGCCCGCGAGATTACACGCAAGGTGTCGCCACAGACCTTTACCCAAAATGCCGTGGCCGAAAACCGCGACTATGCCCGTCTGCTTGCCACGATGATGGAAGAGATGAACGGCGGTCGGGGTATCTCGGTCATCCTTACCCCAGGCCGCTATAACTCGGCCTATTTTGAGCATAGTTATTTTGCCGAGAAGACGGGGGCTACGCTGGCCTATCCCGGTGACCTGTTTGTGGAGGACAACAAGGTGTACTATGCGGGTATCTACAAGGAGAAGACCCGCGTGGGCTGCATCTATCGCCGTGTGAGCGATGAATATATGGACCCGCTGCTGTTTGAGGCTTCCTCACTGCTGGGCATCCCCAATGTGATGCAGGCCTACAAGGCTGGCAACGTGGCACTCATCAATGCCATCGGCAATGGCGTGGCCGATGACAAGGGTATCTACTATTTCGTACCGAAGATGGTGGAATACTATCTCGACGAGCAGCCCATCCTGCAGAACGCTCCCACTTATCTGCCTTATTTCGAAAAAGACCGCAACTATGTGATGGAAAATATCCGACGGCTGGTCATCAAGGATGTCAGCGAGGCAGGAGGCTATGGTGTGGTGTTTGGCAAAGACCTTGCCGAGAAGGAACTTGCCGACCTGACGAAACTGGTCAGAAGCGAGCCTCGCCGCTGGATTGCACAGGAAGTCATCGACTTCAAGGACTTGGAGATTCTGGAGGGTGACCAGACCGTGTGGCGCAAGGCCGACTTGAGAGCCTTCGTCGTCAGCGGCAAGGCAGTGAAGGTGTGGAAGAGCGGCTTGACACGCTTCTCGAGAAACCCCAACTCGTTTGTGGTCAATTCCTCACAGGGCGGAGGTTTTAAGGATACATGGGTGATGGAAGCATAAGTGAAAAGTTAAAAGTTGGAAGGATGACACAGAAAAATTTGATATCGGCAACCAAGGCGAACAGCCTCTACTGGCTGGGGCGCTATGAAGAGAGAGTGTATATCACGCTGCATTTGCTGCGTAAGTGTTACGACAAGATGATCGACGGCGAACTGGAAGACTATTCCTTACTATGGACACGTCTCGATGTCAACGGCGTCTATCAGTCGAGTGAAGAATTCACCTTCGGCATGATGTACGACGAAGACAACATCGCTTCGGTGATGGCGGCACAGGTCAAGGCCAAGGACAATGCCATCCTCCTGCGCGAAAACATCATGAGCGAAACCCTCAGTTATCTGGAGATGAGTGTGGCACTGATGAAAGAGTGCAAGGAGCGGCGCGAAATGAACGTCACTGCCCTGCAACCCGTCATCGACTGGTCGTTGGCGTTCTGGGGCTCTGCCGAGCAGCGTCTGCGCAACCATAAGGCACTCTATATCATGATGATTGGGCGCAATGTGGAGAATCTCGACATGCTACTGCGTTTCGACTATCCCTACGAGCGGGTGGCACTGGCCTACGACTC
>CAJOEC010000184.1 GCA_905233425.1 uncultured Prevotella sp. | reverse complement strand
ACTGACAACATCTAAATAATATGCAGAAAATGAACTTTCCCAAAAAGACTGCGCTGCTGCTGGCAATGACGGTAGCTGCGCTGCTGCCGACAAAGGCCGGCAACGCCTCCGTACAGGCTGGTGGCGACATTGTCATGACCAACCCGCTGAACCTGAGCTATCTGTTCGAGGAGCGCGATCCCGTCCACCGCACCGCCGCCGACCCCGTCATCGTGCTCTATCACGATAAGTATTTCCTCTTCTCGTCGCATGCCGCCGGCTACTCCTATTCCGACAACCTGCGCGACTGGACCCACGTGTTCAGCCAGATGCCGCTCGTGAAGGAGTGGGCACCCGCAGTCATGGTCTATGACGACTATATCTACTACATGGGCTTCGGCAAGAAGAGAATCTTCCGCACCAAAGACCCTATCGGCGACAACTGGGAAGAGGTGACGGGAACAGAGCTGCCCGACAAGGGCGACCCCGACTTCTTTGTCGACAACGACGGACGCACCTACTACCTTTGGGGCTGTTCAGCCGGTGGGCCCATGCAGGGCATGGAGTTCGACCCCAGGACGTTTAAGCCCCTCACCGAAGTCCGTGACCTGATACCTGCCAACGGCAGTCGCTTAGGCTGGGAAGTGCCTGGCGACCGCAACGAGAAGACCAACCAGAAGGGCTGGAACGAGGGCGTCAGCATGGTGCACGAGGGCGATTACTACTATTTCTTCTACGCCACGCCGGGCACCGAGTTCATCACCTACTGCTCCGGAGCCTATGTCGGTCGCAGTCCCCTCGGCCCCTTCGAGCCAATGGTCGGCGCGCCCTACGCCATCCGCCCCGCAGGATTCTTCACCGGCGGCGGCCATGGCCATCCGTTCACGGACCGCTACGGCAACCACTGGTATGTGGCCTCGCTTATCATCGGTGCCCGCGAGCACTACGAGCGGCGCATCGGTATCTTTCCTGCCTACTATGACAATGGTTATGCCCACGCCATCATGGACGACTTCGACCGTCCCTTCGTCGTGCCCGCAAGGAAGGTTGACTTTCAGAAGGAATCGATACTCACGGACTTGAACGTGCTCAGTACCGGCAAGGCGATGACCGCATCATCAACCAAGGGCTCCATGACACCCGACAAGGCTTCCGACGACGACATCCGCACGTGGTGGTCGGCTCAGACGGGTCGCAGTGGCGAATGGCTACAGATGGACCTTGGCCGATTGATGAGCGTGGAGGCCCTCGAGGTATGCTTTGCCGATGAGGGGTTTAAAAGTTACCGTTTTGACAGCAACGTCCCTACCTATAAATATATTGTAGAAGGCTCGGCTGATGGTAAGATGTGGCACGTCATGCTCGACCGCTCTGGCAACACCATTGACCAGATTTACGAGCTTTGCCTTCTGCCCAAGGCTGAACGAGTACGCTTCCTGCGTGTGACCAACAAAACGGACTTCTCCGTCGGCCAGTTCTCCGTGAGCGACCTGCGCGTGTTCGGACATGCCAAAGGAAAAGCACCTGCCGCAGTGAAGAACTTCAAAGCTGTTCGTCAGGCCGACCGTCGCCGCATCGTTCTGTCGTGGCAACCGCAACAGAATGCCGTGGGTTACGTCGTGCGCTGGGGCACCACCAAAGACCGCATGACCCATGCTGCACGCGTCTATAGCACAAGTGTGGACTACGGCTTCTTCGACACCGAACAGACATACTGCGTAGCCGTACAACCCTTCAACGAAGCAGGGCTGGGCAAAATGTCAGACATAGTGGAAGTAAAATAGTAAATGGCGTAAAAATGAATATGAAAGGTATTAACCTGTGTTCGCTCCTTGGCACATAAGATCTATATTACCATAAAAGTAAGCTATATGAAAAAGATAACCTTGCTTGCAGTTTCACTTCTCTGCTTGCTTGCCATTTCTAAACAGAAGGCTTTGGGTCAAGATGTGCGTACCACAGAGACGCTCTACCTCTCTGGTACCGACAAGGACCACCAAGTTGCGTGGCAGTTCTTCTGCACAGACGGTGCCCGCAGCGGAGAGTGGTCAACTATACGTGTCCCCTCATGCTGGGAACAGGAAGGCTTTGGCTTCTACAACTATGGTCACGACCGTCCGTCCCATCA
>CAJOEC010000183.1 GCA_905233425.1 uncultured Prevotella sp. | reverse complement strand
CCGACTTGATTGGGCCTCTAGTGCAGTTGGTGAACGGCAAGATTGTGGAATGCAACACCGCTTACGCCGGCAAACGCATGCTCACCGAAGACCATCTGAAGGTCATCGAGGAACACGGCTTCAACGCCATCGGTGGCGTGGACATCATGGATGCCGAAGGCGAAATCAAAATCCCGGTACGCGACACCACCTACATGCGTTACAACATCGTGGGACAGAACATCGAGAACTATGATTTCATGATCAACCTCGCCCACTTCAAGGGACACCAGATGGGCGGCTTCGGTGGCGTGCTGAAGAACGCCAGTATCGGCGTGGCTTCGCGCAATGGCAAGACCTACATCCATACCAACGGCCAATGCGAGGACTACACCCATCTTTGGGACTACATCCAGCCTGAAAATCAGGACAAGTTCCTCGAATGCATGGCCAATGCCGCCGCTGCGGTGCACGACTACTTCAAAGGTAAGGTTCTCTATATCAATGTCATGAACAACATGAGCATCGACTGCGACTGCAACGGCAATCCCACTCCAGTGGCACTACAAGACATGGGCATCCTCGCCAGCACCGACCCCGTAGCCCTCGACCAAGCCTGCATCGACCTCGTCCTTGGTCAAGAGCAAACCGCTGACAACGATGTGGCTTCAATGAAAGAGCGTATCGAGAGCCGTCACGGCATCCACACCGTTGAGCATGCTGAGAAAATTGGTCTCGGTAGCCGTCAATACACTATCGTCAGCATTGACAAATAACGTAATATGCAAAAGATTATGAAAGTATTATTATTAAACGGCAGTGCCAACAACAAAGGCAACACATTTACGGCACTATCGGAGATTGCCAAGCAATTGGAAAAGAATGGTGTAGAGGCAGAAATCATGCAGTTGGGCAACAAGCCCGTCCGTGGCTGTATTGGCTGCGGACAGTGTCAGGCGAAACAAATGGGGCGTTGTGCCTTCGATGATGATGTCTGCAACCGTATTGTGGAAAAGCTGAACGAGGCCGATGCGCTCATCGTCGGCTCGCCCGTCTATTATGGTCAGCCCAACGGTGCCGTAATGGCCGTGCTGCAACGTGCTTTCTTCTCGGGTGCCAAGGTCCAGAACAAGCCTGCGGCTGCAGTGGCCATTTGCCGACGTGGCGGTGCTACGGCGGCTTACCAGACGATGAACATGATATTCGAGATGACGAACATGCCCGTGGTCACTTCACAATACTGGAACATCGCCTACGGCTTGGCTCCTGGCGAGGTGACTCAGGACACGGAAGGTATGCAGACCATGAGGGTGCTGGCCGACAATATGGCCTGGCTGTTGAAAAAAATTCATGCCAACGGCAATCCCGATTACCCTGAGCGTGAACCGTGGCAGGGTATGAATTTCATTAGATAACACCTGTAGGCAAATCGTTTTTTTCACCAGAACTTAGATGTAAAGTAATGAAGAAACTTCTAATTTTAGCAGCGATTATGACGAATCTATCTTGTACACAAGCACAGCAGATGACAAATGTTTCCGATGACAGTCTGCTCCGTCTGGCAGAACAGCGCAGGTCGGTGAGGCAATACACGAATGAGCCAGTCAATCGCGAGACCATCGACAAGATACTGACTGTGGCAGCATTGGCCCCGTCCAGTTACGGGCAGAACCCTGTGGAGTTTGTAGTGGTGGAAGAACGTGAACAACTCTCGAAACTGGCATCCTGCAAACGAATCGGAGCGCCATCGGTTCGTGGTGCAGCAGCAGCCGTTGTGGTGATGGCCGACACGTCGAAAGGCGAGCTGTGGGTAGAGGATGCCTCGGTGGCGGCAGGCTACCTGCTTCTCGGTGCAGAGCAATATGGCATCGGAGCCTGCTGGAATCAGATACACCTGCGCGATGGCCAGCGGCTGTCGGCAAGTGATGAGATACGCCAGCTTCTTGGCATCCCCGACCGCTATGAAGTGCTATGCGTCATTTCTCTCGGTCACAAAAACGAGTTGAAGAAGCCCCATTCAGGCGAACAGATGAAGCAGGGGCGTATCAGATATGGAAAGTATTAACACAATAAGTCCCGCATATAGTAAAATTTGTCGAATCATCATGAAGAAAGTAATAGTTCTTGTTGGCGCAGG
>CAJOEC010000182.1 GCA_905233425.1 uncultured Prevotella sp. | reverse complement strand
GAACGATGCTTCTGTGAATTGCAGAAGGTCGTTTCAAGGGTTGAAATTCGCTTCTGTCACATAACATAAGCCCGTTTCAGGGGTGGAGTGTCGCTTCTGAAACCTGTTTTTATCCGTTTCAAGGGTAGAGTGTTGCTTCTGTCATGTGACGGGAGCCCGTTTCAACGGTGGAGTGTCATTTCTGCATATAAAATCCCGCCCCGTCGACGGCTGAAATGCGGTCGGCGGGGCGAGAATAAGGCATGACGCGACGGGTCAGAAACTCGGTTTCGCCTCGCCGCGCTCGTAGATTGTCCAGCCGTCGCTGTCCTGCCAGCAGCCGGCAAAACGTAATGTGGTAGCATCGGCATAATCGAAAAGAGCTCGTGTGCTGTAAGGCAAATAAGTAACAATATCTGTTTCATCGTAGTCGCCATATAGGAACAATCGGTTCTCACCCACGCCCTTTTCGTTACGTTCCCATATCAGCGACCAAGTCCCTGTGAAAGCACCGTTTGTCGGCGTCATGTCCTCCCAATCTGTGTACTGCTCCTGACCGTCAATGGTTACGACTTGTCGCAACTGCCATTTGCGCAGTCCGCTGAGCGTTCCGTCGGCGTTGAACGTCAGTTGCTCGAATGTCCTCTGCTTATCGCCTATACGCTCGATGTGCCACGTGCCCACGATGAACGGCGTGTATTGCTCCCGCAGTTGCTCCGTCTTTTCGTGTGCCTCTGGATCAGCCCATTGAGGTTCGTCGCTGCTGCAAGAATTAAGAGATATTACTATAAACAATATAGATAGAATGTTCTTTGCTCTCATTTCAAAATACTACATTGGGGAAAACTCGCGTGTTCATGAATCGGATTGCTCCGCCCTTTGCCATATACGTGGCAAAGTCCAATCCATTGGGACCACGGTTGATGATATCATCAATAAGAATTACTGATACTTTCACATTTCTATCCAAGGCACCCAATATCGCTTGAAATAAATCACGATGAGTGAACCATGCAACAGCAATGCATATCTCAGTTGTTGAGTCCTCGATGTACTTTGTTATTGTAGTTCTTATCTGCGAGAAATGCGCTTTAATCATTCTTGTATTTGTCTAATCGAATTACAAATTCTTATACTCACGGCAGGCGAATTGCAAATTCGCCTGAACGGCAGTCAACGCTTCCTTATGTCGTTCTATGTCGGTCGGCCTGTCCGCTTGTGTCGTTAATCGTTAATGTTAGATGTTACACCGCCACGAAATCCAGCGCATTGCGCTTAATGACGAGCGGGTAGCGCTCGGGGTGGCGCAGGCTGTCGATTTCGAGGTCTACGTCGAGGTCGGGCCAGGCGATGGCCTCGGGGCCTGACATCTGCACGTTCAGTACGCTGCGGATGGGCGCGTCCTGCATCCACGGGATGCGGTTGTAGGACAGGAAATAGTCGCGCCCCAGCACGGAGAGCATGATGCCCTGGCCGTTAATCATCAATACGCTTGCCGATGTGCTCGCGGAATTGCTCTTTGAATCTGTCTGCATTTCTTTCTACTATTTTCTTGATTTCACTCAGTTTATGTTCGGGGATGCCCGTGTTCTTGGCCAGTTCCACCGTCGGCTCCAGCCAGTACTTGGCCTCGTGGGTGCCGTGGATGACGTGGATGTGCATGCGCTCCTCCTCGTTGCTGTATATCTTGAACGTGTACTCGCTCTCGCGACGGAATACTGGACTCATGTCGTTGCTTTCTGTTTGTTCTTCTTGCTGAACAGGTCGGAGTGCGTACCCGTCCGCGATAGTGAGATAATCTTGATGTCGGTGTCCTTGATGTAGATGAGCAGCCAGTCAGGCGTGATGTGGCACTCGCGGTAGCCCTCGTAGTCGCCGTGCAGCTGGTGGTCGTGGTTCTTGGCTGGCAGCGGCTCGTCGTTGAGCAGCTTGCCGATAATCTCGTTGAGCAGATTTTCGTCCATGCCGCGCTTGCGGGCCAGCTTCAGGTCGCGCAGGTAGCGCTTGGTGAGTTTGAGTAATCGTCCATCGAACCTACCTCTATGACATCCTTTCCCTTGCGGGCGTTCTCTATGACCTTCATGGTCGCGTCGTTCAGGTAGTCGCCCGTCTCTGGGTCATAGAGGCGGGGCTTTGCAGCCTTCTTGCGTTCAACCGTCCATCCCATCTTCTTGGCCATCGTCTTGAAGAAGCTTACGTCGGCCTTCGGCACGGTCAGCGTGTAACCGACAAAGTCGCTTGGCTTGTCCAAGAACGTGTCAGGCATTGTCTTTCTTGTTGCAGTCGTAATCATATACTTTCCTGTTTTGCTTGTTTACGGCGACAAAGTTACAAAGAATTTTTGATATTCGTACCAATTTGTGCATACCTTTTATATATTATTAGTCGAATTGGCTTGAAAAACCCTCGTCATCGCCACCCTCGTCGGGCTTCGGCTCAGGTTCCGGCTCGGGCTTGGGGTCGTCGCCGGAGGTCTTGCCGCTGCTGATATGCCGAAGAGGGTTTGGATGAGCTGCGTCAGTTCGGTGGTGGGCTGCAGCACGGCCAGGGCGTTCAGCACGTCGTAGGCCTGGCGGATGGCGGCGTCGGTGGCCTTGCGGGCATCGGCCAGCTCGCCCTTCACCTTCGCGCTCTCGTTGTCCACGCGCACGGCCACGAGGTTCAACACCTTCACGGCCTGCTGGCGGGCTTTTGCAATCCACGGCTCGATGCCGAGGGCGGCGAGGTCGTACTTGTCAGGCGTCTGCCACTCCTGCACCATGTTCACCGTCTTGCGGGCCTCGGCCTCGAAGCCGTCGTTGATCTGGAACTGGAAGTCCTTGAACACCTGCACGGCCACCTCGGCCTTGCGGCGCAGCGGCTCCGTCTCGGGCAGCAGCGTCAGGGCGTTGAGCATGGCGCGGATGGTGCTCATGTACTGGTCCTCCAGCCGGTCCTCGCGCTTCAGGTCGTCGCTGGCGAAGTCCTTGCCGCTGAATCGCTTGAAGGCGATGTCCTCGGCCTGGCGCGCCGCGTGTACGGCGGTGGCGGCGTTGAG
>CAJOEC010000181.1 GCA_905233425.1 uncultured Prevotella sp. | reverse complement strand
GTTCGGGGCATTCACGTCATGCTGTAACCGCCTCCGAGAGTCATTCCGAGCCACAAAGTTACAGAAAGTCCCACGAAAAAGCCCTCGGCAAAGCCCGGAAATCGGGTGCCGAGGGTGCAGGTCTTAAACTAGTTAAAGAGTTTTGCCCTATTTTTGTACTTCGAACGTGATTGACTTGCGAATCGTGCTCAGATAGTTTGGGGTGATGCAAAGGAAGGAGGCGAGGTCTTGTAAGTCAAGATGCTCAACAATGCCGGGGCAACGCTGCAGCAGCAACTCATAGCGTTCGCGGGCTGTGGCACGATGAAAGTCTTGATAGCGTGCCTTGAACTGGTTGAGCATGTGCTCGCCTATAACAGCACGCAGTTCCATGTTCTTGATGCTCTGACGGAAGAAGCCAAACAACTCCTCACCGCTAACCCTCCATACACGGCAGGACATCATGGCTTCGATGGTAGCCTGGGAAGGTTGGCCTGACAGGACGCAAGGATAATCAGCCACGAATTCGCCCTCAAACGAGAACCATGTGAGATGATTGCGCTCGTCGCTGATGCCTCGCGTGATGTACTTGAAGCACCCCTCGGTGACGAAGCCGAACCACCGTGCGGGGTCGCCCTCGCGCTCCAGCTGATCGCCCTTGCGGTAAGTCACCTCCTTGCCCTCGCGCTCGCAAAACTCGCGCAGCGCCTCAATGTCAATACTATTTTTCCCGAATTTCTGTTCCATCGTCAGTGGTTGTTTGGCTGCAAAGTTACTAAAATTCCCACGAAAGCGTTCATAGCGAGACCTAAAAAGTGTCTGCCGAGGTGAAAGTCTGAACAAATGTTCAGAGGTTTAGTGAATATTTGGAAGAGAAGGGTTATGAAACGGCGGTTATTGCCACAAAGGTTCGCTCTTCCATCCGCGAGGGAAGCCCATGGCGGTGATGTCGATGGACGGGTAAGCGGAGAGCAAGGCATCGACCTTAGCCTTCATGTCGTTGTTGGGCGAAATGATGTTGAGGAAATACTTGATGATGCAAAGATTGAAATAGATGCGGAGGGCATCGGTAGGCAGTGTAATCCAACTGCCCGTCATGCGGTTGGGGAGCATCGGACGGATGGTGTTCTGCTTGTTCCATACACGGGCATGGTGGCAGCAGGAATTGCGCGTCAGGGTGACGATGGTGAGCCACGACTCGAAGGGGGCTACTTGCAGGCCGAACTTGCGGGCAATGCTCTTCTTGATACGTGGGGTCTTGATGTTGCTGAAGATGTTGGTGATAACACCGAAGGGAAGCACTTCTGCCAGAATCCATGCAGGCGGATAGGCGTCGGAATAGGTCTGCTTGAAGTGGACGATAAAGTCTTCGCGTGAACGGTGAAGCTCTGCGTCTATCAAGTCCATCGTGTGACGGAACTTTGCGGCATCGATGAAATTGCTGCCGTCAGTTATCCAGAAGGGATTGCCCGTCATGTCGCTGCCGATGTTGACGATAGCGCTACGAACAGCCACCTCAATCTTCTCAATCTCGTTGAAGATGAGCAGGCGCAATTTCTTGTCGAAGCGGTAGAGCATCATCACTTGGTCGAACGTGGTGTTCGGTTTGTAGCGGTGCTGCTCCTTGGGCATCTGTAGGAGGGGATACATGTAGGCCGACAAACGGTAGTAGCCTATGAATTCGAGGTATCGCTCAGCCTTGGCAGTGTCGGCTACCGTCAGGCCACGCGACTGTAGCAGTCTGACCAGGTCGTGCGCACTGGCGTATGGTTTCTGGAATGGGATTCTGTTGCTCATCGTATAAAAATAAAACGACCCGCACATTTGAGCATCGTGGAGAGGCTTGGCGGGTTCTAGTGGGTGCAAAGGTAGTGCTTTTTATTGAATCGACCAAACTTTTTGATGGGAAATTGTTTTTTGAGCGGCGATTTTGTTGCTTTTTTGAAAGTTTGACATAAAGTGATAGTTTTCTATATCTTGATTTGTATTTTTATGATAATATTTCTTGGTCGTATGTTGAAAGAATACAAAGAGTCTCGTTAAGGAGATTGGTGGCGGCAAGAGAGATGTCAACGCTTTTGGAAAGGAGCCAGCGGACAGAGGCATCAAGGAAAATGATGCTGGCGGTCTGGCCGGTGGAAAAGCGCGTGTAGTAATACTCTGCGCCGAAAGCAATATGCCACTGGTCGGTAGGTAGGAACGTAATGGAGACGTTTTGACATAAAGCACTGTGGATGGCCTTTACTGCATCGACCTCATATTGATTGTTTGTGTAAGTCAGGCGATAGTCAGTGGAGAGCCAGCGAGTGAATTTGCCCGTGAACTTGGGCGCAAGAGTGATGAAGGTGGAGGTGTAAGGCTGTTCCACGTTCTGACGCATCATCCTGGTTCGGGAATGTCCAAAAGACGCATCAATGCCTACGGTGATTTTGGCTGACCAAAGACCTTTGCTGATGCCGCCATTGAGTTGAGTGATGGAAATATTGTTTCCACAGGCAACAAAAGCAGTAAGAATGCGGTCGCCGATGAACAGCTGGTTTTGCATCAGGGGCTGATAGTCCTGTTCATATTTGATAGAAAGATTGGCAAAGAGCGAGGTGATGGGGTTTCGATAACGAAGCCTAACGAAAGCCGAACGTTGCCGTATGCTTTCTGTGGATGGTGTCTGAAAAGTGAGG
>CAJOEC010000180.1 GCA_905233425.1 uncultured Prevotella sp. | reverse complement strand
GAAAATTGCCAAGAAAACTGGGCAAATATTTATCCTGCAATTTGACCCATTGACACATAGTACCATCAAACTATCCTGCAAAATGACCTATACGCCGAACTTTCGCTGTTCGCGCTCGATGCCCAAGGCGAGGAGAAGAAGGTGGCCTATAAGGTGGAAATCACGGAGGTCTCGGATGTGAATGGCGACGGGGCGGTGGACCTTGCCGACGTGGAGTATCTGATACAGAACGACAAAAACGTGCTGTCCTCACTTCAAGGCAACGGTGACTTCCGAAGCCAGGAATGCATAGAGTTGCTGAAACAGGCAGACATCGTGGTGACGAATCCGCCGTTCTCGCTGTTTAGGGAATATATTGCACAACTTTTAGAGTATAACAAGAAGTATTTGATATTGGGAAACAAAAATGCTATTAGTTATAGAGAAGTCTTCCCCCTAATCAAAGAGAATAAACTTTGGACAGGTGTTACACCTATGAGCAAGGAAATATACTTTGATGTTCCATCTGCATATATTGAAGAAGCATTAGAGAATAACAAAAACCGAACAGCAGTTTTTATTAAGGGTAAATATATGGCTCGTTCACAATCAATATGGTTCACAAACCTTGACCACAACAAGCGTCATGAAGAACTTGATCTTGTATGTCGCTATTCTCCAGAAGAATACCCATTATATGATAATTATAATGCTATTGATGTATGTAAAACACAAGATATTCCGTATGATTATTATGGCATCATGGGTGTTCCAATTACCTTCCTTGACAAATATAATCCTAATCAGTTTGAGATAGTATGGCAGGCAAGCGGTAACACGAGAGCATCGGCCCCTATTGCTATTCTCAAAGAAGTTGGTTACAAAATACACCCCGAAGACCGTGGTGGCTGTGGCATTGTTAAAGGCAAACGGCAATACAGTAGAATTCTTATCCGCAACAAACACCCCCATACACTATGAACAACGACAGAATGACCATTAAGCAGATAGAAGTGACCGTTGGCGAGATTACCAATGGCTATGTGAACAACGACGAGCAGGGCGTGCGTGGCTACGGCGGGCTACTCGACATCCGTCCGCCCTACCAGCGGGAGTTCATCTACAACGAGAAGGAGCAGCAGGCCGTGATTACGACTGTGCTGAACAACTATCCGCTGAACGTGATGTACTGGGTAAAGCGCGACTTAGGAGCGCAGGCGTCCTCGCCTGCTGGGAGCGCGGTCGTCCCGCCCGCCATCCGTGCGGACGAGACGTCCGCGCTCCCAGAAACACCGCCTTACGAGGTGATGGACGGGCAGCAACGCACGCTCTCGCTCTGTGAATACGTGGCGGGCAAGTTCGCCTACGACTTCAAGAACTTCTTCAACCAACCTGAGGATGTCCGCCAGCGAATCCTCAACTACAAGCTGACGGTATATGTCTGCGAGGGCAAGCCGTCGGAGAAGCTGGAGTGGTTCAAGACCATCAACATCGCCGGCAAGCCGCTCAACGACCAGGAAATCAACAACGCCGTCTATGCCGGGTCTTTCGTCACGGATGCCAAGCGCCATTTCTCAAAGTCGAACTGCGGCGCCTACCGCCTTGGCAAGGACTTGGTGAACGGCACACCCATCCGTCAGGACTTCCTGAAAAAGGCTTTGGAGTGGATGGCCGACCATGAGACACGCGGAGGCCACCGCCAGACCGTCGTGGGCTATATGGCCGCCCACCAGCACGACCCCAACGCCAACAACCTGTGGTCGTACTTCCAGACGGTGCTCAACTGGGCTATCACGAACTTCGACATGAAGAAGTTCAAGAAGATTATGAAGGGGCTTGACTGGGCAGAACTCTACGACAAGTACGGCTCAGAGACGCTCGACACCGCCGCCCTCGGCCAGCGCATCTCCACATTGATGCGCGACAGCGAGGTGCAGCGTCAGTCGGGCATCATCCCCTACGTGCTGACAGGTGACGAGCATTACCTCGACCTCCGCACCTTCCCCGAAGACATCAAGCTCGCCGTGTGGGAGCAGCAGCACCACGTCTGTCCCGTCTGTGGCAAGGAGTTCGACTTCGAGTTCATGGAGGGCGACCACATCACCCCCTGGCGCGACGGCGGCCGCACCGTCATCGAGAACTGCCAGATGCTGTGCAGGGAGTGTAACAGGAGAAAAGGAGCAAAATAAAACATTAATCAATGA
>CAJOEC010000179.1 GCA_905233425.1 uncultured Prevotella sp. | reverse complement strand
GTCGGCCCATTCTTGCGGGAAGTTCATGGCATAGAGCATCTCGGCGAGGTTCTGCATGTGCTCCTTGTTGAGTCCGAGCTTGGTGGGCATGGCGTATTTTATGCCGTTGCTGGCCTTGTCGTAGGCTTCGATGTTGCTTTCGGGCAGTGGGCTGACGGTGATCCAGTGGCTGTCGCCCTTGCCCTCGCAGTCCATGGCCGGGCGCACGCACACCCAGTACTCCAGGTTGCCGTCTGCGGGTCGCTTGCGCTGGATGACGTCGCCGAAGCGGTAGTAGCAGCAGTAGTAGGTGTCGTTGGTGCCCATCTGTTCGGGTGTCATATACATGATTTGTGAGAGGTGGGGTATCTGGCTGATGCTTACGTCGACGGTGGCGAGGCTGGTGTTGCCGGTCTTGTGCCATGTGAGCGTTCCAACGGCGTCGTTCTTCCAGGTGAAGTCCTGCGTGTCGGCGGTGATGGCTGCGCCCGTGAGGTTGTTGAAGCTGGCCACGGCGGTCTCCAATGAGTTGGTGACCACGATGCGTGTCTGCGGCTGGCCCTCGGCTGGCTCGCCGATGGTTGGCTCGTAGGTGTCGGCGGGAGAACCGCCCACCGCGCCCTCAGTGTTGGCAAGCTGGCTCACCACGTTCCAGAACACCAGGGCGTCGTCGCTGGCCTTTGCGGCCTGCTCCTCCGTCTGCTGCTGTTCATTACCATTGTTGTTGTCGTCGTCATCCTTGCAGGAGGTGACGCCCAGGCTGAGGCCCACAGCGAGTGGGGTCATCAGCGCAAATTGGAAAATCTTCTTCATTTTCTGTTAATCTGAATGAATGATTGTTGGCTAAGATTATATTAGGGCAATTGATAGCCGGCGATGGGGGGAATCTCGTAAAGTTCGTTGTCGAGATAGAACATATCTTTCGCGAATGTACAGTAATGCATGCACCACTCTGACTGGTATGCCATTCGGTACAGGAATGCGTCGTCCTGCATGCTCACCACGGTGAGATGGCGTCCGTCGTTCGATATGAGGTTGGGCTTCATGCTTGTGCCGCCCTCGTCTCTCACCTTCATCATGCGGAAGAAGAGCACTGGCTCGTTGTACATGCCCACCCGGTTGACCACCTTGAGGCAGTCGGCCGGCTTAATGCTGCTGACGGCCTGGCTGCGGGGCGGGCGGCGCGGGCCTGGCGTGTAATTCTTGTCGATGGACAGCGGCAGCGTCACCCATTTGTCGTCCTTGGCGTGGCGGCTCACCATGTCCTGCGAGGCGATGTCCTGCAGGTAAATTTTGTCCTGCGTCATGGCCCAGGGCAGGCACCATGTGTTCACTTCGAGGTCTTCCTCGTCCTCTGTCTGTGCGCGCATCCTCGTGGGGTCGTAGGTCTGGTAGTGCTTGTAGGCGCGGATGGCCCAGTGCGTATAGGATTTCCCCGATCTGTCGGCTATGCACAAAACGCGCTGCGTGCCGGCCTGCGTGACATCATGTATCACGCGGCATACAGCCTGTTTGTTTTGGTTGCCGTCGTTGTAGGCAAAGCAAAACAGATGCGATTGTGATTTGCTGTCGTAGTATTTCCCTCTACTCTTGAATCTCCAGGTGCTGTCTACCTCTAATACATCCCTGGCTATGTCGATACCAGTGTGGTCATATACATTTTGGAAGCATTTGCCCAGTTGGGGGTTGCTGTCAAATATCAACTTGTAATCGTTATAGGTGGTGTTGTGAAATAAATATATGACTGTCATCAGCAAGTTTGCCGTTTCGGCCATCTCGGCCTCGGTGGGCAGCCCGTTCAGGGAGTTGCCATCGGTGCTGAGTCCGGGGTCGTTGAAGTCGAAGGTGATGAAGCGTGCATCGCGGTCGGTGACTGTGGGCGTGTACATGCCCCTCGGCGAGCCGGCGATGCAGAACCAACGGTTGCCATACTCGTCTTTCACCACGTTGCCTATCATGTAGTAGCCGCTGCCGTCGGTTGGGGCGTTCTTCAGCGTCACCTCTCCCTGTGTCCCAGCCGGGGTTATCTCGGCCTCGTCCATCATGCTTGCCTTGGCGAGCACGTCGCGGTAGTAGCGGTACACCTCCTTGATGTAGCTGTTCTCGCTGGTGCCGGTGCCTGAGAGGGCCTGGCGCTTGTCGTAGAGGCTGGTGGACTTGCCGTTGGCGTCGAGGCCCAGCTCCTCGCCGGTGGCATGGCGGATGA
>CAJOEC010000178.1 GCA_905233425.1 uncultured Prevotella sp. | reverse complement strand
CTATGAGCATCTTATTGAGAAATTGAGGATGCTCAATGATAAGATTAACAAACTGAGATATTAAGTTTGCCACAAAAATATGATAAATTTGTGGCAAAATTAAAATCGGAAGGGCTTAGCCGACAATGGCAGTCCTTCCGATTTCGTTTTTATAGTCAGTCTGCTACTTCTGAAGCAGGTGTGCCAGTTCCGGGTCGTTGGCAATACGTTCCAACTCGTCCTTCACAATCTGTTTGACCTCGTTCTTTATGCGGTTGTAGTTGTCGCGTACCATCTCGTCCATGCGGTCGTTACCTTCCTCATCCGTGAAGTCGGTAATGACGGGGATGGGCTGATAAGCCTTTGTCTCCCGTGCCACCCGCTCATTATCCACCACTATCTCCGCATTGAAGATCTTCTGTTCAATGCGCTCGTTGAAGTTGTCAGACACAGAGCCGACAAACATTCCCTGCGTAAGTCCCGAAATCTTGCTGGGCGGAATCAGACTATCCATCTGCGTGTTGATAGAGGTGGAAACGTCCTGCCGGTTGATGGAAATCGACTGGCGTTTCTGCAAGACCTTTCCAAAACGCTCCGAGAGTGTCTTTGCCGTCTCGCCGACCACCTGACCGCTGAAGATATTGCCGACTGTGTTCATCACCACCTTTGCCTCCTTGTCGCCATAGTCGCGGACTAACTGGCTGAAGTCCTGAAAGCCGAGACAGACAGCCACCTTGTTGCTTCGGGCTGTGGCAATCAGGTTATCCAGTCCCTTGAAGTAGATGGTGGGCAATTCGTCGATGATGACCGACGACTTCAGCATCCCCTTCTTGTTTATCAACTTAACGATACGGCTGTTATACAGACCGAGGGCTGCGCCGTAGATGTTCTGACGGTCGGGATTGTTGCCGACGCACAGGATTTTCGGCTCCTTGGGATTGTTGATGTCAAGCGTAAACTCGCTGTCGCTCATCACCCAATAGAGTTGTGGGGAGATCATTCGTGACAGCGGTATCTTGGCACTGGCAATCTGTCCCTGCAACTGCTCGGCTGCACCGCCGAGCCATGCGTCCATGAAAGGCGAAAGGTAGTTCTCCAGTTCCGGGTAGGACGTGAGAATAGGAAAGATGTCCTCATACCTGCGGTTGAGAAATTCTATGGCATGTGGGAAAGTGCAATACTTCCCGTTTTCGTAGATTTTCAGATACCAGATGATGGCGGCAAAGAGGATGATAGGCGACTCCACGAAGAAGTCGCCCTGCTTCTGTACCCACGTCTTGTTGAGGTTGAGCATGATGGTGTATGCGCTTTCGTAGGCATCCGATATGTCCGTCATGAAGTCAGGGTGAATAGGATTGCACCGATGGCTGCGGCGCGGGTCATCGAAGTTTATCACATAGAACTGCGGCTTGACCTCGTAATCGTCCAGATGGCTGATAAGATGGTTGTAGGCAATCATCGAGAGGTCGGGAAACTTGAAGTCGTACACATACATCGAATAGCCCTTCTCAATCTGCTGCTTGATGAAGTTGTTCACCACGGCATACGACTTTCCGCTGCCCGGCGTACCGAGTACGATGGTGGCACGGAAAGGATTGACGACGTTGATCCATCCCTCATGCCACTTCTTCCTGTAATAGAAGCGCGTGGGCAGGTTGACGGAATAGTCGTTCACCATCAGGCGCGTCTCCTGCATGAAACTCTCGTTCTCGTTGTTGAAGACATCATCCATCAGGTTGTCCTTCAGCAGACGGCTCATCCACAGCCCGCCCATTAGCAGACCGATGAAGCCCGCTGCCGTTGTGAGCACATAGAGCGCGGTGACGGCATCGGCTGGCAGGGGCAGTGCCAGCAGCCACCAGTTGAGGAAGAACAGCACGAAGCCTACGGCAAGGGCAATGCCGATATGTCGCCACGTCAGTTTCTCGCCCTTCACGCCCTTGGTGCCCATACACGACAGGGCAAGGAGCAATACGGCGAACAGTTTGCTGTACAGGATGCTGTGGAACAGTCCCGCCGTGCGGTTGAAGTTCATGAGGATCCTGTCCACCACCCCGATGTTCACATGATGGCTGAGTACCGTCCAGAATAATACTCACGGCACGGAGAAAATCCATGATTTTCGCCAGTGCCCTCAAATCATCTTCTTGTTGCATTTGAATATAGTTTAATTGTCATTTGAATAGGATTAAAGTTTCGGGCCGCCACGTTTCCTGCGCTTTCGCTGCATCCTGCGGCGGAAGGCTTTCTCTTCCGGATCATTGGCAGGATTCGTTGACTCGAAGAGGCCGAGACCGTCGGAAAGACTTTCAAAGGGAGTGTCTGCTTCCGGCTTTTCCATGACAGTGCCGTCGTTCCGAGGTATCTGCTGCTGTCCCGGTACCTCTGCCCTTTCGGGATGGCTGAAATGTTCCTGCAGGGCATTGGCGGAAAGTTCCTTGCCCAACCGTGAGCCGTTCAGCACGCAGTGGGTACGATGATCGATAAAGGTCACGCCGTAGATGCGTCCCTCATCCGTCTCACGCATCACCACGTCGATGCCCTTCTGGCTGAGCAGTTCCACAAAACGGTCACGCCTATGGGTATGGGCGAGTACGGAC
>CAJOEC010000177.1 GCA_905233425.1 uncultured Prevotella sp. | reverse complement strand
GTTCGCCCACGATGATGGTCGATTGCTCCTCGTTGCGGGCAGCCATCAGGGAGATGATTTCCGTCGTCAACTGCTTCAGTCGCGTGTTCAGTTCCGTCAATCCCATCGCCGCCATGTCAGCCTGCAGAGCCGCCTCACTTGTGAACCGCTGTTCCATGTTCTGAATCTTCGCGTTCTCGGCCACCAGCGCCTCCGTCGTGCGGAAGTCGAAGTCCTTGAACACCTGCGCCACGCGCTTGCCGTGGATGGCCAGCGACTGGTCATCCAGCTTCTCACCCCACAACTTTGCCACGCGCTCCATCACGTAGGCGACGTGGTCGCGCTCGTCGTCCTTCTGCTTGATGGTGTCCGTCAACTGGCTCTTCAGCGAGTTCTTGTAAGCCACGTCGAAAGCCGTGAACAGCCTGTGAAACTCGGTCTCCATCGTCAGGAATCGCTCCAGCGTTGTCTCCACCGCCGCCGTGCGGTCGTCCATCGCCTTCATGGCAGCGTAGTAGAACGCCATCGGGAATCCCGTCATTGCCTTGTCTGTAAACTTCGTCATAATCCCTACTCCGTTTTTGCTCCATTCATTTTTGAAACCGCCCGAAATGATTCATTTCACCGCCATTCAGTTTTGAAAATGCCCAAAATGATTCATTTTACCGCCATTCGATTTTAAAAACGCCCAAAATGGTTCATTTTTACCATTTTCATTTTTCATTAGGCTTAAAATGATTCATTTTACCCGTTTTTAATTTTCATCGGGCTTCAAATCTCTCATTTCAGCCGTTTTCATTTTTCGTTGGAGCCTTCCCGTCCCGGTTCAGCCGTTTTTCTGTCGCAAATTTAGTCAATAATTTACGATTTCCTTCCACAACGAACAATTTTCTGCTAAAATCATATAAAATTTAGCACTTTTTTATATAAAGCGGTGGCAATACGGAGATTTTTGACTACTTTTGCAAGTGCATTCCGCAAAGAGTCTAATGGAAATGTGAGAAACTTCTATTGTAATGCAAGGACAGTGATAACGGTTCGCGCGTATAGCGTGGACTGGTTACTGCATCTACATTACAAGGGCACTTCTCACAGCCTCCATTAGAAGACGTGGTAAATCAGCTCCACGCTTCTAACATTAAAATGCTCTTGTGGCAGCTGGAGGGCACTATTTAGTAACTATGGCACTAATAAACTGTAGTGAGTGCGGAACTCAGATGTCCGACAAAGCGCAGAGCTGCCCCAAATGTGGTGCGCCAAATCCGAATGCAGCTCCTATCCAGCAATTTGCTTATCAGCCTCAGTTTAATCCATGTGCCCGCCACCCGCAGTCACCGGCAGTCGCCACCTGCGGCAATTGCGGCTCAGCGATGTGTAAGGATTGCAAGGATTTGTCAGTTTACACACTTGACAATATGCCGATGTGTATCGATTGTAACCTGTTGTACATGGAAACGAACATCAAGCATTTGAAGAAAACGAAGCGTTGGTCATTGGTGAAATTCATTGTGCTGGCTATCATCGTTCTTGTGGCTTTGAGCATTTGGAGAGACCAGCCGGACGACTTCAACCACATATTCGCGGCATGGATGGTTGCCGCTTTGGGTGGAATCTTCTCGACTCTTTCAATGATAGGACGTAGTACTGCCGAGGAAGCTGCAGATGAACTCTATACTAGGCTCAATCCTAGCGACGGCTATAGTTATCAGGCAGCCGGCTGTCTCGGTCGAATCGTTGCCGCCGTCCTGTTTGCACCGCTCTACACGATTGGCTATACCATCAAGCATTTCTTCCGTTGGATTTCAAGTAGTAACGGCTTGAGTAAGGCTCAGAAGGAATACGAAGAATATACAGCCATTCTTCAGCAACGTGGCGAACTGAACTAAATGCTAATCTGGGACACGTAGAGAAAGTATTATCCCACAAATAAAAAAGTAAAGAGCGGGAACCCGCGCCGACATCCTCGGCCAAGGTTTCCGCTTTTTGTTTCTCTACATTATATAGGCCGTCCGTCGTGGCGGTCTTTTTCTTGACCCTTTGTATTCTTGTGCTCCGTTCTTGCTTGGCAAAGATGTAGATGCCAAGTGACTCATGTCGCTGTACCTTAACCTTCGGTCGAACCCACTCACGCTCGGCAATGTTCAAACGAGTTTGGCATTGCTCTCGCTTAATCGTGGCTTTCATGGTTGACTCGTCCCTGTAGCCTGGGTAGTAGTCAAGGTAGAAGCTCAGTTGCGTACCTTTCTTTATCTTACGTGTACGCAGGGTTACTGTCTTGCAAATGTTACTCATACTTGTATGAAATTTGTTTTGTTAATAATCGAAGGCTATGCGTCTCATAGCAGGTGCAAAGTAACTGCGTGATGGAAGTGTGGCCAAAGCACCTTTTCATAACTCACGGATAATTGCACTTTCACGCTGTTGTTACTTATTATTGGGCTTTATTGGAGCCTGTAAGCCCCGAATTGCGCCAGTCTGCTTTCCATTATTCGGTCTAATTCCTCTTTGACAATGAGATTTTGGGCCCCGACTTTCACTTTAGTGATGTTGTTAGTCTTGACGATAACGCAGATATTGCTCTTGGTCATGTCGTACTTCTCGGCAGCTTCGGCTGTGGTGTAGTAGGCATCACTCGCCTTCAGGTCGGGACGGAAGATTTTATCAAGATGTATCTTTGAATAGTAGGTCCTGCCATATTCTCGCTTGGTGGGAATATGGCGGCGGTAGGCTTGGGTGCGCAAGGATTCCTTGGTCGTGGAATAGAGTGCCTCTGCCTCATCCGTAGTCAGCCATTCTGTTATGGCTTCTATCTCAGCAGGAACTCCGAAGAGCGCATCCATGTGTCTTCGGCTATAATAGTTCTTGCCTGCAATCTTACACATGGGTATGTTGTTCCTCTTTGCTGAAACATAGAGCCAAGACTTCTTTACCTTGTAGGTTGCCATAACGTCCTCGCCAGAGATATATTCAAGTGGTTCTGATGACCTCATACCTATTTCGGGTATGTGGTTATTGACTTTTCTCGACGAAAGGGAAGAAGATGATGAATGGGATGATTTCTTGCTTGGTTTGATTGATGAAACACCGGGCAATACTCTATGATAAGGATTGCCAGCAAGCATCTTCTCGATGTCTGCCTTACGGATAAATGCCATTCGGTTGCTGATTCGTGATGCAGGAAGTTTACCCTCGTTTACCAGTTTGTAAACGTACTGACGAGAGCATCCC
>CAJOEC010000176.1 GCA_905233425.1 uncultured Prevotella sp. | reverse complement strand
TTTAATGAAGGTTAAATTCGTTAAATCTGCTCCCGTTTTTGCACATTTCAAATTCGTCAATTCACTTTTCTACCATTTAACGAGGAAGTTGCTGATTATTAACGCTTAATACATTCTTTAGTTGCAACGGCCTGACCTCCTTGACTATTGGCAACGGGGTGAAGTGGATTAACAGTCGGGCTTTCGCCTCTTGTAAGGAGCTGGCAGATGTTTATTGTCTGAAAGAGGAGGTGCCAAGCACGAATGCTGATGCTTTCCAGGATTCCTTCATCGAGTACGCCACGCTTCATGTACCTACTACCTCAATAGACGAATACAAGGAAAAGGAACCTTGGAAGGGTTTCAAGAGCATAGTGGGACTGGACGGGACGATAGTAGAGACCCGGAAATGCGCCACTCCCACCATCGCCTTTGTTGACGGCGAGCTGGTGTTCAGCTGTGAGACGGAGGGTGTGGAGTATGTGTCGGAAGTGACAAGTGCTGAGACCAAGAAATACTACGACAGCAAGGTGAAGATTGACGGCACGTATAAGGTTAGCGTCTATGCAATGAAAACAGGCTGGGACAACAGCGACGTGGCTACCTTTGAGTTCAGAGTTGGAAGTAATGGCGAAATCTGCGACACAAACGGCGACGGCGTTGTCGATGTTGCCGACATCGCCACCATCATCAACAGGATGGCGGGGAAGTAACCAATGAGCGGCAAGAAAGAAAGAGGCATCCACAAGCGGGATGCCTTTTATTATATGGTATAAGGCGGAAAGGGTTTACGGATTGGAAACAGGACGAGGTGGAGCGCTATTTGGAGATAGAGGAGATACTGGGAAAGGACAAGACTGCTGTCCTGCCGCTTGAGGGCGAACCGCTCTCCACTCCGGCCCAGATGCGCGGCTTGGCCTGTCAGTTGAGAGGCGACTGGCACCTGGGGTACGATGCCATCGGCAATGTGCAGGACGCGCTCGAAGACCATGGCATCAAGGTCATCTGCACCGAGGCGCCGAAAGACTTCGACGGAGTGAGTGGCGTGGTCAATGGCAGGGACTACATCATTGTGCTGAACAAGGTGCAGAAGCATGTGGAGCGCCGCCGCTTCACTGCCCTCCACGAGTTGGGCCATCTGCTGTACAACCACCGTTTCTCTCAGGATTTGACAGTCCGCGAGAAAGAGAAGCTCTGCGATGCCTTCGCCAGCGAGATGCTGCTGCCCTCGCGAGTACTGAAAGGCGTCTTTAGTCCGGGCGAGAAGATTTCCACCTCCGAGGTGCGCCAGCTTCAGGTGGTCTATGGCATCTCTTTCGATGCCATCATGCACAAGCTGAACGAAGTAGGCATCGTCAGCGACAGCAAGTACAAGACCTACTGCATCCGCAAGCATCAGAACGAAGCCTTGAAGCAGTTCGTGGAAGACAGCTGCTACCAGGAAGCGTTCTCTACGAAGTTCGAGACGATGGTCTATGCCGCTGCCGCCAAGGACTTGATAAGCACCTCGAAGGCTGCCAGCCTCCTTCACAGTTCCGTCAACACAGTACGTCAACACTTGAACGTCATTTGATGAAAACGATAGTAGTAAACGACACCAACGTATTCATCGACCTGTTCAGCGTCGGACTGCTCGGGGAGTTCTTCTCCCTGCCGTGGGAGATACACACCACGGACTTCGTCATGCTGGAACTGCTACGTGAGGGTCAGCACGCAGCGGTGGCGCGCTACAAAGAAACGGGATAGTTGCACATACCGGTCTTTGAACAAGTTGAACTGACGGAAATAGGCCGTATGTACCAACAGTATTATGGCAAGAAGACCAATGTGTCGTTCACCGACTGCTCTGTTTGGTACTATGCCAAGGTGAACCATTATGTGCTTCTGACTGGCGACCGAAAGCTGCGCAGCGTCTCCCACATTGACGGTGTGGAGGTGCATGGTATCATCCATGTGTTCGACAGCCTCGTAGCATCCGGCATCGTTCCGCCAAGGACAGCTGCCGAAAAGCTGAAACAACTGTACGACCTTAATCCCCGACTGCCGAAGGAGGAGATTGACAAGCGAATAGAAGAGTGGGTGAAAGAGTCTGATTCAAGAATGAAATAGGTAAAAAGATTGATATTGAGCCATGTTCGACCATTATCCTGAACGTTCGGCTCGTGATGTTGTCGTCGGCCGCACCCTCGGGGCGGAAGCGTATGTGCACACCCTTCAGGTTGGCTTTCTCTCATGCACTGACATATTCCTTCCGTGGGGAAATCCTACTTTTATATTATTCAAGTTCCGCAAGTTCTATTTTACCACAGATTACGCAGATTTCACAGATTTTGGCTGCGCATTATAATGGGATTTTATTTCGATTACAGCAACTAA
>CAJOEC010000175.1 GCA_905233425.1 uncultured Prevotella sp. | reverse complement strand
CAACCAACAGAGCATAGTCTGCCTGCCGACCATCGCGTAGCACATGGTCTATCATCTGTTGATCTTTCTCGTCTTGCTGTTTCATCACTAATATATACGTCAAAAGCAGAAAGAGATTACATGGTTTAACGTTTTTTACAATATTATCCTATTCCACTTTCAGTTTCTCCTTTCCTTTGTACTTCGTCATGTCGCTGACGATGACCTGTTCGCCAGATTCCAGACCGCTGATGACCTCGATGTAGTCGTAGTTGCACTCGCCGAGGCGCACTTGGCGAGGCTGGAGGAGGTTGTCCTTTAATATAAATAATGTGTAGTCGCCGGGGCCGCTGTAGAAGGAGCCGTTGCGGATGCGGAGCACGTCGTCCTTGATGCTGGTGATGACGAACACCTCGGTCTTTAAGCCAGAACGGAGGCGCGGATGGCTCATATCGTCGGGCACGACGGTGAAGGTGATGGCACCGCTCTGACTCAACGGCGTGACGGTGTTGATGATGCCCGAAAGCCGTTCCTTGCCGATACGGAGGATGACGGCACCGCCCACACGGACGCGCTCGCTGTGGGTGTCAGAAATCTCGCACTCGGCCTTGAAATGCGTGAGGTCGCTGACCACAGCAATCTTCTGTCCAGCACCGATGGTGCTGCCCACCTCGCTGTTGATGTAAGTGAGTGTAGCGCGGCGGGGCGAGCGAATCTTGGCATCGTCGAGGGTGCGGCGCTTCTCGTCGAGGCCCTTTTCAAAGATATTGTTCTGTAGTTGCTGCATCCGCAGGTCGGCTTGCTTTACGCGCTGTTCGTTCTGGTACTGTTGCTTCAGCTGCTGGAGTTGCAGTTGGGCTGTGCGCAACGTGGTCTCGGCCTGACGCACGCGGTCGCGAGTGCCAGAGCCGAGGCTGTCGAGATAGAGTTCGTTGCGAAGTTGGGCTTCGAGTTGCGAGAGTTTCATCTCCTCCACCTCTATCTGCATCCGTCGGTCGGAGAGTTGCGTCTCTACGTTCGCCTTGAGTTGGGCAGTCTGCTGGCGGCGGATTTCCCGCTCGTCGAGGGCCTTGGAGTAGTCCGTTTCGGCCGACTGGAGATCCAGTCGGCACAGGGGCGTGCCCACGTCCACGCTGTCACCGCTATGGGCATAGACCTCGAGGATTTGCGAGCTGATGGGCGACACGATGATTTCCTCAAAGGCAGGAACGATGCGCCCGGTGGCCGAGACGCTGACATCTATCGTCCCGCGGTCTACCTCCGATATGATAAGTGCCTTGCGGTCGAGGGTCGGAATCATCTGCGTGCCGAGCCAGGCACCCGCGCCGAGCACCGCTATGGCCACAGCTACTGCCACGGCCACCCGCTTCATCTTTCTCTTTCGTTGTTCGCTGACAGGAATCGCCCTGTCCATTGTCTGGTTGTCTGCTTTCATTGTCGTTTGTGCGCAAAAATGGTTCAAGCGCACAATCATACTAACAAAAACGATGCCAAAGACGTAAACAGCTGATAATCAAGGATGGTGTGAAAAACAGGTGTCCGAAAGTGGACACCAGACTGTCCGGAAATGGACAGCCCTGGCAGTTGTGCCTACCGTCGCCGTCGCCTTTCTGGAACGGATTGCCGACTTTTCGGGGACGAAGACCGTACCTTTCAGGGTGGGAGGCCGGACTTCTCAGGGTGAGAGGTCGGGCTTTCGCGTTTTTTGGCGGGCGGTGAAAACATTCACGGCGGCCGCCGTGAATGTTCATAGCGGCCGCCGTGATTATTCGTAGCGGTCGCCACGAACCGATTTTCACGCTGAAGTGATAGGGGGATGCAGTCTCAACTGCAAATCGAGAGATTACAGGGTTAGAGCCAGGAACTTGCGACCCAGGTCATGAAAGGCTGCTTCCAGCTGCTTTGCTTCTGCGGGCGTGAAGCGGGCTTCCTTGCCGTTCACCTTGTTGCCGTTGATGCGCTGCATCAGCCACGACTGGCTCTTGCCGAAATAGACCCGCGCAATCTGCGACAGGTTGATAAACTTGGGTATTTCGCCCATCTTCTTGCGGAGTGCCTCGGCCCGCAGGTCGGCAATGTCCTCGTCCATGGCAGCCATCATGCGCTTGAAATCTGTTATCATGGCATCGTTATACTCCTTTTTCTCTTCAGGAGTCATCGCGTCCTGTACCTTGCGTTGGTAACGCTTGGCAGCCTCTATATCTTCGGGGGTCACAGCCTTGTCGTACACCTCGGCAATCTTCCTGTGAACAGGATGTGTAATGCAATCATTCAAGTTTCTCATAATCAATATTTCTTTTTAGGTGATTTCTATTAATCTAATTAAATGGTGCGCAGCCGCTCCTACTTGTCTGCTAATTATATACTGACCCCACCCCTAACCCCTCCCCTACAAGGGAGGGGAAAGGCTGCGCGTAGTTTTTGCAATTTGTAGAACATACCTTTAATCCTCCAATGGCAGACCCATTCCCAGCAGGGCCTCATGCGCTGCCTTCCATTTGTCGAGTGCCGCGTTTAGCATCTCCTCCTTGATGTGGTCCGGAAGGTCGGACTCCGCAATGCGAACCATGTTTCTTTCAAGAATCCGCTTATACTCTTCTGCTTCTTTTCTTGTCGGCATTGTCTCTTTGTTTGTTATTGACGGTGCAAAGGTAATAATAAATTATTTATTACGCAAATAATTAGTTGATTATTCAAGTTTCGCAAGTATGGGAACAATGCGCAGCAGCGGCCTGAAAGGCCAGCGAGATAACAGCCCAGGGCAGCGCCCTGGGTATGGTGACAGGGTTA
>CAJOEC010000174.1 GCA_905233425.1 uncultured Prevotella sp. | reverse complement strand
GTAGGTTCCGGCCATATCAACGTCCACGAAGCCGGTGCCGTAGAATTTACGGAACATAAGATCATCACCATTCCCGACAAAGAAGGAAAGATGGAAGCCAAGACCCTCAACAAATATTTAGACGACTTCCACCACGACGGCAATCGCGACCATGCCGTGCATCCCGGTCTGGTGTATATCACCTTCCCCACCGAGCTGGGCACCCTCTACACAGCGCAAGAACTGGATGACGTCTATCAGGTATGCCAGCAATACAACATACCTCTCTATATAGACGGGGCCCGTCTGGGTTATGGATTGATGGCTGAAGTCAACGATGTGTCACTGCCCTTTCTGGCCCGCCATTGTGATGTCTTCTATATCGGCGGCACCAAGATAGGTGCGCTGTGTGGCGAGGCCGTGGTCTTTACCAACCGTCAGGCCCACAAGCATTTCTTCAGCATACAGAAGCAGCACGGTGCCGTGATAGCCAAGGGGGCACTCATCGGACTACAGTTTGAGGCCCTGTTTACCGACGACCTCTACTTCCGTCTCTCGCGCCATGCCATCGACATGGCCATGCAGATGAAGCAGCTATTCCGCGAGAAGGGATATGAGTTCTATGTCGACTCACCCACCAACCAGCAATTCATCGTCTTGCCCAATGCGGAGGTGGAACGGTTGTCTGCCGACGTGGAGTTCACCCATTTCGGACCAGCCGAAGGCCATCGCACCATCTGTCGCTTTGTCACCTCATGGGCAACGACACCAACAGACATCAACGAACTGAAGCGCCTTCTATAGGCGCTTCATCAGTTTTCGGGCCTGTTTCTCTATTTTCCGGGTTACAACATCCGGATGCCAGTCGCCAAACACATTTCCTACGGTGTATCGGTTAGCCTCCTGCTCTGTCAGGATGGTCTCTGCCGTGTGACTGTGCTCCCTGACAATTTCCCTGTCGCCCTCCTGTTTTTTCTTAGTCATCTTGAATGTTACCACATTCGTCTGAGGGACGATGCTGCGCCCCTGTACATCCATAGTGCCATATTCCTTGAAGTCGTTCACCACTGTGTTCATGCCGCGCCAGTCGAAGCGTGTAGCATTCAGTTTCTCTGGCGACAGCAGTGTCGTGCAGAGCCATACACAGCGAGGGGTGTTATTCCAGCCGCGCGCCCATTCGAAATTCGACTCGATGTTCTCTACCGTACAATGGTTGAAGATGTAGCCCCATGGTGTCTTCGACGTCTTGGGAGCCGCTATCACGTTGCGTCCCCCCGGTTTCAGCGAGCGTCGCTCCGTCACCACCTTGCAGCGTTCAAACCATACGTCGCCATCGCCACAGATGAAGTCGACAGTACCATGAATCTCAGAGTCCTGGAAATAGAATTGCGACTGGTCGTTATCCGAGAAATATGTATCCTGGTACGACAGCAGTCTGACACGGTTGCAGATGGTACGGTTCCCTTTGTCCTGCAACGTTACGGCACGTCCTGCCGCACCAGCCTCATAATAGTCGAGGGCGTTCTTCAGCGTCATGTCCTGAAAGTAGTTGCCCGTACCCCGGTTCTGGAAGATAGCTGTCTTGCTGATGCCTTCGTTTTTTACGTCGGGCTTGTTCTGGATGACGGTCTCCGTCATGCTCTGTCCAATCAGTGCGATGTTGTGACCGGTAATTTTGGTCAACACCGTTTCCCCCAAGTCATAGAAGCCATTAGGAATCAGGATGTACAGCCGTTCTGCATCCCGCTCAGCATTCATGCTGTTGGCTTCTGAAATAGCACGAATCAAACTCCTGGCATCGCCCTTCTCTACCATCACCACCCGCTGCCCGTGCGCCGTCAATAGCGCCAACAGCCAACATGCCGTCATCACCGCCTTTCTCATCTTCTGTTCAGTTTATGTCGTTTCATCAATTTTCGCGCTTGCCGCTCTATCCTCTTCAACTCCCTATCGGGTTGCCAGTCGGCGAACACCGTTCTCAGCCTATACTGCTTGGCCTCCTGCTGCGTCATGACGGTTTCAGCCACAAAGGGTTGCGTATGGTCGCGCAGCGTAAACGTCACCACATTGGTCTTTGGCGTAATATCCCTGCCCTGCGCATCCATCGTCCTGTACTCCTTGAAATAGTTGCTTGATACCTTCATCGCCTCTGGGTCGAAACGCGTAGGCGACAACTTCTCCGGTGTCAGCAGCGTCGTGTACATCCACACACAACGGGGATTCGTATGCCAGCCACGTCCGTAATGGAACGCCGACTCACGGTTCTCTATCGTACACCTGCTGAACACATACCCCCAAGGCGTATCCGACGTGCGTGGTGCCATGATGATGTTGCAACCGCTGCCGTCCTTGGTACGTTTTTCCGTCACGATACGACAGCGTTCAAACCACACATCGCCCCATATAGTGCTGGCATTTCTCGTTATCAGAATAGTAAGTATCCTGGAACGAGAGCATTCTCACCCGATTGCAAATCGTGCGCGTACCTTTATCCTGCAAACACACGGCCCGTCCGTCGGGCTCCACATTGTAATAGTCCAGGTCGTTGCGCAACGTCAGATCCTGGTAGTAGTTGTTACGTCCACGATTCTGCAGCACGGCCGTCTTGCTGATGCTTTCCATCTTTGTGTCTGGGGCATTGCGGATAATGGTGCCCTCGGTGCTCTGCCCAATCAGTGCTACTTGGTTGCCCGAAATACGCGTCAACGTGGTTTCGCCCAGGTCGTAATAGCCATCAGGTATCAGGATGTACAGCCGTTCTGCATCCTGGTCAGCATTCAGTCTGTTGGCCTCGCTGATAGCATCCAACAAACTCTGGACATCGCCTTTATTCACCACCAGCGTACGTTGAGCGAAGCCCGTCAACGTCATCCATAGCGCCATCCATACAAGTAACTGTCGATTCATTTTGGGTTAGTTTTGGCTGCAAAGATAGGCTTTTTCTCTCAGAAATACAAATTTTTTCCATTAAAACTGAAAATAATTCTTAATTATTCATTCATAATTCATAATTATTTCGTACCTTTGCACCCGCTTTCCGCAAAAATGGAGCACATCGGGATGTAGCGCAGTTGGTAGCGCACTACGTTCGGGACGTAGGGGTCGGGCGTTCGAGTCGCCTCATCCCGACAACGCAAGGTTGTCAATCGCAAGAGTTAGCTCTGCAACCGCTAAAAACAAGCTGGCAATAAGTTCCTAACAGTCAGTACGTTGTAAAGCATGGTGGTCGAGTAATCGGCCACCTTTTCTTTTTGGCGTTCACGAAATTTTTGGCGTATTTTTGGCGTGATAACATTATTTAACGAGCTATCGCCCCATTTATACTGAATTGAATTGTATTAGTTTGCAAAATGATAGGCAAACAGATTTGTTCTGATAATGCTGTTGGCGTTTGACTCTCACCTTACTTCATTAGCGAACGAGGCGTTCATTCAATTATAAAATAGCAATAGACGCT
>CAJOEC010000173.1 GCA_905233425.1 uncultured Prevotella sp. | reverse complement strand
CTTCAGCATAGCGTGCATATCCTCCGGCGTACACTCGTAGCTCTCGGCCAGCAGGGCGATGTCGGGTGCCAGCGTGGTGGTCAGCTCCTCCTCGGTGATGCCACAAATGGCGGCATACTTGGGCAGCATCGAGATGTTGGTTATATTATTTATGGTGGAGAAGATGCTCAGCTGCGAGAATTTCGTGATGCCGGTGATGAAGCATCGCTTGATAAGCGGTTCCAGCATTTTCAGCCGCTGGTAGAACTCCTGCAGCACCTCGCGCATCTCTTTCAGGTTCTCGTCCTCGTGGAGCACGTCGAGGAGCGGCGCGTCGTACTCGTCGATGATTATAACCACCTGCAGGCCTGTCTTTTCGTTAGCACGTTGTACCAGCCCAGCCATACGCATACCGGGAGAGGTCTCTCCTATATCTCTGCCATACAGCTGTTCCATCTTTTTCAGTTGCCTGTCAAATTCCTCCTTCACTCCCTGCGGTGGCAGATGCTTGGCACCGCTCAGGTCGAAGTAGAGCACGGGGTACTGCTGCCAGTCCCACTCCAACGTGTCGGCCTTCAGCCCTTTGAAGAGTTCCCTCTCCCCGGCGAAGAAGCTGTGAAGCGTCGATGCCAACAGGCTCTTGCCGAAGCGGCGGGGCCTGGCAAGGAAAAGAAAGGGGTTGTTCTCGTTGGCCATCCGCCATACGAGGTCGGTCTTGTCAACATACACATAACCTTCACGCCTCAGACGCGAGAAGGTCTGTATGCCCACGGGATATTTGCGCTTGGGGTAGTCCATCATAGTTTATAGTGAATAGTTTATAGTAAATATTGCGCTGCAAAATTACGGAAAAAAGCACGAACCGCCAAACTTTTTACAAAAAACGTTTGGCAGTTCGCCCTTTTTCCGCACTTTTTTATTGGCGGATAGCAGCAACATAGAAGTTTCGGAAGTTCGATAACCACTTACTGTGCGTTTAGACTTAGTGTATGTTAAAAAATACAATTATTGGCAGTAATTGTATTGTGGAATGTACAACGTTTTGTATCTTTGCACGTGGTAAAGACAAAGGAGCTATATGGAAATAAGCGATTTGTACAGAATTTCTGACAATCTGGTTCGTTCTGTCAACAGCCAGTGGCATAGATATCTCTATAGTCAGATTAACTGGGACGTGCCGATGCTATGCGTCAAAGGGGCGCGTGGCGTGGGCAAGACCACGTTGATGTGGCAGCACATACAGGAGGAGGACAGCGGCGAAGAGTCACTATACGTGTCGCTCGACAATATATGGTTCAGCGAGAACCGCTTGTTCGACCTGGCCGACTACCACTATAGTCACGGCGGACGGAGACTGTACGTCGATGAAGTGCACCGCTACCCTCGGGGCAACTGGGCGCAGGAGTTGAAGAACATCTACGATTCCTTCCCGGGGCTGAAGGTGGTGTTCAGCGGGTCGTCGTTATTGCAGATAGACATGTCGAAGGCCGACTTGTCGCGCCGTTGCATCTTCTACGATTTGCAGGGGTTGTCGTTCCGTGAGTATCTGGAGTTTTCGCAGGGAGCCAATTTGAAGGCTTATACGCTCGACGAGGTGCTTGAAGACCATGTGCGGATTGCCGGAAGCATAGCGTCACAGGTAACACCGCTGAAACATTTCAGTGACTACCTCCGGCAGGGCTACTATCCGTTCTATCCTATCTATACCACTACTTACGGACAGGCTCTGCAGCAGATTATCAACACCATCCTGGAGAGCGACCTGATGGCTACGGCAAAGGTGGAGAGCGTGACCATCAACAAGTTCAAGCGCCTACTTTATCTCTTGTCGCAGAATGTGCCATACACACCCAATATAGCCAAGATCTGCCGCGCCATAGAGACCAACCGCAACCAGACCTACGACATGCTTTCAACACTGGCAAGGGCAGCCCTCATCATCAATCTCTATTCTGGCAAGGAGAATCTGGGGCAACTGGCCAAGCCAGAGAAGATATACTTGGAGAACACAAACCTTGCGTATGCCATGTCAAGCACCGTAAGTGACGGCAATGTCCGCGAAACATTCTTTGCCAACCAGCTCAGGCAGTCGCACATTGTGGCTTTCTCCGGTGACGGCGACTTTCTCATAGACAACAAGTATGACTTTGAGGTTGGTGGCAAGGGAAAGAACTTCGACCAAATAAAGGATTTGCCCAACAGCTACCTTGCCATTGACAACGTTGAAGTGGGCCATAGGAACAGAATCCCTTTGTGGATCCTCGGCTTTTTGTATTAAGCAATGCACAAGAGTAGGGGCGAATAGGTGGTCCATGGTCACCTCGGCCTGCACGATGCCTGAGTTGACGGAGGGCAGCGGTAAACAATATTATTGAGATTTGTTCAAGAATGCGACCTGTACGGTTGAAAGTCTATGCAAGGAAAGCTCCGAAGGAGCGATAGACTACAGACGGGGGTGAAACCCCCGGTAATAGGAATTGAAATGTAA
>CAJOEC010000172.1 GCA_905233425.1 uncultured Prevotella sp. | reverse complement strand
TTGGCAAAGCCGATGTCGGCCAGATTGTTTTGGATGATGCTGCCGTCGTCGCACTTGTCCTCTACGGTCACACGGTAGTCATAGTAGACGCCAGGCAGAGCTTTCTCGTCAGTGTATATGAGATAGTCTTCGGTGCTCGACATCCGTGTCAGCACTTCCCATGCCTCACCTTCCTGCTCGGCACGCCGACGCTCCACGATGTAGGTCTTGGCCAGCGGCGACCCCTGCTGATCGACGTGCCATGACAGTTTCACCGAGCCCTCATAAACACCCTTCGTGGTGTCGAGGCTGTAGAACTTCGTACACTCTCCGATAGCCTTCTGCTTGGCGGTACTGGTGTTGAGCACTTTGTCGCCGATGATGCCATCGATGCGATAGGTGTGCGGAGCACAGGCGTTCAACGGTTCCTCTGTGTAGGTCACGCCAGTCTCTGGGTCCTTCTTTTCCTGCCGGTTGGTGTGCTGGTCGGTGGTGCGATGTTCCCATTGGAAGGAGTCCTGCATATCATCAGGCGTGATTGTGAAGATGGGCAGTGTCTCATCGTCCACATAGATTTTGAACTCGTTGCCGAAGCCCTTGCGGTAAGCATCGGAAGTCCAGGTAAAGACGATGCGGTCTGGCTGCTGGTCCACCTTGAGGTTGTTGATGGGCACAGTGCGCGTGGTGCTCACCGTGACTGAGGCCTTCGTGTCGTCGCGCTGCGTCGTCGCGTCCCAGAAGTTCGACACGTAATAGACATCATAGACAGGGTTGGTCTCGTCGGTGTAGCCAGTGTCGGAGTAGCTTGTCACGCTGGAATTCAGTTCGGCAATCATCGTGCTGTCACGATAGACCACCCACTTGAAGTCAGCGTAGTTGCCGGGAATGGCAGGCCTGTCCCACGACAGAAGCACCTTCTTGTCGGCCTGATTGAACACACCCATCAGATTGTCGGCCTTGACGACGGGTGGGTGGATGGTGACGGTGTCGGTGATGACTCGCGAATCGTTTGCGAATTGCTCGGTAATCCATCTAAACATGATTGGATAAGGCCTAAGGCTCCAATAGGTGAAGCAGGGATCCAGATAGGCCGAAACAACATAGTTGCCCACGGCAAGTCCTTTCGGCACACTGCTCGACCAATCTCCATCATTCACCTTGTATTTCAACGTTGCCGGCTGATTGGCCTCCCACGGGTTGCTGGTCACGAGGTCCTGGACCTGGCCATTGTAGACAAGGTTTGTGGCGAAAGTGGGCTCCTCCTTCCAGTCTGTCGTCTGCTCGGTGAAGTGCTGGTGGATGTAGATGTGCTGTTCTCCTGTACCTGCGTTTGCACAGCAGATACCCGACCTGGCTGAGTTGCGCCAGGAAATGGCTTCCGTCGTTTCATCGCCATCCTCCTGACTACCGTTTACCGACAGTTTCGTCATCACCCGTTTGGTGCCGCCGTATGACTCCAGTCCTTTGCGGTCGCGGGTGTAATAGACGAAAATGTCTGCTGATCCTGAGCCGGCACCTTTATTGAGGTCGCCGTTGAAGTCGTAGCCGTTGTAGTCGCTGTTGTTCTGGGCCCTAATGTATCTTCGGCCTTCAAACCAGAACTCATCGTCCCTTTTGTCGCAGGCGCAGATGTCGGTGATGTAACCGTCAAAGGGATTGGCTGTGCTGCTCGTCTTGTAGGCAATATAGACGTCCCAGCCGCCGGCACCCGAGTTCAGGTCGTAACCATCAACAGTCCATCCTTTGTTGCGGTATGTTTCTTGAATTTTCCACCCAGAGCCTTTATAGGCACCGATGACCATCACGTCGGTGATGTATTTCTCTTGCGCCAGCGCGTTGGTTGCTGCTCCGATGAGCATAAGGGCCACGACGAGCAGTCGGGAGAATTGTCTTACTTTCATCATGTCTGTATTGGATTTTTAGTTATTACTTGGTTAGTTTCAGGGAGACGGGGTAGTATTTGCCTGCATTCAGCTTAGCCTTGGCCGTGCCGGTGTAGGTGCCGGAACTGTTCGTCACAGAGAAGTGCAAATGAGTCGTCAGGTTTTGAGTGAAAAGGGCGACATAGACACCGCCGGAGGTCTCCGAGTCGAGAGTGACTGAAAGACCATTGTTGTTCCAAGCGTCATTGCCTTGGGTTGGATATGTCAGGGCAAGGGTACTGACATCTGCCGTTGGTGTGAGCGTGGCCGACAGGGGATAGCCCATATTGTAAGACATACTATTTTCGTAATAGTTGATGGCCAGTGTCTTTACAGGAATGTCATTCGTGCCGTCAGTAAACGAGAACTTGCACACCGCCAGCAGCGACTGCATGTTGCTGATGGTGGCATTGGCTGTGCTCTCGGTCACAGAAGTCACCTCTGCCACACCATAGACGTAGTGAAAGTTCTCGGCTATCGTTGCAAGTGTTCCATCCTGCCCAGCGAGATTGACGGTGAACTTGCCTCGGTTTGGGTCTTGTTCCAGTCCATCTTGATGCGGATAGAAAAGCGCCACGTTGTCGCCAGTAGTGCAATAGACAGACCCTGTAAATGTCGAAGTCACTTCTGAGGAAGAGGCAGTAAGCGTGCCCCAATCCATTCTGTCA
>CAJOEC010000171.1 GCA_905233425.1 uncultured Prevotella sp. | reverse complement strand
CGAGGCTGTGCAACCATGCCTACCCAGGGCGCTGCCCTGGGCTGACAGCTCATTGCCCTTTCAGGGCGTAGCCTGCGGAACTTGAGAAACTTGAATATACATATTAATTAATATAGAGATTAAAACATGAAAAGAACCATTCTCGCAGCCTTCACACTGTTGTTGGCCATCACATTGCAAGCGCAAAGGCTACGGGTAGGCGAGCAAAGCTCGGGAATGAAGCGCGTGAACAACCGTCTGTACAACCCCGACCCGGCTCCTGTGGTGTCGGGCGACCGCCTCTATGTGTTCACAGGTCACGACCTGGACACGGCAACCTACTTCCGTATGCCTGACTGGCAGCTGTTTTCCACTACCGACATGGAGCACTGGACGGATCACGGCATCGTACTGACCACAGCCAACTTCAAGTGGGCCAAGCAGGGCGATAATGCCTGGGCATCGCAGGCCATCGAGCGCAACGGTAAGTGGTACTGGTATGTGGCTGCCGAGGACACCACCAAACATCTTCACGGCATCGGCGTAGCTGTAGCCGACCGTCCTGAAGGGCCTTGGACTGACCCCATCGGCAAGCCGCTCATCCCTGGCGACTGGGGCTTTATCGACCCCACGGTGTTTATCGATGACGACGGACAGGCTTGGCTCTTCTGGGGCAACAACGGCTGCTGGTATGCCAAGTTGAACGAAGACATGATCAGCATCGACACCAGCTTTGCCAACAACGGCATCTGCGACATGCGTCCCATGCTGGACGACGAGACACAGTTCGGACCCAAATGTCTGAAAATGGACTACCAGCTGCACAAGCGGGTGATGAAGACCGGCTTTGAGGAAGCCCCGTGGATCTATAAGATTGGCGATACCTACTTCTTGGAGTATGCCGCAGGTGGCGTGCCTGAGCATTGGGCTTACTCGACGGCAAAGAGCATCCATGGCCCGTGGCACTACGAAGGCCGCATCACCGACGAGTCGCCGGGTTCATTTACCATCCACGGCGGCACCATCGACTTCAAGGGTAAGTCATACCTCTTCTATCACGACGGCATCCCCTCTGGCGGCAACGGCTTCCGTCGCACCACCGCCTTCCGCGAGTTTCAGCGTATGAAAGACGGTCGCATACCCAAGATCAACATCGAAGCGAAATAGGTTAAGAATGGGCTTATGAAGGTCAGCCATGTGGACATGGACCAGTTTTTCGCGGCTGTAGAGCAGCGAGAGAATCCTGAGCTTCGTGGCAAGCCGATAGCGGTAGGACACGATGCCGAACGTGGTGTGGTGTCAACTGCCAGCTACGAGGCTCGGCGGTTTGGCGTGCATTCGGCGCAGTCCATTCAGGTGGCCAAGCGGCTATGTCCGCAGCTGATCATCGTGGAGCCGCATTTCCAAAAGTATAAGGAGGTGTCGGCACAGTTACATGAGATTTTCCACGACTATACCGACCTGATAGAGCCTATATCGCTCGACGAAGCCTTTCTCGATGTGACGGAGAATAAGACGATGGTGAGCACCAATCGTCAAGGCATTGAGTTGGGTGTGGATATTGCCCGTGAGATTAAGCAGCGCATCCGTGAGACAACTGGACTGACAGCATCGGCTGGCGTGAGTTACTGCAAGTTCCTGGCAAAGATTGCCTCCGACTGGCGCAAACCCGACGGGCTGACAGTGATTCACCCTGACAGGGCTTTGGACTTCATCGCACAACTGAAGATAGAGAAGATTTGGGGTGTTGGAGCTGGTCAGACGCATCGAGAAGAACGACTTCGAGGGCCGCACCCTGACATTGAAGGTGAAGTTTCTGGACTTCCAGCAAATCACCCGCAGCATCACCGTTGACCACATTCTCCGCACCAAAGACGAGATTCTGCCGTTGGCGAAACAATTGCGACCTGTACGGTTGAAAGTCTATGCAAGGAAAGCTCCGAAGGAGCGATAGACTACAGACGGGGGTGAAACCCCCGGTAATAGAGTGGTTGGGGGCTTACACCCCCGCCGGTAATCTATCGCCCTTTCAGGGCTTTCGTCTTATGCCGACTTACCGGGGGTTTCACCCCCGTCTGTAGTCTTGTCGCCCCTTCAGGGCTTTTCAACCGTACAGGTCGAACAATTGATGCAACAAGTGGAGTTCCACTCCCACCCCATCTGTTTGTTGGGATTGGGAGTGTCAAACCAGAAGAGCGTAACGCCACAAGAAGATAATCAATGGATTGAGCTGGAATTGGAATTTGAACCATGGCCAGAGGAATAACCATGATTTCTTTAAACTCGTTTAAACATTGGCAGTTCATTCGGGGGAAAGTAGGTTATTCCCCGAAGATTTCCGCCAGTTTCTTCTCTATCTCGTTGCCGCGCAAGCCGCGGGCGAGGATGGTTCCGTTGGGAGCGAAGAGGATGATTTCGGGGATAGCGTCGATGCCGTAAAGTTCAGAAACAATTGCCTGCGAGTTCAGGATTTGCGGATATGGGACAGACTCGTCTTTGATGGCACGCAGCGTAGCCTCAGGCTTATCTTTCACTGCCACTCCAAGTGCAGTAAAGTTGCGGTCTTTGTATTTCTCGTGGGCGGCGATGATGTTCGGTATCTCCTTGCGACAGGGACCGCACCACGAGGCCCAAAAGTCAACAAGTACATACTTGCCGCGCCCTACGAAATCGCTCAGACGGGTGGTTTTGCCGTCGTACTCTACAGCAAAGTCGCGGAACCTGTCGCCCTCCTGGGGACGGGTTAGCAGTTTGTTCAGCCTTTCTACATACTGAATGGTCACGGGATGCTGTTGAACCATCTCGCCACACTGGCTAACGAGTGGCAATACATTCTTGACATCGGCTACCGTAGAGTGAGGCAGTGCCGTGAGCATTAGCGCAGCTGTAAGGTCATTGCGGTGGGCAAGGATATAATCTTTGGTGAGCTGAACGGCCTTGTCCTTATCACCAGCCTCACTGGCTTTCCCTATCTCTCGCGTAGCATTAAACATCGCATCGTTGAGCGGCGTACCTTCAACGCGGCACGTCATCCAATCATCCTGCGTAATAACAATATCACCCGCTTCAAGGAATAACGGAAAGCGATTGGTACGAATGCCATATTCTATCTTCATCTCCAATATGAGAGCTGCTATCTGAGGATTATCTACCTTACCGCTGATGGCAATCTTGTTATCTTTAAAGGCAAACTTCTCTGTGATAGGCTCCTGGCTTACAAAGTCGGCCAGGTAGAAGCTGTCAATCTTGACATTTTCCTTAGCAAGTTCTTCACTCAGGAGAACTGGATCAAAGTTTAGCGTATAAGTGTTTTGTGCTGTCGCGGTCAGTGCGGCGACGGCGAGGATGATTGATAGAATGCTTTTCTTCATTGTCGTTTTTCATTTCAGTTCAAATGACAACTGCCGTTCCGCTGGTGGCCACCATGAGCATCGAGCCGTTGGCACCGACGGTTTCATAGTCGATGTCGATGCCTACGATGGCGTTGGCTCCCATAGCCTGGGCACGCTGCATCATCTCCTGTATGGAGGTGTCCTTGGCTTCGGCAAGCACTTTCTCATAAGCGCCAGCACGACCGCCTACTATGTCGCGGATGCCAGCAAACAGATCCTTGAACATGTTGGCACCGATAATGGTTTCACCTGTCACAATACCTTTGTACTACTATAGCATTTGCCATCACTGTTTTTCTCTTGTAAATTTGTACACGGCCAATGTCGGCAGAATGACCAATAGCAGCAATGCAATCTCTACCAATGAATACGACCCGAAATAGTCAACCAATGTCTGGAACTTCAGGACTCCATCAACCAGCAAGACCAAAAGTACAAACCAGCAGAGAAAGAATATTGCCGAATACTTGATTTTTCGTTTCTTCAGTTTCACGTCCATCACTCGGCTTTAGCACCAAACTCGTTATAGGACACATTCTCTGGCTTCCACTTGTCTTTCGGCGTGGGCTGTTCTGCAGGATGGCCGATAGCGATGACGCATAAAGGTACGATAGTCTCTGGTAACTTTAATGCCTTAGAGACCTCGGCTATACGGTCATCCATCGGATAACAGCCTGTCCATACGGCACCAAGGCCGAGAGCGTTGGCTGCCAACAGGATGTTCTCTGTAGCTGCTGAACAGTCCTGAACCCAGAAAGCCTGTGCCGGACCCTGCATAGCCTTGTCCATATTGCCACAAACAACAATGGCGACACCAGACTGCTTAATCATACCACCTCGGCGGCCCGCAAGTTCGGCTAACTTATCCTTATCCGTTACAGCCACGAAGTGCCATGGCTGGCGGTTAACAGCTGTTGGTGCAGCCATACCGGCACGTAGCATCGTCTCAATGTCAGCCTTTGAGACAGGCTCATTGGTGTACTGACGGATGCTGGTACGCGTCATGATGTTGTTAATAGCGGCCTGAGCATCATTTTCTACTTTCTGTTGGGCTGAAACAGTCATTAAGCCCATCATTGCCATGAGGCATAAAAACACTTTTCTCATAATCGTATAGTTTTGTTTGTTATTCTCAATACCATTTGTATCTGCGAGCCTAATGGCTACTCTTTTAATTATCAATCACTTACAGATAGGCAAAATTTTAATAGGTAACGGTTTAGAAACTTCCTGTCTGCGTCGTTCTGCTTTGTTTCAATATGTCAAATATCTGATGCAAAGGTAATCATTTTCCTCGAAATC
>CAJOEC010000170.1 GCA_905233425.1 uncultured Prevotella sp. | reverse complement strand
TATGCCCATGAGTTTAACATCAACGCCCGAGTACAGAAGACTTTCCTCGACGGCAATCTCACCGCAGCCCTCTTTGCCAACGACATCTTCCGAAATCTCTGTGAACGCTGGACGGGCTACTATCCCGTCACCACGATGGGCAAGGATGCTTACGTCTATACGCAGTACATCGGCGCATCCCTCACGTATAACTTCAACGCTACCCGAAGTAAGTACAAAGGTACGGGTGCTGGTAATGCAGAAAAGAACAGACTCTAAAACATTACAACTATGCAGAACAATTTCAATTTCATAAATCTCTCTTGGGCCGTGGTGGGTATTTGTGAAAATGCCCGCCAGCCCCTCTTGTTTCATATCCCAGGCATCGACAAGGACGAGGCCGCAGCCGTGGAGCATTACGTCATCGGCTATATGGCCTTCTGGCACATCGCCTTTGTCGATGAAGACCGCCTCGTGCCCTGCCATGACGACGCGCTCCGCACCGAGGCCCGCCGCAAGATAGACCGCTACATTGCCGACCATCCACCCGTCGAGACCTTCCCCCGCTTCTACCTCGTCCTACTTCGTCAGTCCATCGCCCCGATGGAAGCCGATGGCATGAGCCGCGTGTATCAGATGTGAAATAGGCAAATGTCAGACAAATGTCAGGAAGAAAATTCGTCTGTCAGGCATAAATGACAGTACCTTTGCACTTGCGAATGTTAAAGCGTGAACGATTCTTAAGGAAGTGTGTATGCTATAATGATTAAAACATCATATTAAAATGAAAAGACTGATTCTTTTTTCAATGGTTTGCCTGATGACCACAGTAACACAGGCACAGAATGAGACTTCAGCGGAGAACGATTCCGTGGCATGGGACAAGATGCTCAGTGAAATCTCAGTGACAGGACACCGCCATATCGTCAGGATGAAGGGCAATACGCTCGTTGCACAGGTGACTAACACGGAACTGGCCACCCTCGGCACTGCCAATGATGTACTCTCGCGTCTGCCATTCATCAATATGGACGGCGAAGAAATCAGCATCGTCGGAAAGGGCAAGCCCGCAGTGTTCATTGACAATCGCCCCGTGCGCGACGAGTCGGAACTGCAGATGCTCCGTAGCGAGAACATAAAGAACATCCAGATTATCACTTCGCCAGGCGCGGAATACGCTTCGGACGTGAAGGCCGTCATCAAGATACAGACGCGCCAGCCGTTCATCAAGGGACTGAGCGGAAAACTGACCTCGCAGACGTCTGCCAAGCGCATCTGGGAGGAAATGGCGATGGCCGACCTGAGCTACAACTGGACGAACTGGCAGGTGTTCGGACAAGTGATGTATAACAACGGCGGACGCAAGAACTATGACGTGAGCACTACCGACTTCCTTTTCAACGGTCAGCAAAACCAGCTTGTAAACACAGCTACGAAGCGCAACAAGTCTGAAGCCACGACCGCAAAGGGCGGCTTCAACTGGAACAGAGGCGGGCAGTCGCTCGGTGCCTACTACCAGTACACCAACCAGCCTACTCACTTCAAAAGCCGCGGCACGGAGGATGACGACGTGCTGGGCATCAAAGAACAGAGCATCGGCAAACTCATCGACATCGATTCCAAGCAGGAGAAGCATTTGGCATCGGCCTACTATGACAACACGTTCGAAAACGAGGCGCACCTGCACTTCGACGGCAACTACATCCACACATGGTACACCGATAACAACCTGACGCAGACCGTTTCGCCCACGACCAGCGAGATTGTTCCCTCACAGACGGGCATGACCTCCGACCTCTGGGCGGGCAAACTTTACTACGAGTTTCCCTTTGCCACGGGTAAACTGAACGTCGGCACTGAGGACAGTTATACCTACAACCATCAGCAGTACACGATGCAGAATGTTGCCGTCGGCACTTATATTCCATCGACCGAGAACGAGAGTAGACAGACCGATTGTGCAGCGTTCGCCACATGGCAGAAGGACTGGAATGCCCTGTCGCTCCAGTTGGGTTTGCGCTACGAATACGTGAAGTTCGACTACAAGCGCGACGGCATCCGCGACGATGAGGTGAGTCGCACCGACAACAGTCTGTCGCCCAATCTCTCGCTCTCGTACAACTTCAACGAGACCACCTTCATGGCTCTCGACTATTCGCACTCCATCACCCGCCCACCTTACAAGCAGTTGCGCAGTTCTTTATTATATGTCGGCCCCTACGAGGTGGAGGGTGGTAATCCCACGCTGGCTGACTGCAAGACCGACGAACTGAACTACATGTTCGGCTGGAAAGACCTGACGCTGGAACTGACCTACAGCCATCTGGCCGACACCTACGTCTATACCAAAGAACACTATTCAGACGTAAAGCCCCTGCTCGTGTTCAGTCCCCTTCAGGCCGACATCAACACGCTGAACGCCTACCTGTCTTACGCCCCCGTGGTCAAGTTCTGGAAGCCCAACTTCACCGTTGGCTTCGACCAGCAGTGGCTCACGCTCTACGGCGAGAAGTACAACAAGCCAATCTTCCGCTACATGCTGAAGAACATCTTCACGCCCTCGAAGAACTGGATGATGACCTTTGACGTGACAGGCTCGACACGCGGCCACACGATGACCAACGAAATGCGCTCACAGTGGGGCATCGACCTCTCCGTGCGCCGCTACTTCATGCAGAAGCGCTTGCAGATAGCCCTTGCTGCCAACGACATCTTCCACACCCGCAACCAAAG
>CAJOEC010000169.1 GCA_905233425.1 uncultured Prevotella sp. | reverse complement strand
TTCACGATAGGTCAGAATACCACTGGTGGTAAAGATGTCCCATCCTTCGCCCAGCGACAGACTTAAGGTGCCCTCGCTGATGATGCTCATATCGTCGGTGTTGATCTTGGTCCAGACGATGGCATTCTTGTCACCGTTAGCAGCCATGATAACCAGGGTGTTGTCGTTGATCCACGCATGCGTATACTGACGACAATTGTAGGTATTCTCCTTGAACGGCTGGGCCTGAACCACCTGCATCTTATTATCCTTGAACTGCAGTTTCACGAAGCGGTCGGCAGAAACGGGCACCTGATAGTAGTATTTGCCTTTCACGATGGCCTCCATCGAATAGTCGGCGTTGATCTCGGCGCCTACATTCTTGAAGTCCACCACAGCGCCTTCATCCAGTCTGTCACGACTCTGCATGATGGTAGTCACGTCGCGACCCATACCACCCTGTTTGCCTACGGTAACCGTCAGGTCAAAATGGTGAGGACCCATCACCACGGGATCAGTGCCCGTCTGGACAAAGATCACGTCTTTGATATCGTCAGCATTTACCTCGACCGTGCTGCCATCGGCCTTTGTGATCTTCATGACATACTGCTTCTGGGCACTGACGCCGAGACACAGCATCGTGGCTGCAACTAATGTAAGTAGAATCTTTTTCATAATCTCTAAACTATAAACTTTAAACTATAAACTATAAACACTAAACTATAAACTATAAACTCTAAACTATTTGTTCATAACCTTAATACTGGTCTTCGCTGATTTCACGATGTAGAGCCCTTTACCGAGTGCGGTCAGGTCGATGCCGGCAGTGCCCTCGCTATTGATGCGCTGCGAGGCTACCAGCTTACCGTCGACGGTGAACACACGAACCGTTTCACCCTCATGGGCATGGGCAATGTAGACGTGGCCCTGCTCCAGGCGCGACGACTCTTCGTTCATAACGGATTGAATGGCGGTGGGGGCTGATTCCGAGAAGCGGTAGCTCAGGCCCTGCGACAATTCGGCCGAGAGCTTCTCCACACCGGCGACCGTCACTTTCAATGTGCCTTCATTGATGGTCATCACTGGATTGTCGGCCAGGGCAATGACGGTTTCCTCGCCGCCGCTGTTCAGCACCAGATACTTCACACTGTCCGCCTTTGCGCTGGTGGCCATCAGCATCACCAGCAGCATCAGATAGAATTTCAGTTTTTTCATGTTCTTACTTTTTAATTTGTTAATCAATAATCTATTATGATATTTTTCTGTCTTAATGCAAATTGATTCTGAACTTCGCAAACAGCATCCTCCCGGGCTTCTGCAGCTTATAGTTGTCGTAGATGGTCCTGTCGAACAGGTTCTCGCAAGTCACAGCGATACTATACCGCTCGTTATTCCACGAATAAGTGGCCTGAGCGCCGAAGATGTTCTTCTCAGGGATGCGGGCCTTGGTTTCGAGGGCGCCATACCCCTCCCACGAGAGGAAGAACCAATGCACCCACTGATAGTCGACGCCCAGTTGCAGGCGGTCGTGCTTGGCGAGGAGATTCCTGAACTGATAGCGGGCCTCGGCTGAAGCGTAGAACCAAGGACGGTTGGGCACGTGGTTGTTGAAGGTGACAGATGGTTTCCCATCACTCTTGAATTCCTGTCGGTCACGGGCATCTTGCCAGGTCACGTTACCGACTATCTGCAATCGCTGTTGCCAATCATAGCGCAATTCACCCTCAATACCCTTGATATGTACGGCAGGTACGTTCACATACTGCATCATGCCTTCCTTCTCAGACACCTGCGGCTGGATGTAATTATCTACCTTGCGCAGGAAACCGTTCACCTCATACGACAATGTATGGTCGTTGCTCCTCAGTGTACCAAAGAGGCCCACGTTGAAATTCTCACTCTTCTCCGGCTCCAAAGCTACATTGGCATAGATAGTGGTACCGTTACCCAACAGTTCACGAGCCAAGGGCAGACGCACACTGTGTTCATAGCTGGCCTTCAGGGCCAATGGCTCTATTGGCTGCACTTTGATGCCGATACCACCACCTAGATCGTTTGAGGTCGATGAGCCCTGTACCTCCCTTGAGCCTGTAACGGTAGGGATATCTGTCTGATTGATATCCAGATGGTTCACATAGTCCTTCAGGAAGAGGGTGTTGTTGAGAATCCCTCCAAAGAGCGTCTGATTGTAGGAAAGACCGATGATATGCTTGGCCAGCACATCGTTGGCAGCCTCAAAGCTCTTGTCCACGTCATCCCAGCGGCCATTGCCCGTTCGGTTAAGTGCATAGCTCAGGTTCAATAGATGTACATCATTGAAACGATATCTCAGATCAGCCCGTCCGATGGTGAGGGGCCTTTTGTAGTGGCGCAAGGTACGGGCACGACCTGTAATCTCGTTACGCGAACTCTTTATAAAGTCGCCGTTCCAGTCATATTTACGATAGACAGTATCGATGGTCTGTGCATGATCCCAAGTATGCGACAGCGACAGACTCGCCGTCAGGTTTTTCAAGAGGAAATCGCGCTTCTGATAGTTGGCGCTTAGACTCCAGGCCTCAGAACGACGCTCTGCCTCGCCCACGACTTTTGTCTGAATCTGACCTGTCTGTACTTCCTTTTCCACCTTATGATACGATACGCACACAAAGAACTCGTCAGCCCACCACTTATCGGTGAATCCCACCTCCAACTGTCCTAATGCCGACAGGTAGTCATCGTGGAACCGGCGACGGTCTACAGCAATATACTCGCGACTCTCCTCATCCCATACCTCCACACCTCGCATCATGTAGTCATTCTTTGAATAGCTGATGCCCAAGGTAGGACGGATGGTCAATCCATTCTTGAAGATA
>CAJOEC010000168.1 GCA_905233425.1 uncultured Prevotella sp. | reverse complement strand
TGTCAACACCTATGCTGCCAACGGTTCGCACGACATGCTCGACCCCTTTGTTATTCCTACCGACCAGATTCCCGAACACCTCCTGGTGCAGGTACATAACTATGACCCTGCCGACTTCTGTAGGATGACAAAGGAACTGAAAGACGATGAAGAACTGCCCGTGTGGACAGAGGACTACCAGAACGAACTGGCAGAAGAGTTGGATATCCTGATAGACTATTACAACACCAACCACGTGCCCATCATCATCGGTGAGTTTGCCGCCAACGACAAGATTGCCGAAGAGGAGCGTGCCAAGTATGCTGAGTTCATGGTGACCTACTGCCGCTCAAAGGCTAACATCTCTTTGTTCTACTGGAACAATATTATAGACCGCACTACCTTCCAGCCTACTTATCCGACATTGATGAATGCCCTGCTGAAGGCGAAAGACTATTGATTATGAAGAAACTGATTCTGTTATCCTTTGCATTAGCACTCTCCTGGGGGAGTGCTAATGCCACCGACCACTACCGCAACCCCGTCATTCCGGGCTTCTATCCCGACCCGAGCATCTGCCGTGTCGATAGCGACTTCTATCTGGTGAACAGTACCTTCGACTACTTCCCCGGCGTTCCCCTGTGGCATAGCCGCGACCTTGTGAACTGGGAGCAGATAGGCCACTGCCTGACGCGCAAGAGTCAGGTGAACCTGAGCGGAGCCCTCTCATGGGGCGGCATCTATGCCCCCACCATCCGCTACAACGACGGTACATTCTACATGATTACCACCAACACCACTGGCGGAGGCAACTTCCTCGTCTATACCGACAATCCCCGTGGCGAGTGGTCTGACCCCGTATGGCTGGAGCAGGGCGGTATCGACCCGTCGCTCTACTTTGAGGACGGCCACTGCTACATGGTGAGCAATCCCGACGACGGCATCTGGCTCTGTGAAATCGAACCCAAGACGGGCAAGACGCTGAAGCCCTCGCGCCGCATCTGGAACGGCACGGGCGGTCGCTACCCAGAAGGACCACATCTCTATAAGAAGGACGGCTGGTATTACCTGCTCATTTCAGAAGGTGGCACGGGCTACGACCACATGCTCACGATGGCTCGCTCACGCAGCATCGACGGTCCCTATACGGCCAATCCTGCCAACCCCATCATGACGCATAGCGGACAACTGAAGCAAACCAGTTCCATTCAGGGCACAGGTCATGCCGACCTCGTGGATGCTCCCGACGGCTCCTGGTGGCTGGTATGTCTGGCTTTCCGTCCGCAGATTGGTGAACATCACCTTACCGGTCGCGAGACCTATCTGGCACCTGTCAGTTGGGAGACGAACGCCTGGCCTGTGGTGAACGGCAACGGCGGCATTGACCCTGATATGACTGTCAATCTGCCTGTCAAAGTCGATAAGCAAAGAGACTTCACCACCAACGTCCGCTTCAGCAGCAAGCAGCCGCTCGGCTACGAATGGGTCTATCTGCGCAATCCGCTCATGGAGAACTATAAGTTGACCTCCAACGCCTTGCAATTGACCGGCACCTCGGCCACACTGAACAGCAAAGACCTGCCCACATTCATTGGCCGTCGCCAGCAACACATCGATTTTGAGGCGACAACCCAGTTGAGACTCACAGAGGGTAAATCGGGTGACATGGCAGGACTGACCGTCTTCATGGATCTCTTTGCCCACTATGATATCTCCCTGCGCCGGGAGGATCATGGCGGTAACACGCTCGTCGTGGAATATTGGCTGAACAGCATCCACCACGTGGCGAAGGAGATTCCGCTGAAGGGCAGCAAGCCTTACCTGCGCGTCACTGGCGGTCGTGAACACTATCGCTTTGCCTATTCCGAGGACGGCAAGACCTTCACCGAGGTAGGCGTCGCCGACACCCGCTACCTGAGCAGCGAGACCGCCGGTGGCTTCACCGGCATCATCCTCGCCCTCTTCTGCCAGTCGGCTTCTGACACCTCCAAGCCTCAGGCGGATTTCTATTCCTTCAACTGGGCGAAGATGACAAAATGATGCATCTTCGCCCCTATTTCGTTACTTTTAACGCCCCGATTACATCAAGTTTGCGAAAAAAGTTGTACCTTTGCAGCCGTTATAACACTTTTAATGCACATAATTATGAGCGAAAGAGACAAGCAAATCGAGAAGGAGCGCAAGGGCGTGGTGGAACTGCTCCTGAAGAAGAACGGACTTACACGCAGGCAACTTGTGGATAACCTCGTGGGCTTCTGGGCCGCCAGTTGGGCGCACACGCTGACCGAAGAGGAGAAGAAACAATTCCCACATCTGGTATTCTGAACGATGACACGCAAGCCAAGCCCTTTCAATTCCAACCACATCTTCGTGGACACTAACGTCCTCGTGGGTGGTTACAGTGGCGACGCACGTTTCCAGAAGGATGCCGACTGCCTGCACTATCTCTATTCCCTCACAGGCAAGCGGCTCTACATCTCGTCGCTCAGCGTGGCGCAACTCATCTCCGTCTATCAGAAGAAGAAATTAAACGACGAGATAGTCCGCATAGTCCGCGACCTGCAGCACCGCTTCAACGTCATCGACTTCACCAACCGCGACATAAACGCATCACTCACCGAAACGGGAGCCGACATCGAGGACAACGTACAGTTCGTGCTGGCCCGGAAACAGAAATGTAGTATCATCGTCACGAACAACTACAAAGACTATCGTCTCTTCTTCAACGTCCGCGTCGTCAAGCCCGACGAAGTTAGAACGATACCACAGTAACCGATTCCCCCCACAAACTACTATCCACACCAAAACGAGTAGCAATTATGCCCCGCAGAGAGTTAAAGCAACGATTAAGCGAGAGCAGAGCCAAACGTGTTTGGACTCTGCCGAGCGGGAGTTGCTTCAACCGAAGGTTAAATAATCACAACACGGCGAACCGACGGAGCAGCGAGCGCAGAGTGGAGCAGCTCCAACTTTGCCGAGTCGCGACGGAGGAAGACTTTATGTCAAAAAAGAATGGCTATTTTCTTGGTCATTCCGATAATTTGATTACTCTCTCTTAGGCACTCGCCTACAAGAGAGGTAACAACACCTTTTATATATAATTAAAGTTTCCCGCTTTTCTATCTCTTCACTCCACCTTACTTAGGTTCTCCAGATACTTCTGGGGCGTGATGCCCTCGATTTTCTTGAATGTGCGCTGCAGCACGGTGCGGTCGGTGAAGCCGCAGTGCTGGGCGACGGCATCGTTCGACCAGTCGGGATTGGCAGCCATGGTGCGCTTGGCTTCTTCTATGCGCAGCAGGGCTATCCACTCGGTGTATTTCAGTCCGCGCTGGTGCAGCCATGCTGTCAGACGGTAGCGCGTGATGCCGATGTCCTGGGCTGCCAGGGGCTGCAGCAGTCCTGTCTGGCAGTAGCCTCCACGTGCCTTCCAAGCCTCCACGGCCTGCTCCACCTCGTTCATCACTTCTGGCGAGAGTACGGCAACGCTGTTGTCCTCTTCTGCTCTTCGGGGTGACGGGATGAGTGCCTGTTCACGACTGGCTTCCTCTTCCACCTCGTCGGCGTTCTGCTCTGCTGCCTGCATGCGCTCAGGGGCGGGACTGGTGAGGTAGAAGCAGAAACTATCCACGAGGTAGAACAGGAAGAAATAGACGGCGAAGGCGACGATGAGCATTCCCGGACCGGAACTGAAGATAGCCACAGGCACCAGCAGTGCCAGCAGCATCAGTCCGACGATGCTATACTGCATCCAGCGCAACATGCCGTCGGTGTCGCGGTCGTAGTAGTTGTGCAGCGCACGGCGCATGGCTACGAGGCTCACCGAGTGCCGCCACGTGTAGTAGCCCTGCATCAGCATGTAGAGCACGGCTCCCGCTTTTTCTGCTATTCGCAGTTCCGGCGTATTGCTCAGTAGCGGCTCGCCGTCGGTCAGTGCCGCCACGGCGAGCATCGCCATCGTCACCGTCCACACCGCCGGACCTGTCCATCGGTCGGCCAGGCTCAGATTGCCGCGCCGCTGTAACAGCAGTATGGCACGGGCGAAGATGTAGGAGGCGGGGATGAGCATCGCCAGATTGAGCATCACCGACTGCGTGACACCCTGTAGCCTCAGTCCCGTCTTCAGCTGTATGGCGAAGTGGACGACCATCAGCGCCGTGCCTCCTGCCATCAGCCAGCGGGCCTGACGTGCCTGGCGGCTCTTGATGCGCCATTCGCGCAGGAAGAGCAGCTTCACCGTGAGCAGCAGCATCAGCACCACTGCCGTGAATTGCATCATCTGGAGTGTAATCATAACGGCGATTAAAGTATGGTCTCAGAGAATCCTATCTTTAAAAATCTATCTGCAATAGGAACTCCTCAGAAGTGAGAAACGGTAACTCGCAGAACTGCTGAAAGTCCTTCTTGTTGTTCGTCACAATAACGTCGCAGCCAGCAGCCTTGGCACACTGGTACTGCATCATGTCTTCAAGGTCACGGACGGGATGATGGATAGTGTTCCTAACGTTCTCCGGCAGCAGCGGCAGCATGGTGATGTCCTCAGCCAGCATGTCGAGCACACGGCAGACCTTATCCTGAGGCTCCTTCCGAAGAATATATGCTATATTGGCAAACGACAGTGTGGACGCGAAAATCTCAAAACGGCCCTCGTATGCACCCTTCATGATAGCAAGGGCGGCATCAAAATGCTCACGATGCATGGCAAGGTCGAGCATGATGTTAGTGTCAAGGAATACGCGCTTCATCATCTCAGATGCTTCTCAATGATTGCAAATGTGCGCTCGTCCATGTCGTCAGCAGTCAGGTTCAGCCGTGTAGCATCTTCCCGCTGCTTGTCTGTCAGTCTGTTCCACGCCTCC
>CAJOEC010000167.1:3514-5400 GCA_905233425.1 uncultured Prevotella sp. | reverse complement strand
AGTTAGACCAGCCTCGGCCCTCTTTGGCGTTTGTTCTTCATCCTCGGCTGCCGTTGTCAGCAGATAGACATCGCGGAACTTGTAATCCAACTCATACATAGCGTTCATGCGGTCTATGAGTGTCTTCATCTGTCCACTCATCTCGTAATAGTAGATGGGAGTAGCCCAGCAGATGACGTCGGCCTGAAGCACTTTCGTCATGATGTCGTTCACGTCATCGTTGATGACACAGCGCCCCAGTTTTTGACAAGCCAAACAGCCCTTACAGAACTGGATATTCTTGCCTGCAAGTGAGATCTTCTCTACATCGTTTCCAGCAGCCTTGGCACCTTCCACGAACTGGTCAGCGAGCATATCGCTGTTTGAGCCATGACGAAGGCTCGTGGATATAACTATAACTCTTTTCATCTTTGTTTATTTTATGCTGTTAATCTATACTCATTCGGTGTCATACCAGTGCGCGACTTGAACAGGCGCGAGAAGTGCTGCGGATATTCGAAGCCGAGTTGATAGGCAATCTCGCTGACGGGCAGACGGGTCTCGACAAGCAACTGCTTGGAGCGTTCGATGACGGCATCCTGGATGTGACGCTGGGCGGTGGTGCCGCTCTCCTTGCTGATGAGGTCGCCGAAGTAGTTAGGAGACAGGCAGGCCTTGTCGGCGAAGTAGACTACGGTAGGCAGACCGTGACGTTCTGGATGGCCGTTTACGAAGTACTCGCGCAACTGCTGATTGAAGGCTGTGAGGATGTCGCTATTCACCTTGTGGCGCGTGATGAACTGACGGTCGTAGTAGCGCATGCAGTAGTCGAGTAACAAGCCTATGGCATCGGTGATGAGCGTCTGCGAGTGGCGGTCGATGGGGTGCTGCAACTCCTCTTCGATTCTGTCGAACAGTTCCACCATCGTATGCTGCTCGCGCTCTGAGAGGTGCAGGGCCTCGCGCTGGTCGTAATCGAAGAACGTATAGTCGTTGATGCGTCGGGCGAGCTGCGTGCCGTAGAGCAAATCGGGATGGAACAGCAGTCCGCGTGATGGCGGCATAGGTCGGCTCTCGTCCCATTCCACCTCAACCACCTGTCCGGGCTTGAAGCTCACCACTGTGCCCTCCTGATAGTCGTACTTCTCGCGTCCGTAGCGTATCGAGCAGCCGTCGCCCTGCTTCAGGAACAGCGCATACAGGCCGTAGTTCAGCCGTGAGTGGTTCAGGCTCTCCATCGGCTCGGCGTGATTCACCACCGTCACTAACGGGTGCAGCGTCTCCCATCCGTACAGTTTGTTGTACGCATCGATGCTGTCTATCTGGATAATCCTTTCGTTTGTCATAACGGCTGCAAAGTTACAAAGAATTTCCGTAACTCGTGCCGCCATCGGTAAAAATGGTAGGAGATTCCGTGATTCGGGTAACAATTAGGCTGGGGATAGGTGACAAAATGGAGGATTAACGCCCGCTTTTTGTTAGTTTAACGGTAAATACGAACCGTAAATAGAAATTTTCCTTCAAAAAGTTTGGTTGATTCAATAAAAAGCCGTACCTTTGCACCAACAGAACCCGCCACGCTTCCCGAAGACCAGCGAACCAGGGCGGGGCGTTTTTTTATATAGGGCAATGAGTATAACAAGCAACCCATTTCTATCAACGACCAAATTGCTATTCTGAAAGGTCGTGGACTCATCTTTACCGATGAGCAAAAAGCCCAAATAGTTCTGGAGAATATAAGCTATTTCCGTCTTGCTGGATATTGGCGCACAATGGAACAAAACAGTTCAACCCACTTGTTCCGTCCCGGCAGTCGTTTTGAGGATGTCGTGGCTCGCTACAATTTTGATTCAGAACTGAAAACGCTCATCTTTGCCGCCATTCAGCAAATAGAAATATCCGTCAGA
>CAJOEC010000167.1:0-3491 GCA_905233425.1 uncultured Prevotella sp. | reverse complement strand
GCGCACAGAACTTAGCCGTTCTCACGACGAATTCATAGCAGAACATTTCAGGAAATATGATGAGCCAGACATGCCTCCTGCATGGAAAACGCTTGAAGTGGCTTCGTTCGGAACATTGTCAAAGCTCTACAAGAACATGAATGATAACGCCGTGAAGAAGCAGGTTGCCCGTAGTTTCAATATCCCACAGCACAAATGTCTTCAAAGTTGGCTTGCGACATTAACCATTGTGCACAACACCTGTTCCCATCACGCAAGACTTTGGAATGCACATTTCTCGATGGTTCCAAGGACGAATGAGCGGATGAGAGGCAACTGGATAGCAAACCGCCATTTTTCTTCAGACAAGCTCTATCCAAGTCTCTGCTGCATTGCCTACTGGCTCAACAGCATCAATCCCCAGAACACATTTGTCCAGGATTTCAAATCTCTTCTGACAAAATATCCAAGTGTGCAACCTTCCATGATGGGCTTCCCCCGTGTATGGGAGTGCGAACCTTTGTGGCAATAATTGTTTGAAAGGAAATCGAGGCGGGAGGCCGACGCTGGAGATTCAGCGGCGGCCTCCCGAAAGTTTTTCGTCTGAGGGAATCAAGACTTGTCCCAGATGTTCTTACGATGTGACGTTACTTTTTTAGTTCGTCAGTAGAGAGAACAATATCTTCGACAGTTTCAGTCTGTACGTTATAATAACGAAATATCATGTTTCTATTAGTTGCAACAATTCGCTGCACTTTGTATCCATCTTTGTCTATAGAGTCGAGTATGTCTTTTCTAACCTTCTCCATTTCAATTTCACCATACTTGCCCCTCTTGTCGTTAACCTCATAATGACATATAAATGATTCTTTTGTTAATTCTGAACTAGTCCATGTTGTTATTGCATCGACTTTGACAGGGCATTCGTAAGTTTGAAATCTAGCAAGAAGACTTAGATACTCTTCATCATCCTGCGAGGCTTCATTTGAATGGATTTTACACCATTCTTCCTCCGTGTAATAGTCTTCGGGCTTCTTCTCTTCAGGAAAGTTATCGAAAAACATCATAGAGATGACAAGTAAAACGATAAAAGCTCCCAACCCAAAGAAGATTTGAATCACTCCTAAAATAATGATTAGAATCCAGAACTTTCTAAATACTCTTTTTGCATGTTGAACCACATTTCCCATACTGATAGATGTTTTAAATTGTTATTATTATTAATATCTTCAATTGGGGTGTCGGCACTTAATCGTCATAAGAAACAGCGCAGACCCGCCATTTCCGCAACAGGCCTTGCACTGCCTCTACTATTTAATGGTGAAGCCTACGCTGTTAAGCGCACGCTCCTTAAATAGTAGGTTTGCTCGTTCAATCCCAATTCGAGGTGCAAGTTCGTTGCGGAAAAGTTGAGCAAATAAGACGTGACTTTTGTAAATCACGCTGCAAAGATACACAAAAATTTTCAATTATATGCTCTATGGGCGAAAAAATGCACAAAATATGATGAATTTGGCAGTTTTCCACTATTCGTAAACGAAATGTAATGAGAAACGGTATATAGAAAGCGGAAATAATAACGATGGAGGTTCATCGAAAGCAAATCAAGGTTGCGAGAAGGTCGATACGACCCATATCGAAGGCGGTTCTACGAGATTTCGTGTTGGCAGCGGTCAAAGACGATGGTACAGGGAACGTTAAACGGAAGTACGGGGAACGTACCCGCTTGCCGTAACTTTGCTGCGGGACAGCCCGGAGCAAGAGTTAATTCGCCGTCGTTGAACGTTAATTCACCGACGATGAACGTTGAATCGCCGACGGCGAACGTTAATTCACCGTCGGCGAATTAACTTTTTTCTTCCACCAAATACAAAATCTCGAAGAACCTCGGATGGTGCCCACAACACATGAGAAAGGAGCATCCCAGTGTGCGGGGTGCTCCTAATTCGTGAAATTCGTGTAATTTGTGGTCGAAAAGAAAATCCGTCGAATCCGTGAAATCCGTGGTCGTTTACTACAGGTTCTCGCGGAAAAAGGCTTCTATCTTGTCGTATGGAATCTTCCCGTTCTTGTCGTCGTAAAGGTCAGTGTGAACGGCATCGGGGATGATTATCAGTTCCTTGTTGCCTACAACTGCGCTTTGGCCTTCCACGTGCTTGCCTGTCATCTTTTCGAAAGCATACTCGCTGAAGTATCGGCTGTGGGCCTTCTCGCCGTGGATGAGCAGCACGGGCGACTCAATCTCGTGCGCCCAGGCCAACAAGGGCTGGTTGAGGAACGACTGACAGCCGATGACGTTCCAGCCGTCAGTGGAGTTGCCGCTGCGCTCGTGGTAACCGCGTGGGGTCTTGTAGTAGTCGTAGTAGTCCTTCACAAAGAAAGGTGCATCCTCAGGTAGTGGATCAACCACACCACCTGCACGCTTGTAGGTACCGCTCTTGAAGTCCTCGGTGCGCTGCTGGGCGATGGCCTTGCGCTTCTCCATGCGCTGTGCCTGGGTGTCCTCGCTCTTGAAGTACCCCTCCACATTCACCTTGCTCATGTCGTACATCGTCGAAGCAACGGTGGCCTTGATGCGGGGGTCGATGGCGGCAGCGTTTACAGCCATCCCGCCAAAGCCGCAGATGCCGATGATGCCAATGCGCTCAGCATCCACGTTGTCCTGATTGCTCAGGAAATCAACGGCAGCGAGGAAGTCCTCTGTGTTGATGTCGGGCGAAGCCATGCGTCGCGGTTCGCCACCGCTCTCGCCAGTAAACGAGGGGTCGAAAGCGATAGTCAGAAAACCGCGCTCGGCCATGTGTTGGGCATAGAGACCGCTCGTCTGCTCCTTCACGGCCCCAAACGGTCCTGTAACAGCCAGCGCAGCCAACTTGCCCGTTGCGCCTTTCGGCGTGTACATGTCGGCAGCCAGTTCGATGCCGTAACGGTTCTTGAACGTGACCTTTTTATGGTCTACCTTGTCACTCTGCAGGAACACCTTGTCCCACTCCTGAGTCAATGTCAGCGTTGTATTCATATCTTCTTCGTTTTGATTGTTATCACTCTTCTGATTGCAGCCCGTGAGCATCATTCCCATCAGCACTGCGGCTAATAATACTTTCTTGCCTTTCAGGCGATAATTCTCACGTTCGGCAAACCAAACATGTTTGCTTTGCTCTCTCTTAATCGAATCATTCATACCTTATCGCGCTATTTTTTTGATTCCGTTTTCGATGTATATTCCATGGGCAGGAGCCTGAGCCAGCCGCTGCCCGCTGAGCGAGTAGTATGCGTCATTTTCTGTAGCTACGCTACGGACGCTATTGATGGTGGTTGTCCCAGACGAGAGCGACAGCGTAACGGTGATGTTGCCCTCGCCAGCCTTGAGGAACGTGCGAAGTTCGCTCTCCGACAGGCCGTCAATCTTACCTAAACGGGTGTAGCTCCACGAGTTCGTGCCGTAGAAGATGCAGATATTCGAACCGTTGTACAGGATGACGTCACCCGGTTGCGCGTTAATCTGCTCGTTG
>CAJOEC010000166.1 GCA_905233425.1 uncultured Prevotella sp. | reverse complement strand
CCCAGTTTCTTCAAGCCCTTGAACTGGCGGTCGAAGCCACTGACCTTCAGTTCCAGGTCACCCTTGTTGTTGTCTAATGTCTCGATGTTGAGCACCGGCTCGCTGATGGTGAGTTTGATGGGCGACGACGCTGGTACGAAGTGAGCGTTGAGCGTCACCTCGTCGTAGATTTTCAATGGCTGGTACTGCGAGCAGAAGCGTATTTTGATGCCCTCATAGTCGAGGATGCTCTGGTCGGTCTGACGGATGGTGAGCACTTTCTTCGTGGTCTCGCTTTGGTTCAGCAGTACCGAGCGCCCGTTGATGGGCACGCCGTCCATGAGTATCTCCAGTCCCTGGTCGTTGGTCTTCTCTACGATGAGGAGGTTATAGCTGAAGTTGACGCCCTGATGCACGTTTGCCATGTTGGTGCAGTAGAGCGTGACGTTGGCCTCCTGGCCGGAGGGGATGTCGGTCAGGGTGACGTTCTTCGCTGGGTTCTGGTCGCCCACGGCTATGCCCAGGTTGGGCTGTTCCATCTGCACGGTGCCGTTGCCTAAGGGTGTGCCCGGCTTGTAGTAGATAGTAGAGTCGGCTGGCTCGAAGGGGTTGTAGGTCTGGCCGCCGAAGATGGTGAAGATGTCGCTGTTGGAGTGCCATCCGTTACTATCGCCTGTTACCGCGTATTTATTGATTGACAGGTCAACGTCTCGGTTACCGTCATAGATGGTGTATTCCCAGTCTTGGTAGTTGCCATGGGTAGTCATCTCATCCTCGCCTTTCGTTCGCCCATTCTCAGTGGTGAGAGTAGCATTCAGCCCGATTTTGGCTGCATTTTTAATCATATGTCCTGTTGTAAGGTTGAAGACACCGCCTATCTTCCAGCTCCAGACGTCTCCTGATCCAGACGACCTTTCGTTGTGTGTGGAATAGGTATAGGTGTCGCCTCCGTCGATAGAGAAGTTCTCAAACTTGCCCTCTTCGATTGCTTTCACCTTTTCCTCTTCGTTATGTTTTATTGCTCCTATCCAGTTGTCTATCTGAATGTTGCACCAGCTCACACTGTCTTCTTCGTCCACAAAGTCTGCGGGAACATAGCGGTAGCCAAATTTGCCATACAATTCATCGCCGGGTTTGAGCCATGTGAGATAGACCGACTTGTCACCGGTGTTCACATACTGGTAGGCCGTAATGCTGTCGGCCACCTCTGTGAGGAAACTGTTGCGCTGCTCTTCCCACTTGGGTATCATCACTTTTCTTATCTCATACTGAGAGTATTTGAAGCTGGTAGCAATCTCAGTGCCCAGTGAGAAGGCATCCTTTACTTGCAGGGTGTAGGGCGAGTTTCGGTCTTCCCGAGTGACCTCCAGATTGCGCACCTCACCTAAGAGCAGATTGTAGGACGTACCTACATACACGTCGCCGTCGCTGCCTACGTATGGGTATGCGGTTCCTGTAGAGATACTCTCGGTTACGGTGAAGTTGGTCTTGGTCTCGTCCTTGGTGCCTTTTTCCCATGTAGCGTGTATTCCAGCGCCTACATCAATTTGAGATGACGTCGATGACAAAACTATAAATCCTACACCATTCCCAACGTCAAGAGACGAGCCTTTAATAAGATCCAACACAAATTTCTCATCGCCGTAGGCCTTGTCAAAGGAGATTTTGCTGTACTGCGTATAGCTGGCACTCTTCAGCGTGGTCTTCGACTTGGCTCCGGGCGGGTCGCGCAGCACGAAGTCGACGACATCGGGACCCTTTGTGACGAAGTTGCTGCCGGTAGACAGATGACCAAGCACTACGGCTGGCGTGTCCATCATGACGTAAGTGCGTCCGTTGCGCTCCATCGTAACGTTGAAGTTGCGAGTGTAAGGAGCCGTAATGTTAGGCAATCCTGCCTGCCACTCGTAGGTGCCCCTACCGTCAGCCCCCAGCTGATAGGTGTCTGGCTTGGGACTGTAGATGTCGCCGACCTTGTAGTCCGATGCCGGGTCATCCACCTTGAACACCACCGGCTGTTCGCTTGACATCTCGTTGACAATGGTGATGACCTGCCCGGGCAGGGGGATGATGTCACTGACAGCCTCACCACTGTCGTAGTTGTTGTAGGTTTCGTATGCAAAGAGATTATAGGAATACCAGTCGCCCATCTCGTAGAGCGGATAGCCCAGCAGATAGGTTGTGCTGCCGTCGGCTTCCTTGCTCCAGATGTTGTCGATGGTGATTGTGTCCTGACTCATGCCATAGTCTATCACATAGTCCTTCAGCGTCTTGATACCGTAGGCTCCCGTCTCGTTGCCACTCTGCAGGACGTCCAACTGTGGCGGGGCAAAGTAGGTCCGAACCATCTTGGTGTTATACTTGTAGTAACACCACACCGAGTCGCCGTTCACCACTTGCATTAAGGAGTCTGTCACTTCCTGCCCCACTTGGGTAAGGTCTATTTCTGGCAACGAAGTGAACTCAATGTCTGGATTCTTCCTGACCTGAATGCTTCTGGTGATGTATTTCAGTGGCGGCAGCAGCGCCGAGAACTCACCGGTGAGCGAGTCGGTGCGTATCTTGATGTACTTCGCATTGTCACCTACTTCGGTCGTTGTCGTGCTCCGTATCGCGGTGGTGTCGCTCTGCCATGTGCGCTGCGACGTTGCGTCGCTGAAGTGGTCGTCCTGCTTATTGAACGAGAACGACTCGTTGAGCAGCCCCAACTGTATTTCGGCAATGCCGATGTTGTTCTTCGACTCGCCGAAGCCCACTGCCAGTGTGTCGTTGCGCTCGCCGCCGCCCACACGGCCGACGAAGTTCACCAGCGTGGAGTCAGAAAAGTCGTGCTGCACGGCACGGTCGAAGTAGAACGTGCCCTGTGTGGGCCAGCGTCCGCCGTCCACAAACGTGTGGTTGCCGAGGCGGGCCTCAACGTAGTGGTTGCCGATGGGCACGGAGAGTGTGTACAGGCCGTTACTATTGGTCTGCACCGCCTTGCCTTCCTTGCTCTGAGCTATGCCGTCAACATACATCATCACGCCCTCTACGGGTATGTTGGTGCCGGCATAGTAGATGTAGCCGCTCATGGTAAACGACGACACGTCCTCGAAGTCGACGGCATGGGCAAGTGAGCTCTT
>CAJOEC010000165.1 GCA_905233425.1 uncultured Prevotella sp. | reverse complement strand
CATCGCCGACCTGAAGGAGCAGCACAAGCCTGTTCCTGAATACCTTCGCGGCTATCTGAAATGGCTCGACCAGTCGCTGAACAAGATGCGCTCAGTGGCCGTGTACTATAAGGAGTACAGCACCATTGAGAACTTGCAGCTACTCGGTGAGGAGTATCTGCGACAGAAGGGAGGTGCCGCGAAACTACCGAGTGTTTCGTGGAGGGTACCAGCGCGACTTGACACCGAAGACGTTTCAAACGTCTATCCTGTGTCAGCGCATCGGCATCACACACGACGGCTTCTATTCGTCGATGCAGGAGCATCATAAGTACGATGCTTCCAACTTCGCCTATCTCGATGAACTGGGTTACGACAAGATTCTGAAGGAAACATCCATTCAGAACTATGACATACGCGCCAACTCACAATTCTCAACGCTCAATTCTCCACTTGACAGCCGCGCCGACGAGGACATCAACCCTCTGACCCCTATTTGCATTGGGATGGACTACAATGCTAATATAAATTGGATTGTTTGTGGCCAGCCAAGCGGAAACCGCTTGAACGTCCTCAAATCGTTCTACGTCAAGTTCGAGCGCAAAATCCCTGCTTTGGTGGAGGACTTTTGCGCATACTACGCCTACCACCAGAACAAGACGGTCGTGTGCTACTACGACACTACGGCGTTAGGCTCGAACTATGCCGTGAATGACCAGGACTTCCGCTATGTCGTTGTCCATGAGTTTGAACGCCACGGCTGGCAAGTCGTGGACGTGTACCTCGGAAATCCGATGCACCATGATGAGAAGTACCTGCTCATCAACCAGGGCTTTGCCGGAAAGCAGCGCCTCATGCCGTTCTTCAACCGACAAAACAATGATGACCTTATCCTCGCCATCCAGTCTGCCGGAGTTGAACGAGGAAGAAACGGTTTCCGCAAGAAGGGAGGGACCCCGATACTACCGAGTGTATCGGGGAGGGTACCAGTCAATGGAAAAGCAGCCCGAATCCGAAGAGGACTTGCTGGAGCACCGCACCGACGGCACCGATGCTTTCGACACGCTCTACATCGGCTGTGAGAATTCTACGAAAAAACGAACATATTCAGCCTCTATACCTTATTATTCGCACAAACATAATTAAATAAAGTGAAAATAATAGATTATTTGTCGGAAAATGACTAATTTTGTAGCCAATTAGCAGCGACTGCAATAAATGCGTTTGCTGTTCCGACAAAGACCAAAGAGGCATAATGCCTAAAACATAGAAATACAGGACTCCCTTGTAGTGTAATTAAAGGCTTGGTCGCCTGTCGAGACACTACTTGGGGGTTCTGCGTTTTAACGATGGAGCTGATTAACAACGTCAATAAGACACTGCGTGATGACCTTGCCGCTCAGATAAAGAGCGGAAGTCGTTTGTCTGTAGCGGCCTCCTGTTTCTCCATCTATGCTTTTCAGGAACTGAAGGAGGCACTGAAAGACATCAAGGAACTGCGCTTCGTCTTTACCTCTCCTACCTTTACCACGGAACGGACGCCGAAACAGAAGCGCGAGTTCTATATCCCCCGACTCAATCGTGAGCGCACCGTCTATGGCTCTGAATTTGAGGTGAAGCTCAGGAACGAGCTGACCCAGAAAGCCATAGCCCGTGAGTGTGCTGACTGGATACGTGAGAAGGCTTGCTTCAAGTCCAACAAGACCGAGGAGCTGATGATGGGTTTTATGAACGTCGATGACATTTCCTATTCACCCATCAACGGTTTCACCACCGTTGAACTCGGCTGTGAGCGTGGCAACAGTGCCTACACCATGATACAAAAGGCCGAGGCACCTTTCTCAAAAGCATATATTGATCTGTTCAACCAGATATGGAATGACAACAGCAGACTGCAAGTAGTCACGGAGGAGATCATTGACAGCATCAGCAACGCCTACAAGGAGAATGCGCCGGAGTTTCGAGACGCAGCCCTTGCCATCATCAACAAATTAGAGAAATACAACGGCTGCATTCTCGCTGACAGCGTAGGTCTGGGAAAGACGTTCACCGCCCTATCTGTCATCAAATACTACGAAAGTCGCAACCGCTCAGTCCTGGTGCTTTGTCCCAAAAAGTTGTTTGAGAACTGGAATACCTACCGCCAGCCTTACGATAACAACCCCTTGTTGGCCGACCGTCTGAATTACAAGATTCTCTATCACACCGACCTCTCACGCGACCACGGTTGGAGCCATGACATCGACCTTGAACGTATCAACTGGGGAAATTTCGACCTGGTGGTGATTGACGAGAGCCACAATTTCCGCAATGGCGGGAAAGTGGTGACCGTCAACAACCGCTTCGGCGACCTGAAGAACCAGCTCCAGCTTGCCTACGAAGGCCATTCAGAGGCCATCGACCAGCTGCTGCCCACCACGAAAGGCATTGGCGACATCTTCCGTCAGGCGCAAGGCTCCTACAACGTGTGGGCCGACCTGCCACCAGAGGAGCGTTCCACTGAGCGGCTACTGCGTATGCTCGACTTCGACTTCTTCCGTCTGCTCGATGCCGTGACCATTGCCCGCAGCCGAAAGCACATTCAGCAGTATTACGACACTGCCGACATCGGTACCTTCCCGGAAAGACTGAAGCCCATTCCAAGGAACCCGCACCTGACTGACCTTGACACGGCCATCAACTACAATGAGATATTCGACCAGCTGCAGCTTCTGCATCTGGCCATCTATGCACCGTCGGCTTTTATCTTGCCAAGCCAGCTATGGAAATACACCAAGGAAGATGGCGCCGGAGGCCACCGACTGAGCATCGAGGAGCGAGAGCGTGGCATACAGCGGCTGATGAACATGCAGCTGTTGAAGCGTCTGGAGTCGTCGGTCAACTCGTTCCGGCTTACTCTTGCCCGCATCTGTGACCTTATGCAGCAGACACTCGACAGCATTGAGCGCTTCAAGCAGGGCGACAAAGGCGTGTCAGTGGATGACAACAAAAAAGTGCTGATATTCACCGCATTCTCTGACACGGCCGAATATCTTTACAACTGCCTCGCCGACCGTATCAAGCAGCACCACAACCTGAATGTCGCCATGGTGACGGGTGACATTGAGGCAAGAAGCACACTGAAGCTACGCGAAAAGTTGGACTTCAACAAAGTGCTGACCCTGTTCTCGCCCATCTCCAAAGAGCGTGCAGCACTCTATCCGAATATCAACGAGGAGATAGACGTGCTGATAGCTACCGACTGCATCAGCGAGGGTCAGAACTTGCAGGACTGTGATTACCTGATAAACTACGATATTCACTGGAACCCCGTGCGCATCATCCAGCGTTTCGGACGTATTGACCGCATTGGGTCGAAGAACGCACGGATTCAGTTGGTGAACTATTGGCCCGACATGACACTCGATGAATACATCAACCTGAAAGGGCGCGTCGAGGCCAAAATGAAAGTGACCGTGATGACGGCAACGGGCGATGACAACATCCTTTCTCCAGAGGAGAAGGACGATTTGGAATACCGCCGCCAGCAGTTGGAACGTCTGCAGAACGACGTGGCGGATTTGGAGGAGATGAACACGGGTGTCAGCATCATGGACTTGGGTCTGAATGAGTTTCGGCTCGACCTTTTGGAGTACATGCACCAAGGGCATGATGTGGAGCACACCCCCTTCGGCCTTCATGCCGTGGTAAACAGCACGGCACAGGCGCAGCCAGGCACCATCTTCGTACTGAAAAACCGCACGGCGGGCATCAACATCGACCACAAGAATCAGCTCCATCCGTTCTACATGGTCTATGTGACCGACAGCGGCGACGTGGTCATTGACCACCTCCATCCAAAGGAACTGCTCGACAATATGCGGCTGCTGTGCAAGTCGCTGTCGAAGCCAGATATTACGCTTTGCCGCACATTCAACAAAGAGACACGCGACGGGCGGCGTATGGGCAAATACTCCGACCTTCTGAGCAAGGCCATCAACTCTATTATTTCCGTCAAGGAAGAGTCCGACATTGACTGCTTCTTGGAGGGATATGCCGGAGAGTTGTTTGAGGAACACTTTGCCGGACTGGATGATTTTGAACTAATCTGTTTCCTCGTCGTTAACCTGAATATTTCATACTATTGTTCCAATTGTCACATTCAGCAATGTACCCCTCCAAAAGCAACGGTGATTCCGATTTCTTGACAAAATTCGGTGC
>CAJOEC010000164.1 GCA_905233425.1 uncultured Prevotella sp. | reverse complement strand
ATCGTAGGTGTTCTTGACGTTCAGTACCGTCACACCGCCATTGTAGATGACATCGATAATGTCGAAGCATTTGGTGTATTTGTCGAGCTTCACGTTCAGCGAGTCGTAATCCACATTGGCCTCACTGGAATACTGGTGCAGCAGTTCATTGGCCTGCTCCACACCGCTACGGGCCATCAGTACACTGCGGATGCGCTTGTGGTCGTCTATCAGGGCTTCTACAGACAGGAAGTCGAAACTGTACTGTGCCCGCACCATCGTCGGCACGAGCATCAGCAACATCAGGAATATCTTTTCAATCTTCATCATCTTCTACGATATAATCACCACGGGCCACAGCAGAAGCGACATTACGCCAATGCCGGAAACTGCGGCCACCGATGCGGATGCGGTCTGTACCACTGAGCACGGTTATACCCAGCTGTTGCTTCAGGTAGTCGAGCATGGTCTCGCGGCTGCGCATGAACTTCTCAATGAGTATGAGCTGAGCATAGATTTTCGAGAGACGGTAGTCCACGTCACGCGCAATATTCAGACGGTCACACGTCCATAAGAGATGGATGGCATCTTCATCACCCTCCGACTCAGCCGGATTACTATAGGCGTAATTGGCTTCGACAGTACAACCTGGATGGTCATTCATGATTTCATGCAACCTCTGGTTTACCAAATCGGCTTTCTCTGCATCGCTCAACTCAGGATCCAGCTCCATCATATCCACAATCTGCGAACTGGAATAGTTGGCGGTCAGCGTCCAATGTACGGCAAGGATGGCACGGTGGTAACGGATGCCGAGGAAATGGCTCTCACCACGCTCCTTGGAGAGGTCTGCCTGAAACGTCACCTCGCCACTGATATTCGGAACATTTCCATGACGAATGAAGCTCCAACCCTGCCATGAACCCGCATCCGTCCACATGATATTGTAAGCTGTCTCTATCTCGTGCATCACGGCAGGAATACGGTAGGTGCCATCGCGCTCATCGGCAAAGTCATCTATTAACTCCCTCTTTGCATTCTGGTACTGGCTCAACTTCGACTGCGCATTGCTCAACTCTGCTTTCAATTGGTTAATCTTCGTGCGGTTGGCATTATACTGCGCCCGAAGGGATGCTGCTTCTTCAACACTCGCATGACTGATCTGTGCCAACAGGTCGTCATTCTCCACTTCAAGTGCATGAATCTGTTCCTGCAGACGGGTTACCTCGCTACCCCATGTACTAATGCCCTCGTCCAACTCTGATGTGTCGGCACCGCCTGAGAGCGTTGTCTCCATAGCATAGCGCTTGGAATCTTCGTCGAGGGCATGGCGCTGATTGCCGTTTTCCTTCCATGAGAAATTTCCTTCACCAAGTTTAGCCTGGTCGTGGCACTCCATGGTAAAGCTGACCGTTGAGCAGCCACGCATCCTTACCTCGTCAGCAGCCTGATAATAGTTCTTGCGATCCTTCCCGATTCGATAGACACGCCCCTCCTCGTTGTCGTTAAGCTCAGCAAGTTTTGCATTGAACTTCGCTTGCATGGCCTGTTCTGCATCGTACTGCGAGTCAAAGGTTTCCTCGTACACTTCCTCATAGACATTCCAAGTCTTATACACATCAATGTAATGTGCGTAGGAAAAGGCCGTCGTTCGACCTGACTTCGATTTATAGATACGCGAGGATGACATATAGTTATAGAAGGCATAGTGATACTTCGAATCACTGCTATTGAGTTCCTGGCACCGTGCACGGCTCCATCCTGCATAGCTCTCAGAGTTTCGCAAGGAGTTCTCGTAGTCGGCAGCAGTGTACTGATAGTTGGCATCTGACGTACCAACACGATACCACTCACCACCATACATGATGCTCTCACTGTCTGTAGGTGGAGCATAACTGCACACCTGCTCACTACCTGAATCACGCCAGTAGATATACCATCGCTGGGTATAATAGCGACCCTGCATCTCCTGAAGGTAGTCGCTGATATAAGAAGTTATGTTATAGCCGTCAAGCGTAAAGAGGTTGGCTACACCAGTACTGTCCGTCGAGAGAATCTGCTGCATCACCAGATCCTTGATGTTCGAGGGATTAGAAAGCGTCTCATACATATCCTTGAAGTCATGATAAAGCTGTAGTATTTCGCCGGGCCTTGAATGAAAGACACCCCCTACCCTGCTGGCATTCGTCCAGACACTATCAAGCACGGCTCCACCACCAGAGACAATTGCCCCACCAGCTGTCATGAGTCCTTCCAAGTCCTCTTCCAGATCTTCCTTCGTTAAACCATCACCGAAGTCAGCCAGATGATCCCACACGGCAGTCCAGTCCACCTCACCAAGTTTGGTAAGGTCGAACAGTCCTTTCAGATTATCGTTGATGGCCAGGAAAGCGACGTCCTGAAACGACACTTTCCCGTTGGCCACCACTGTCTCGAAGGTCATACAAAGCTGTTTCACCTGCTCACAGGTGCGAAACAAATATGGTCCCCAATAGATGGCCTTCTCTGGGTTCCTGACAGCAAGTGCTGCCACATCCAGAATCTTTGGCATTATCTGAGCACTGACCATCGTATAGATACGCTTATAATAGAAGTTCTCCTCGGCATCACCGAAGAGTCCAGCATTCTGAAGAGCCTTCCTGTCGAGCCACTTCGATGCAAAGATACCTGCTGTAGAAACCTCCGCATTGGTATAATGGTCGAGAATCTTCTGCACGTCCTCGTCGTTCATCATCTCTGTAGCGGTCTCTGCAGCATAAGCAGCAGTCATAGCAGCCGTGGTCTTCAGGTCGATATTAACACTGTACCATCCCCCTGCAAAGAGGGGGACGGTCAGCATCTGGAAGAATATAATGAAAAATGAAACCTTACGCATGTATCATCTGTTTTTTAGGTGGCAGGTTCAAAACCTTACCCTGTTTATTTACAAGTTGTGCAAACTCCAGCGACTTACCGATACCACTGCGTTCCCAATCGCGCACAAAGGCCTCGATAGCCTGCTGATGGTTACAATTCAGCTCTCGCCGATAGAGTTTCAAAGCTTCTTTCTCAGCCTTCTCCGTCGTATAGCTCATATAGCATTCTCGCGGTTCCTCGATGCCAAAGACATCACCCTCAGTGCCTCGTTTGATAAAGACCTCCTTGAACGGCGAACGGCCTACCTTGTTGTCAAGACGGTTAATCGTGAAGATCTTCTTGCAGTCGATATCTGTCAGGGCCAGTGTGGCCTTGATGTCATCGAACTTATCCTTGAACTTGCTCTGGTCGAGCAGCATGAACACGTCGGAGTTGTTGATGATGGCCTCCTTGACGATAGG
>CAJOEC010000163.1 GCA_905233425.1 uncultured Prevotella sp. | reverse complement strand
TCGCTCGGCATACAGGTCGAAGCATGGGGACCGTTCGGACAGGGCGATATCGACGTCATCGGCCATCCACTCCTGCAGTCGCTAGCCGCGAAATACCAAAAGACATCCTCGCAAATCGTACTCCGATGGATTGTGCAGCGCGACCTGATTACCATCCCCCGCGCCAAGCCCAACCACTTCAAGGAGAACCTGGCCATTATGACCTTCTCGCTCTCCGACGACGACATGCAGGCCATCAGCGCCCTGAATCAGAACCTGCGTTCGAATGCGCTCAACGACCCAGAGACATTCCCGTGGTAACATCAAATTATCAGATATGAACACAAAGAATTTACTGATGCTCCTTTTATGTGGAGTGTGCTTCGCCTGCAATGCACCGCATCAGGACGGGAAGAAAACAGACTTAACAAATGAGAATAAGAATATGACAAACGGAGAATTAAGAGAGAAACTGGCTTTGGCGTTGGAGGATATGAAGGCCAAGGCCATTGAGATGGGTATTGAGGGTGTGGCAACAGCTACAAACTGGCTTTCGCCTTCAGCGGAGCAACGTCTGAAGAGGATCTGGTCGTATCCAAGTACGGCATCGAGAAGATGAAGGACTACATATCAGGCAAGTAATATGAAAGTAATCATCCTTAATGGCAGCCCGAAGGCTCACGGCAATACGGCGACGGCGCTGCACGAAGTGGAGCGGACGTTGCAAAAGCAGGGTATCGAGACGGACTGGATGCACGTAGGGCAGCTGCAGATTCACGGCTGCATCGCGTGTAATAAGTGCTGGAAGACGGGCATCTGTGCGTTCAATGACATCGTCAACGAAATCTCTGAGAAGATGCGCGAAGCAGATGGGCTGCTCGTCGGCTCACCCGTCTATTTCGCGTCGCCCAACGGCACACTGCTGTCACTGCTCGACCGCCTGTTCTATTCCAACCTGCATACCGATTGGACGATGAAGGTGGGAGCTTCGGTGAGTATCGCCCGCCGTGGTGGAGCCACGACGACGATGGACGTGCTGAACAAGTATTTCCTGAAAACAAACATGCCCGTCGTGCCCTCGCAGTATTGGACCATCGCCCACGGCACAGCCCCCGGTGAGGTCGTCCGCGACGAAGAGGGCATGCAGACCATGCGACAGCTCGGACTGAACATGGCGTTCATGATGAAGTCCATCCGTCTCGGCCTCCAACAGTTCGGCTCGCCGAAGATTCAGGAAGAGTTAACAGAAACGCATTATATCAGATAAAACCAACATGAATATGAGAAAGACTTTTTTCGCCGCTCTCGTGCTGATGGCACTGCGGCATGTAAAAATGTGAAGGAAACGGCAGAGATTATCGACCTGCCCCGTGCTGAAACCCCTGACAGCGTGGCGAAGGCCATGGACGGCTTCTTCGAGCAGGCGGCTGCCGACTCGATGGACATCCACAGCGTGATGATTGTACGCGACGGCAGCGTCATCTACAGCCGCTGGCAGAACGAGGGTGCTGACACCGTACCGCATGTGCTCCACTCTGTCAGCAAGACATTTACCGCTACCGCCGTGGGGCTCGCCATAGCCGACGGGAAGCTGGCGCTGACGGACAAAGTCATCGACTTCTTCCCCGACAAACTGCCCGCCGACGTGAGCGATAATCTGAAGGCGATGACCGTGCGCGACCTGCTGACGATGTCGTGCGGACATGACGAAGAACCGACAGGACAGCGCGAGGAGGGCGCAGACTGGGTAACGGCATTCCTCGCTCACCCCGTGGTGCATGAACCTGGCACATTCTACCTCTACAACAGCCTCAGCACTTATATGTGCTCCGCCATCGTGCAGAAAGTGACGGGCGAGAAAGTTGTTGATTATCTTGACACCCACCTCTTCCAGCCCCTCCACATCGACAAGCCGCGTTGGGAGGAGAGTCCGCAGGGCATCAACTGTGGCGGCTGGGGCCTCTACCTGAAAACCGAGGATCTGGCGAAGATGGGCCAGCTGCTCTTGCAGAATGGCGAATGGAACGGCCAGCAGTTGATCCCCGCCGAATGGGTGGCCGAGATGTCGAAGAAGCAGGTGGAGAGCGTCAATCCCGGCACGCGCATGGAGGACGCCGCGGCCAAGGGTATGACCACAGAGACCAGCGACTGGATGCAAGGCTACGGCTACCAGATGTGGCGCTGTCGTCCCGGCTGTTTCCGTGCCGACGGTGCCCGCGGTCAGTACATCATCGTCGTGCCTGATAAGAACGTCGTCATCGCCATCACTTCCGATAACGGCGACCTGCAGGGCGAACTCAACCTCGTGTGGGAGCGTATCCTGCCCGTATTGTAATATGGAGAATGTTGTCAACAGACGAAGCTGCGAGTGCCATCCGAGCTTGCTCGAAAGGCGGGTAGGCGAGCATAGCTCGGGAATGGATGGCCGAGTCGTGACGGATGTCGATGTAATCAACGGATGTTACAAGCTCTCGTGGCGGGAGCGCATCGGGTTCTGCTCGGGCGATTTAGCGCAGAACCTGATATACCAGACCGTCAGCATCTGGCTGCTCTTTTATTATAATAATGTATATGGACTCGACTCTGCCACCGTGGCCGTGATGTTCCTTGTAGTCCGTATCATCGACGTTGTTTGGGACCCGATGGTGGGGGCAATAGTCGACAAGTCGCATCCCCGCTGGGGCAAGTATCGCTCGTGGCTTGTGTTGGGTGCCGTGCTGCTGTCGACCTTTGCCGCCCTCTGCTTCTGGAACGGGTTCAGCGGTTCGCTGCTTTACGCCTATATCACCTATGTGGGAATGAGCATGAGTTTCACGTTCGTCAATGTACCCTATGCGGCACTCGGCTCGTCGCTCACTCGCGATACCGACGAGATTACCATCCTCACCAGTGTACGTATGGTGATGGCTAATCTCGCGGGACTGATTATCAAGACCTTGCCGCTGGTGATCGTCCTTTTCGCGCCCAAGGTGCTGAATCCGCAGACGGGCGAGATGGAGGCCGTCTATAATACACCTGAGGCAGGAGGGGCGTGGTTCGTCACCATGAGCATCTTCGCATTGGTGGGGCTGGTGTTGCTCCTCGTCACCTTCTTTGAGAGCAAAGAGCGTATCGTGATGGATAAGAGCGAGAGTGCGCAGGTAAAGGTGAGTGACCTCTGGATGGAGCTGGTTAGAAACCGCCCACTTAGGATATTGTCTTTCTTCTTCATCATCGCCTTCACCACCATGAGCATCAGCAATGCCGCCGACTCGTATTTCATGACCTTCAACATGCACGCCACGCCGCTGATGACGACGGTGTTCATGTGGCTCGGCACGATTCCGACGTTTATCTTCATGCCGATGGTGCCAGCCATCAAGCGCCGGATTGGTAAGAACGGCATGTTCCGATTGTTCCTCGGCATCGCCATCGCGGCTATGCTGTTGATGTATCTGATGATGTCCATCGAGAGTCTCAAATCCATCACCGCCCTGATTTTCGTAGTGCAGTTTGTGAAGAGTACGGGTGGTGACATTCAGCGAGTATGCGTCGGGCCGTCGTGTGGCTGGCATCGTGAATGCACTCATCTGTATCTTCATGAAAGCAGGCATGGCGCTTGGCGGTGTCATCCCCGGACTGGTTCTTGCCTGGGTAGGCTTCAAGGCGGGAGAATCGGTCCAGACGCCGATGGCCGAACAGGGCATCCTCTGGCTCGTCACCCTGATTCCTGCCGTCCTGTTCGTACTGGCCATTTTCGTGATTGGCAAGTATGAACTTTCTGATGAGAAGATAGACGAACTAAATGCAGCTGTGACAAAATTGAAGAATTGAAGAATTGAAAAATTGAAATAATATGCAACTGACATCTAATTCTGACAAGATTACGAGAGACTATTTTGACTCCCTCTTGATTGAGACCCGCTATCTGGACGCCGTTCTCCCTACGACTGAGATGACGCTGTTCGGAGAGACCTTCCGCACGCCATTATGACAGCTGCCCTGTCGCATCTGCATCACACGGCACAGAACGGCATGACCATCTACGCCCAGGCTGCTGCCCAGAGCGGAGCCGTGCATTGGGTGGGCATGGGCAGCGACGAGGAGCTGGAGGAGATTGTAGCCACAGGTGCCCGAACCATTAAGATTATCAAGCCCCATGCCGACAACCGCGAGGTGTTGCGCAAGATTGAGCATGCCGTCCGTGTGGGCTGCAACGCCGTGGGCATGGACATCGACCACGCCTTCAATTCAGAGGGCGGTTACGATGATGTATTCGGACTGCCGATGAAAGCCAAGACCACCGAGGAACTGAAAGTCTTTGTCGAGGCTGCTGGCGTGCCGTTCATCGTGAAAGGTGTACTCAGTCCTCACGATGCCGAGAAATGCCTGAAAGCAGGTTGTGCAGGTATCGTCGTATCTCACCATCATGGCATGATCCAGTATGCCGTGCCGCCGTTAATGGCATTACCTGACATCCTCTCAATCACAGGCAGGAGCATCCCCGTATTCGTGGATTGTGGCATCGAGAGCGGCATGGATGCCTACAAATGCCTTGCCCTCGGTGCCAAGGCTGTATCGGTGGGGCGCCATCTGATGCCGTTGCTCAAGAACGGGGCTGACGCCGTGGCTGGGCGCATCAACGAGATGACGGCAGAACTGGCTGGCATCATGGCGCGTACTGGTGTCAGCGCGTTGGATGAGATGGATGCAACGGTAATTCATAGGAGGGCGTTTTGATGTATTTAGGTATTTCATCATCATTGCAGCACGGCTCACCTGAGGAGTGGGCTGCGAAACACAAGGCTCTCGGGCTGGAATGTGTGAATTTCCCCGTCACCTGTGATGAGGATACGGAAGTCATCATGGCCTATAAGCAGGCGGCTGATGAAGCTGGTCTCACGATAGCTGAGGTTGGCGTGTGGCGCAACACGTTGGCTGCAGATCCTGACGAGCGCAAGCAATGGATAGACTATGCCGTCCGTCAACTCCGCATGGCCGATGCCATCGGAGCCGCTTGTTGTGTAAATGTGGTGGGCACACCCTACGGCCCCCGCTGGGACGGCGGTTACCGCGACAACTTCAGTCGCGAGCTGTGGGATATGGCTGTCGCGATGATCCGTCAGATTATCGACACCGCCCGTCCTCAGCATACTAAATTCTGCATCGAGTCGATGCCGTGGATGATTCCCAGCAGCCCCGACGAGTATCTGCGCCTGATAGAGGATGTGGATCGTGCGGAGTTCGGTACTCACCTCGATGTGGTGAACATGATTACCTCACCCCGCAGGTATTTCTTCAACGGCGAGTTCCTCCGTGAGTGTTTCGAGAAGCTTCATGGTACTATCGTGAGCTGCCATTTTAAGGACATCCTGCTGAAGCCCGAGTACACCTTCCAACTTCAGGAGTGCGCCTGCGGCGAGGGTACGCTGGATATCAAGCTCTATGTCCAATTGGCCACCGCCGAGAATCCCCGCATGCCCATGATTATCGAGCACCTGACTACCGACGAGGAATATCTGGCGAGTGTGCAGTACGTACGGGAGCGGCTGGCCGATCTGTAATCTTTCGACTGGGATGGGCTACGATGCTTTGAAGCGGAAGCCCCACGAGTCAAACTACGCATCAGGATTGGCACCATTATCTGATAAAGTTCATGAACTGGGGGCGCTCGTCGCGCTGGGGAGCGGGATGGCCGTCGGCATGTATCTTCTGAAGCAGGAAGGCCATGTTGGTGGCGAGGGTGCGCATGGTCTGCATGCCCTCGGTGTCGAGCTTCACCTCGCCCTTGCCGGCTCCGTAGGCGATGTTCCAGTACTGCGAGGTCACCACGGGCATGTTCATCATCTCAAACATCATGTTCATCGTCTGGAGCGTGGCCGTAGCACCGCCGCGACGGCAGACGGCCAGCGCTGCTGCGGGCTTGTTCTGCACCAGATGGCCTGCCGAGAAGAAGAGCCGCTGC
>CAJOEC010000162.1 GCA_905233425.1 uncultured Prevotella sp. | reverse complement strand
TATGGATGTCTATGATTTCTTAATGGACAAAGGAAGCATGGAGTAAAATAGTCACAACGAAGATGCTTGGCAAAAGTATGTTGACAGCGGGCAGATGATCAATTTCGACATGGCATTCACATTAAAAGCGATATAAAACGACGATAACGCCATCCTTGCTCACATCCACAAGTTGGGCAAGAAAATGATGGCAGCATGTTTCTAAATGACCGACTGACTTATGGAACAGAAAATCCGGAGCAGCGAGAGCAGAGTCAAGCTCGCTTGCACTTTGCCGAGTCGTGACGGATTTCGACAAAGTCAAATTCAGCAATAACAGTATTCTTGGACAAGCCAAGCGGCGAAGCCGAGCGGACCTTCAGGTGCTGCGGGAATTCTGTTTCTTCTTTCTACGTTCTTGATTCATTACTTCTTCACATTCTGCTGGATTTTGTATCTTGTGGAAAGGCTACGGGTCGGCGAACGCTGTTCGGGAATAGAAGGTGTTTCTATCTGTCCCGCAACATCGGTGTTATCTTTTTGGATGAGCAAGACAAATCTTTTTTGTTTTAATTGTTTTTCCCTGTAACTTTTTCGTTTTCTCCCTATTATATAATAGGAAGAAATGACTATCTTTGTACCGTGAAATCGAGTTTGAACAAAGAAAAATGAAAAAATATGGCCTTTAGGGTTTAGTAAATCGGTTTTGATGTGTATTATAGGTGTATGACGAAAAGAATGGCAACCATGCTTCTGCACGATGATGCTGAGAGCAAGGACATTGTGCATGATGTCTTCGCTCAGTTGCTTGCCTCATCAGCTGAGTTGCATGAGAATACGGCAGCAGCGTTCTTACTTACCAGTGTACGCAACCGATGTTTGAACGTGATACGTGGCAGGAAGATTCAGGAACGAGTCCAACGGCTCTACCTCCTCGACCTCGACACCACTATCATTCCGACAGACCTGTTTCGTGAAGAGACGAATGCTCTTACAGAGGGCATCAGCCTGTTAGCACCACCCGTCTGTCGTGAAGTGGTGGAACTGCATTTCCGCGATGGTCTCACTTTCCGTGAGATAGCCCTTCGCCTCGGTGTCAGCGAGACCACCATCTATAAGTATCTGCGACATGCGCTTCAACAATTACGTGATCACCTTAAAAAAGATTAGCAAGATGAACAAGACCGACCTTTTGTTCCAAATGATGGAACAGCCCCATGCTTATGCAGAGCAGCAGTGGCAGGAGATATTATCGGATGAAGAATGCCGTGAACTCTATTCCCTGATGGCAAAGACCAAAAGTACATTCGATGCCCAAAAGGATATTGATGACGAGACCATCGATGACGAGTGGAAGCGACTGACAACGTCTTCTATTCATAAATGGCTCCGTGTGGCTGCCATGTTTATCGGCGTCCTGCTGATCTCTGGCATCGCTATCGCTGCAATGCTATGGATAGCTTCCCCACCCCCCTCCAAAGGAGGGGATGCCGAATCACCTGTTTCATGTACCCAAACACCCCCTCCATCGGAGGGGCTTGGGGAGGCAGTCCACTTCTCCAATACTCCACTCGACAGTGTGCTTTCGGTCGTGAGTGCCCACTATGGCCATGCCGTTTGTTTCCGCAACGATACTTTGCGTCAGCTACGGTTCACTATTGGATGGGATAGCGTGCAGCCGCTTAGTACGTTCCTCAACGATGTGAATGAGTTTGAAGGATTGCAACTCGTTGACGAACGGGATACCATATTTGTAAATGCGGAGAAGGAGGTTCAGCCATGAAACGTTTCATTCTCTTTGCTCTATGGGCTTGCTCATTGCTGAGTGCATCGGCACAAACGATATCTTTGGCTGACGCTTTGGAACGTCTGAATCAACTACAGGACGACTATGAGATTTCCTTCATTCACAACGAACTGGAGCATTTGCAAGTGGTGGCCGGTATTGAGGGCATGAGTGTTCCCAAGGCAGTTAAACAACTGACTAAAGACCAGCCCGTGCGGGTGGTGACTAAAGGAAAGCAGATATTTGTACAATATAAACCAAAGGCAGACAACCGCTATATCGTACTCACAGGTAAGGTAAAAGACAACTTGACACACAATGACTTGCCGCACTCCAATGTTCGTCTGCTTACTGCCGATGGTGTACGTATTGACTCCTGTGAAGCGATTACATATATGCAGTATGGCAATAATCCTCCCATTGAGTACGCAGACTTTGCTTTCAGAGTTCCCGCACGACCAGCCAAATACATTATCCAGGCCAGCTATGTGGGCTTCAAGGCTGAGGACATACCATTCGAATTGAACAACATATATCGTCGAGAACAACGACGTGAACTCCCTCCTGTTTACCTGAAACGTGAAACCAAGATACTTCAGGAAGTTGTTGTCACATCGTCAAAGGTGCAGTTCTATTATAAGGGCGATACGCTTGTGTTTAATGCGGACGCTTTCGAGTTAGCCGAAGGTTCAATGCTTGATGCTCTGGTACGCCAGTTGCCTGGTGTCGAACTAAAGGAGGGTGGACGTATCTACCACAACGGCAAGTATGTCGATGCCCTGCTGCTCAATGGAAAGGACTTCTTCCGAGGCGACCACACCATTATGCTCGACAATCTGCCGGCTTATACTGTGAAGGACATTCAGATTTACGACAAGTGGGGCGATCAAAGCGAGTTTCTTGGTCAGCACGTCATGGGTGACAACCGCTATGTGATGGACGTCAAGTTGAAGAAAGAATATCGTATTGGCACGTTGGCAAATGCAGAGGTTGGTGGTGGTACGCAGGACAGATGGCTTGCCCGACTCTTTGCCCTCCGCTTTAGCGACCACTCACGCCTTGCCGCCTACGCTACAGCCAACAATCTGAATGGTGACGGCAAGCCAGGAGAAGCGGGCAGCTGGGATCCGCAAAGATTGCAAGACGGTGGACAGCTGACTCAGCAACAGGCAGGTATAGACTACAACGTGGAAGACCGCAACAGCAAGTGGAAAGCTGACGGCAATGCACAAGTGACCCATACCAACCTTAACCGTGAGACGAATACTCTCCGACAGAACTACCTCTCCACAGGCGATACTTACGACCGCATCCAGAATACCCAGCGCGACAAGAACCTGAAGCTGAACACCAGCCACCACTATTACCAGAACTTCGGTATGTGGAACCTTGACGTGCGCCCATCGCTCAACTATCAGAAGTTTGACAACAGCACATACAGCCTCGCCACTGCCTTCTATCAGAACGACAGCCTCATCAACCGTAATCTGCAACGAGGTCTTACAGAAGGACATAGCATTGACGGTGCAATACGCCTAAACAGTACCCTTAAGTTTCACCATAGTCCCGACTGGGCCTCCCTCGATGCAGAAGCTAACTTCAGTGACCACCAGGAAGACCGCTACCATCGTCAGTTTATTGAGTATGCTAATCAACCCTCCACAGCTTTCAATCGCTACTACCGCAACCATCCCAACCGCTCATGGAAAGCCAGGGGTGGTGGCACCTATCAAATCAACTTCACCCAACTGATCCGACTGCAATTGAATGCGAGCTATACTCACAACGACCGCCGACGCGAGTCATCGCTCTTCGACATTGACACCACCTATGCCCTCGGCCAATTGCCGTCGGCTCATGAATATGAGCAATACATTGATCGTCGCAACAGTTATACGAGCCACTTCACCGAAGATATCTACGAATTCAGCCCTCGACTGTTCTTTAACGCCTACACCGACAACGAGTCATATCAGGAAAAGTGGTGGGCACAACTCGGCTTCCCCGTTACCCTCGTACGTCAGAAACTCCGTTACCAGCGTGGCAGCATCGACACGCTCGTCACTCGCAACACCATGCCTGTCAACATCTGGGACTGTTTTGTCCAGTATGCCACCATCAACCGTAAGACAGGTAATGCCCAGAAAATGATTCTCCAGTACATCGCCACCTCATCAATACCCGATTTGCAGAACCTCGTCGACATGCGCGACGATACCGACCCGCTGAACATCCACATAGGCAACAACAGCCTGCGCAATGCCATTAACCACGAGTTCTCATTCAGTCACCAATGGGGAAACGCCAACCGTAAAGAGACTAGTCATCGGTACTCGCTCGGCTACACCATCATCCAAAACGCCCTCGCCATGGGCTACCGTTACGACCGCGCCACAGGCGTCCGCACTTGGCAGGCCGACAACGTGAACGGCAACTGGAATGCCGATGTCAACTACAGCTTTAATACTGCTATTGGCAAGAAGCACCCCCTGCGCCTCAATGTCAGTCCGAGTATCAGTTATCAGCACAGCGTCGATTTGGTAGACCAAGAGCGTAGCACCGTCAACACCCTCTCGCTCAACAACACGCTGAAACTCTCCTACAAGTTAGGACAGCACTCGCTCAGTTTCAAGAACAC
>CAJOEC010000161.1 GCA_905233425.1 uncultured Prevotella sp. | reverse complement strand
AGTTAAAGATATGGTAATAAAGAATCTGGAGAATAAGATTAAGTTGGTGATGATAGTGAGTTGCCTGTTCATGGTGGGCTGCATCATCATCTCGCTGGGATCCATCTTCACCGCCAAAGGCATGGTGGATGATGCCCACAAGAAAGTGTATGTGTTGGACGGCAATGTGCCTATCCTGGTGCAGCGCACAACGATGGACGAGACGCTCGACGTGGAAGCCAAGAGTCATGTGGAACTGTTCCACCACCTCTTCTTCACCCTCGCGCCTGATGACAAGTACATCAACTATACGATGGAGAAGGCCATGTATCTGGTCGATGAGACAGGACTGGCTCAGTATAATGCCCTGAAGGAAAAAGGCTTTTATAACAACATCATGGGTACGAGTGCTGTATTCTCAATCTTCTGTGACAGTATTGGCCGTCAGCGCATCGAGCGACGTACAAACATCCTAATGAGAAAGCTCGTAACAGCTGGAGAACTGAAACGTGTGCCGAGAACTGAGAATAATCCTCACGGACTGTTGATAACGAACTGGCGAACCCTCCTGAATCAGGATCTGGAGCAGAAACAAAAGACGATTTATTAAGCTATGGGCTGGAAAAGATTGATAGTAGGAGAGCCGATGCCGGACAAGAACGATCCGAAGTATAAGGAGCGTTATGAGCGCGAGGTGGAAGCAGGCAAAAGGTTTGCCGACAAGTGCGGCATCAGCTGGGGAGCAAAACGGCTGCAGGAGGTCGGTCAGGAACATAAAATAGCATTTCTGGCTATCGTGTTCGGATTTGTGATGGTGTGCTTTATGATGAACGTGTTCTATCTGATGGATGTCATGCAACATCAGGGGCAGATAAAGGCGACAGCCATCGAGCGTGTTGACAGTGCGATGCAGTCGAAAGGTCACCACATAGTAGTAAACAAAGTAAAGTGAAGATATGAAGAAGATTAATTTCAAACAACCGAAGTACGTCATTCCGACATTGGTTTATATCGGGTCGCTGGTGATACCCTATCTCTTCATGGAGGTATTCGATGTAGAGATAGAGGATAAGAAAGACGCCAACCTGCAGACGACCGAGTATCTGAATGCTCAGTTGCCATCAGCCAACGTATCTAAGGATATTGGCAGTAAGCGAAAGAACATGCGCGATGCGTTTGGTGAGATTACTGACCGCAGTGCCGTGCAGGACTTTACGGAGAATCAGGACACCGTGAATAAGAAGGAAGATTTTGAGTCGAAGTATTCTGAGGAGGAGTTGCGTCTGTTGGATGCACAGGCCCAAGAACAGGCAAGAATCAAGAACCTTCAGGACTTAAATAACCGTATTGATTATGTGGTGCCAATGACAGACGAAGAGCGTGCCAAGGCATTGGCGATGCGTCGTCAGGGCATGATGGCAGAACTCGACCGTGACTTAAATAATGTCCGTGCGCAAGGTGCAGCAGCTATAGGTGCTGTGGCAGATGCCCAGGATAGTATTATTTCCAAGGGTGCGAAAGCGGCAAGGGATGTAGCAGATGAAGCACCCAATGCCGTGCGTGAACTCGATGATGATGCCCAGAACAATATCGTGACGAAGGTATCGAAGGATGAATCGGAGTATTTCAATACACTGAGCGAGAATGCGCCCAACTCGAACCTGATAAGGGCTATCATCGATGAAGAGGTAAAAGCCGTAGAGGGTAGTCGTGTACGTCTACGCCTATTGGATGCCATCGACATCAATGGCACACAGTTGCCCAAAGGCAGTTATCTGTATGCTACGATGAGCGGATTCGGTCAGCAGCGTGTTAAGGGTAAGGTACAGAGTGTGCTTGTAGGTGATGAGATCCTGAAGATAGGACTGTCTATTTACGATGTAACGGATGGTCAGGAAGGTCTTTATGTTCCTGCCAGTCAGTTCCGTGAAACAGCGAAGGATATTGGTAGTACAGCTATGCAGGGTAATATGAACCTGAACCAGACCAGTGGCGGTACTTCTGTCAGTCAGTGGGCAGGTCAGGCTTTGCAGAATGCCTATCAGAAGACCTCTAATGCCATCAGTAAGGCCATTAAGAAGAACCGTGTCCGCCTGAAGTACGGAACACAAGTGTTCTTGGTCAATTCCAAACAACAACGCAAGCGTTAGTTGTTATGGAAATGTTAAAGATGTTTAAGAAATAAAAAATTTTGACAATATTCATCATGAAAAGAATTTCGAGAACCAAATTGGGCGCGTTTTTTCTCTGCGCCGCGTCTGCTTTGAGTGCTTCAGCCCAGCAGACTTACAACGAGATGGAGCAGTTGACGGTGAATGAGAACGTCACCACAGTGATAACGGCATCAGAACCCATCCGACTGGTGGACATCAGTACCGACAAGGTGGTGGGTGACAAACCCATTGAGAATGTCATCCGAGTGAAGCCGAAGGAAGGTGGCCATGAGGATGGAGCCGTGCTGGCTATTGTGACAGTGGTGACAGAACGTTACCGTTCTCAGTATGCACTGATTTATACTACCAGACTGGAGGAAGCCGTTTCAGACAAGGAGGTACAGATGGATGAGCGTAATGCTTTCCATAACCCTGCCGTGAGTATGAGTACACAGGATATGGTACGCTATGCCCGTCGTATCTGGAATAGTCCGGCGAAGTATCACAGTACCAGGACCAATAAGCACCATGCAACGATGCGACTGAACAATGTCTATGCTGTGGGGGAATACTTCTTTATTGACTTCAGTGTGGAGAACAAGACTAACCTACGCTTCGACATCGATGAACTACGTTTTAAACTCTGTGACAAGAAGCAGCAGAAGGCTACGAACGTTCAGGATCTGATGCTGGAACCAACATTGTTACTCGATAGGAGTATGTCGTTCCAACGAGGTTATAGGAATGTGGCGGTGCTGAAGAAGATGACATTCCCTAATGACAAGGTGCTGACCATCGAACTGAGTGAGAAACAGATAAGTGGTCGAACTATCTCGATGACGATAGACTATGAGGATATCTTGAGTGCTGATGCGTTTGACAGTTCCCTTTTAATTGAAGATTAGCTATGATGAAGAGAATGATGTTATGTTTGGCAGTGGCCTCGATAGGTCTTGTTGCCAATGCACAGACGAATAGCAACCATCTGATGTTTGGGGTGGGAGCTTTGTATGAGAAAGGGCTGGATGCGACCATTGCATACGAGCATGGCAGCAAGTATCATAATGCCTGGGAGTATTTCGCAACGGGCTATCTTCAGTATGACGATGACCCCAATGCGGGGCATGTGACAAAGAAGAGCTTCTGGCATAACTATAACTCCTGGCATCTGGGCATTGTCTATAAGCCATGTGTGAATCGTGGGCGTAACCATCATGGAAATGTCAGGATAGGTGCCAGTGGCGGCTCAGACTTGCATGACTTCGTAGGCGGTGTACATCTCGGATATGAACACACCTATGCCCTGAAGGGTGGCTGGGAACTGTTCTTTCAGGTGAAGGAAGATGTAATCATCGGGTCAGGTCTGAGTTGGAGAACGGGCGGTTCCGTTGGCTTAAAACTACCTTTATAGTCCTGTAAATAAAGAATTTAACTATTTAATATTTAATAAAGAAGAAATATGAAGAATTTATCTTTAATAATAATGATGGCATTGTCGATGGTGTTGACTTCGTGCGATGAACATGAGCCGATAGACCTCGACATCCATCCAGGTTACATCCTCTGTTCGGATGGTCAGATAGTGAGTCCTTCGGTTTTCAATAGTGACGTTCATACGCCAGTGGCGGTGGTGTTTGCTGAAAAGACAGACAAGCATCAGGCATTGGCTGTGCTGCTCGATGAGATTGCGCCAGTGGCCTTTGCCGATACGCTGAGTTTTGACCAGAAAACCAGTGGCAGTGAGACGGAGTATGACGGTTATGTCAATACGGTGGCACTCCAGACAACGCATCTCGATAGAGACAGCATGGTGGTGAAGGACAACAAGGCAGATCCACGAAACTATTACACGTCGCCGTTGGGCTTGTTGGCCTTCCGTCATCACTGGTTCTTCCAGAGTGACTATGTGCCGAGTGTGGCTGAGTTGGGATTGCTCTATAGTACACTTACGATCGTGAACCCCATCATCGAACGATGTGGTGGGACACCTGTGAATCGCAGTCCTGAGAATGCAGGTTGTTGGTATTGGACCAGTACGGAGGTGGAACAGAACAAGATGAACCAGGCATGGCTCTTCTCGATGGCCGATGGTAGCCGACATAAGGCACCAAAGACCAACTGTTACAGAGCACGACTAATTGTAGAATATAATCCGTTATAGATATGGGAGGTTGGAGTACAGCATTGAACATGGGCGGGCGAGTGGTACGATTCGCAGGCCATAACCCCAAGACGTTCTTGGGACTGTCGGCAGGATCTGTTGCAGGTTGGAAGTATTTCGTTAATGACGAGTCGCTTTTGGAACAGGCTACTGAGGTAGCCTTGGGTGATGATGCGTCGAAAGGCTTGAAGGAGAATGGTGTCACAGGTGGACTGAAAGGTCTCGCCTTTGGTGCCGATGGTGCCGACAAGTCGATTGGCGAGAATGTGGTGGATGGCGTGGTAGGCGAGGGGACCTACGACCATTTCACTCATGCGGCAGGCAATGCCGTTGATACGGTAGAGAACGGAATCCATGCTGCCGGACAGGGATTGCAGAATGCCTATCAGGGTGCTGGCCAGATGGTGCAGGGCTACCAGCAGCAGGCCATCATGCCACAGCAGGGTGGGGGATTGTTTTCTGCACTAAACCCGTTTAACAGCATCGGACAGTTGGCCAACAGCTTCTGGAATGGCGGTTCTGGCATGAGCTTGGCAGCCCTGATACCGGCAGCATTTCTGATGTTCGGCAACTTCGGTTGGATGGGAAAGATCGCTTCGCTGTTCCTTGGCTCTTTAGCCATGAAAAACATGCGGATGCAGCAGACGATAATACCCCAGCAACAGATACCGTATAGTCAGGGCTATCAGGTACAGCCTGTTGAACAGCCTGTGCAGCAGCATTATCAGCCGCAATTGGCCCAGAATGAAAGTGAGGAGAATGAATATACTATAAGAAGAGGAAGAGGATGA
>CAJOEC010000160.1 GCA_905233425.1 uncultured Prevotella sp. | reverse complement strand
CCTCGCCCTGTAGGGGCAAAAGAATGAATAGGAGGCGTCGCCTCCGTCCAAGGCTTTTGCCCTTTCAGGGCGACGATAACCCTGTCACCATACCCAGGGTGTTGCCCTGGGCTGACTGCTTGTTGGCCTTTCAGGCCGCTGCTGCGCTTTGTTTTCATACTTGCGAAAGTTGTATTATTAATTTATTATGTTAGAACGCCACTTGCATTTGTGCCTGTACGCGGTTGTAGTCATCGCCGAGGAGATGGCCGCAGAAGCTGTGCGTGTACTGCAGCTGCAGACGGCACTTGCGGAAGAACCAGTATTGCAGACCGCCCGTGAGATTGGTCTGCTGCCATCCGCTGACCGACGTGTTACGGTCGTAGTAGTCGGCCGATGCTATCACGTCGACGCCCTTGCCTATTGCCACCGACCCCGTGAGATAGGCGCCGCGGCTGCTTACGTCGCCGTCCTTTCCGGCGAGGAACTCGCTGCGCAGACAGATGCCGCCAGTTGTCGACTTGCGTCCTAACTGGGTGGGAATCTTAGCCTCGCCACCGAAACTGACACGGTCGCGGCGGTAGTTGTCGCCAGCAGCAATGTCGTTCCATGCGCAGGTATTGACGGCATGTCCTCGACCCTTCTGGCCTGAGGCCACGATGCGCAGCTCCTTGACGGGGCGGTACTCCAACTTCAGGATGACATCCTTGTCGGCGTTGCCGTCGGCGGTATTGATGCCCTGGCCGTTCATCAAAGCCAGCTCGTAGTGGAATTGGTCTTTGAAGAGGTCGCCCAGCAGCATTATTCCCTGGTCACGCCCGTAGTTGGGGCCGAGCAGAGGCTCGTTGCCGTTGGCAAGGTAGGTGACAGCCTGCGACGTGACGTCGACGAGTTCGAGCATGGTGGGCGACAGCGGACTCTCTAATGAGAACGGGTGCTGGAACTGGCCCGCACGGATGTTCAGAGCATTGTCATTCGTCAGGCGGTAGTTAGTCCAGAACTCCAGTACTCCTTTCGACAGGGCGAAATTGTGCATGAAGAGGAACGACCAGCGGTCGGTGATCCTCGCCTTGCCCCAGAAGATGGCCCTCTTGAAATTGAATGTACTCGTGGTTTTCCCGCCCTTGTCGTTGTACTCATAGCCACCATGCATATAGCCATTAATGGTAATGCGGCTGGTTAGCTCTTTCTGCCAGTCGATGTCGCTTTTCGTCTGGCTTAATGCGGGCTGACTGCTCATGACAGTCAGGGTAGCAGCCACAAAGGCTGCCCTGAAAAAACTTTTTCTCATGTCATAATTAAATAATGGTTAAGTCTTTCCGCGTGCAAAGGTACAAACTTTTCCCAACACAGCAAAGTTTTTCCGCGTTTTTGTTTCTGTAGTCCGCAAAAAAGGGGGCTGACCGTCTGTCGGCCAGCCCCTTTTACCTGTCCCAAGGCGATTACTTGTTCACTTGGAAGCGTGTGTCGCCATCCTTGAAGAAGGCGTTGATTTGCTTTGCGGCGGCAATTCCGGCGTTGGTGTTGGCCTCGGCGGTCTGAGCGCCCATCTTCTTCGGGGTCGAGAAATAGCGGCCCTCGAACTTTGCGAACTCGGCGTTCTGGTCGGGCATGATGTCGGTGACGAACTTCAAGTCCTGGCGCTCCTCCATGAGCTTCAGCAGTCCTGCCTCGTCGATGACCTCCTTGCGGGCGGTGTTCACCAGTATGCCGCCCTTCTTCATCTTGCCGACGAGGGCGTAGTTGATGCTCTGCTTCGTCTCGGGCGTGGCGGGGATGTGGAGGCTCACCACGTCGCACTGCTCGAACAGCGCGTCCTGGTTGGCGACGGCCTTAACGCCGGCCTTCTCAATGACCTCAGCGGGGCAGTAGGCATCGTAGGCATAGACATCCATGCCGAAGCCCTTGGCTATGCGGGCAACGTTGCGCCCAACATTTCCGAAAGCCAGAATGCCTAACTTCTTGCCCATCAGCTCAGTACCAGCCTTGCCGTTATAGAACTGGCGCACGGCGAACACCAGCAGACCGAAGACCAGCTCGGCCACGGCGTTGGCGTTCTGTCCCGGAGTGTTCTCGGCCACCACGTTGTGGGCTGTGGCGGCGGCGAGGTCGATGTTGTCGTAGCCGGCACCGGCGCGGACGACAATCTTCAACTGCTTGGCGGCGTCGAGAACCTCGGCGTCAACCTTGTCCGAGCGGATGATAAGCGCGTCGGCATCCTTAACGGCATCGAGCAGCTGCTGCTTCTCGGTGTATTTCTCGAGCAGGGCAAGCTCATTGCCGGCTGCCTCAATCTCTTTGCGAATGCCCTCAACAGCAGCGGCTGCGAAAGGCTTCTCTGTTGCAACTAATACTTTCATATTTTAAAAGCCCACCCAAGCCCTCCCAAAGGGAGGGATGTTTAGTTACCTAAACAATAGGTGCTCCATTTTTTAATTTGTAATACTTTTATTATTCGTAGTAGCGTCCACCCAAAAATGTATATAGACATCCCTCCCTCTGGGAGGGCTTGGGTGGGCCCCCTGACTTAATTAGTGCTGTGCCTCAAATTCCTTCATGCAGGCTACCAGCGCGTTGCAGCCCTCGATGGTCTGTGCGTTGTAGCACGAGGCGCGGAAGCCGCCGACAGAGCGGTGACCCTTCACGCCCACCATTCCCTTCGACACGGCGAAGTCGAGGAACTCCTTCTCAAGCTCCTTGTACTCCGGGGCCATCACGAAGCAGAGGTTCATCAGCGAGCGGTCCTCCTCCTTGGCAGTGCCCACGAAGAGCTTGTTGCGGTCAATCTCGCCGTAGACAATCTCGGCACGCTGCTTGGCCAGCTTGTCCATAGCCTCCACGCCGCCCTGACGCTTAATCCAACGCAGGTTCTCAAGGGCGCAGTAGATGGGCACCACGGGAGGCGTGTTGAACATCGAACCCTTCTCAACGTGTGTGCGGTAGTCGAGCATCGTGGGAATCTCGCGGGGAGCGCGGCCCAGCTTCTCGTCCTTTATTATAATTATTGTGACACCGGCCATCGACAGGTTCTTCTGTGCACCGGCATAGATGGCGTCGTACTTCGAGACATCGACGGGACGGCTCATGAAGTCGCTCGACATGTCGGCAATCAGGGGCACGGGAACGTCAAGGTCCTTGCGAATCTCAGTACCGTAGATGGTGTTGTTCGTCGTGATGTGCAGATAGTCACAGTCAGCAGGAACAGTCCACCCAGTAGGTATAAAGGTGTAGTTGGCGTCGGCCGAACTGGCCACCTCGACCACCTCACCGAAGAGCTTGGCCTCCTTCATGGCCTTCTTGGCCCACACACCAGTGTTCAGGTAGGCGGCCTTCTTGACGAGGAAGTTGTAGGGAATCATGCAGAACTCAAGCGAGGCACCGCCGCCGAGGAAGATGACCGAGTAGCCCTCGGGCACGTCGAGCAGCTCCTTAGTCAGAGCCACGGCCTCGTCGACCACGGGCTGGAAATCCTTTGCACGATGGCTGATCTCCATCAGGGAGAGACCAGAGCCGTTGAAATCTAAACACTGTTGCGCTGTGGCCTCGATGACCTCGCGGGGAAGCATCGAAGGGCCGGCATTGAAGTTGTACTTCTTCATAACGGAAAATGATTGTTATTACGAGTTAGTTTTACAAATTGTCAGTTTTGAGGCCGCAAATTTACACTTATAATTTTAAATGAGCAAATTATTCGACATAATTTTTCTAAACACCCCCGTATTCTGAACAAATTCGTATAATTCGTGCAATCCGTGCAATCCGTTTTAATCCGTTATTTTAAAAAAAATTCGACCTGTACGGTTGAAAGTCTATGCAAGGAAAGCTCCGAAGGAGCGATAGACTACAGACGGGGGTGAAACCCCCGGTAATAGGAATTGAAATGT
>CAJOEC010000159.1:1138-5006 GCA_905233425.1 uncultured Prevotella sp. | reverse complement strand
CGCTCTCACATTTCAGTCGTTATGTACAAACCAATTTAGGGGCGAAACCAAGTGATTTCAGGGAATAACAGCCGTAATAGTAAGAGATAATGGAAAAAATGGCGGGCGAAGACGCTAAATTTCGAAAACTTTTTGTACCTTTGCAAGCGTTTTTTAACTCTAAAATAAATATTCAATCATATTATTAGAATGAGAAAATCAACATTCAGACTCCTGATGCCCGCCAAAGCGATGACGCCCGGTCTGGCATCGTGTACAGACAAAGATGATATCCCCGTCGTAGGAAGGTAATGACTTTCAGGGACTATAGAGTAAACATATAAAAAATAATGAAACAGATAATGAAGAATTTAATGCAATGGGTGCTGGCCGCCACCCTCATTTGCGGCACAAGTGTATTCACATCGTGTTCGTCGGACAACGACGACAACCCTGTTCCCGAATCAGGAGCAAGTGGCGAACTTGTAGGCCAATGGTATTCCGACGTGTCGGGGGCTACTTACGCCGCCTGGACATACGGCAAGGCTTGGCAGCAGACGGAACTGAAGGCCGACGGCACAGGCGTCACCAACATTTATTACCTTAACAACGACAACGCCGTGGGCCGTGAGCACTATTCGTTCACCTATACAGCCACGGACGGACTGCTGACGATGGACATCGCGGAGAGGAACACCAAGACTACAGCCAGATATACCGTGAGCGACGGCAAGCTGACCTTGACGGAGGGTGACCACCAACTGGCCATGCAGAAGATGGATGACGCGAAGGCTAAGGACTTTGATGCGTGGAACAGGAAGGACAACCTGGTCAATGTGCCGCAGCCTGCCCGCTACACCGTCTTTGTCTATGGCAATGCGGGAGGCACCATGGACGCAATTATTGAGTACGGCTTCTGGGAGAAGATACAGCCGCTGCTCAAGGACCACAACAACGTCCGCGTGGTCTGCTTCTACAAATATGGCAAGAAGCCGACTGATGAGAAAAATTCCTATCCAGGTAAGTATGCCGACCCGGGCGACATCGTATGGTTCGATCTGAACGACACGACCAACCTGGAGAATATTCGTAACGGAGGACTTCAGGCATATGGGTATGAAAAGGAGGCCAAGGCAATGAAACTGTGCGACCCCAAGACCGTCAGCGCGTTCATCCAGATCAGCAGTCTGGTGTGTCCTGCCGAGCAGTATGTGTTCAGCATCTGGGGACATGGCACCGGACTAAGCCCCATGGCCGATGTCCCCGGCAAATACGAAGCCCCCGCCGCTGCATCTGCCACCCGAGGGGTCATTGCCGATGAGTGGAATAAGGGTGAAGAACTGGATATGTATGAACTGAGTACCGCCATCCGTTCCGCAGGCTTGAACCGGCTGAACACCATCTTCTTCCACAACTGCCTGATGGGCAACATGGAGACGCTGACCGAGCTGCGCGGTCTGTCCGACTACATCGTGGCCTCGGCCCACTTGCTTGAGAGCGAGGGCGAACTGCTCACGGAATACGTCCGCGGACTGCTGGAGAAGGGGAATACCGAGGATGCCATCGCACAGATGTTTGAGCGCGTGCATCCGAAATGGGAACAGTCCTATCACGGTTTTGATGACGAAGACGATGGGAGTAAGACAGAGTACTGGAAAAACGGCGACTACAAACTCATCCGCACTGCCAAACTCGATGCCATCATCAGTGCCACCAAGTGCCTCGCAGACAGGCTCCTCGCTCTCTACCCCACACAGAAGGATGCCATCGACAGCGCTACGCAGAAGGTATATCGGTTCCATACCCTCATTCTAAATTACGTGTCCCCCGAGCAGCGTCACCTGTTAACCTACGTGAATCCCTTTGTCGATCTGGCAGACTATGCACATTGGTTGGCAAAAGAGACTGGCGACACAGAAATGGCTGCCATCTCTGCCGATCTGGACAAAGCCTTCAGCGAAGCCTTCGTCCACTATGCCGACGTCAACACGAACGAACAGCATCTGGACCACTACACACTGAGCATCTGCCTGACCAACAACAAATTCTACACGGCAGATGCCGCCAAATTGCCTCTTGTTGATTATTTTGTTCCCAATCATCTGTGCAATTTCGACCAAGGCTACGAGCAGACCACCTTCCACAAACTGACGGGATGGGGCAACTGGCTGCGCACCAACCAGCAACTGCTTTGGGGCAATCCCACAAGCAACGGCGGTGATCCGCTCAAGTGAATGTAACATAAGTACTAAAGCACCCGAAAAAATATGAAACCATCCAGACTATGGATGCTCTCCGCCATTCTCGTTTGTGGCCTGTCGATTGTCACATCATGTTCGTCAGACAACGATGACAACCCGGTAACAGACCCCGACGAACCGCAGCAGTTGGCCGACTACACCATCATCTACTATGGTCACGGCGGCGGCAACCTCGACTTTTGGCTGCTGCAGAACATCGAGCAGTTCTACCAGTCCGCCACCGAGAGCCGACGCAATGTGAGCATCTGCGCACAGTACAAGTTCTCCATCCTGAAGAATATGCAGGAGGCATACGAGGACTACAAGAATGAAATAGACCCCAACGACCCAGTGCATGTAGCGGAACTCGAAGGCATCCAGTCTCTTTACCCGTATGCCGAAAAGACGTGTCGCTTCGCAGTCGGTCAGGAAGCCACGCCAGCAGACATGATGGCCGACATCACCGGCAATTTCATCGGTCCCGACAATGCCGACATCAGTCGCGCCGACTCACTCACCAATTTCATCAACTGGGCTGCCCAGACATGCCCTGCCCGCAAGTACATCCTTGTATTGGCCGACCACGGCGATGGCTATCTGCCCCACGAGGAGCTGCCAGCTGACAATGCTGCCGCTGCCCGGCAGACACGTGTCGTGATGAAAGATGACGGGCACGACAAAAAGGCCTTCACCGCCAAGACCCTCAGTCAAGCCCTCAGTCAGACATCGGTGCGTCTCAGTGCGGTCTATTGCGATGCCTGCCTGATGAACTCGGTTGAATATCATTTCGAACTGGCCCCCGTGACCGACTATCTCGTGCTCTCCACCTTCCTCGTGCCCAGCGCGGGCGGCAACTACACAGAACTGGTGGAAGCCCTTTCAGCCAACCCCGACGACCTGGAGCAGGCCCTGAAACGCTTTGCCAAATTCTGTGTTTCGGCCTGGAACAACGATCCCGAAAACATCTATTGTGACATGAGCATCTATCGCACGGCTGGGATTGATGCCTTCGGTGCTGCACTCAAGACCTTCACCGACTGTCTGATTGATGCCTACCAGAACGGTGGCGACGAGGTACGGGCAAAGATAGACATGGTAACCGCCAATGCCTATCGCGTTGACAACGAGCAGCCTGAATTCGACCTCATGAATTACCTCTTCAGTCTCTACTTTGCACTGCCCGACGTGTTCGGCAATGCAAGCATAACGCTGGCAAAGGTATACAGCGATAACATCGTCCAACAGCAGAACAGCAAATGGCTGGAGGAGAACGGCCACACCGTGTCGCTCAGCGTGCTGCTCGGCTGCCAGGGCCACTACATCTTTATAAAGGATGGCAACAAGGAGAACAATCTCTATCTCTACGATGCCGACGGCAAGAAATACCTGCTGTTGGATGATGACGGTGCGCGAATGGAATTAGGCTCATGGGGTTCCACCCTCGATGCCACCTACGGTCAGTTGCGCTTCGACAATCTCACCGGCTGGAGCCGCTGGCTGAAACTGAACCAGCAGGAGCCCAACCTCGAATATGTCGTAGAACCCTACGACGCAATTTGGTCTGGCAAAAATGGCCGGAAATAAAATTAATGTTTAACTTTGAGCATAATTAAAGGAATTAGCATACAATGAAAACAAAACTATGGATG
>CAJOEC010000159.1:0-1119 GCA_905233425.1 uncultured Prevotella sp. | reverse complement strand
TAACGCCAACGAGACTAGCGTGATTGTTTTTTCCGAATTTGGTAAAATCCCCCGAAAATTGTGTTAATGCAGTTTCGGGGGATTGTCGTACCTTTGCACTCGTAAACTTAAATGCATGTAATTATGGCAAAGAAAGTATTGATTGCGTACTACTCTCGTCGCGGAGAGAACTATGTGAACGGAAGTATCAAGAACCTTAAGTTGGGAAATACCGAGGTGGTGGCCCAGAAGATCAAGGCATTGCTGCCCGATGCAGACATGTTCCAGATTGATACGACCTACGAGTACAGTAAATCCTACATGACCTGCATCGAGGAGGCCAAGCAGGAATTGCACGACCAGGTGCGCCCGGAGGTGAAGAACCCGCTGAAGTCGATAGATGAGTATGACACTATCATCCTAGGCTATCCCAACTGGTGGGGCACGATGCCGATGGTGTGCTACACGTTCCTGGAGTCGTATGACTTCACGGGCAAACGCATCATCCCCTTCTGCACCAACGAAGGCTCAGGCATGGGCAGCAGCGTCCGTTTCATCAAGAAACTCTGCCCTAGTGCTAATGTAGAGGACGGAACACCCATTCATGGCGCGGAGGCAGCCAATGCCGACAGCGAGGCAAGGGAAATAGCAAGTATGGCAAAATAAAGAAAGGACAGAAATATGAGAGACTTTGTATTTGAAAACAAGACCAAGATATATTTTGGCAAGGAACAGATGTGCCACCTGCATGAGGAAGTGGCACGATTTGGTAAACGTGTGCTGATGGTCTATGGCGGAGGCAGCATCAAGCGCACCGGCCTTTATGATAAGGTGATGGATGAACTCCAGAAGGCAGGCATGGAGGTGTTTGAACTGTCTGGCGTAGAGCCAAACCCGCACCATACGACGGTAAACAAAGGTGCCGCCATCTGCAAGAAGGAAGGCATTGACGTACTGCTGGCTGTTGGAGGCGGCTCCACGATTGATGCTACGAAGGGCATTGCTGCAGCCGCCAAATACGAGGGCGATGATGTTTGGGATTTGGTGACGCAGAAAGCCGCAGTCACCGAGACGCTCCCCATCATTACGGTATTGACGCTTTCGGCTACAGGTTCAGAGATGGACGGCGGCTGTGTCATC
>CAJOEC010000158.1 GCA_905233425.1 uncultured Prevotella sp. | reverse complement strand
TTTCAGGGCTTTCGTCTTGTGCCGACTTACCGGGGGTTTCACCCCCGTCTGTAGTCTTGTCGCCCCTTCAGGGCTTTTCAACCGTACAGGTCGAAAAATTTGAAGGGGTTTTATTATCAGATTAACCATAAACTTCACGAACATGAAATATATAATTATTTAGCTTTCCATGATTTTTGCAAGATTCTGTTACGCATGGGCACAATATGTTATAGGTGTTAGCTATGCCGTGGTGAATGGCAATGAACAATCTTACTCCAAGGCAATAAAATGGTTTCGACGCTCAGCTGAAAGAGGAAATCCGCACGCTCAATACAATTTGGGTATCATGGGATCAGCGGGGACGGTTCTTATTGATCACTTCCCAAACCACTCTCATCCCCGGCTTCATTTTCTTGGAGTCGGGGATGATTATAGATATGTTCTATAAATGGCTAAATACTACGCGCAGCCATTCCCCTCCCATGTAGGGGAGGGGTTAGGGGTGGGGTCAGTATTTATTTAGTAGACAAGGATTTCCTTGACAGACTGAGACGGACGGATAAATTTTCCAGCGATTTGCACGTTATGTCAGGAAAAAGTGTTACCTTTGCAGCGTCAAATCATTAAACAGCGCAAAATATGGAAACAACGCCAAGAACAACGACCGCTCCGAAGAGGCGGATTTCGAGAACTATGCAGTGGGCTTTGTCACACAAGTGGGTAATTGAAGTGGTGGATCCTGAACTGCAGGCGCTGTGCAAGAGCTACAAGGACGGACATAAAATTATTCGGTATGAGACTGATGCTTGACACCTGCGTCATCATCGATCTGCTGACCGACGCTGAGAACTTAGGTACGGGAGCACGTGACTTGATTAGCGACCCTGAGAACGTGCTCTTCGCCAGTTGCGAGTCGATGCGCGAACTGGTGGTGCACTTCAACAACAAGAAGTTGCTTAACCGCTACTTCAAGACTTCTACTGATGTGCTGAAAGCCGTGGAGGAAGAGCTTGACATCGAGTTCCTGCCCATCCGCCGCAACGTGGGCTACGCCTCTCGCGCCTCCGCCTTAATGAAGCAGGCGACCACCGCGACCCAAGCGACCATGTCATCATCGCCCATGCCATCACCGAGCGCATGGCACTCATGTCGAGTGACCACAACTTCCCCTTCTACCGCAACCAGGGGCTTGAACTCATCGAGTACTGAGATTGCTCCCTAATAAAATTTATCCGCCGGGACATCGACACAGATGCGCCCGGCGGTTACGTTCGAAAAAACTCAAATTCATTTGGTTCTTTGCTCACTTATTCGTACCTTTGCACGCTGTTAGCAAGAAGTAACAAACGATATGACAATGAGACGGAAAACATTTATGATTCTCGCCCTTGCGCTGATGGCGTCAAGCGCCTGGGCGCAAGGACGATTCGGTGACATCCCCAAGACGGTGGATGCCAGCGACGTGGAGGTGACGGAGGTGCGCTACCTTCAGTTTATGAGCCACGACTCGCTTGTGGTGAACCCCGTAACGGGACGTACAGACACGCTGCACATCGACGACGGACGCAAAGTGCTGACCGAGGAGGAGTATAGGCAGTTAGCCAGCGAGCCAGCACAGTCACGGCGCCGCATTGCCACACCCAGTGTTGACACAGGCGAATATGGTGATATTAACAATGAAGGCCATCAGAATTTCGGCTCCAATGCCGTACTCTATTCCTACAAGTACCCCTCGGTGGATGCGAATGGAAACAAGGTGGTGCTCTCGGCGCTCATGGGCCTGCCCACAAAGATATTTGTCGGCGGTTTGCTCGCCGCACCCAATAACCTGATCATCGGTTGCCATGAGACCATCACCAGCAACTACGAGTGCCCCACCAACTACAATCATGGGGGTGCCTACGACAGCGGTAACGGCATGCTGTTAGAGTATTGCCGCAACGACGTTGTGCGCCAGCCATGCTGCCTCGTCATCCTGGCCGACTATGAGGGCTATGGCTGTAGTGCCGACCGTCCGCATCCCTACCTCTATCAGGAACTGACAGCCCGTCAGGTGGTGGATGCCGTGCGCTACGGACTCGCACTGTACGCAACGCATGTCGGTAATGATTTTGCAGGACTCGAAAACGACTGGAGAAGCGTCTGCATAGGCTACTCGCAGGGCGGCAGCGTGTCGTTAGCCACGCATAAGTTCATCGAGACCAACGGCCTCTCCGAGGAGCTGCATTTTGCAGGCTCCGTCTGCGGCGACGGCCCCTACGACCCCGTGGCCCACCTGCGCTACTATATGGAGGACAACGGGCGTACCTACGATTTAAATAGGCATAATGTGGAGGAAAAGACCAATCACACTCCTGGCACTATCTCCATGCCCATCGTCATGCCGCTCATCCTGAAAGGCATGTGCGACAGCAATCCCCTGATGCGCCAGCACAACCTGACGGAGTATCTCTCCGACCGCTTCTTTGCCACCAGCTCCACGTTTATGCTGGAATCAAAGAGCCAGCCCAACAATGACGACCAATACAGCACCGGGCGCGTGGGTGAGGTCTATCGCGACTGTAAGAATAACGGCAAGAGCTGGACGGGCAAGGTCAATAATCCCTACGGCGAGGATTTCACCGTGGGCGGCAGCTTCTCGGCGGAACAGATGAAACAAATGCTGTTCGAGGTCGAGGGTGACAAGACCAACGTCTGGGGAAAGATGCAGTATATGTTGACCCCGGAAGCCTACAACTATTTCACGACCAAAAGCAACTTCGAGGACGAAGCCGGCAGGCGCGTGACCCCCACCGGCCACGGCGTCATGCAGGACCTGCATCGTGCCTTGGAGAGCAACAACCTCACCGTGGGATGGACACCGCAGCACCGCGTGGCCTTCTACCACAGCACCTACGACACGGTGGTGCCCTACGAAAACCTCCTCTCGTTCATCAAGAACCAGAGCAGCCTCAAATATTACTTCTACGATGAAAGCTACCGCCACGAAGTGGCTGGACTTTGGCCTACTACTACCAAAAATAAGTCTGAGGCCGACGTATTCGTGTATGACACCCCGACAGCCAACGACCATGTGGCTGCCGGCTCCGACTTCTACTTCTGGGGAGCAAGCATGGGCATCGCCGGCATCACCCCTGACTACTGGCTCTTCAAATGGGTGCTGACGGGAGACAATTAAACGTTGAACATTGAAAATTGAAGATTATGACAAAGAAATATTTCACACTGATACTTATGTCCCTACTGTCGCTGTCGGCATTTGCCTCTCGGTATCAGGGAATGATGACGTTGACGCTCAACGGGAACCCTTCACTCCGTGTGGTTTGTACCTTCGACGATAATGCCAATACTGTGACGATTGGTAATGGCTACAATGCCAGTATGTCACACTATGAGGAGGGAGAACTTGTCATCCCCAGCATTTACAAAGGTTGGAAAGTCATAGTAGGACCCATGGCCTTCCGCTTCTGTACGGGGCTGACCAAGGTCACCATCGAAGAGGGCGTGGAGCATATAGGCGACTGCGCCTTTGTGGGCTGTTCGGGCCTGACCCATATTACGCTGCCCTCCACCCTGCAGACTGTCGGCTCGGGTGCCTTCTCGGAACTGGCGTCGCTGCGCGTCGTGAAGTGTATGGCCACGACGGCTCCCACCTGGCAGTGGAACGATGTGTTTGCCGCCCTCGGCACGAAGAAGAGCATGGAGAATATGGCCAGCAAGCGTATTCTCTACATACCCAGTGGAAGCACAGACAGTTATCTGAACACCAAGTTCGACGGCACTTCGACCGGCACACTGACAACGGCCAACGAGAAGGTGGGATGGCAGGAGGCCTTCAGCCGCATCTATGAACTGACGACCGAGCCGCAGACCATCTCAACGCTGGCAGAGTTGGAGGAGTTCCGAGATGCCGTGAACAATGGACTACAGTATAAA
>CAJOEC010000157.1 GCA_905233425.1 uncultured Prevotella sp. | reverse complement strand
CTGCGGCAGTTCCAGCGAATGGGCCGACTCGCGGTTCAGTTGAAAGACTGACGGGTCGTTCCATTCGGTGAAATTCTGAGCTTGAAGCCCGGCGGTGGCGGCAAAAGCGAGCACCCCGGCCAAGAGAATACTTCTTTGCATTGTAGTTTGCTATTTCTTGTTCTTTATGACTTTTAATGCTGCCTCCATAATCGTACACCCGCAGATGTGCGCATTGAGTGACGACGGCTCCTCTGCCGGTTGCGGCTGTCTCCAGCGACCGCCGTAGATCATCGTCTTAGGATTCACGCCCTGACGGGCCAGCACGGTAGCACTATGCAGCAGGTAGTCGGTCATCTCCCGCCGCACGCCATCATCCAGTTCGGGTAGGATGATGAGGTTGGTTAGGTAGCGGAAGAAGATGCCGTGGAAGAGTGCCCCATCGCCGCGTGTTGCATCATCGAGGACTCCGTTGTTGCGTCGACTCATGGTGCCAGTGGTGTAACGCGCTGTCAGGACAGCATCGTCCAAAAGTGAGCGGTCGCCCGTCAGGCGGAATAGTTCCACGGCGGCTCCGATGAACGTGCCCTGGTTGTAGCTCAGACTAAAGCGTCCAAGCCGTCCGTCCTGGTTCATGTTGTCGAAAATGGCTCCATTTTCGGCATCCCAGAGATACTTCCGTTCCCACTGATAGATTTTCCATGCCTCGTCCTGATACTCAGCGGCCGACTTGTTTTTCTCGTTACCGGCATCAACGGAGGCGAACTGCGCCAGACGTGCGGCAATGATGGCTGCAGGGCCGTTGGAGCAGGCGTTCTTCGACTTGACCACATCGGTTTTCCATGTAATGCCCCCATGCCAGGGCTCCTCGTCCTCCGGACTCCACTGCGACCATATCCAGTCTTCATAGATCTGACGTGCCTTGTTCAGGTAGCGCTCCTCGCCCGTGGCTTCGTAGATGCGAATGAGAGCCAGACAATGCCACTCCATGTCATCGACGAAGGGGTTCCACCAGAGGTCGCCTTTCTCACGCCCGCCCTGGCGGGCACCGAAATTGAATCGCGGCATGCCCTGGAACCAGAGGTCGAACAGTTTGTAGAACTTATTGTCCTTCGAGCGCAGATACACATCGGTTATCACGTCGATGGCATGAGCCTGCGGCCAGAACTCGCCCGTGCCGAGGTCGGCCTGCTGGCTCATCCTGTTGAAGTAGTAACGGTCAGGGTGTTCCTTGAAGCTGGCACCCCAGAAGTTATCCACGAGAGCCTGCACCATGCCGTCGGCCCATTTCTTTACCTCTCGGGAGGAGAAGACGTCGTCTTGTGATGCAGCTGGCAGAATGCAGATGCAAGTCAAAACAGCTACCAATAGTCTTTTCATCATCACTATTCCTGTATATTATCTGTTCTTATCTTATTTCAATGCCGGGAGGATATAGTCCCAGACGAAGTTCAGCTCAGCCTGCATATCCTGCAGGTCGGCTGTGTTGATTACTACAGCATCCTTGTCGGGGATGACAATGATGTACTGCCCGCCGGCACCGTCGGCACGGTAGGCATTGTGACGGCAGCGCCATACCTGATAGCCATAGCCCATCACCCAGTCGCTATTGTCGGGTGTCAGTCCGCTCTTATCTACTTCGTCGAACCTGATCCACGAGGGCACGCAGGACACCTGCTTGCGCGTGGCTTCGACGACATACTTCTCGGGAAGAATCTGCTTGCCGTTCCATTTGCCCTTCTGCAGGAGCAGCTGGCCCATCTTGGCCAGGTCCTCGGTCTTCAAGTAGAGACCCCAGCCGCCGCAGTTGATGCCCTGTGGACTCTCGTCCCAGTGGGGGGCTTCGATGCCGAGGGGGTCGAAGAGACGAGGCTGCAGGTAGTCCACGATTTTCTGTCCCGTCACCTTCTGCACGATGGCAGAGAGCATATAAGTGCCTAAGCTGTTGTAGCAGTAGTAGGTGCCTGGCTGATGCTGGACGGGCCAGTTGAGGAACGCTTTCGCCCAGGAGTCGGCCTTCGAGCGGTCTGGTTCCCTGTCGTGCCCGCTGTTCATGGTCAGCAGATTGCGCACGGTTATCTTCTTCAGGTTCTCAGAAGGCAAGGCGGGGAGGTCGTTGGGAAAGAATGATACAATCTTGTCGTCGAGCGACAACAGTCCCTCGCCGATGGCCAGTCCTACGGCAGCTGAGGTAAACGTCTTGCTGACGCTGTTCAGCACATGCGGTTTCCGAGCGTCGCCCCCGTTCAGCCATTTCTCATACAGCACCTTACCGTGCTGGAGCACCATCACGCTCTGGATGTTGAGCTTCTGGTCCTTAGCACCTTGCAAGTATTTCTCCATGGCAGCTTCCAGCCCCTTGTCTGCTTTTGTTCGCAAGAGAGCTGGTGCCTTCGGGGCAGCGGGAATCACCGCAGGGCCGTTCTCTGCCTGAATGGTGACCTCTGCCGATTGCAGTCCTGCCGACTCTGCTTTCACCACAACCTTTCCACTTTTGGCTGCCTGCACGATGGCGAGGCACATGCCGTTGAAGGCCTTGCGCTCCTTCAGCTTGCAGTTCATCAGGTCGTCGGGCTTGCTGTTCTCCACTCCGATGATCTCACCGCCAGTGATAGAGAACTTCACCAGATTGTCGGCGGTTGGTACGAGGTTGCCGTCCTTGTCAAGGATTTCCACGGTAACGTGAGCCACATCCTCGGGGTCGGTCTTGATGATGCTGCGATCCACAGAAAGACGGATGGAGGCTGGCTGGCCAGTAGTACGGATGATGTCGACATACTCCTTGCCTTTTTTCACGCCGACAACCTTAATCTCGCCAGGCTCATAGACGACGTCCCACTGTAGGTGCAGGTCGCCCGTAGTGGCAAACACCTTGTCAGGGCCATATTTGTTCCAGCCAAGCTCTACGCCCTGGCGTGGGAACTCGATGGACTTCTTACCGTACGACTTGCCATTGACGAACAGCTCGGCACTCTCGCAGTTAGTGTAGCAGAGCACGGGTATCACCTGTCCCTCTCGGCCCGGCCAGTTCCAGTGCGGGAAGAGGTGGATTGTAGGTTCCTGCGTCCAGATGGATTTGAAGAAGTAGAAACCGTCTTTCTTGAAGCCGCAGAGGTCGATGTAGCCGGAGCTATGCCCGCGGTTGGGCCAGCCGGTCTCGCCGTAGTAGTCGACGCCCGTCCACATGAAGTCGCCAATGACATAGTCGTAGAGCAGCGTGTACTTCCAGCGGTGAGCCACGTCGAGCATACGGTCAGTGATATACGACGGGGTGGTGACCTTCGTCGGGTCGTTGCCTAGGTCGTAAGCTCCGCGGTCGCCTCGATAGCCGCTGGTCTCGGTGCCGATGACGCGGCGGTTGGGGAAGTCGTGCTTGTCGATGGCGTAGTACAGCTCGCGGCGCGGTCCCCAGCGGTCGGGGTAGTTGTAGCCTACGATGTCGTTCTCGAAGGCAGCGAGGAATTCCGGTGTGGGCGGTCCATAGTAATCGGCAATGCGGTCGTTGCCCGAGGTGACGAGGCGCGTCGGGTCGTTGGCATGACAGATGCCTATCAGCTCACGTGCCACCTGTCCGCCTATCTTGTCGGTCTGGTCGTAGACCTCGTTGCCGACGCTCCAGATGACCACTGAGGGATGGTTGCGGTCGCGCTGTACCATGGCGGTCAGGTCTTTCACGTGCCAGTCCTTCCAGTAGTTCTGGTAGGAGTATTTGTTCTTGCCATGCACCCACTCGTCGAAGGCCTCGTCCATGACAAGGAAGCCCATACGGTCGCAGAGGTCGAGGAACTCAGGTGCAGGCGGGTTGTGCGAGGTGCGAATGGCATTGCAGCCGCTCTCCTTCAACAGTTCGAAGCGGCGCTCCCATACCCGCAACGGCACGGCAGCACCGAGTCCACCGGCATCATGATGCAGGTTGACGCCCTTCATCTTCAAGTGCTTGCCATTGAGCAGGAAACCCTTGTCGACGTCGAACTCAATCGTCCTGACGCCCAAAACGTTGTC
>CAJOEC010000156.1 GCA_905233425.1 uncultured Prevotella sp. | reverse complement strand
CTGTCGGAGAGCGAACTGCGCACGTTCCTCAAAGCAGGCGAAAGCAACATCAGCGTCACGCTGTCGCTTTCGTCGGGCACTACCGCCATCAACGGCGTCCGTAGCGCAGCTGCTGAAGCCGGTACTTATTATTCGCTGAACGGTCAGCGAGTGAACAATCCTACAAAAGGGATTTTTATTAAAAACGGCAAAAAGGTTATCCTATGACAATACAGGAATTCAGAGACCATATGGCATCGGGCAAGCCTGTTGAGGGCGGGTCTGATGCCCACATGATGTTTCATAAGCTTTCGCAAGAAGCATTGCAGATTACGGCAGAGATCAACGGCAAGTATCACACGCCGGAGGAGCTGCACGATTTGCTCGAACAGTTATGGGGACGCGAAGTGCCGAAGAGCGTAGGGATGTTCCCGCCATTTCATACCGACTGCGGAAAGAACACTGTCGTAGGAGAACGTGTATTCATCAACATGGGTTGCAAGTTCCAGGATCAGGGCGGCATCACCATCGACGAGGGAGCACTCATCGGCCATAATGTGGTACTGGCTACGATTAATCACGATTTAGACCCAGCAAAGCGGGCTAGCATGACCTACGCTCCCATCCACATCGGCAAGAACGTATGGATTGGCGCAAACGCTACCGTATTAGCAGGCGTTACCATCGGTGACGGTGCCGTAGTGGCTGCTGGTGCTGTCGTCAACAAAGATGTTGAGTCAAACACGATAGTCGGCGGTGTTCCTGCCAAATTGATAAAGAAGATCGAGATTTGAATAAATAACAAGTATAATAAAAAGAAAGAGATATCTGTCACATGATGGCATCGCTCGACGGCAGGCTCAAGAACCGCAAGCCAGTCCGACTGACGTTCAAGTCTGTCAAGGAACAGGACGGCATCGTCTGGATGCGTTATCTGGTCTACAAATAGAACTATGAATGACGAACTGAAACAGATACAGGAGCAGATACGCGGGAAGTCACTGGAGGAAATGGCTCACGCTCAGCAATTGATGCAAGCATCATTGCTCTCGCCTAATCGCCACTTTCCTCTTGGAAAGTAACCTTGGCGGTTTGAAATTCTCGCCGTACCTTTGCACCCACAATCCACAACAAAGTAAAGATTATGAGGCTAAAAAAGAATTTTATCACAATGCTTATCACGCTGACAGGGCTGACGGCTTGCGGCTCTGACAGCAGCGCACAGACAGAGCCGACGGGAGAGTACAGCGTGACGAGCGAGGAAGTGTGGTGCCAGCGTGGCACGAACCGCATCTACGGCATCCTCTACCGTCCGCAAGGGCTGTCGGGACGCTTGCCGCTGGTGATTATCTCTCACGGCTTCGGGGGCAGCCATTCCTTTGGTCGGCCATACGCTGAGGCCTTGGCAGCCGAGGGCTATATGTGCTATGCGTTCGACTTCTGCGGTGGTGGAAACAGCAGTCGCAGCGACGGGGCCACGACCGATATGTCCGTCTTTACGGAACGGGCCGACTTAAAGGCTGTTATCGACCACTTCAAGGCGCAACCTGACGTGGATGCGAGCCGCATCACGCTGTTGGGCGAGAGTCAGGGCGGTATGGTGTCGGCCATCACGGCTGCAGACAGAATCGACGACGTGCAGAGCATCATCCTGTTCTATCCCGCCCTGTGCATCCCCGACGATGCCAAGAGCCGCTACCCGACGCTGGCAGACGTGCCCGAGCGGTCGAGCCTGTGGGACGTACAACTCGGTCGCGCCTACTACGAGAGACTTTACGATTTCGATGTCTATGCCGAGATTGCCAAGTTCCAGAAGCCCGTGCTGCTGCTCCACGGCGACCGCGACAACATCGTGAACATATCGTATGCCGAGCGGGCCAGTGAGACCTTTTCCGATGTGGAATACCACGTCATGCCAGGCGCTGGCCACGGCTTCAGCGGCTCGTCGCAGACACAGGCCATCGACTATGCCAAGGCGTTCCTCAACAGACAGACTACTAACGAAAATACATCCACGACTATGACCATTACCATTGACAACAAGACGCTCCCCGTCACGCTGGAAGACAACACCGCCACACAGGAGCTTCTGGCCACCCTCCAGCAGGGCGACATCACCTACGAGGCCCACGACTACGGAGGCTTCGAGAAAGTTGGCGCACTGGGGCGCTCCCTGCCCACCAGCGATACGCAGACCACTACCGAGCCGGGCGATGTCATCCTCTATCAAGGCAACCAGATAGTGCTTTTCTACGGTTCCAACTCATGGAGTTACACCCGTCTGGGCCGCATCCAGTACTCCAACCAGGCCGAGTTAGAATCCTTTCTCAAAGCAGGACAGGGCAACGTCAGCGTCACGCTGTCGCTCGGCGGTTCCACGGGGATGAACAGCGTCCGCAGTGCTGCATCCGACGGAAACGCATACTACTCACTGAGTGGTCAGCGGCTAACTGCACTTGGGCTCGAAGTACCATCGCACGGAGTGTATATCAAGAACGGGAAAAAGTATATCAGATAGAAAGGAGAAGCATTATGAAGAAATTGCTATTGAACATTGCTGCCCTCATGTTTGCCACGACAGCGGCGGCGCAGAGTATCGTGTATTTCACCAATGAGATAACGCCGGAGGCTCTTGTCAAAATCTACGAGGCAATAGGCGTGACACCCACGGAGGGTCAGCGTGTGGCAGTGAAAATCTCCACTGGCGAGTCGAGCCGTTCGAACCACCTGCGTCCGGACTTGATCAAGAACCTGGTGCAGGGTGTAGGAGGCAATATCGTAGAGTGCAACACGGCATACGGTGGCAGCCGCTCCTCCACGGCCTCGCACCGTCGTGCCATTGAGGAGCGTGGCTACAACGAGATTGCCACAGTTGACATCATGGACGAGGAAGGTACGATAAACTTGCCCGTCACGGACACGAAGCACCTGCAATACGACATAGTGGGCTCGCATATCCAGAACTACGATTTCATGATTAACCTCGCACACTTCAAGGGTCACGGCATGGGCGGCTTCGGTGGCGTGCTGAAGAACCAGAGCATCGGCGTGGCCTCGAAGTCGGGCAAGTATTACATCCACTCGGCAGGTTCTACCCAGACCAGCTGGCGCACGGCGGCACAGGATGACTTTCTGGAGTCGATGGCCGCAGCGGCGCAGGCCGTCCACAATTACTTCAAGCAGGAGGGGCGCAATATCGTCTATATCAATGTAATGAACAATCTTTCCGTCGATTGCGACTGTGACGGCAACCCAGCCACTCCCCAGATGAATGACATCGGTATTTTGGCCAGTACCGACCCCGTAGCCCTCGACAAGGCCTGCCTCGACCTCGTGTTCAACTATAATTCGACGGCTGGTGACGATGCCACAGCCCTGCAGAACCGCATCAACCGCCAGCACGGCACGCACATCGTGGACTATGCCGAGCAGATTGGCCTCGGCTCCAAGCAATACACGCTTATCGACCTTGACCAGCAGTCATGTATCAATGGCACCACGACCAATGATGCACACCGCTATAACGTCTATTCGCTCGACGGTAAGAAACTGCTCTCAAATGCCCACAACCTCAAAGGTTTGGCCAAGGGAACGTATATTGTGAACGGAGAGAAAGTAATCATTCAATAAACACCCGCAACAATGAAGAAGGTATTATTAACCGCAATCGCCGTGGCACTGGTGCTCACGGGCTGCACAGAGAACAAGACAAACGACAGTATGGAACAGAAACTGACATTAACGCAGGAGTGGGACAAGGTGTTCCCCAAGAGCGACAAGGTGACTCACGAGAAGGTGACGTTCAAGAACCGCTTCGGCATCGAACTCGCAGCCGATTTGTATAAGCCGATTAATGCCGATGGCAAACTGCCGGCAATTGCTTGTAGCGGTCCCTTCGGTGCAGTGAAGGAGCAATCGAGCGGCCTCTATGCTCAAGCTATGGCCGAGCGGGGTTTTCTGACCATTGCCTTCGACCCCAGCTACACAGGCGAGTCGGGTGGCGAGCCACGCTAT
>CAJOEC010000155.1 GCA_905233425.1 uncultured Prevotella sp. | reverse complement strand
TGCGGCATGTGCTGACAGTATACTGTTGAGAGACCGAATAACATCTGTTATGTCTTTTTAACACCCAAAACTGCCTGTTTCAACCTTACAGGTCGAATTTTTTTGGAGGCCTTCACACAGGCGGAGGGCGCCCGCTCTCTAAAGGGTTCGACATATTCATACTATCTCACACAATTGATGTTATTCACTATTCATCCTGAGACCAAACGGATTAAACGAATCCGCCGGGCGCATCCCTAATCGATGTCCCGGCGGATAAATTTTCTCGCGAAATGGAGGCTATCCCGCAGCAGTGTGGCGGAAGAAGCCCTCGTAGCACAAATCCTCGTCCAGGTGCTCCCAGTGGATGCCGAAGGGCGAGAGCGTGTACTGCTCGCGCTCCGTGGGCGAGGCATCGCGCAGGGCGGCATAGTCGGCAAAGCGCTCGCTGGCCTGCCGGCCGTCAGCCGTCTGCACCCAAATCTCCGTCGGTGTCAACCAAATCTTCGTAATCTCCATCATCGTTTACTTCTTGTTCTTGAAAAATTCGTTCCAGCGTGCAGCGATAATCTCCTTGTTCTCCTCCACGATAGACTCGGCCAGCTTCAGTTCGGCGGGCTTCAGTCCCCGGTTTTCCATCAGCGTCACCTCCGGCTGCACCTGGAAGCGTGCCTCGGCACCGCCCTTCACCACATGCACGTGGATAGGCTCATGGTCGTTGGAGTAGAACATGAAACGGAGTCCGAAAAGTGTGAATAATTGCGGCATATCCTTGTCTGTTTTTAAGTTCGACGCTGCAAAGGTAACACTTTTTCCCGACATAGCGCACAAATCGCCGGAAAATTTATCCGTCTGTCTCAGTAAGTCAAAGAACGATTCTTCTGTCGGTAGAGAGAAAGGAGGGCGGAGCCGTCCGCCGTGGCGGAAGCGCCGCCCTCCCGTTGTCAGTGTCTTATGAATCAGAGAACCGTCCCCTGGTCTCCCGCCGCTCTCCCCTCCCTTCCGCTCGGCATCCCGAAGGGTGATTCTTGCTACCAGCGGGACGCAAGAAGGGGAGGGACCGGGGGTGGGGTCTCTGTCTTCTTACTCCTCGTCGTCATCCCAGCCGCTGTTGCCACGGCTCCAGGCGCTGCTTACCTCTTCGCTCTGCAGCTTCGTGTTCATGCCGTTGCCGTCAAGGCTGGCGCAGATGATGTGACGCTGCTGAATCTTTACCACGTTCATCACGGGCTTCATATATGCTTTCTTTGTCATAGTAGTTTCCTCCTTTCTTTATTTGATGATTACTTTCTTTCCATTCACAATATACAGACCCTTAGCAGGCTGCGCCACGCGGCGGCCCTGCAGGTCGTAGACAACATTGTCAATTGTCAATGGTTCATTCTCAATTGCCTCGATGCCCGTAGCCTCGTCGAAGAGGAAGAACTCGCGGGCGAGATTGCCGTCATACGTCAGATAAGCCTTATTGGCACCGATGGTTCCGCTGGCACTCAGCTTGTAGAAGCCCACGCCATTCGTTGTTGTCTTGTTCAGCACGTAAGCATTGCCAGGGTTCGTGATGCTGCTCATCGTGCCTGTCAGGCTGTTTACCTCGTAGCCACCTTCGTCTGTGGTTCCCGTTCTGGCAGCAGAAGCAAGCGTGATGCTTGGTGAGTTCGATTTCAGTACGACGCCCTGACTCTTGTTGATGACTCTGTCAGAAATCTCCGTAAGCGTCAGCTTGTCTCCGCTGAGCGCTACCTTGAACACCTGCGTGCCTTCGGGAGCCGTGGCGTTGGCTAAGTCGTTGTAGTACGTTGTCCAGTACTCAGTGTTCGATGCACCTTCATTGGCTGACAGGGCGGGGATGGCTTGGATTTTGGTTGAGTAGGTGCTCCAGTTAGATGCTGCCTGATAATCATCCACTACGTCGCTGAACACATAGATGTTTTGTAAGTTACACCCACTAAATGATGAAGCTTGCACGCTACAAGTCGGTGCATACACGGTGAGCGTCGTCAGCAAGCTGCAATTCTTGAAGGCATTATTGGCGATGGTCGTCACGCTGCTGGGAATTTCAACCGACGTCAGTTTGCCGCAACCTTTGAAGATATAACTGCCGATGGTCGCTATGCTGTTAGAAATGGAAACTGATGTCAGGTCGCTGCATCCTTCGAAGGCACGAGCGGCGATAGTCGTCACGCTGTTGGGGATTTCAACTGATGTCAGGCCGCTGCTTTGGAAGGCACGAGAGCCGATGCTCGTCACGCTGTTGGGGATTTCAACTGACGTCAGGCTATTGCAGCTTTCGAAGGCATATTGGCCGATGGTCGTCACGCTGTTGGGGATAGTAACTGACGTCAGGCCGCTGCTTTGGAAGGCACGATTGCCGATGCTCGTCACGCTGTTTGGGATTTCAACCGACGTCAGGCTGCTGCATTCTCTGAAGGCACCGTCGCCGATGCTCGTCACGCTGTTTGGGATTTCAACCGACGTCAGGCTGCTGCAGCCACGGAAGGTAGTAGTGCTGATTTCGGTCACGCCGTGGGGGATTTCAACTGACGTCAGGCTGCTGCATCCTTTGAATGCACTTGCTTGGATGCTGATTACGCCAGAGGGGATGTTGAAAGATGATAGACTGGAGCAATCAGTGAAGGCAGAATTGCCTATGGTTGTCAGTGATGATTCAGCAGCTATAGATACTGTCATGGTGGCAGCGGAATTTCCGCAGCTGTTGAAAGCATATTGGCTGATGCTGGTCACGCTGGCGGGAATGCTGACCGTTGTCAGATTGGAGCAACCTTCGAAGGCAAATTCGCCGATAGATGTCACACCAGACTCGATGACAATGCTCGTGATGCTACTAGAAGACCAAGGAGTACCGTCGTCAAAATCATTCATGTCTCCCGTGCCGCTGACAGTCAGCACGCCGTCACTGTTCAATGACCATGTGACTTCTGCTTCATGGCCACTTGTGCCGCAGTTGCCGCTGGCAACGGTGTACGGGCCGTTAGATACACAGGTGACATATATATCTCTTGACTCATAAAACGGATCATCCGAATATGGATCATATCCCTCTCCATCACATTGGATGGTTGCCTTGCCTTGAAAGGCTCCGGTGATGGTGATGGTCATTTTGTTCCAGACCCAGTCAACGCTAACCTTTCCCTCACCACCGCTTTTGACATATACGTTTGTAAAATCTTGGCAATAAGGATGAATCACAGTAGGAGCATCAAGTTTCCAACTCAATTCTCCTATTTTATCAATGACGTATGGTAACGTGGCGTTGTTGACGGTTATATTAAAAGAAGTATTATCACAACCCGACAAGGTTATGGTGTAGGTCGGCCCCTGTTCGTTGTCGGCCCATGCGCCGCTCACCGTCAGGCATAGCAGCGCGAGAATTGAAAGTAATTTTCGTTTCATACTTGTTTTTGTTTTTTGAATAATAATTAAATGTTAAGTTGAATATCTTTGAATAAATCTTTGTCATGGGATACAAAAAACACTGCGGCCTGCCTTGCCTGTTTGCAAGAAAAGCCGTATCTTGACGCGGGCGACCCGCGCGCCTCTTCAATCGCGCGTACCTTAGAGAATAATAGTGAGTGAGTGAGTGAGTTAACGAATTATTTGGAATCTCCAAACAATTCGCGTTAAACAATGTTATCACCTCAAACTTTCTCATCGTTGAAATCCCGTCTCGTTTAATGTCGTTCGGTTGGTTGGTTAATATTCCAAGAGGTCGAGTCCCTGACTGCGGTAAAAGGCAAACTTCTGGTCGCTGGAAAGGAGCGTAAGACGCTCGGTGATGGCATGGGCAATGATGACGTGGTCGCTGGGATCGCGATGGTCCTGCTCCTCGTTGAGCTGCAGGTCGGCGTATGTGAAGGCCGTATCGCGGCGCAAGGGCAGGAACTCGATGCCGTAGTCCTGCTCAATGGAGGGTCTTGTTGTTGAAGTGTACGACCAACTCGCGGGCCGTCTCAAAACTGGCATACGGCATCGTATCCGGGTCGTCAAAGATGTCCCAGAATTCCACATCTGTTTCGTCGGAACTTGTTATCAAATCGATAACAGCACAGGTGTCAAGTAATAGACGAGTCTTTGCCATTAGTCTGCGTAAGTGGTTAGTCTTTCCTTCAACTTGGGGTCAGTGATGATGATACCACCGGCATGTGCCCTGGCAAATGCCATCCTCCTTGTCCTCGGAGTCTTCTTCGAGTTGATGGCGTAGTTTCTTGCCATCCTCTCCTTTTTCTCTTCGTTCGACATAATTATGCGCATTAAAGTGTTATAACGGCTGCAAAGGTACAACTTTTTACGCAGACTTGATGCAAACGGGGCGTTAAAAGTGCAAAAAGGCGGGTGAAACGACGAACGAAGCAAACACAAAACGAGCTTGCATCAGTTTTGTCTTGCAAGGAGGAGTAAGACCAAAGGTCAAATTGTATGTTTCCGACCAAAGCCTGCTCTCCATTCGTAGGCTGTTTTTCGTCTTCATCCCCTTCAGCTAAAAGTTGCCTAATCTCCCATCAAGATTAGGCCGCTCGATTTATCGCTTGGCTTGTCCAAGAACTTTCGCATAGCATTCAGGTAGTTCTCGTTTTCGCCCTATTCATTATATTATAGGGATGTTCATTTCTTCTTTATCAGTTCTATCAGGTCGAAGTACATCAGACGACTGTTAAGCGGACGTTCTGGCTTGATGCCTCGGAACT
>CAJOEC010000154.1:5159-8492 GCA_905233425.1 uncultured Prevotella sp. | reverse complement strand
AACATCAGCGAGACCTCTCGCCTGCTCGGATTCGATTTCCCCCACCATTTCACTCGTCTCTTCAAGCGCATCACGGGACTTACTCCCAGCGAGTTTTTATGGAAATAATGAACGACGGATTGATGCGGGCCTGTTTATCCAAGTTTATACTTGCCTGTACGGATGCTGGCGATGACTCCACCATCGATGAGCAGATCGGTACCTGTTATATCCTCCTTTCTATCCGTAAGTCTCTATCAAGTACTTCACAAACTGGGGGTCTCCAAAATCTCTGGTACCAGCGTCATGCTGGTTCATCTTGGCAATCTGAGCCATATCATCGTCACTCAGCGAGAAGTCAAAGATGTCGAAGTTCTGCGCCATGCGCTCCTTGTGAGTTGATTTGGGGATGGCTACGATACCACGCTGGGTGAGCCAACGGAGAGCGACCTGAGCGGCAGTCTTATTATACTTGGCACCGATAGTAGTCAGCAGTTCGTTCTTCACAATTCCGTCTGTTCCTTGTCCGCCAAGTGGATACCAAGCCATCATCTTGGGTCTGCTGAGAAAGCGTGTTGCACTCCAGCTGGTTCACCATAGGCTTCAGCTCTACATAGTGGGCAAAGTCGAAGAAACGGCCTGCCTGGAAGTTGCTCACACCGATGGCACGCACCTTGCCCTCTCGATAGGCCTTCTCCATCGCCCGCCATGTGCCGAATACGTCGCTGTAGGCCTGATGGATGAGTAACAAATCAATGTACTCCGTCTGCAACTTACGCAGACTCTCATCGATGCTCTTGGCGGCCTTTTCTTCACCAGCATTGGATATCCAGACCTCCAGGCATTGCCAACGCCCTCCTCATTCTGGTAGGCCTGTGCCGTATCAATCAGGCGATAGCCTACACTTAATGCATCACTCACGCAACGCTCACACTCGTCAGGGCTTACGAGAAACACACCGTAGCCCAAAGCCGGCATCTCAACGCCGTTTGATAATGTAATGTACTCCATATTTTCTTGTATTATTGCAATTGAACTTTTTCGACTGCAAAAGTACACAAAAAACGGCAATCTGCTGTTTCACAAATCGCCGATAGTTTTTCACTTTTTTCCGAAAAAACACGAATGGGCTGTACCGAGCGGCCCTCTCATAGGGGTTATGAGACCGTCCCGCAATCTTGCGCGGAGCTCTATATGGGGTACATAGACCACTCTCCAGATTGCGCGGGGCTATATATGGGGCATATAGACCGCCCCGCAACCCTGCACAGCCCACAATATGGGGCATATAGACCTCTGCCGACGCTGAATTTCGTGGTCGCCCACCTGCCCGCCGCTCCATTCACCAAGATTCGGAGTCAAAACCGTGTGCCGAATGCGAGATAATGAACAAATCCATCACATTTTATATGAATTTCACAGTCTGATGCGCGAGAATTGAAGAATTATATGTAATTTTGCAGTTGTTATCAATAAAATCTGAAATAATGGAAATTTGGAACGAGTTTTGTTCATATCTGATTGATTGCAAGGAAAGAGACGTTTCTGAAGAACGCTATCATGAAATCATCGAAAGTCAACTGTCTGTTTTAGGTTGGAAGCGATATAAAGGTGAGATATGCCATAAAGAACGTATTCCATCAGGACATGGTTTTGCAGAGCCGGATATTGTTGTCAAGAAAGATGGCGTGAACCAGATAGTTATTGAAGTGAAGAAGCCAAACCATCTTCAAACGAAAGAAGAACGATTACAATTGTTGTCATATATGCGATTGTGTACGCTTCGTATAGGTATTTATATTGGTGAGCATATTGAGATTTTCTATGATGTTCAGGGTGACTCTATAGAACCTGTTTCCATATATAGGGTACCTATCTCGTTGAATGAAAAACGAGGACAACAATTTGTAGAACTTATCAGACGTGATAATTTTGATAAGGATCGCTTTATGGGATTCTGCGAAGCACAATTACAGGAACAGAAGAAACGAGAGTCGCTTGATTTGCTGAAGAAGAACTTACTGGACGGAAGATATAATTCTTTTTTGAAAAATAGTCTCAAGCAAAAGATTCATGAGGACGAAAGTCTTCCTGTATCGGAAGAGCAAATAGATGATTTGCTTTGCAAATTTCAGATTAAAGTTGTCTCTGAAGAAGATGTTATTGAACAATCAGAGATAAATAGTACATTATATGCTCCCGTTACGTCCTATAACAATACAAACGCAACTGCACGTGATAACACTCGTTATTCGCTTGACGGAAGTGCGTTCTTACCAAAAGGGCGCTTTGTACTTGCTGTAGTAAGTAAATATGCTCGTCTTCATCCGGATAAAAGTTACAATGAAATTTTGGCAGTATTCCCTGATAACTTAGGTGTTACAGTGGTCATAAAGCAACTGAACCAGATTTCCCCCAAGCAAATCAAAGATCGCCGTTTTTTCACTTCACCGAATGAACTCCTTTGTAGTGCTGATGGAATTCAATATGCCGTAACTACGCAATGGAACATCACAACCATTCCGAATATTGTAAATGTAGCCAAATCATTGGGATGGGACGTGAAAGCGTCAAAATGATTATGGAAGAAATTGTTTCTCGTTGCTCACTTCACGCTTCCTGTCTTCAGTTCGCTTTCGAGGAAGCTATACACATAACCGGAGCTTTGGAAATAGAGGCCGGTCTTAGGGTCGCTGAGCTTCAGGAAGAGCCGCGAGGTATAGACGACATCGAAAGCCTGCTGCATCGTAAAATCACACTCGTCCATCAGACGGGCGATGAGGTCCTTCACAATCTCCTCCTTCATGTTCTGGAATTCTGCCTGAGATACGTTCATGCCTTTGTCAGTTTGTCAATAGCCCGCTGGGTGCAAACAGGGAGAGGTCAATGCGAGGGATGTCGATGGTGGAGCCGTGGTATAATGTCATAGCGTGCCTCCTTTCCTGTGGCAATAATCCCGTAGCGTCTGAAGATTCTCTTCGAGCGAGAGCGTGTGCATGATGCCGTAATGCTTGTCGCAGAGGGCCAGTGCGCCATAGCGGCTGAGGTAACGGTAGGCTTCGGTCTCAATTATTCTCCGTTTTCCCCGTTAAAGATGCAAAAAGCGGGCAAGAGTGCAACGTTCTGTCACCTTCACCCGCCTAAGAAACCTTGTGATAGTTAATAACCCAGTCCCTTCAGCCACTTTTCCACTTTCGCTTTTTCCGTGCGCACTTCGTGACCGTAGATGCTGAAGCCATTTGTAACATTTGCACCAGGGAAGGCTTCCTTTACATCTTCCACGCAACTGGCCAGTCCGCTGCCCTCGTGAGTAGTGAAGGGGATAACAGTCTTGCCCTTCAGGTCGTTCGCATG
>CAJOEC010000154.1:0-5086 GCA_905233425.1 uncultured Prevotella sp. | reverse complement strand
CCCCGTTCTTCGCCTCCTTCTTGGCCAGTTCAATCAGCGGGTTATAAGCCATTCCGTCGTACTTGTGGGTCACGATTTCGAACTGCTCCGCACCCGTCAGTTGACCTTCGGTCGATTTCTGGCTCGACTCGGCAGAGTTGATGCGAGCATCACTCTGCACTCGCTGATTCAGAAATTCCGTGATGTAGTCGGCCACAATCTTCGTGTTGCCCACCTCGATGTTTCCCACCGCGTAGTTGTCTCCCGCATGCGAGAAGAACACTACCAATGCCTTTCCTGTTTGATTCTTTGCGCCGCCGCTGCACGCCGTCGATGCGAGCAGTGCCAGTACGGCTGTGATGATACTTTTGATATTCATATTTCGATGTAGTTTGTGGGTGCAAAATTACACAAAAAACCGCAATCTGCTGTTACACAAATTGCGGCTAATTTTTCACATAATGCGGAAAAGATTACTCCGGCGTGACCTCACCGTCCGACGTGCCGCCCTCTTGGTCGTCAAACGCCAGCAGCTCATACGTCTTATCCACGTCCACCTCGTCAGTCGGCTTCACGGGCACGCCCTTCAGCGCGAGGCAGAGGGTGCCGGCCTTCGCGGCCTTCTTGTCGGTGGAGATAATGCGCGTGGGGTCGTCCTTGTCGATGGCCAGCAGGGCCTTGCCGTCCTCGATGAGGCGCTCCCACGTCCACTCGCGGGCGGTGGCATACGTGTGGTTGCCGATTTCCTCGCTCTTCACCTGCACGCGCTTGTTCGTGCGCTGGCGGTCCTTCACCAGCCCGAGGTAGTACTCCTGCTGCGCGATGAGGTTCGAGGTGACGACGGCGAAGCGGTCGGGGTCCTGGTCGACCACCTTGTACGAGTTCAGGCACAGTATCATCCACTTGTACGCCTTGTCCGTGGCCGTGCGGGCGTCCTTCAGCGAGACGCTGGTGTTCTGCTGCTGGCCCTGCGTGTTCTCGCGCAGCACGATGAGGCGGTGCACCTCGTTGTTGGCGGCCACCATGTCGGCGATGATTTGCTCGATGCCCCCACTGCTGAATGGCCGTCGTCTCAGCCTCGTAGGCCGACTTCGGGTTGGGCTTATAGACGTTCCAGCCGCGCAGCCACACCTGAGCCGCCTGCTGCATGGCGGGCAGCGAGGCCACCTTCGCCATAGCCTCGGCGATGGCTGTTGCCTCACCGATCTTCGTGTCGCGGATGTCGTCCTGCTCCGCAATCTGCTCCGTGTATTCCGACGAGCGCGACACGATATAGGCCGAGTTCTCCGTGGCGACGGCAGCCTTGTGGTCGGCGATGGCCGTGGCCAACTTTCCCGGCGCGGGGTTGTCCACGTCGAACTCCGCGTCCATCTGCTCGTCCTGCGTCTGGTTCAGCTGCAAATGCAGGTCGTTGGGCCAGCGCTCCAGGTCGAGGTACGGCACTAAAAGAATATTTTCTTGCATATTATATTAAATAATTTAGTTGTAGAACATGTTCATTGTCGTTTCTGCGGCGCGGGGCGCAGATGTAAGGTTACATTTCCCTGCCGCCGTTCTGCAGGGCGCAGATGTAAGGTTACATTTCCTTGCCGCCGGGTTGCGGGGCGCAGATGTAAGGTTACATTTCCTTGCCGCCGTGTTGCGGGGCGCAGATGTAAGGTCGCATCTCCCTGCCGCCGGGTTGCGGGGCGTAGATGTAAGGTTACATCTCCTTGCCGCAGGTTTGGAGGCGCAGATGTAAGGTTACATCTACGATTTTCCGTCAGGCGGAGGCCGTCCGCTCTCTTTTGTATTGTTCGACATGCTCATTTTCTTTGTGCTGGCTTTATGACTAAATTATGAGATTCCTTAACTTGGTATCGGTGAATGTATGCCAGATGTTCAGCCTTATGGGCTTATAGTCATCATACATCTGCGTGACGTACTCGATTTCAAATGCGATGCGAAGGTCGTTCTCATCGGCTTCGGTCACGAACTCATGCTTGGGGGCGACGCGGGCTACCTTAATCTGATAGAGGTCGCGGATGCCTTTGCCCTTGGTGTAGGGCATGAAATAGTAGAGCTTGTTGAGAGCGACGGTCGAGGGGAACTTCTTGCCCGTGAAATAGGCCTTGGCCTTGCGGTCGTTATAAGGAACAATGTATTTATCGGGCACCAAACAGATGAGAACGTTCTTGGAATCGTCGAGTTTGCTGATGTCAACGCGGCGGCGCTTTTTGTATTCATTGGCCACGATTCCTTCGGGATATTCGCGCTGAATGTCGAACATGTTCACGGCGAAGAGTTCTGGCGGGAGCATCCCGTGGGCGATGCGATCGGCCTGCTCGAACTGGCTTTCCTCTGGGTTCTGAGCGTCGATGTCATTGAAAAGTCGTATCAGCGAGCGGCCAATGGCGAAAGCAAGATTGACGGGAACGGCGTTTCCTATCTGCTTGTACTGGTCGGCGAGATTGCCCTCAAACTGCCAGTAGTCGGGGAAGGTCTGGATGCGGGCGTACTCGCGGACGGTCAGCGGTCGGGTCTCAGTGGGGTGGCAGCGTTCGGTCTGCTTCTGTGCGGGAGCGCAGGTGAGCGTCAGGCTCGGCTCATCCATCGAGAGACGGCGTGCCATGCCGGTCTTGCCACCTCCGAGATAGAAGCTGCCGCCCATGTAGTCCTTCTGCTCCTCAACGGGCAGGTCTCGCCAGTCGCCGCCTTCTGGTATCATGGCCATGACTCGAGTTTTCTTCGCCGGGTAGGTCTGCCCTTCGGACTCGGGCACGTCATTGTCGTATAGCTCGCCGCTGAAGAATGCATCACGCAGGGTCATCACGCGGCGATAAGGCTCCGGCCACTTGAACTTCACATGCTGAGCGATGTCGTTGCGGATAGCTATCAAGATGAGACGCTCGCGCTTCTGCGGGACTTGATACATGATGGCCTTCAAAACCTGTGGCTCGACGAGCGTATAGCCAAGTTCGCTAATGGCATTGCGTATGACCTCCAAAGTTCTCCCGTCATCGTGCGAGAGCAAGCCCTTGACATTCTCGCCCATGAAGACTTTGGGCTGTATCTCCTTGACGGCGCGGGCAAGCTCGAAGAACAGCGTGCCGCGAGTATCGTTAAGCCCACCCTTCTTGCCTGCGTAAGAGAAGGCCTGGCAGGGGAAACCGCCTGAAAGGAAATCGACGCGGCCTCGCAATGGCGTGAAGTCCACATTATGAACGTCACCTTCGAGCACGTTCCATTCGGGATGATTCCGGCGCAGGGTCTGGCAGGCCATCGCGTCCATTTCATTTAGCAAAACGTGACGGAAGCCCGCCAAGTGCATGCCGAGTGCCAGACCACCCGCTCCGGCGAACAACTCGACAGAAGTGTAGGCACGCAATGGAGCGACATGGAACTCCTCTTCCCAATGTGTGTTGAGCATCATGCGCACGGGTTCAACGTCTGTCAGTTCCTCCATGTAGAAGCCTTCCTTGCCCTTCTCGTTGCGGTGGTAAGGATAAACGCCGCTCTCGCCCCACTTCTGTGCGGTGGCGAGCGACGTACCTGTCAGGTCGGCAAGGTTGTTGACGGAAAGGAATGTGTGCATCGTTTAGAAATTATCGAATCCGTCGTAAGTCTTGAAAGCAAGCAGATAGAGACTCTTCATAATGTCGGGCGAGATAGCGGCCAACTCGGTGAATACCGTGTTCTGGTTGTCCTCGCGGCTCATTCCCTCGATGACATCATCCAGAATCATCGGCAGGGCGCGGCACAACTTTGCAAAAGCCTGCGAGTCGCCGAAGACAATCTCGTAGAACTTATCCATCGACACGCGGCGGATGTGCTCGTTGTTGAACTGCTCACCATCGACGGTGACAATCCACGTTTTGTTCTGCGAGCGTGTGGCAATGGCTTCGACGAGCATACATGTGGCATGGCTGTCGCGCACGATTTTATGCTGCATCTTCATGTAAGTCTTGGCCGACGCTGCCGAGTTCATCGTGTTGTGCTTGTTCTTCATCTCAACGAAGATGTGTCGCTCCTCGTTCACCACATCGAAGCCCTCGGGTGGCACCGTCCAGCCGTTTCCGGCATAGCGGAAAAGGTTCTGGTGGAAATATCCGATGTGATTATTGTTCGACTTGTCCATCTGGCGGATGCACTCCGAGGCGACCACTTCCTCCATCGAGCGACCGTAAACCTTAGCGTCGAATGTCAGCTTAATCGGGTCGATGATGTTCTTGTTGAACTCCTTTAAGTCGATGCTTGCGCTGTACCTCGTCACCGTCTCGCGGACGTGGTTGTAGATATTCTCGTCGGAAATGAATCCCAAGTTATAATTTCTCATATTGTTTTGCATTTATATTATTAATTTGGCGGCAAAGTTAAGCATTTTCTTTCAATTATTGTTCGCTTTCCCCGTTAAAAGTAACAAAAGCGGGCGAAGATGTATCTTTTTGCTATCTTCGCCCGCCTAAATCGGTCTCCAAACAATTCGCGTTAAACAATGTCATCACCTCAATCTTTCTCATCGTCCGATATTTCTAAAAACGCCTGCAAAGGTACGAATAATTCTGTACATTCGCCGCAATCCTTCGGTAAAATCTACATGATTTAACGGAAAATGTGTAACTTTGCGCTTGCTTAATCGCAACATTGCCTCACATGAAGATAGATTTTCAGTATTCCACAGACTTTTATGGGATGAATTCCCGTGAGTTGAGCCACACCTGCATGCATCTGCTTTGCTTGGCAGGTGAGGCAAGTTTTGTGTTCAACGAGCGGTGCTACCATATCACGAAGAACGACCTGGTGGTGATACCGATGCCTGCCCGCGTCAGCAACCTCGCGGCACATGATGATATGCGGGTGGAGTGGTTCGCCGCCGACTACAAGTTCCTGCAGAACCTGCTGCCGTCGAACAACTACAGCATCGGAGGCAGTATCTCGCTGAACCAAGACCCCGTCATCAAACTCTCAGATGAACAGGCACTGCATCTGCTGGATGACTTCCATCGTCTTCGTGACCGCATGAACGACCGCCACCTGCTGTTCTACCGCGAACTGATGGGGAGCCTCTGCCTGACGATGATGTACGACATCTTCGAGCCGCACGCCCAGCGCGACGCCACCGATACGC
>CAJOEC010000153.1 GCA_905233425.1 uncultured Prevotella sp. | reverse complement strand
GTGGAACCCTCGTGGCGGTACTCCACGCCCAGTTTCTTCAAGCCCTTGAACTGGCGGTCGAAGCCGCTGACTTTCAGTATCAGGTTGCCTTCGTTGTGGTCCAGTGTCTCGATGTTGAGCACCGGCTCACTGATGGCGAGATTGATGGGCGACGACGAGGGCACGAAGTGAGCGTTGAGCGTCACCTCGTCGTAGATTTTTCCAGGCTGATATTGTGAGCAGAAGCGTATCTTGATGCCCTCGTAGTCGAGGACGCTCTGGTCGGTCTGCCGTATGGTGAGCACCTTCTTGGTGGTCTCGCTCTGATTCAGCTGTATGGAACGGCCGTTGACCGGCACGCCGTCCATGAGTATCTCCAGACCCAGGTTGTTGGTCTGCTCCACGATGAGCAGGTTGTAACTGAAGTTCGAGCCCTGGTTCACATTGGACATGTTGGTGCAGTAGAGGGTGACGTTGGCCTCGCTCCCGGAAGGTATGTCGGTCACGGTGGCATTCTTCGACGGGTTCTGGTCGCCCACGCCGATGTTTAAGGCGGGCTGCTCCATCTGCTGGGTAGAGTTGCCGAGGGGCGTTCCCGGCAGATAATACTGCGTGACCTCCTGCTCCTGGTAGGGGTTGTAGGTCTGTCCGCCGAAGACGCTGAAGAAGTCGCTGTACTTCGGCTTTTTCGACTTATAGATGTTGATGGAAAGGTCGGTGTCACGGTTGCCGTCCACGATGGAGTATTCCCACTCGGTGTAGTTCTCGGTCTTGGTGCCGTCGCCCCTGGTGAATCCGCCACCGTCCTCAGTATTGATGTGCATAACATCTCCTACCGAGACTAAGCTCTTGTTACGGATTCCGAAATTGTTACCCAGCACGAGACCCATTTTCCAGTTGACCGTCGTCTGATCGTTTTCCGAGTGGCTCGTTTTCTTCGAGTAGCTGTAGCTTGAGCCTCCGTCGATGGAGATGTTCTCAGGAACGGTAGACGCCATCAGTTCCAGCTTATCCTTCTCGTTAGCCTCAATGGCTTCCTCCCAGGCTTTAATCTGGTTGTTGCACCAACCCACGCTGTCGATGGCAGCTCCGGCGGGCGGCGGTGTGGTTTCCCAGCTCACGGGTTTTGCCCAGCGATAGTTCTTGCCGTCTTCATAGTCGTCGAGGTCGAGTCCTTCCCACGTCAGGTAGACCGACTCCTCGCCGTTGTTGACGTAGGCCATTGCCTCAGCCTCTGAGGCCACCTCGGTGAGGAAGGTGCGGCGCATGTCTTTCCACTTGGGAATCATGACATTCTGCAGCTCATACTGCGTGTACTTGAAGGCTGTGGCGATGGAGTCGCCAACGGCGATAGCATCTTCCAGCTTCAGTTCATACTGGCCCGTCTGCAGGTTCTTGTCGATGAAGAGGTGGCGGCAGCCGCCGATGAGGAAGTTGATGGCTGTGCCCACATAGACATCGCCTTTAGCACCCACGTATGGGTTGGCACCACTGGTGGAGACGTTCTCCGTCGTGGTCTCCACATCTACCTCGTCGTAGTTCCATACCTTCTCCCAGGAGGTTTTGACACCGACGTCTAACTGGTCCCATGTCTCATGTTTCGTAATCGTCATGAAGCCAAGACCTGTGCCCACTTCATGTTCCATACCAAACAAGATATTGTTGAGCCAGCTGTATTCGCCGTAGGCGCGCCGCGTGTCGAATGTGGTCTTGGTGGTAATCTTGCCGATCTTCAGCTTGGTGGTCGACTTGGCTCCCTGCGGGTCGCGTAGCACGAAATTCACATGGTCGGGTCCCTTGGTGACGAAGTTGCTGCCGTAGCTCAGTTGGCCAAGCACCACGGCATCCAAGTCTACGGGAGCGTACACGCGGTTCTTGCGTGTCATGGTGATGGCGAAGTGACGTGTGTAGGGTTCTGTGATGTTGGGAAGTCCCACGCCCCATTGGTAGGTGAGGTGGCCGTCGCCTCCGAGCGGCATGTCTTTGGCCTTCAGATCGTAGATCTCACCAACCTTGTAGGCTGAAGAGGGGTCTTCCACCTTGTAGATGACTTTCTGGTCGTCGCTCATCTCGTTGACGATAGTTATCTCCTGCCCCGGAAGGGGTACGATGTCAATGACGTCATCATCGCCGTCGTGGTTGACATAGCGTTCGAATGCGAAGATGTCGTACTCCACATTTTTGCCCATCTCGTAGATGGGATAGTCCAGCAAATACTTCACAGAGTCGCCTTCCTGCTTCCACAGGTCGCCGATGGTATATTCCTTTCCCTCATCGTCGGTGTAGACGATTTCCTGAATACCGTAGACACCCGCATCGTGGCCTTTCTCGGTGATGGTGACTTCGGGCGGTGCATAGTAGGTGAACACTTTCTTGGTGTTGTACTTATAAGTTACGATCACGCTGTCGCCCACACTGTCATCCCAGTGCCGCAGCGAGTCGGTGAGTGTGATGCCCACTTTGGTGAGGTCAATCTCCGATTGCGATCCGAAATCGATGCCCGGGTTGTTGTCAACGCTTAGGTGACAGACATATTTGAGCGGCGGCAGAAGGGCGGAGAACTCTCCGGAAAGCGAGTCGGTGCGGATGAAGATGTACTTCGAGTTGTAGTCGATGCCCGTCCATGCCGTACTCTGTATGGCCGTGGTGTCGCTCTGCCAGGTGCGTTCGGTGGTGGCGGTGCTGATGTGGTCGTCCTGGCAGTTGAGCGAGAACGACTCGTTGAGCAGGCTCAACCGTAGGGTGGCTATACCGATATTGTTCTTCGACTCGGCGAAGCCGACGCCGAGGGTGTCGTTGCGATCGCCGCCGCCCACACGTCCCACAAAGTTGACCAGTGTGGAGTCAGTGAAGTCGTGGGTCATGGCGCGGTCGAAGTAGAACGTGCCCTCGGTGGGGAAGCGCCCGTCGTCCACCATCTTGTGGTTTTCTAACTTTGCTTCTACATAGTGGTGGCCGATGGGGACAGATATGTTGTATTCGCCTTTGCTTCCGGTCATCACGGGCTTGCCGTCCTTCGAAACGGGCATTCCGTCGATGTAGAGCGGAATCCCCTCGGCGGGTACGTTGGTGCCGGCATAGCGGACATAGCCGCTCATGGGGAATGACGACACGTCCTCGAAGTCGGCGGTGTGCACCATCGAGTTCCTGCCTATGAAGCGCAACGCCTTGGTGGGGTTGAACTCGTGGATGCCATAGAGTGGGATGATGGAGTAGGTCGAGCCCTCGCCAGTGAACGGTATGCCCTGAATGATGTAGTTGCCGTCGGCATCGGTCTTGGCCTTCAGCCTCAGCGTGCCGGGCGTGAGGGTCGAGGCCTGTGCATTGCTGCCTATGCGGCCGTGGTGCTTGCGATAGTTGGTGCCGTCGCGCGAATAGTCGAAGAACTGCGTGCGCAGACCCTCGTCGAAGGTCCAGTAGGTCTCCAGCTGCTGCTCGTCGCCTACAAGCAGACGGTCGTAGTTGTCCATGATGTCGTCCTCACTGAGGCACTTCGTCCACAGGCGGAACTCATCGACCGCCCCTTTGAAGTGTCCGAGGCTGAACTGCTTGGCATCAGCCAGTGCCAGCGAGTCGTCGGCCAGCGTCAGCGTGGCCTTCTGCAGGCTGAGTGAACTGCTGTTGCCGGAGAGACTCACCACATAGCAGGTCAGCACGCGGCCGCTGCGGGTCAGTGCCACGTGGTTGTAGGCATTCTGCCGGAGCGTGATGCCGTCGAAGGTCTGGCTGCTGAACGCCAGTCCGCCGCTGGCCGTCATGCTCAGGCCGTTGCCGTTGCCAAAGTCCACAATCGTGCTCTCGCTGAACGATTCGGGGAAGAGCCACATCTGGACGGAGAAGTCGCCACCGCCGAACTTGCCGTGGGCATAGTCGTCGGAGGGATACTGCCACGTCACGGTGCCGTTCATGTCGGAGAAATAGATGGAGTGGAACTGCTCCAGCGCTTCGCCCCCGCTGCTGGTCATGGTCATCTCCACTTCCACGCCTTGCACCGCCGTGCCTGTGGAGCCGTAGGCTATGCGGGCAAAGCCCACGTCGGCCAGTTCGTTGTGGAGGATGGTGCCGTCGTCGCACTTGTCCTCCACTGTGACGCGGTAGTCGTAGTAGACGCCCGGCAGGGCCGTCTCGTCGGTATAGAACAGATAGTCTTCGTTGCTGGAGATGCGCGTCAGCGTTTCCCAGGCCTCGCTCTCCTGCTCGGCACGGCGGCGCTCCACGATGTAGGTCTTGGCCAGTGGCGATCCTTGCTTGTCGACGTGCCACGACAACTTCACCAGACTTTCGTAGCTGCCCTTCGAGGCATCGAGGATGTAGAACTTCGTGGCCTCGCCGATGGCCTTCAGCTTGGCGGTATAGGTGTTGAGCACCTTGCCTGCGATGACGCCGTCGATGCGGTAGTCGTTAGGGTTGCAGGCGTTCAGCGGCTCCTCGGTGTAGGGCACGCCCGTCTCCGGGTCTATCTTGCTCTGCGGGTTGTTGTGCTGGTCGGTGGTGCGGTGCTCCCACTGGAAGGATGTCTGCATATCGGCGGGCGTGAGCTTGTAGATGGGGTCTTCGTTGTCGCCCACATAGATGCGGAACTCATGGCCGAAGCCCTCAGGATAGGCATCCGAGGTCCATGTGAAGATGAGGCGGTCAGGCTCCTGGTCTACCCTGAGTCCATTGATGGGCACGGTGCGCGTGGTGCTCACCGTGACTGAGGCCTTCGTGTCGTCGCGCAGCGTCTCCGCATCCCAGAAGTTCGACACATAATAGACGTCATAGACCGGTGCCGTCTCGTTGGTGTAGCCAGTGTCGGAGTAACTTGTCACGTCGTGAGCTAGTTCGGCTATCTTCGTGCTGTCGCGATAAATCAGCCACTTGAAATCAGCGTAGTTGCCGGGAATGGAGGGAATATCCCACGAGAGGAGTACCTTCTTGTCGGCCTGGTTGAACACACCTTTCAGGTTGTCGGCCTTGACGACAGGCGGGTTGATGGTGACGGTGTCGGTGATGACTCGCGAGTCGTTTGCGAATTGCTCGGTAATCTCGGTATAACGAATTATATAATTTTTAATCTCGTACCACCAATAGGTGAAGCAGGGATCCAGATAGGCCGACACGACATAGTTGCCCACGGCAAGTCCTTTCGGCACGTTGCTCGACCATTCGCCATCATTCACCTTGTATTTCAGCGTTGCCGGCTGGTTGGCCTCCCACGGGTTGCTGGCCACGAGCTCCTGTTCTTCCCCATTGTAGATGAGGTCTGTGGCGAAGGAGGGTTCCTCCTTCCAGTCCATCGTCTGCGTAGTGAAGTGCTGCTGTATGAAGATGTCGTCGCCGCCGGCATTTCTGTTCATATCTGCAACGCCGGTGTAACCGCTGCTTGTGTTATTGGTGATACGCCAGTACACCCCCTCCGTCCACGTGTCTCCGTCGTCAGCTTTGTTTGATATTGATAGTCCAGTCATCACGCGCTTGGTGCCGCCACAAGTTTTCAGATTATTATGGTCGCGGGTGTAATAGGCTACGATGTATGCCGTCTTTTTACCGCAACCTCTGTTGAGGTCGCCGTTGAAGCCGCTGTTATTTGCAACCCTGTAATAGGTGCGCCCATTATATCCGAAGCTATCACCCGCTTCATGGTCGGTAACACAGATGTCGGTGATATAGCCGGTCTTGGGATCGGCCGTGCTGCTTGTCTTGTAGGCGATATAGATATCCCAGCCGCCGGCACCAGAGTTCAGGTCGTAGCCGTTGACGATCCAGCCTTTGTCTTCATACTCTTTTTTCACTTTCCAGCCAGAGTGTTTCTCGGCACCGATGGTCATCACCTCGGTGATGTATTCCTGCGCCAGCGCGTTGGTTGCTGCTCCGATGAGCATAAGGGCCACGACGAGCAGTCGGGATAATAGTCTTGCTTTCATCATATTAATTTTCTATTTAAGGATTTTCGATTTTCGATTTGTGCGGCAGTGCCGGTAACTACTTGGTTACCTTAAGGGTGACGGGGTAGTATTTGCCTGCATTCAGCTTAGCCTTGGCCGTGCCGGTGTAGGTGCTGCCGGAACTGTTCGTCACAGTAAAGTGCATGTAGCCTGTGGGACTATCAGGGAAGAGGGCGACATAGACACCGTCGGAGGTCTCTGAGTCGAGAGTGACTGAAAGACCTTTGTTGTTCCAAGCGTCATTGCCTTGGGCTGGATATGTCAGGGCAAGGGTACTGACATCTGCCGTCGGTGTGAGCGTGGCCGACAGGGGATAGCCTATCGGTCAGTGTCTTTACAGGAATGACTTCCGTGCCATCTTTAAACGAGAACTTGCACACCGCCAGCAGCGACTGCATGTTGCTGATGGTGGCATTGGCTGTGTTATCTGTCACGGAAGTAACCGCTGCCACGCCATAGACGTAGTGAAAGTTCTCGGCTATCGTTGCAAGTGTTCCATCCTGCCCAGCGAGATTGACGGTGAACATGCCTCGGTTTGGGTCTTGTTCCGGTACATCTTGATGCGGATAGAAGAGCGCCACGTTGTCGCCAGCTTTGCAGCGGACAGTGCCCGTAAATGCAGAAGTGCTGGCAGAGGCAGAGGCAGTAAGCGTGCCATAATCCATGTTATTATAAGTTTCGAAGGATGTCACGTTGAAATACGTTGCCCGATCGCCAGCCTTCCAAGCGGCACCCAGTGCAGATTCGTTCTCTGTGAGCGTAGCCCTTGTGACAGGCACTTCGGCAATGGTCAGTTGGCGCAGTTTCCTGCCGTCGGTCCTCTGTTCCGGCTCATCATCGGAGGAGCAGGAGAGCAAGGCAGCGACAAATGATAACAATAAAAATCCAGTATGTCTCATAATCTCGTCGTGTTTAGTTTATTCTTGTAAGAAGCCATCACCATCATCATTGTCAGACTGCTGATAGCCTGATATAGTAGCTTTGAAGCCACTGTTGTCACTCACTGTGAGCAGAGGTCTGTCTAAATTCAAAGGCATAGCCTTCAGCGTAGGTTTTCTGTAATATTTTTTCATTGTAGTTCTAGTGCTATAATTTACGTATAAGAAAATTTAAAAATGATGTATAATATGACATTTCGTGTGCAAAGGTACGAAAAAAAAATGAAACGGCCATCATTCTTTAGAAAAAAAACTTCATCCCTAGTAGGGCTCTTTCATTTAGCATCTCCATGGTTTGGCACAATTTTTGCAGTTTGGCAATACTGTATCATTTTGAAAATCAGTATCTTGAAATAGACATGCG
>CAJOEC010000152.1 GCA_905233425.1 uncultured Prevotella sp. | reverse complement strand
AGAGCCGTCAGACAAAAGAAATAACATAAAATTAAAACATTAAAGAACAATGAAACATCGATTTCTATACATCATGGCACTGCTGCTGACAGTGGCGACGAGCGCATGGGCACAAGACCCTGACCCCATCGACCTCTCGCCCAGTGCCGACGGTACGGTGTGGACACTCAGCACGATGCCCGAATACGACGTCGAGCTGGAAGTGACATACTACACCGATGCCGAACTCGACCTGATGGCTGCCGATGAAGTCATCGCCAAGATAACAGCCATCGGCACCGTGACCTACACCCCTGAGAGCAAGGCCCTCATCGACGCAGCACGCACGGCCTACGACGCGCTGACCGCCGCCCAGCAGGCACTCGTGACAAACTACTCGACGCTGACCGATGCCGAGACCACCTACGCCACCGCTGAGGAGACCGCCTACACCGAGGGCGTAGAACTGACCAAGAACCCCGACGGCACATGGACACTCGCCGCAACTCCCGCCTTCGACGTGGAGCTGGAGGTGGAGTATGAGACCGAATTGGCCCTCTCCGAGACAACGGACAACAGCGCCGCACTGACAGAGTGGGACGGCTACGAGGCCGACGTCACCCTGACGCGCACGCTCGTCGCCGGCTCGTGGAATACGTTTGCTGCTCCGTTCAGCACCGCCATCCCCGAGGGCTGGACCGTGAAGGAACTAACCAGCGCAACGTTCGCAGACGGAACGCTGACCCTGAACTTCGCCAATGCTGCCAGCATCGAGGCCGGCAAACCCTATCTGGTGAAGGTCGCTGCCAACGCCGACCTCTCCGCAGCACCCTTCACGGGAGCCATCGTGAGCAAGGATGCCGTCACCATCCCGACCGACTACGCCGACTTCATCCCCACGCTTGGCAAGACCACCATCGATGGCGTCGCTGCCGACGATGTGCTCTTCGTCGCTGCCGGGAATACGCTGAAGAATCCCGGCACCATCCCCACCGACATGAAGGGCTTCCGCGCCTACTTCCTGCTGAAGAACGTGCCCACAGAGGCTCGCGGCTTCGCCCTGAACCTGGGTGGCGAGAGCACGGGCATTGAAAGCCTCACCGCCTCGCCCATGGGAGAGGGGAGCATCTACACGCTTGACGGTCGCCGCATCGGCAAGGCCGCACAGAAGGGCGTGTACATCCAAAATGGTAAGAAGGTCATCATCAAATAAAGGTAGGAGGACACAGATATGACAAAGAAAGAATATATGAAGCCTGAAATTCAGGACATGGGAATCCTGGAGGAGAGCGCCCTGCTCGCCTACTCCGTCCAGTCATCCGGCCTCGGTGACGATGAAGAACTCACTCAGGACGACACCTCCGGCGATGCCTGGAACGACGCCATGAGTCGCCACAACGTCTGGGACGACGACAGCGGCTGGGACGAGGAGTAACGAGTAAGCATCCTCCGCAACAACGCTGGCGGCGCATCCCCATTCGGTGGGGTGCGCCGCCTTCTTGTTCCCGTGTTCTTCCTTTCTCCGTGTTCTTCCTTGGTCTTCACGTATTATTTCACGACTCCTTCCACCGTATATCCGGCCTGGCGCAGCAGGTGGAGCACGCCACGATCGCCGGGCAGATGCTTTGCTCCAGCACCGTGATCAACCCAGGCGAACCCAACAGGCCGGCTGGTGCGCGCGAGTCTGGCGTCTGGGACGATGCCATGGACTATGAGGGTGATGACTTTGACAACAAAGTCTGGTAAAAAGTCGGAGTCATTCCGCTAATTAAACAATAATTGATAACTCTCCCTGCGCCCGAAAGCGCGGGGAGAGTTTTTTCTTTTGAACACGAATTGCCATGAATGAGCCACGAATGACCATAAATAATAATTCATGGGATATTCGTGGGCAATTACATGAAAATTCGTGTTAAAAAGAAAAGAATGTCGAAAATATGTTGTACCTTTGCACGCAGAAACGTAAAAAGGTATAATTATGGAAGCAACGACAACAAGAAGACGACGTACTGCGACACCCTTCACAAGGGCATGGAACCAAGCGAAGAAGCTCGACGATGGCGAGAAACTGCAGCTTGTCACGATGCTCATCGACAGCGTAAAGCCCATAACGACAACACCGTTAGACGAGGAGTTCGCCGATATGGACAAGGAACTGTACACGCCAGAAGAGGCCTACGAAATGACGATGAAGGACATCAAGGCTATCTATGACGATGCAACAGTATAAGTATTTGTACACCAAGCGCACCGCCGCCAAGATAAGGTCGTTCTACCGGAACGTGGCCAAGAAGTACCGCCACACCTACTCGTATGAGGACATGGATCGGAACGTACACGATGCCTTCTTTGCTATCTACGGCATTGAGCGCACGTTGCGGCGACGCAAACCTACCATCAGCCGATGGGCGGGCTACCACATGGCAAACGCTGGCAAATGGTACTACGCCTATACGATTGAGGGCGACATGATAAAGGTGATCGATGCTTGCCACGCACAGAACATGCACGAGTAGAGCAGTCTACCGAGTTTCCCCTCACAGAAAATCGCGATTAAGCGAGAGCAATGATGCTTGCATCGATTGCCGAACCGATGGAGCAGCGAGAGCCAACATGCTCGCATGATTGGCCGAGTCGTGACAGAGGTCGGCGTAGCCAACGTGAGCGATTTCGGACAAAGGCCAATAATATCCGCCGAGACATCCTGCACAGGATGCCCCGGCGGTTCCGTTTGTCTCAGTATCGTCGGAGGACGATAAGATAAAAGTAAAAACAAATATAAAAAGTAAATAAACAACAATGAAAAAGATAATTCTTAGTTTGCTCGTCGCGCTGATGGCGACGACGGGCGCAACGGCACAAAGCCCCGCCACGAGTGGCATCACCTGGAACACCGGAACCAACAGCGGCACCTTCCTCATGCCCGCCTACGACGTGGAGGTGAGCACCGAACTGTGGTACAAGGTCAATGAAGAGAAGACCCTCGCAGAAAACATCGCAGCCTACGGCACGAAGAGCGACTTCTTCCTCAACCGCACGCTGACAGCCAATGTGTGGAACACCTTCGCCTCACCCTTCGCCATCGCAGCAGGCGACATGGAGAAATACTTCGGCGCAGGAGCCAAGGTGCGCCAGCTGGAGAGCACGTCAGTGGATGGCACCGTCCTGACCCTTAACTTCGAGGATGCAACGAGCATCGTGGCCGGCAAGCCCTACCTGGTGAAGCCTAAAGCCAACGTCGATTTCAGCGCTGACGGCAAGGAGTTCGCAGGCGTTGACCTCACCGCCGCATCAGCCACGGCAACCGCAACCACCTACGTCAACTTCGTCCCCACACTGGGCAAGACCGCAGTAGATGGCGACGTGAAGAACATCCTCATCCTCAACGGCTCCGGCACCCTGGTACACCCCAGCGCAGTGGGCAACATGAAGGGCTTCCGCGGCTACTTCCTGATGCATGACGCAGCTGGCGCCCGTGCCTTCATCATGAACTTCGGCGACGGCGAGACCACCGGCATCCAGCCCATCCGCATGGAGAACGGCACCACCCCAGTCGAGGGCACCTACGACCTCAGCGGCCGCCGCATCCAGGGCCAGCCCACACAAAAGGGCATCTATATCCAGAACGGCAAAAAGGTCGTGGTGAAATAAATTCATGAGAAATTCGTGATCCATTAACGGTAATTATATGTTCAAAGAAAAGAAGATGTATTTCTGTTTAACACGAATTGCCACAAATTGCCCATTAATTAGTTACTAATAATTTAATTGTAAGCATTATGATTAAGAAAGAATATATGAAGCCCGCCACGACAGTGGTACAGTTGCAGCACAGTCAGCAAATCCTGACTGGTTCTCCATACACCAGCATTCAGTCTAAGAATAGCACCGACGATGACAACCCCGACTACGACGGCAACAGCAGCGGCAGCATCTGGGATGCAAACTAAAAGGAGCGGACAGCAATAAACATTCATTCACCTACTATCATTCGGGGACGAAGCACTTTCGTATCCCTAAAGAAAGCCTCGACAGTCCGTTGCATTAATGGCTCGTCATCTAAAAACTATCCGCATAAGCAATAATAACGCCCCCCAAAATCTACACTTTCACATCCATTTTGTCCTTATTTTCTCTACTACCGCAACCCGTCAGAGCTGCTGTTGCTACTGCTGCCATAAGCATGATGTTTTTTATCTTCATAATCGAATTACTGTGTCATTTATGTAAACTCAATGATGGCACTCACCTCACTCCCTATAGACAGGGAAACGATGATGCCGTCAGTTGTTTTGTAAATAGTAGGAGTCAGACAATCACCAAGTTTGGCAGCTACGCGATATTCCACACGAAGACCTCGAACCACGAAATCCTCCGGCAACAGTTCCATCGCCATACGGACATAGTTGGCATTGTTCAGATGCTTGTTGTAATCGATGTCGGCACGAAGCACCTTTATTGGCTCCAGCACTTCACCTTCCGTCTTTGGCAGGATGATGCGGCGGTCTTTGTAGTTCATCTCCAGCCGTGGCTCCAGCTTCATTGATTGTATGGTCGCATCGTCCACACGTTTCAGCTTGCCTGCCACCTTGTCAACGAATGCTCCCATGCTCCAAGTCTTGTAACAG
>CAJOEC010000151.1 GCA_905233425.1 uncultured Prevotella sp. | reverse complement strand
GCATTCGCCACTGTCCGACAGTATTCCTGTCGGCAGTTACCAAATGTGCCCCAACAGTTGGCCCGAAAGACGGGAGCTTTACGCTGTAGTACAAGTCTGCTACAGCCATCGGTAAGGCTGAGATTGTGACTGACCGCGAAGAGAAGATAGCAGGTCTAAGAGCCATCTGCCAGCGTTTCCTCCCTCACCACATGGATGCTTTCGATGAAGCCATTGCCCGCAGCCTAGAACGAACAGCAGTGGTGAAGATTATCCTGATTGAACCTCCTGTTGGTAAGCGCAAGCAGTATGATAAAGAGGGCGAGGAAATGAAATGGGGACGAATGGAATGAGCAGGATTGAGCGAGAGAAGCGAACAGTCCGTAAGATGATTGAGCTGTATTGTCGCCATCATCTTCATCAGGACACAATGCCGGATGAATACTTGCATCTGGCAGATTTCGCTTGTCGTCGTCTTGATCATTGCACGTATGGCGAACAGAAGACAGCTTGCAAGGATTGCCCTACCCATTGCTATGCTCCGAAAGAGCGCGAAGCCATCCGTGAAGTAATGCACTGGGCAGGGCCAAGAATGGTATGGTATGCCCCCAAGGATGCCATCTTACATATACTCAATAAGTGATAAACCTATCAATATAAAGAAATAGTATCAAGATTCTTCAGTAGTGATATACTTCGAACTGAATATGGTGAGGACTACGACGATGATGAATACCACGAGGATGATAGTCATTTCGCGAATATGACTCATAGGATCAACCCATATCTCATTGAAAAATCCATTACGGGCCATGATCTCCACGAAGGTCCAGAACACGATGACAGTAGCCAGTGCATAGCGTATGTTGCGCCCCCAGACAGCAATATGCAATTCTTTTTTCAGCATCAGTATCGAACTTACAAGGCTGACAAGTGCCAGAATAATAGTCACAGGATGGTCCTGCCCCAGGAATACGGGATCGTAACAGAACATCAGCAGCAGATAAATGCCCCACATCATCACGTTCCATTCCATGAAGGTGACGATAGAGGAATTTCGGATGCCCACGCGAATATCGCCTTGCAGGTTGCTGAACCTGCGACTCTTTGGCAGACAGTGATTTTGCAGCCAGTTGATGAAGTCGCATCCGGTCTTGGTACAGAACACGTAGAACAGCATGACGACCACCCACATGCCGAAGGTGGCAGGCATGATAAGGTACTCAGGTCTTGATCCGCGCATCGCTTTAAGTTCGGCACGACTGTAGTCTTCCAGGGGTGTGCCGTTTATCAGGTATTCCTGGTGGTTGATGAGTCCATCCACATACTGCGTCGTGGTCTGGATGACACCAGAACCATAGAGGTCGCAGTGTACGCCGAAGCGCTGGGCATAATAGACGAAGAGGAATTCTACCCATCCCGTCCAGAAGAGCATGGCTCCCACAATGCCGAAAATAGTTTGATGGGTATCACCTTTGGCAAATACACCCCAGATGGTGACAATCAGTCCGACAAATCCCATGGCGAAAGCGCAGTAATGCAGCGTCTCTGTTGCCAGGAAGTGCTCCATGAGCGCCATCATGGCGTGGCCTAACGGCATGAGCAGTAACACAACCAGAAAGGCCCCGATGCTTTTCCCAATATATAGTTTTTTCTTCATCTTTCAATTGTAAATTTTCAATTCTCAATTCTAAAACAGGTCAAGCCCCAATCCTATCATCACATTGGTACCATCGGTAATAGGAGCGTTCAGATAGTAATAGTCGGGCTTGTAGTTCAGCAGATTATCAACCGTTAACGACACCTTTGCCCTGTTCCACAGACGTCCCGTCAACATTAGTTTCCACAGACTATAGGCAGGATAGTGTATCGTTGTAGTACCTTGACTGATGTCATAGTAGTCGCGATATTCCTCGTTGTCTACCGCCGACAACAATCGTCCGTTGAGCGTCGCGCTGATCCCAGTTCAGTGCATGAGGACGGGCGGGTATATATTGATTATTAATGGTGTTACCGTTACTTTTAGGAAGTCGCTCCTTGGTAAAGGCATAGCCCACCTTGGCTGTCACAATTCTCCAACGGTAGCGGGCCGTAAGATCAGCGCCATAAACGGAATAGATCTCCAGATTAGTATAAGGAAGGTATAGCTGATGGTCCTGCTGACTGCGATAATAGGGCAGCCCCGTACTGATTTTGTCCTTGACGCTGTTGTAGTAGCCCATCGCCATCACGTTGAAACGTCCCTTGGTATATTCTACCGATGCATTCAGATTGTGGCTCACCTCTGCCTTCAGGTTCTCGTTGCCCTCGACAATCCAGATGCCCGACATGTCAAACTCGTAGTATTTCTCCTTCAGCGTAGGTGCACGGAATCCCATGCCGTAGCTCATGCGGAGGCTCACGTTGCGTTTGGGTTGATAGCGCAGCGACAGCTTGGGCGTCAGTCGTGACAGGCTGCCATCAGAGAAGTAGTCATAGCGCAGGGCTCCTACCGCCTCCCACTGCCGACTGATGTTCCAGTCGTACTGTGCAAAGGCATCAGCTGTAGTCTGGTGACGCGTACCATCAGTCAGTTTATCGTTCATCAGGTAGTCGCGCATCATGTCGCCACCCAGCGTCAGGATGTCGCCACGGCTCGTCGAGTGGTTGTAGAGTGCTCGGACGCTGTTCTGCACATTGCTATAAGTGCGTATGTCGAGGTTCTGAGAGCGTAGCAGCGTCGACTTGTCGTACTGGTCAAAGGCGTATGACAGCTCGGCATAGTCGTTATCCGTGATGTTCCACTCGCCCTTTACGCCTGCCGAGAAATCTCGGTAGCGCTCAGGCTCGCTGGGCACGCGGGGCACCTGCCGGAAATAGTAGCCAGCATGGCCCTGAAGTTTCAGCCCGTCAGCTGGGCGCAGCGTCAACTTGTCTTTCACGCTGACCACGCGGTTGCCATAGACCTCGCTGAACACCCGTGTGGCAGGATTCGCTTTGCTACAGACCTTGTAGTTGTCTATATCGCTGAAGCTGGCAGAGAGCGCATTAGCCCAGTGGTTGCGGTTCATGCTGAAAATGCCACCATAGCGCTGACTGTTGTGGCGTCCCCACCGTGCATCGAGATGCAGATTCCATGGCCTTACGCTCTCCTTGGTGATGATGTTCACCACGCCACCCTCGGCATTGCTGCCATAGAGTGCAGAAGCAGCTCCCTTCACAATCTCTATACGTTCAACACCTGCCATCAGCAATCGTGAAAAGTCCACATCATCCATCGTCTCACCTGCCAGCCGTTCGCCATCGACGAGAAACAGAATACTCTGTCCGCCAAAGCCCGAGAAGTTGAGATGGGTCTGCTGGTTCATGGCATACGAAAACTCCACGCCAGGCAATTCCTGGGTCAGCAGGTCCTGGATGTCGGTAGCATCGGTACGTTCTATATCCTTACTGGTGATGACACGTGTGGCGACAGGAGCGTCAGCCAACGTCTTGGGTGTACGCGTACCCGTCACCACAACCTGCGAGAGTGCGATGGTGTCGCGCTCGAAGTCGTGCAGTTGCTTGTCGCTCTGGGCATGGGCGCCCATCGACAATGTGCAGGCGAGGAGAAGGGTCATCGTCTTCATATCGGGTATTTGTATTCTATTGTCAACTGACACTTGCGGTTGGTTGTGCCAATATAGTTCTTCAGGCGTATAGCGGCGTATGTGCCGTCGGCCAGACGAACAACGAACACGTTGCTGTTGTGGGTGAAGGCAGGGGGCATAGGGGGAATGTCCAAACGGAGCCATTTACCCAACTCAGTATTGATCTTAATGCGCTGATTGCCAACGATGCCTTGCAACATACGGTCCTGCACGGTCCAAACGTCTGTCTGGTTCCATGTGTCGCACACGAAGTCGATGGTAGAAAAGACACTGTGACTCCCCACCTTGCTAATGTCGGTGATGGATGTCTCGATTGCTGCGCCGCCATTGGTCCTCACATTATTGCGATGGAAGGCCAAATCCCAACGTTTGGGTTCTGGCTGACGGATGGTGGGATAGCTCTCGCGAAACTCGTTGTTCGAGATACCCTCGCCAAAGACGTCGTACCAGTAAGTATAGATTCCTGTCTTGTCTTCGTCGAAGCTGTCGGTCTTTTCCAACGGAATCTCGTAGGTCGTATAGACCTGCTCAGGCTTTTCGCCTTTATCGGTAGCCTCCTTCAGGGCGTGCAGGTCAATATAGTGCCATTGCGTCCAGTCAGAGGCATCGATATAGATGTCTCCCGCTGCAGGTGTGGCTGGCTCGTCGTAGATATCGTCAAGAATACCGTTACAGGCTGTGAGCATCGCGAGGAGCCCACAGCCTACAACAGTCTTTATCTTGCGTATGACGTTCGTCACCTATTTATTTAATAAGGTATTTCTTGCCGTTTTTGATGACCAGTCCCTTGTGGTCGTTACCTACGCGCTGGCCATTCAGATTGTAAACAGCATCGTCGGCACTCTTTTCCGTCACGACGGTCTCAATAGCAGCCACCGTCGATTCGGGGAAGGTGGAGGTGATAAGGAAAGGCATGGCACCAGGTTTGAAAGCATTGACGATTTTAATATTCTTGCCTTCAAATACTACCAGGATATTATTGGCATCTGCAGCACTCAGGGCATAGTCTGCATCCATTCCTGCAGCCTTGAAGTGCATGGTCAGACCATCCTCGTGATAGTCACGATAGTAGCCACCCTTATCGCTATCCATCACCAGTCCCTTAACGGTATAGCCACCAGAGGTAAGGTCACCGATAGTGGTATTCTTCATATCGAAGGTGGGCACCTCAACATCGACCTTTGTGGTCTCGCCGTCAAGATAAGTGCGCACGTTATAGGTCACACTCTCCACAGAATAGTCCTTATCAATAAGTACATGCAGTCTGTCAGTCCAAGACTTGACATAGAAACCATCAATTTCGTAAATGATGTCGTGTGGCATTTGACCGTACTTGAACTGGATCTTCAGTTTTACGTTATAAATACCACTGTTATGTGTAAACGTACCTGACAGAATTTTGCCAGTGACCGTCTTTTCATCGGTTGCTGTAGTGGTAAATTCCTGCTCATTCCATGTCACGCCGGTATAGCCACCTTCGTATGTTGTCTCTTTAATGGTGAACGAGGGAATAGTAGCCTCGTGTCCACCCATATTGTACGTCATCGAAGGGATGGTAAAGTCGCTACCGGCATAGACAATGGTGTCGCTCTCTACATTGACAGTAGTTGTCATTACAGTAAACGATGCCTTACCGGCAAACTTCATAGCGCCATGCTGGGCCATTGAGTTGGAAACGAATGCCACAAGGGCAAATAAGAGTGTAAAAATCTTCTTCATCTTTTATTAATTAAATGCATTTTTATCGGGGTGCAAAGGTACGCATTATTTCCAACCTGTGAAATACCAAAAAATGACGATTTCCACTAAATACCTACTTCTTGTTAATCTGGTTTTGCAGACTTACACAGGTGCGCAATGCTTAAAACACCGCGTTTTAGGTATTGCGCACCTTATTTATTTGCCGTACCTTTGCAGCCGAAATCAAGAACGATAAAAATGAGAACGACGACAGCGATTCCCACAGAGATGAAGGTACTGATGAATCACATCTACGAGTTGCATAAAGGTGTGCGCCACATGGTGCTGTTCACCTGCAACAAGAGGTACAGTGAACTGGCCATTCAGCGACTGGAGAGCCAAGGTATTCCATACCTGTTGCAGCCAGCAGGTCAGCAGAACCTGAACGTGTATTTCGGGCGGCGTGAGTGTTTGGAGGCCATCCGGCTCATCGTCACCCGTCCGCTGAACCAGCTCACACCCGAAGAAGATTTCATCCTCGGAGCTATGCTCGGCTATGACCTCTGCGCACAATGCGAACGGTACTGTAAGCGCAAGGACAGTGCAAGTCGAGAGCAGAGCCAAGCTTGCTTGGGCTTTGCCGAGGCGCAGCCTGTTCTCGCCCGACAGGGCAAAAACGGATGTAAAAGCGAGTGCAACGGGAATTGAATAAATCATAAAATGAACGCAACAATTGTAATCTATGGTTCCTCGACAGGAACCTGCGAGGCCATCGCAGAGAAGATTGCCTCGAAACTGGGCTGCAAGGCCCTGAACGTACAGGACTTGACAGCTGACATCGTGGCCGCTAACCAAAACCTGGTCCTCGGTACTTCGACATGGGGCGTAGGCGAATTGCAAGATGACTGGTACGACGGACTGAAGACACTCCAAGGTGCCGACCTCAGTGGCAAGACCATCGCCATCTTCGGCTGCGGCGACTGCTCATCATATAGTGACACGTTCGTAGGTGGCATGGGCGAACTCTACAACGGCATTAAGAATAGCGGTGCCAAGTTCATCGGCGCTGTTGAGACCGACGGCTACACCTTCGACGACTCCGAGGCCGTCATTGACGGAAAATTCGTCGGCTTGCCCCTCGACGACATCAACGAGGATGACAAAACCGACACTCGCATCGAAGCTTGGATCGCCGCCATCTCTCCTGAATTGTAATCAATGGCCAAACTCTACGATGTCTTTTCATCCAGCGGAGGTGGTAGGAAATAAAGATTTATGTCAAAATCTTCGTATTTTTCACAAATTCTTCGTACCTTTGCAACTGATTATTATTCATTAAATAAAAGACTACGATTATGAACATTTCAAAGAAAATGCAGGATGCGTTTAACGCACAGATTACAGCCGAGCTG
>CAJOEC010000150.1 GCA_905233425.1 uncultured Prevotella sp. | reverse complement strand
GATTTTGGCTGCGCATTATAATGGGATTTTATTTCGATTACAGCAACTAAAGTTGCGATTAGCTGCGCGAAGCAATCTGTGAAATCCAACATAATCGCGACTTTAGCCGCTGTAATAGGCAAAATAATCCGTGTAATCTGTGAAATCTGTGGTCGTTTTCATACTTGCGGAAGTTGAATAAGTGAACCGAGTTCGTTAAAAGTGCCTCCGGGACGCTTTGGAGTTCGCGCCGGGCGAACTGTCAGTCCGCACGGCGCGAACTCACAGTTCGCACGGCGCGAACTTTTTGGGGCCTCGGAGGGGGGTGAGATGGCTTCCTGGGAACGTGACAGCCGTTGGCGGCACTTTCTGTGCCAAACCTTTGGCTGTCTCGCTGAAAGTTCGTACCTTTGCAGCCACATTGCAGGATTCGACGCAATCGGGTGCTGCAATCCCTAATAGTAAAAGTATAAAAATAAGTGGTACAAAGAGGTGATTATCGTATGTTTCCGCAGAACGGCCTGAAAGGCCAGCAAGCAGTCAGCCCAGGGCAAAAGCCTTGGACGGAGGCGACGCCTCCTACTCATTCTTTTGCCCTCATTCCCGAGCGAAGCTCGCCTACCCGTAGCCTTTCAGGGCGGGGGCTGTGTACTCATGCCTACCCAGGGCGCTGCCCTGGGCTGAGTGCTCATTGCCCCTTCGGGGCGTGGTCGAGCACACAAAATCGGGGCGTGGTCGAGCAAACAAAATCGTACCAAGTTATATTTTATTCATCACTAAAAGTACAGATATGACAGTTTACGACATAGACAAGATCCGCAGCGACTTCCCCATCCTCTCCCGCGAGGTCTACGGGCGTCCGCTGGTCTACCTCGACAACGCAGCGACCACGCAGAAGCCCGTGCAGGTGCTCAATGCCATGCGCGACGAATACCTCAATGTCAATGCCAATGTGCACCGTGGCGTCCACTACCTCTCGCAGCAGGCCACCGACCTCCACGAGGCCGCCCGCGAGAAAGTGCGCCAGTTCATCAACGCCCGCACGACCGAGGAGATTGTCTTCACGCGGGGCACTACCGAGGCCATCAACCTCGTTGCGTCGACGTTCTGCCAGTCGCAGATGAAGGCCGGCGACGAGGTGCTGGTCACCGACATGGAGCACCACTCGAACATCGTGCCCTGGCAGCTTGAGGCGCAACGCCGAGGCATCGTCGTGCGCCATCTGCCCATCAGCGATGACGGCGTCCTCTGCGGTCCCGGTTGTAGCGACACAATAGCAGAATACCTGACCGAGCGCACACGGTTGGTGAGCGTGGCCCACGTGAGCAACGTGCTGGGGACGGTGAACCCTGTTGCCGACATCATTGCCACGGCCCATGCCCACGGCATACCCGTGCTGGTGGACGCCGCACAGAGCGCGCCACACATACCAATAGACGTTCAGGCTCTGGATTGCGACTTCATGGCTTTCAGTGGCCACAAGATGTACGGTCCGACGGGCATCGGCGTGCTCTATGGCAAGGAAGAGTGGCTCGACCGTCTGCCTCCCTACCAGGGCGGCGGCGAGATGATTGGCCGCGTGGGGTGGGATAAGACCACCTTCGAGCGCCCGCCGCTGAAGTTCGAGGCCGGCACGCCCGACTATGTCGCCACCCACGGTCTGGCCACGGCCATCGACTACATCAGCGCCATAGGCATGGAAAACATTGCCGCCCACGAGCAGGAGCTGACGCGATACTGCATAGAGCAGATGCAGACCATACCCGGAATACGCATCTTCGGGCCGCTTCCACAACCCTCTGCCCCCCAGCCACAAAGGGATGCTGTCGTCAGCTTCCTCGTGGGCGACATCCACCACCTCGACATGGGCACGCTGCTCGACCGATTGGGTATAGCCGTGCGCACAGGCCACCATTGCGCACAGCCGCTGATGGACCGGATGGGAATATCGGGGACGGTGCGCGCTTCGCTGGCCCTATACAACACAAAAGAGGAGATCGACATGCTCGTGGAAGGGATAAAAAGGGTGAGCAAGATGTTCTGAATACTCTTTCTTTTTCTCTTCCAGTAACTTTTTTGTAGCAGTTAAATAATAACTTGGTACAATTTGGTGATTATCGTATGTTTCCGCAGAACGGCCTGAAAGGCCAGCAAGCAGTCAGCCCAGGGCAACGCCCTGGGTATAATGGAGGCGACGCCTCCTACTCATTCTTTTGCCCCTACAGGGCGGGGGCTGTGCACTCATGCCTACCCAGGGCGCTGCCCTGGGCTGACTGCTCATTGCCCCATTCGGGGCGTGGACGAGCACACAAAATCGTACCAAGTTATTTTTTAATCATCAATATTAATGATTTTTTTTAAATCTCCTGTAACTTTTCCTTTCGTCAATCGTCTTAATATAAGTAGAGAGTATGTGCGAAGTTAGTTTCAAGAACGATGTGCTGCCGCTGAAAAACGAACTCTTCAGGCTGGCGCATCGCATCACTCTCAACCGAGCCGATGCAGAGGACATCGTGCAGGAGACGATGCTGAAGGTGTGGAGCCGGCGCGAACAGTGGCAGGAGATAGAGTCGATGGAGGCTTTCTGCCTGACGATATGCCGCAACCTGGCGCTTGACAGACAGAAGCGCATGGACCAGACAAACATGTCGCTCGACAGCGTGCAACACGACACCCCCGACAGCTCATACGCCTCGAACCCCGAAGAACAGGCCGTGCAGCGCGACCGCGTGGCACGTGTAAGGCAGTTGATGGACTCTCTGCCCGAAAAACAGCGAACATGCATGCAGCTGCGTGACGTCGAGGGGAAGGCCTACAAGGAGATAGCCCAGGTGATGGGAATCACCGAGCAGCAGGTGAAGGTGAACATCTTCCGCGCAAGACAAACGATAAAACAGAAATTCAACAACGACGAAACGTATGGACTATAAGTACATTGAGGAACTTCTCAATAAGTATTTCGAGGCAACGTCGACCTTGAAGGAGGAGCAGATACTGAAGACTTTCTTCGCCCAGGACAGTGAGGAGCTGCCCGAGGGTCTGCGTTGCTATAAAGACCTCTTCGCCGCCATGGATGGTGAAGAAGAGAAGCTGCCGTCCGGTTTCGACGAGCGCATACTGAGCCTCACGGTGAACCGGCCCGACGAGGGCGGGCAGCGTGAGGAGGCGCTACCCGCCACGGCCGTCAAGGCCCGTGTCATAAGCCTCTCGGAGAGGTTCCGCCCATTGCTGCGCGCCGCCGCCGCCGTGGCCATATTCCTCACCATGAGCACGGCCATCAACCAGTCGTTCAAGCCCGACAACGTCTGGACGGACGAGGAGCAGATGGCTGAATACCAGAGGGCTATGCACGACGCGGCACTCGCCGCCACCACCGACACCACCCTGCTCTACACCGAGGGGGTGGGACTGCGAAGTGCCGACAGCCTCGCCGTGGCCGACTCGCTGTTCAGCCAGCCGACAGGATACATCGAGTGAACAAAGAATATTTCTATGCTTTCTCTATATCATTTTTAAAACAATCTTTTCAGAAGCTGTGAAGCTTCGCTCTATTAAAACTACTTTTAAAGCTAATACCGTTTAAAAGTGAAAAGGCCACTCCGTCGTGCTGACGGGTGGCTTTTTTCGTTGAATCCGTGTAATCTGTGGTCGGTTACCTCTCCCTTTTTTCCGTTGAATCCGTGTAATCCGTGGTCGGTTACCTCTCCCTTTTTTCCGTTGAATCCGTGTAATCCGTGGTCGGTTACCTCTCCTCGGTGCCGTAGTTGATGTGCTTGTTCTGCAAGTCGTTGGCCTTTTTCTCCGATGCCTCCGACAGTTCCCCCTTCAAGTACTGCTCCATGATGAGGCCTCCGATGGGCACGCCGTAGGTGGCTCCCCATCCGCCGTTCTCCACATAGACAGCGACGGCAATCTTTGCGCTGTCCTTCGGCGCGAAGCCCATGAACACGCTGTGGTCGTGGCCTTTGTTCTGTGCCGTTCCCGTCTTGCCGCATGGCTCGAAGTCGTAGTGGGCCAGGGCCTTGCACGTTCCGCCGAGAGCTGCCGAGCGCATGCCCTTGGCCACCTCCTCATAGGCCCACTGCGCGGCCAATGTCTTGCGCCGCGTGGTGTAGAGCGTGTCAAGGTCTTCGCCCTCCACCTCCTTCACCACGTGGGGTGTCACGAACCATCCTCGGTTGGCAATCGTCGCGCCCAAGTTGGCTATCTGCAGCGGAGTGGCTCCCACCTCTCCCTGGCCTATGGATATGGAGATGATGGTCAGCCCATTCCATGAGCTGTGGTATCGGTTGTCGTAGAACGTGGCGTTTGGAATCATGCCGCGGTTCTCGCCGGGCAGGTCTATGCCAAGCTGGTAGCCAAAGCCCATCGACACCATGTAGTCGCGCCAGCGGTTTATGGCATCCTGCACCGTGGGGTATTTCTGTCGGTTGCCGATCATGTTGTAGAGTCCCCAGCAGAAATATCCGTTGCACGACGTGCTGATGGCGGGAACCAGCGGCAGTGGCGAGCCGTGGCCGTGGCAACCCACGCGCAGTCCCTTGAAGACAAAGCCGTGGTGGCAGGGATAGGCAGTCTGTGGGGTGATGATGCCCTCGGTGAGGAATGTAAGTGCCTGGGTGGTCTTGAATGTCGAGCCTGGCGGATAGCGGCCCATGATGCTGCGGTTGTAGAGAGGCTTCATAGGGTCGCGGCTCAGTTCGCGGTGGGTTTCTGAGCGTTGGCGTCCAACCATCAGGCGCGGGTCGTAGCCCGGCGAACTGGCCATGCACAGCACCTCGCCCGTGCTTGGCTCCAAGGCCACAATGCTGCCCAACTTCCCCTCCAACAGCCTTTCGGCAAGCTCCTGCAGACGGTAGTCGATGGCCAGCTTGAGGTTCTTCCCAGGCACGGGCTTGCGGTCGAGTTCACCGTCCTTGTAGCGGCCCTTGATGCGGCCGTGGGCGTCGCGCAGGAGTATCTGCACGCCCTTCTCGCCGCGCAGTTGCCGCTCGTAGCTGCGCTCCACGCCCTGCTTGCCGATGTAGTCGCCGGGCTGGTAGTACTCGTCGGCCTCAATGTCTGAGGGCGACGCCTCGGCAATGTCGCCAAGGACGTGGGGCGCAAACTGGTGCTCGTACTGGCGTATGCTGCGCTTCTGGACGTAGAACCCCGGGAAACGGTACATCTTCTCGTGGAAGATGCTGAAATCATGGTCCGACAGCTGGTTCATGAACATCTGCTGGGTGAAGCGCGAGTAGCCGCGCACGTTCTTTATGCTCTCCATCCGCTCGTCGAAATATTCGCGGGTGATGCCGAGTGTTGAGCATAGTTCCAAGGTGTCGATATTGCCGTTCCTCACTTCGTTCATGACGACCATGATGTCATAGCTGGGCTGGTTGTAGACGAGCAGCTCGCCGTTGCGGTCGGTGATGACGCCACGCGAAGGGAAGTCGACCTTCTTCAGGAAGGCGTTGGAGTCGGCGTTCTTCTTGTAGTCGTCGCTCATGAGCTGTAGCGTGAACAGGCGTATGATGTAGATGGTGACAATGACTATTGCCACCATGCAAATGACATATTTGCGGTTTTCGTGAGTGTTTTCTTCCATGTATTCTCCCTGATACGGTCTCTATAACTACAGTTATTTTGTATGCTTTGCAGCAGGAGCGCCGCCCTTCTTGGCGGCTGTCGTGCGGCAGGAATGCAGCACCTCCTGCTTTGTGGCTGCAAAGTTACAACTTTTATCTGATATTCGCACGCATCCGTAGGAAAATAATGTCGAATATTTCTGCCGAAAGTTTTGCGCTTTCGTTTTTTTTGCGTAATTTTGCCAACGAAAAAGAAAACAAACGATTTATTCGCGTATGGGAAAGTTCATCAACCCGTTCACAGACGTGGGATTCAAGCGCATCTTCGGGCAGGAAGTGTCGAAACCTGTACTCATCACTTTCCTCAACTGTTTGCTGGAAGGTGAAAGGAAAATTGTCGACCTGCAATATTTGGACAAGGAGAAGATCGGCATCTCCGACGGCGACCGCTCCCTCATATACGATGTGCTGTGTAAGACCGACAGCGAAGAATACATCATCGTGGAGATGCAAAACAAGAGTCAGCCTTATTTCAAGAACCGCAGCGTGTATTACTCAGCTCGCGCCATCATTGAACAGGGTGAGCGCGGGAGTGAATGGGAGTATGACATCAAGGCAGTCTATCTCATTGCCCTGCTCAACTTCCGTCTGGACGGCATTGCAACCGACCTGCGCACCGACGTTGCACTGATGGACATGAAGCGATACACCCTCTTCTCCGACAAGGTGCGCATGATATTCCTCCAGCTGCCTTATTTCAAGAAGGAGCTGGATGATTGTGATAGTCTTTTTGAACGAATCATTTATGTATTGAAACACATGGATATACTGCAGCGAATGCCGTTCCTGGCACAGGATGCCGTGTTCAAGCGGCTGTCGGAGATA
>CAJOEC010000149.1 GCA_905233425.1 uncultured Prevotella sp. | reverse complement strand
CCTGCAGCCACTGCTCGGTGGCCACGGTCTGGGCCTCGATGCCGCCGTCGGGATTGATGGCGTACTTCTGCATCACGGGCTGCATCCTGAGCGCGGCCTCCTGCTTGTCGGGGAAGATGGTGAGCGTGGCGAAGGTGTCGACGGTCTTGCGTATCTCCTTGTAGAGGGTGTCGCGCTGGCGGTCCTTCTCCAGTCGCTGCTTCGTCAGGTCGCTGCCCTGGGCGATGACGTAGGCCTGGTCCTCCATGGCCTGTGCGATGACGAAGGCGCCCATCAGCGCGTCGACGGCCTCGGGGAACACCTTCGTGGCGTGGGTCTCGTCGGTCCAGCGGGCCTTCTGGATGCGCTTGGCGATGTCGCCCGTGAAGCCGATGTGCAGGTCGTTCTGCAGGATGTCAAGTTGGAATCCGGGGATTTGGGGAATTGATAAGATATCACTCATAGTTCTGATGATTTTTATGATGGATAATTTTGATTGTCTTGATAGGAGTACCCAGGGTGGGTAGACCACTGCCGGGGCTTCCGGGGTCGAGCACCCAGGGTGGGTGGAGCATTGCCGGGGCTTCCGGGGTCGAGTACCCAGGGGGGGGAGCGCTGCCGGGGCTTCCGGGGGCGAGTACCCAGGGTGGGTGGAGCGCTGCCGGGCCCTCAGCGGTGCCCCGCCGGGGTCAGTCCGGCGGAGGCCGCAAGTCTTTTGGTTGAGTATTCCTGTTCATTGTCTCTCGTTTTTATTCCTAATCTCACAAAGTGTCTGACACTTTGTGAGCCCGGCGGAGGTCGCGAGTCTTTCGGGTGAGAGGGTTGCTTCATGGGCGATGCTTTTTGTCGTTGTCGATGCCTCACGGGCACACAGAGGGTCTGACCCCCTGTGTGCCCCCGCCGCGAGCCATGCATGATATTACTTCGCATTGAACGCGAACTCGGAGAGTTGTATAAAGTCACCGCTTACTATCTCGCTGACTTCGAAGCGGAAGTACTGGCACTTCATGTGAGCGCACGCGAACCACGCCTCTATGTAGTTGCCGGCAGTCGGGTTTCCATTCGTCCGATCGTCGAGTTCCGTCCACTGGTCGCCTTTGTTCAGTTTGCCATAGACCTTCCAATTCTTCGGGTTGCGCCCTGGGAAGACCTTGGTGTCGTTGGCGGTAATCAGGCCATAAGAGGTCACGTTGATGGGCTCCCTGCTCATGAACTCCACGAACCACTTGCCGTCCTTCTTCTCGCTGGTGCACCACTTGGTCTCTTTCTTGCCGTCGAAGAGTTTGTCGTAGCCTTCGCTGTCCGTGCCGCCCGTGCCGCTGAGGGGGATGTAGTTGTAGCCCGGATACACAGTGCTTGTAGTGGGCAGTGAATACCTCTCAATGATGTCGCTGATGCGCTTCATCTGATAGTCGTAGAGGTCGGTGTGTCCCTGCATCTTGCTGGCGTAGGGGCGTGTCTTCTTTGTGCTTGCGGCGAATTCTGCGCCGTTGCCCCATTCCTTGTATTCTGGCAGATAGTTTCGGCTGAGCACAATAGGAGTCTGCATGCCTTTCATCTTGACGCGTACGGTCACGTTGACTTCGAGGAAAGGGAGGTATGCCCATTCCTCCGTTTGATTATGACTTTTTTCTCCTTTCCTACCGTTCGGATAAGGATTATAAGACCCTTTGACCTGAGGCTCGATGGCATATCCGTCAATACCTCTGCCTTGGATTTTGTCATTCCATGTAAACTTGAGCATATTGCTTTCGTTATAGTCATAATTACCCCAGTTTACACGTTGTTCAGAGGTGTAGATGGTGTTCAGTGCATTCAGCCCGTACTTGTCGCTGCTGTTATAGCAGAAGTCCCAGAGGCAATCGTCTTGACCTAAATTGGTGGTACCGCCAGAGGGTTTCCGCCATGTATTATATTCTCTCCTTGTCAGTTCGCTGTCACCGTTGACACCGTATGCCACACGCAGGGCATTCGATTCGTCGCTGAAGGGCTGTTTCTCGCCTCTGGCTCCGCAGATGGCGTCCACCTCTATCCACTCTATCTCGCTGTCGGGGAAGATGTTGGGGTTCAGTTCTATCTCTACGCTGCTGGGGTCGAAGAAATAGGGGTAAAAGCAGAAATAGACCCAAGCTGGCCATTGTTGACTACGATCACCATTCCATACCTCCCACGGGAATAATTTATCTGCCCAGTACACCACGGGAGCGGTCTTGATGCCCCAGACGCCCTGCCCGAGGTACGAGTTGGCAAGGTCTAAGTCCTTCATATAGAACGTTGGCGATGCGATGCCTACGGTTGGTGATGAGCCGCTGATGACTCCGTCGGTGTTGACGTTGCCATCGAGTCCGAGGCTAATGGTTCCGTCGAGCGAGCCACCAGTGTAACTCGTCGAGCCACTGCCACCAGCAAGTCCTGCCAGCGAAGAACCAGTACCTAGCATCTGGCCCAAAGAAGTCAGTCCTCCTGCCCAGTTGTGGGAAGCAAAATTTGCAATGGAGCTGCCCGCCTGCGCTGCGGCCTGCAGTCCCATCAATATGCCCTTGGTCGTGCTGCTCGACTTGGTTTTCACCTGGTCGAGTTTCAGTTTGGCACTGAAGGTACCGTCGATACCGGCGATTATGGTGCTGTAGAGGCTTGTGTGTGTGGTATTCCACGAGCGCATCTGCAGACTGATGATATCATTTGGGTTGACGTTGCCGTCGCGGTACATGGAAAGGTCCACGTCGAATGCCCACCATCCCACGTTGGGCACGACGAGGCCGTCATTGCTCATGTTCTTCACCCAGGGCGTAACATACTCATAATAGGAGCCGTCGCCGGATTGTCCGAGGGCAGCCTTGTTGAGGGTGCGGTCGGAAGGCACACCGTAGCCGAAGAGGGCTTGTTGGGCCAGATGGTCGGACATGGAAATCTCCCACACGTGGTCGTTGCCCGTGCTGTAGCCTTCGGGCAGGTAGTAGAAGAATCGCAGTATGCCGAGATACTTGTTATAGACGGCGAAGAAGTTATTGTTCTTTATGCTGCCCTGAGTGTTGCCGCAGAGGTTGAGCACCAGTTCCCATCCGTTCTCGGGGGTGATGCCGTCGCAGAAGTGGTCGGGCAGGTTGGTTAACTTGGTGCCGTTATACCAGGGCAGTGGCACGAGCGAGAACTTGCTGGTGCGGCCTCCGTGGGTGATGGCGTATTCGCCCGTGCCGTCGTAGAGGTAGATGCCCTCCTCGTTGCGCCAGTTGGTGCGGGTGAAGTCGGCGTCGTTGGGGTTGAAGCCCGTGCCGCCGATGGCTGCTCCGCCGTTGAACTGCTGGTCCCAGTCGCGGATGGTCTGTGCCATCGCGTCGCTGGGCTTCTCGAGCGTGAGGGTCAGCGTGCCGTTGGTGGCGGTGACGGTCTCGCTGGCGTAGGTCATCGTCCACTGCTTGAAGTAGTCAGCATACTCATAATAGGCATCCGAGAAGTCCAGGCTGAGCCGTCCGTCGGCCGTGCTGGTGTAGGTGAACGGGGCCATCCACTCACCGCCGATGATGGCGATGGGGTCGCCCTGCTCGTCGTTGAAGAAGAAGGTGACGCCGTAGCCCGTGCCGTCGTCATTGAAGCAGACGGCCTGGCCCATGCGGGTGTAGGGGTAGGAGTCGGCGGCATCGCTGAAGGTGCCCTCCTGTTCGGTGAGGCTCCACCAGAGTCCGCTCACCTGCTTGGCCAGCGGGTTGGGGTCGCCGGCGGGGTTGTCGTGCTCGGCGCACGCTGCGAGGCCCAGCAGCATCGGCAGGGCCATGAGCCAAATCTTGAAAATGTTCTTTTTCATTGTCGTTCGTTTTTTTATTGTGAATACTTTATGTTACTTGATTTCTTGTCTTACTCCAATGGTATCTCGGGGTGCTGCACGGCGAGGGGCAGGTCCTTCTGCGAGAGGTAGAACATGTAGAGGATGACGGGCTTCGTGCCTCGGTTCTCGCCGTGGTGGATGGTGTTCACCATCTCCACGACGGCCTCGCCCTCGTGCACCACCTTCTCTTTGCCGTCCTGACCGATGATGGTCAGTTCGCCCTGCACCAGCACGCCATAGTTCATCACGGGATGGTGGTGCCAGCCCAGTTTCTGGCCAGCGGGGAAGACGTACTTCACCGCCACCAGTTCGGGACGGCCCTGGAAGTAGTCGGGCAGTTCCACGCCGTCCCAACTCTGCGACGTGCGAATCAGTTCTTCACTTGATACCTGCTGCACGGGATTGTCCTCCTGTGCGTGGGCTTCTTTACACGATGTCAATAGGATGGCGGCTAACACCCCGATCAGTTTTTTCTGTTTCATTTTCTTGATTCTTTAATTACTATATTTTTATTGCTTAACTTACGATTCATTGTGCTATGTCAGTATGAGTACTGCCAATACGACAAGACATACGGCGATGGACAGCCCGAGGGCGGTCAGCAGCAGGTCGGAGCCGCGCCGCGACAGGAAGTCGTCGAGGTGGTAGAACCATTCGTAGCGGTCTATCAGGCGTTCGCGCCAAGTGGGGTTGTGGTCTTCTTTCATTGCCGTCGTGGATTTAGTGGGGGTCACAGCATGGCCGAGAGCCGGATGCGGTGGTTCATGAGACGTATCTGCTGCTTCGATTTCTCGTGCAGCAAGTGATCTTCGTGCCGCTTGTCTATCAGCAGCGCGATGACTATGGATGACAGCATCACTGTGCAAATCACCATGCCTGGGATAAGGATTGACTGGATGTTCATATAGGCTTGTGGGATTTTAGGGTTTCGGAATCAGGGACGGATATGCCTCGGCGGGCAAGTTGCTGTTCTGTCTGCTCAATCATCTGCTGCTCCTCAGCGATAATCTGGTCGCGGCGGCGCAGAAGTGTTCGGCGGCGGCGGGCCTGCCACAGCAGCACGGCTATCATCATCGCCAGGATGGTCATGATGGCAACGAGCGTCAGCAGGATGTAGTCGGTCTTGTCCATAAGCGTCTGTTTTGACTGAATAACGCTGCAAAATTACTGATTTTTGCGCATCCATGCAATAGCTGACACGAATTGTCAACGGTTCTGACACGAATTGTCAATAAAAAAAGCCCCTAAAGAAGGGGCTGAGACACAAATCGTCAATCAGAGACATTAAGCTTTTGGAACTCTGAGGGAGTCATCTGGATGTGTTCCTTGAACGAACGGCAGAACACGCTGACACTTGAGAAGCCCGAAGCCGTACCGACCTCGGCAATGGTCATCTCAGGATGCTCTGTCAGCAGACGGCAGGAATACTCCACCCGCTGGTTGCGAATGTATTCGGACAACGAGCGGTGGCCGCTGCCCTTTGCAAAGGCTGCACCGATGCGCCGGTCGCTGAGATGGAAGCGGTCTGCGAGCATCTGCCGCCCGAATGCTGGCTGGAGATACAATTCTTCGTGCCGGATGGCATGATTGAGATATTGGAAAAGTTCAGCATCGGCTTGACAGGGACATTTTCGACTTTCTGCCGCATGGCATCGGAAATGTCCTCATACCTTTTCTTATATTCAAGGGCATCGGTAATCTCACGCACCAGCACACGGTTCTTACGTTTCGTCTTGCGGCTCATATAGAAGGCATAGACGGCAAAGGCGATGGCCAGCAGGGCGATGATGCCGACGGCCCATGCCGTCAAATTGGCTTTCCGGGTCTCTGCCCGCTGCCGCTCGGCCTCCATCTGCTGCTGGAGGGCGTTGTATCGGGCGATGTGCTCGCGGGCCGTGGCATCGCGAACGGTACGCTCTATCTTTTCGTAGGCCTCGGTCATATTGCCTTTGTCGCCAAGGGCGGTATAGGCGGCGGTGATGAAGCCCTGGGCCTGCGAGCGGTAGAAGCGGATGTAGTCGGCCCGCTTGGTGTCGTTTTTCGGTTCGCGGTAGGAGCCGTCGTGGTACTGGTCGGGATGCTGCTCGTAGTCGTCCAGCAATTCGATGATGCGACGGGCCAGCGGCAGCGTCTCTTCCTCGCGGCCGATAGACGCAAGAACACTGATCTTACGCTTTGCGGCGATGATATAGGCATCGAGTTCGTAGAAGCGGAATGGCTCCAGACTGCCGATGGCGGTAATCACACTGTCGAGTTTCGCCAGGCCCTGCTCCTGCTGTCCTGAATAGCAAAGCGATGCACCGAGTTCCGCTTCCGTGCGCAGGGCCTTCGTCTCGGCTCCATGCTTGCGGCTCTCGCCGACGAGTTCGCGCGAACGCTGTAGCCAGCGAACCGTGTCCTCTTGCTGGCGGGCGGCATAGATGAGTATTTCCAGCACATCCTGATGCAACTTAGGATAGGTCTTCAGCGAGTCGTGCAGCAACAGCCGCTCGGCAATGGCTCGCGCCGTGTCTAAGCGCACACCTTTGGGACCTCCAAGCAGCGAGTCGAGCTGATTCATCATCTGTGACTGGCTATAAATCCTGGCACGGTTCACATCGCCCCGCACCTCGCT
>CAJOEC010000148.1 GCA_905233425.1 uncultured Prevotella sp. | reverse complement strand
GAAATGGCTGCGGGTCTGCCAATAGGGTGTTGCCGACACATTCAGCAGGCTCGTCACCTCCTTGGCGGTCTCACATGCAAGCATGGACTGCAGCGAGGTCTTGCGCTGATAGTACATGTTGACAAGGAAAGAAAAGGCTTGGTGAGGGTTGCGGCTGCTGCCTTTTCTCATCGGTTTCCACTGCTTGCCGTCAAGGGGAAGAAGTGAATACTTGTGGGCAAGGTACAGATATTCGTTGCGGAGTTTGGCGAAATAGCCCTCGTTCAGTGCATCGTGTTGGAACTGCTCAGGGATGGTGTCAAGTTCCAATAGCCCTGCCTGTCCGAGAAAGAGGGCTTCCAACTGAAAGAGGTCGTCGGCACGTTGCTCCATCACCGACATTGGTATCGACTTCGCCCACCTCTCCATCAAGTCGCCATTAACGCCCATCCCAAAGGTTCGGGCAATGGTTACGAAATAGGCTGCGTCCCATCCTCCAAACTCCTTTGCCCTGCGCCTAAACTCTTCAGTCTGCCATTCCAAACGCTCTGTCTGTATGGCACAAAGCCATGAACGGAGAGTGAGGCGTGTGATATTCTCCTTGACGTTCTGATGGCATACCGTCTGTCCTTGGTCGGATGCGAGTATCAAGTACCGCTTAGCCACTTCCTGCGGCACCTCCATCGGCATGACGCTGATATAATCGCCCTTGCTGTTGATGATGTCGGTATCGGCATTGCCTACTACAGCAAGGACTACGTTGTCATACGACTTGTCCTTGTCCATGCCGTACAGATACCAGTCGGATGCGTTTTCCAATACTGATACGTTGCCCACCCAAAGAGTGCTGTTAATCCTCAATTTGGCATTGAAGAAGTCGGGGGCATTGCCTTGGTAGTTGTATAGTCCTGCGTCGATAACCTCAACTTTCTTTCCGTCCGTAGTCTGTCCGCTTGCATCCATTATCTTATGTCTCCAAACAAATTGCAGTTGCCTTGTCTTGGCTGTCTTTATCCTGCTGATTGCCTTTATTCTTGCCATATTCCTTATTTTCAATTTGTGGTGGGAATGGCTATGCACTCCCACCGTGGTTAGTACTTATGCGTGATAGAAGTCGGCTTCTATGACCTCTGTTGCCATTCCAAATTCGGGACAACTGCAAAAATAGGGGTCGTTCCTGCCTATCCAGTCTGCCACATATCCCTTTGGGAAGTTGGCTGCAATGAAGCCGTTAATCAATTCCACATCTAAATCGGTCAGTCCCGTGATGTCTCCGTTTTCCAACATCGGCACGGCGTATGTCGGTATCTGATATGTTCCTGCGAATTTCATCATTCCTTTTCGTTTAGGATTACTAATAGGAGTCTTTCTTCCACAGGCTTCCCGTTGGACGGGTTGCGCTGTTTCAGCCAAAAGTGACGGGCACCGAAGCCCCAAATGAAGTTGCGCTCAAATTCGGGTCTGCGTGAATGGTATTTCAGTACCCTTACCAGTTCCTGCCTGCTGTTGCAAAGGTTGATGAGGTTCAGCAGGTACACGAATAAGTCCGAGGTGTCGAACTCCCAAAGGATTACTTGACTTTCAATCTCTATGCTCATAATAATGCGGTGTTGATTAGGTAGAATGTCTCGTTTGTCTCTCTGTCCCTTACAAGAATGGCAAGCCCGTGTATAAGCCTTATCTTGTCCTCGTATTCGGTGGAAAGGAAGTCAACGTGCATCTTACGTCTTCCTGCCATGATAACAAGGCTGTCTTCGGGTTCGTTCCCTCCCCAATAGCGGCTGTCGCCATTGCCTGACTCCGTGCGGATTTCCACAATCTCGCCTTCTTGGATGTCCTTCTTTTGCTTGGCATAGGGGATGATAGTCACCCCCATGCCTGTCAGTTGTTCGTCAATGTTCATTGTTGCTATGTTTTGTCTGTTATTATTATGCTGCCAATCTGCGGTTGCCGATTAGGTAGGCGTTCTTCTTCACAAGGTCAATTATACGCTCGTGGTAATCTGTCGGCTTGTTCTGTACGCCTCGGCTCTGAATGACCTCCAACGTGTCAAGGGCAAGTTCTATGGTCTCTATGCGCCTGCCGTCAATGGTGGCGGAGAGTATCAGCGAGTTCTCTTTCAGATAGTAGGCGTTGCGGAATACGCAGTGGTGCATGTGCACACCCTCCTGCAAGTGTTCCTTCACGCTTTCAAGGACATGGACGCTGATTAAGCCGTCGGTGAAGCAGATACCGAAGTAGCGGGATTTGAGACGGCGGAACTTCTCTTCATCCTTTAGTGCTTCCTCTATCTTTTCCTTGATGCCCTTCTCTGCCTCTTTCCTCTCTTTCTTCTCCATCCATCGGTCATGCTCTGCGCTGAGGTCTTTCGGGCATACGAACTTGGCATTATGCAGGTCTTTGCCGAAATAGCGGAGTGCGTCGATATAGTCACACCACATGGATGCGTCCTCAATGGCATAGTGGTTGCGGATGCATACCTTAATAGATGCCCAATAAAGTTCAAAGTCCTTGTAATTGTCGTAGATGAACTTTCGGGCAAGTCCGTGATAGCCAGCCTTGACAAGTGTCTCGGTCTTCGGGTTGGTCAGCAGTGACTCGAAAAGGGCTGACGGCAGGGTGTTATGGAAGTTGCCGTCGAAGCCGTTACGCTTCAGTTCGGGAATGGTGTCGAACTTAGGATATACACTGCATCCGTCCACGATGGGGAAAGCCGTTGAGTGGGTGCGGATTTCAAGGTTTGAGCCACAAAGCCAGTCATCAATGCAATAGGAGTAGGGTGCACGGAGTTTTGACGTGGTACAGGTGTTCCCGTCCTTGTCTATCCATCTCTGCACGGATGAAGAAATAGCGGAGTACCTGCAAGCCATCGACGGCTGTGATGATGCTGAAATAGCCCACTTGCGAAAGTTTCTGCTTTTTCGTTTCCTTGATGGTGAGGTGCTTTCCGCAGTGAGGGCAGACGGCTTCCTCCTTGCCACCCTCGGTGACAAAGGCGTGTCCGCATTCCATGCAGGTGGTGTTTCCGTTTTTCAGCCGGTGCGCATAGAAGTACACGGAATTGTCATAGCCCCACTGCATCTGTCTATCGGTGGCAGGGTGCAGTTTTTTCATTGCTGCCACAACTTGGCGCTGAAAGTCGTTCTTGGGTCTCATAGTCAGAAATTGAATAGCATTGGTTGTACTTGTGCGGTCTGTTCTCTCTTGGCGGTCGGCTTCTTGTGTTCCGACATCTTGCGGTAGCACTCCTGCTGATACTGCCTGATGGCTGCCCTACGTGCCTCTGCCTTTTCCTCGTCGGTCAGTTCCACGACATGGTTCACGGCTACATGCAGGTGTTCCATAGGATTGCCTACCTCGATTTCGTCCTCGTCATAGTAGTGCATCGCCATATTGTAGATTTCGTCGTCCTCGAAGCCGCAGCAACCGCTTTTCCTCACCTCGTTGAGTATGAAGGTGGCGCAGTCGTTGATGTTCTTCTTGGGGTTGGCGTACCGCTTGGCGAATAGCGTGTCATACTCTGCCATCTGCTCCAGATAGGCTTGGATGGTCTCTTTGAATGCTCTTGTTGCGTCCATATTGATATAGTCTTGTTAAATTGTTAATAACCAAAGGAGAAAGATAATGACTGCCACGAAGGACAGGACGAGCGAGAGACACCCGACAAGGATGCCCAACACGCTGCTGACGATTTCCACGAGGATGCACCATACAAGGCGGAGCACCCAAAGGATGATGCGGAGGGCAAGGTTGCCGAGTACCGCTAAGATGTTGATGGTCGTTGTTCCCATACGCTTGAATTTTTTTCTTTTTGCTGGTTGCTGAATCGAGTGATTTCCTGTCTCGTCCAGACAATCCGCATATTGTAAATCCGACATTTTTTTTGCGTTTCCCGTCGCTTCGGTCAACGCTGTTTCAGTGGCCTTCTAAAAGGTCGGAGACGTGATAAGGCAAGTTTTCCCGTGAAAATACTACCCCTGTACGGCGTGGAGATTTTCACAGGAACCGACGGCTCGAACTTGCACGTTCACGGATGCGGGTTTACCTTTGCCACTGCAACGGCATTGACCTTTGAAGGTGTGCGACACTGGAAACTGAATGGAGGTTTGCCGAGTGGATGCGGATTCAAGATGACGGGAAATCGCTTCGGCCTGCAGCACAGGAAAAGACGGGGGATCATCAGAGGATGGAAAGGCTGTCATGGAAAAGAATACTGGTGGAAAACGGGCGGGTCGGACGATGCGCGAGAGCCTGCCCGACTGAGCAGGTGAGAAAGGTGCGGAGGGCTGGAGAGTCGGATGCCAAACACAGGTTTGAGCAGACGGCGTTAGCACGCCCCGCCTTTCTTATCTGCCCAGTCAGGCGGCTGACGTGATACCGCTTTCGGGATGGGATGTTGTGGAAAGCGGATGCTTGGCTATGCTGTGAATGGAGTCTCGTGTGTTGCAAAGGCTACCAAAAGGAAAGACAACGGCGGCTGTCCGGAAACAGGACGTGACATCATAGGCGAGCGTGCTTGCCCATCATGGCGCATCTTGATTCTGCCGACGATGCAGACAGGCGGTCTGTGTCGCATGACTACATCAGTGCCTGGCACCGATATTGTCAGGCGACTTTGACCGCCGAAGGACGATGTGCCTTTGCAAGTGGAAAGGCTGTCATGGGGAAGGAAACTCGTTGTTATGGGTGGGACGGACAATGTGCAAGTGCCTGACCGTGGCAAGGAGAAAGCAGACGCAGGGCAAGGAAGTCTGACGGCAAACGCTGTTCAGGCGGAATGGCGCCTGACCTGCGGCGCTTCCCCTTACCACGAGGCAGGCTCTTGCGATACCGCTTCAAGGGTGGGCAGACGTGAGAGAGCGGGCTACGCTTCGGGCTTATTGCAAGGGCGGGAAGGTCGAAAGGCACGAAACGATACCTTGACGGGTGACGGGCAGGGGTCGGCATTGCCTGAATTGGAAATGACAAGTCTCGTTCCTTTCGCCTGTGGGCGGGCTGGACATCGGCGTGGCACTGAAAGAGTGGAGCCCGTTGCCGAACTCCACTTCGTTGTTTCGGGATGCCCTACAACTTCCCTTGCTCGTGGTAACTGTAGTAGGCTTCATCCGTGACGATGACGTGGTCTTGGAAATGGATGCGCATGAGGTCGCAGGCGGATTTGATGCTCCTGGTCAGGTCGTCGTCAGCCTTGCTGGGTCTGATACTGCCGCTGGGATGGTTGTGGCAGAAGGCAATGATTGTAGCATTGCAGAGGACGGCTTGCTTGATGAGAATGCGCACATCTACGCTCGTCTCGGTGATGCCGCCTTGGCTGATGCGCACGGACTTGATGAGTTTGCGGTCTTGGTTCATCAGTATGACGTGGGCTTCCTCCGTCTTCAAGTCCTGCATCTTGGGCAGCATGTAGCGGTAGATGGCAGTGGCTGACGAGAGGTCGGGGGCAATGCCGGCGTGTGCCGACTGGCGACGCCTGCCCAGTTCGATAGCCGCCATAATCTTGCATGCGGTGTAGGTGCCCACGCCCTCCACGTCTTTCAGTTCGTGGTAGTCTGCCTTGCCGAGTTTGCACAGGTCGCGGTCGAACTTGGCGAGGGTGTGGTTGGCAATGTCCACTGCGCTGTGCTGTGTCGTGCCGCTGCCAATGAGGATGGCAAGCAGTTCGGCATCGGTCAGCGACTGCACGCCGAGGTTGCGGAGTTTGTTACTTGGGCGGTCTTCTTCTGCCCATTGTCTGATAGTGAGTCTTAATGCTGTTGCGCTCATAGTCCTAATTGTATTTTGGGGTTCTACGTTTCATCTGCTTGGTCTTGGCGAGGAAAAGAGCCATCCGCACGTCGGCACCTGCGATTTGCAGCCGCTCGATGAAGTTGTCGGCAGTGCGGCAGGTGGTACAGATGTCGTCAATGACGAGCACTTTCCTGCCTCGGAAGAAATTATCGTCGATATGCACGTTGTCCGTGCTCTCGGCTACCTCGTGGCTGTGGGTGACATGCACCTTCTCACGCTTGCCGAAAACCTGCACATAGTCATAGCCGTTGATGGCTCCGCACATTTGGCAGAGGGCAGTGGAGAAACGCTTGTACCTGCGTCTGTTCGTCAGTTCACAACTTGCAGGGATGCACACGATAACCGTGTCCGACAAGTCCATTGCCGAGAGTGTCCGTCCGATGGCTTTGGCTGCCCATGCCGTGGCGTACCGCCTTCCGTCCTTGAAGTCGATTATCCGCCTGTCGAGGTCTATCTGCTCGAATGACGCCCTTCTGAGGTATCGCTGCGGAATGTAGTCGTATAGTGCATATTTCAGCATATCGTCGATGTTTTTGAAGTTTTTATTGACTGGAGCCAGAGGGGTAAACTTTTTCTTCTTGTTGCCCCCTTTTGGGCAGTTTTTTTTATTGGCTGTATGCCGTCCGGGTATAAACTTTTTACATCGCCGACACAAAGGCGTACACTGATAGGGAATGAAGACAAGGAATTTGGGCATATCCATCTGGAATACCCCGATTTTCACGTAAAATCTGTGGAAGGCTGCCAGTGGGATATGCCGCAAATAGCAGGGCGGTACTTGGCGCATTCACGGTACGCCTTAACTTTGCGACGTAAAAGGTTGTAAAGTACCCGGCGTGACGGCAGGAAGCCCAATAAAACATGACCTGCGCAAAAGCGGAAGTGCCCCGACCTCCAAACATGTCCGCTTGGTGGTCGGGGCACTTCGACGCCTCTTGTTGGTATGAACTACACAACTATGTTAAAAAAGCGTTTCGGTAACGAAATAATCCTCCGAAACGGTGGTAGTCTCGTAAACCAATGAAGCAGAATTGGGACTAAATCGTTACCCTACATTTTCACCTACAAAATTTGGCATTGAAAGCCAAATAGATACGATTTTTTTGAATATCTAGTGCAAAGATACAAAAAAGTTTGGAAAGTAATTCTCTTTTGGCCGAAAAACTGAAAATAAATGGGGAATTATTTGGAAGATAAGCGAAAACTGCCTATCTTTGAGACAAATCTCGAAGATACTTTCGCTCGAAACTAAAAATAAATCGAGATTTATTTGGTAGCTTGCTCGCTTATTCGTATCTTTGCAGCGAATTAGAAATGAAAGGATGAGCAATGACAACACTCAACAAATACCATCACAAGGTGACTACCGAGAAAATGAAGTCGGTGGCCTATTGGCTGCAGCATCCGATTTCGCACGAGGAGTGCTTGAGTCAATTCAAGCGCTTGCGGGAACAACGTCTTGCAAGGGAGTCCAAATTGCAAGACTAAAAGACTGGGCTATCCAGCACGGCTGTTGGATTGACAAAGATACACTTGGCACTTATTCCGACCGTGGTTCAGAGAATGAAGTCTATGCTTCATTGGATAGTAGGTTTGTATATAAACTGAATGATTTCAGATATTCAGATGATAACCTTTCCTCTTTCTTTGAACGTATTTCAGTTCATAACGAACTATTCCCAGATTGTGAATACACTCTCATAGGTTTTGCCGAAAACCGTGACGGGAAAACTTGTGCAGTTCTTCGTCAACCGTTCATCTTATCCCAGCGTGAGGCTACTCAACAGGAGATTAACGAGGAAATGGAACAACTGGGATTCCGTAAAGAACAGGATGAAGGCTATTTCACAAATAGCAACTATGATATCTTTGATGCTGTGCCCAACAATGTATTGAAAGGCGAAGACGGACATCTCTATTTTATCGACACTATCATCTTCAAATCTGGTACTGGTGGTTACGATACCTACCACAGTCTATCGCCCCGAGCCAGCAAATAATTTTGTAAAAAAACACGAGCCGTAATCTCGTGGGGCGCGAGCCGTAATCTCACCATCGACGAGCCGTAATCTCGTCAGAAAAGAGGGGTATCTGCCCTCGCTTATTGCAATATTGCATTGCTTTTGTTTTTAGGTCAGACGAAGAAAATGTTGGAAAGAGTATAGATTTAATATAAGTAGTTGTATATTAATAAGTTATATCATAAATTATCTATTATTTACCCATTTCCCACCTCCTTCATTTTGCACCAAGGGCGGTGCCGACAAGGAGGAGGACTTCAATGTGAACCAGCACCTCGCAGCCCTTCACATCCGTTTCCTCCCGGATCAGGCAGCTGAGGACAACCTCTCCAGCCGCGAGTTCATCAAGAAGGCCGAGTTCGTCAACGTCAAGAGCCTGCTCTCTTCTGGCAAGGAGGACTCTGAGGGCTCCGAGGGTTCTGAGGAAGACGAGAATGGCTCGCAGAATTCGCAGAACGGTGGCTCGCAGAACGGCAACGGTAGTTCAGAGAACGGCAGCCAGAACCAGTCGACGAACTACGCGCTGATCGGGTGCAAGCCTGAATGAGGATGACGAGGTGGAAATCAGCATCACGCCTGCTGAGGGTCAGGTGCCGACCGCAACCATCAATGGTTCTGACATCGAGTTGACTGAGAGCGAGGGTGTCTACACCGGTAGCTTCGCGATGCCCGCACAGGCCTCTACCCTCGTAATCAACTCGGGCACGGTAAGTGGCGGTGGCAACGATGACAACGGCCATCCTATCGACACGGGCGACTGATCAGGGTTGCATGGCTACGGCCACTCTAATTAAAATTCCCTCGCAAAGAGATACTGCGGGGGAATTTTGTGTCATATCAGTCAGGATACTTCGCTGAGCGCAACTGCATATTCTCGCGAAGTTGGTCACGATAGAGCCAGATTTCCCGGGAATGATAGTTACCCTCCTTGCCGATGAGGGGCAGGATGTAGTCTGTGGCGGTGTAGCAATCCACGAATAGCAGGTTCGATGCAGAATCGAGCGTGACGGTGAGATGGTCTTTCTGCTGCTGGTCGACGGGAACGAGAGGCGACGGCTCGGTATCGAGCGTGGCAGACTGCGCGTCGGTGCGCCAGTTCACCGGGTTGATACACATGGCACTCCTTGGCCAGAGTGTGCACGATGCATCACGTACGGAATTGTAGCAGATGACGACACCCTTGTCATCGGCACCCTGGGCAGGCTTTATCCGGCTCGGGTTCTTGTCGATCAGTTCCTGCGGAATCGAGGTTCCTATGATATAGGCTGCCACCATGCGGCTGTAAGTCTCGTCGTCCATCTCGCACAACAAGTCCAGCGCGATGATGGCTCCCTGGCTGAAGCCGGCAAGGATGAACGGACGGCCCTGATTCTGATGCTTCAGATAGTAGGCAAATGCCCGGCGCACATCATCGGTAGCCAGCGGCAGACGTACCGATGTGAGGCTGTCGGTCATAAACGACTGGAGCGAGCACTGGCGGTAATAGGGTGAGAAGAAATTCAACTGTCCGCTCAACAACGTATCCACGCCTTCCATCTCTGCCTTCATCGGCATACGCAGGCTGTCGGCGTAGGTGTCGGCATAGTGGCACGCCATCCCATTCTCCGCAACATAGTCGCCTGTCTCGGTCGAGATGACATAGAAGATATCTGCCTTACCTTCACGCTCCGTTGAATACCATTGCGAGCCATCGGCATAGTCAGGGTCCTGCGGGATAACCTCAGTTGCCGCAACCGACCTGCTACGGCATGATGTGAACACGCTTGTGCCGCAGATTGTCAGGCAGACGGCCAGCAGCCATAAACTCCATTTCTTCATAGTCTTCACAACGTTTTTCTTATGTTCGATCTGTCGCTATTCTGACAACTAATCTGTTCTGCGGCCGGTCAGGATATACCACGCATTCTCAAATTGTGGATAAAATCAACCCTCGCCAGCGTGATGCTGCGAGGGTTGACTTTTCTATGGACGGGACAGACATCAGCCTCCGAAGTTGTCGTACATGATGCTCTCGGGCTCTACGCCGAGGCTGTCGAGCATTGAGACGACAGCTGCCGACATCGGGCCGGGGCCGCACATGTAGTATTCCACATCCTCGGGAGCCTCGTGATCTTTCAGGTAGGTGTTGAGCATCACCTGATGGACGAAGCCCGGGGTGTACTTCACACCAGCAGCATCGGCTGCGGGATCGGGACGGTCGAGGGCCAGATGGAAGTGGAAGTTGGGATACTCCTTCTCCAGACCCAGGAAATCCTCGAGATAGAATACTTCGTTCAGCGCGCGGGCACCATAGAAGTAGTGCATCTCGCGATCGGTGGTGTGCAGCGTCTTGGTCATGTGCATGATCTGTGCGCGCAGCGGAGCCATACCGGCACCACCACCTACCCATATCATCTCCTTCTTCGAGTCGAAATGTGGGTGGAAGTCGCCGTAAGGGCCAGACATAATCACCTTGTCGCCAGGCTTCAATGAGAAGATATACGACGAAGCGATACCAGGATTCACTTCCATGAAGCCACTCTTGTCGGGCTTGAATGGAGGCGTAGCGATACGGACGGTCAGCATGAACACGTCGCCCTCGGCGGGATAGTTGGCCATCGAGTAAGCACGGATGGTGGGCTCGGGGTTCTTACACTTCAGCGGGAACAGACCGAACTTCTCCCATGAAGGCAGATACTCATCGCCGATCAGAGACTTGTCGAAGTCCTTATCGTAGTCGATGCAGTCGAATGCAGGTATCTTGATCTGAGCGTAAGAGCCAGGCAGGAAGTCCATGTGGGCACCAGCGGGCAGCTGCACCTTGAACTCCTTGATGAACGTAGCCACGTTCTTGTTCGAGATGACGGTACACTCGTACTCCTTGACACCAAGGATGCTCTCATCGACATGAATCTTCAGATCGCCCTTCACCTTACATTGGCAGCCTAAGCGCCAGCCAGCCTTGATCTCCTTACGCGAGAAGTGGGGCTTCTCAGAATCGAGGATCTCCCCTCCCCCTTCGAGCACCTGCACCTTACATTGTCCGCAAGAGGCCTTACCACCACAGGCAGAAGGCAGGAACACGCCGTTCTCGTTGAGTGTAGACATCAGCGAGTTACCCTGGGCTACAGAGATGGTACGGTCGCCATTAATTACAATATTCACGTTTCCTGAGGGCGACAGATACTTCTTCGCCACGAGCAGGATAATCACGAGAAGGAGTATGACGATGAGGAATACTCCGATACTATATGCTATAAACTGTGCCATACTCGATTAAATATTAAGTCCAGAGAAACACATCATCGCCATTGCCATGAGGCCGACGGTGATAAACACGATGCCGAGACCCTGCAGAGGCTTGGGAACGTCGGAGTACTGCATCTTCTCGCGAATGGCACCCATAGCTACGATGGCCAGCGTCCAGCCCAGACCCGAGCCGAAGCCATAGACGATGGCATCAAGGATAGAGGTGATGGCCTGAGAATTTTCCGGGTCCATCAAAATGCGCTGCTGCATGAAGAGCGAGGCACCCATGATGGCGCAGTTAACGGCGATCAGCGGCAGGAAGATACCCAAGGCAGCATAGAGCGACGGTGAATACTTTTCAACGGTCATCTCTACCAGCTGCACCATACCGGCAATCACGGCGATGAAGAGAATAAACGAGAGGTAGCTCAGGTCGACGCCCTCAACAAGGCAATTCGGACCTAAGACCTTGGTCTGCAACAGATAGTTCACGGGGACGGTGACGGTGAGCACAAAGGTCACGGCGAGGCCCAGTCCCAACGAGGTCTTCACGGTCTTCGACACGGCAAGGTAAGAACACATGCCGAGGAAGAAGGCAAAGATCATATTGTCGACGAAAATCGAACGAAACAGCAAACTAATTATATGTTCCATATTCTTTTTCTTTTTTATGAAAAAAATGTGAATAATACGCAGAAATCTTATCAAGAAATATATTTATTTCTTCTTATTTCTGGAATAAATTATTCACATTATTCATATTTCTTTCATATATTACTTTTCTTTGTAGAAGTAAGCACGATGAACCCATATCACACAACCCACGAGGATGAGCGCCATAGCCGGCATCGTCATCATACCGTTGTTCACATAGCCGAAGTCGTAGCAGGCATCCGGAATGATCTGGAAGCCCAGCAGCGAACCACGTCCGAGCAACTCACGCACGGCACCCACGATGACCAGGATCATAGCATAGCCCAGACCGTTGCCCACACCGTCGAGGAACGAAGGCCAGGGCTTGTTCTGCATGGCGAACGCTTCCAAACGACCCATCAGGATACAGTTGGTGATAATCAGACCTACATACACGCTCAGCTGAACACTTACGTCGTAGGCGAAAGCCTTCAGAATCTGAGAAACGATAGTCACGAGAGCAGCAACCACCACCAACTGCACCACGATACGGATGCGGTTAGGAATGGTGTTGCGGATAATCGAGATGATCACATTTGCAAAGGCGGTAATGACCGTCACAGCAAGACCCATCACGATGGCAGGCTTCAGCTGCGACGTCACAGCCAAGGCCGAGCAGATACCAAGTACCTGGCCCAGAATGGGATGATCGAGGTTCAACGGATTAGTAAAAACCTCTTTATTTTGTTTACTGAATAATGCCATAACTTTACTCCTCCTTTACTTTCTTTATTTTCATCATCTTATTCATCTCCTCATCACTGATGTACTCTCTCTCGTTCCCGAAAATGTACCTGTAAGATTCGTCCGAATGAATCTGCAACACTTCCTGAATGCTCATTCGGCCAAGTTTCAGCCAAGAGTCGCGCATTATCATGCAGTCCTCGACGTGATTCTTGCGCGGAAGCCTCTTAGCGATTCTGATTCGCGCAACGTCAAGAGGCTCACAGCTGCCGGGCGCATTGATGAACATCATCTGCGAGTCGTCGAGAGGATCGCCGTCCTCGTAGCCCACAAAGCGCACCCACATTCCTGAATGAATGTCTATTC
>CAJOEC010000147.1 GCA_905233425.1 uncultured Prevotella sp. | reverse complement strand
TTGCACATGGTTTGGAGTGTTTTTGTAAATTGTTTTTGACACCACAAAGTTACAAAAAATCCTTGAAACAAGGAAATCTCCAAGCCTTTTTCTTTGTAAATATTCAAGAAATTTTACTTCCGAAACTTAAGAATTTTAGACTTATAGGGCATTATTAATGGTTTATAGGTCATTTTGCAGGCTGCGACATGCCCGAAACCCCTTTCTTTATCGGGCCTGCGGGCATGTCGCAGCCTGCAAAATGACCTATAAACCGGATTCTATCTCTTGATTACGAGTTTCTTTCCGTTCTTACCTGCGAGTCGGTCTTTGGCCGTGCTAGAGAAGTAGACGCCCGGTCTTGTGGGTTTATCGGTGCCCAAATAAATGCCTTGCAGGGTATACCATGCTGCCGAACCGTCATCACTGTCTTCCACACTGCTGATGCCAACCGTATTTTTTATGTCGACGACGAAGGGTTCCCACGGCGTTCCGATGTTTCCGTCGCTGATGTATGTGAGGTCGTTGCGTACTTTCAGCGTGCTGCCGTCCAAATAGACTCGCAGTTCCATGGGCTGTCCGCTGCCCTCGCCGGCAATGAGCAGGTAGTAGAGCGGCAGTTCACCATTAGTAGTGGCCACGGCAGCACCACGACACTCTCCATTGACGAAGGCTAGGAGGACGACCATCGTCATGTTGTCAGGATAAGCGTTCGGATCAACAGGCGAGAACACTGAAGGTGCAGTGTTTGCAGCCGCGACTAAGCGACGCGCCTGTGAGGCCGCAACGGTCGGGTAGACGAACGACTTTGTCACCGTGTCTTTGCTCTGATAGAGATAGCCCTTTCCGCTCTCCAAGGAAAGAAGATTACCCTCCCATCCGTAGGGGCCGTAGTAGGCAAAGGCCGTCTGCGACTTCACCTGGTCGCCCATTTGTGGGTTGGCCCCGGCCAGTGCTTCGCCGATGGTCATCGTTACGGTCGGCGTATAGGGCATCCAGTTCCAGTCATGCTCCAGCGTGACGGGTGTCTCAGCGAGTTTTACCTGCTGGCCCACCACGTTGAGGGGCTGCGGCATGTCCTTGCTGCCCACGATCGAGCGGGCCTGCCCAGTAGGAGCCGTTGCAGAAGTACATGCCGCTGTCGTGGTCTTTCAGACGAACCTGCCATGAAGTGAAATCCTCGAACACGGCAGAGGTCTGCGCATTGCTGGGCTCTACGCCGAGCGACAGCCAGTTCCAGCCTGTCTTCAGGTAGAGGGGCTGCTCAATGAGGTTGCTCTTTGTAAAGATGAGCGGAGAGTCGAAGGAGCCGTAGTTGACGGTCGGGTTGAAGGTGATGGTCTCCGTAGCCGTACCGTCGGGCAGGGTGATGCTCACGTTGGAGTAGATAATGCCCGCCCGTGCATCCCACAGACGGAAGGTGATGTTGCGCCCGTTGTCCAGGTCGGCGGGTTTACCGTTGACCGTCTGCAGGGCCGTGCCATAGATGCTCATCGGCACGTAGGCTGCACCACGCATCTGAATGGGAGAAGCCACACCGCGACATTCGCCGTCGATGAATGCGGCCAGCAGGCTCTCTGTGTCGCCTAAGAGTACGCCATCGACATAGACCTGTCCCACGACGCTCATCATGTTCTCGTAGGCATTCGGGTCGGCGGTCCATGCTGGCTGCTCGCCGCGCACCTTCATCACGATGCGCAGGGGCTCGAGAATCTCGTTGTTACCCTGCAGACCGATGGTGATGTCATAGTCGCCCACAGCCACCAGCGGGTTCACCTGGAAGCGCAGCGTCTTCGTCTTCTGCGGGGCGATGTCGTCGGTGCGCTCACTGTCGACGAGCGTCAGCCACTGCGGCATATTATATAAGGTGTAATACTCCGTGCGTCCGCTGCGGTTCTCGATATCGACGTCGAAGGTGTAGTCGTCGCCGTAGCGCTTGATGACGTTCACCGAGTCCTTCGTCCACTTCAGCGTGTTCAACTGGCAGTAGACCTGCCAGCGGATGGGCAGCGACTGGTTGCCGTGCATGTCGTTAATCTTGTCGACGGTGACGTTGAGTGTGGTACCCTCCACATGACGTGCGGTGATGCCGGCGCCTTCCTCCAGGCGGATGACAATCTTGCGCTCCGATGCCACCGGACTGGCTATGAGACGTTTCTCCACCGGTGCGTTCTTCAGTGGCGGTGCAAACTCAGTCAGTTCGTATGTGCCGAGGGGCGTGAGCATCACTGTCTTCCCATCGCTTCCAGCGGCACGTGGAGCCAGGTCTTCGAGTGTGGGTATCATGGTCTCCACACCGTTGACGGTGCCTTGCTTCTCGAAGGGGTAGTAGGCCACGAGTCCGCTCGACGACACTTCGGCCGTGTCGATGCAGTTGTACATATTGCTCAGCAGGCGGCTCTCTGAGAGTGCTGCATGCCAGATGCGCACCTCGTCGATGTTAGAGGACGCCCCCATGTCCTTGCCCAGTGTGAGGCGTGCGCCCTGCAACGGCGGCACGTCGGTCTCGGCGATGACAGCCGTGCGCCGTCCGTTCAGGTAGAAACCGACCGTCTGTCCGCGCACCACGTTCAGTGCCACGTGATTCCAGGTGGGAAGGTCGGGGAAGTCCTCATGGCTGGCCACCACTTGCTCCTTCTGTCCATAGCGCAGCAGCCAGTCGTTCTGGGCGTTGAGGTAGAGCCCCAGGCGGTTGGCATCGCTCGAACCCGTCTCGAAGATGGTGGCTCTTTCGGCAGCACCCTCTGCGACATGTGCCCACAGTTCGATGGCATAACTGTCGCCCACGCTGGTATTGACCGTCGCGATGTTGGCCTCCAGTCCCTTTCCGTCGCCAAGGCTTGCGGCATAGTTCACGTTGTCTATCAGCCAGGTGTCGTCGACCTGGAAGTCGTGGGTGTGGCGCATGTCGGTGGCCACGGTGCCGTGCCCCTCATTCATGGGCCAGTAGTTCACGAGGCCGTAGTTATAGCTGTCTTTTTCCTGGTTCCTCATGGCAGCCGCCTCGTAGACATCGCGGTAGATGTTGAACAGGCATAGGTCATGTATCGCACCGTTCATGTTGCCCAGGTAAAGGTGGTTGTCGTCAGAATAGCGTATCTGTTGCATCATTTCACCGCCCACATAGTAGTTGGTGGCGAGCCGCAGCGTGACATTACCGTACATGGCGAGTGCCGACATGGTCTGAGCGTCGGCTTTATAACTTGCCACAAGGTAGGTCCACTCGTTCTTTGGCAATACGTCCTGACAGGCAATCTGAGTCGTCCCGATGTTGAGGACGATGTGCCCTGCCTCGTCTATGCCCGCAACGAAATGTCCGTTGCCGACGCGCAGGATGCTGCCGGCCTCCGTCCACTTCAGCCAGCACTCGATGGAGAAGTCGCCGTTGAGGAAGATGGGGTTCACGGTGACCTGCTCGTTACCGTTGGAGCCCAACTGCTTGGCCACGTCGTGGACTACGGGCTGGTTGTTGAGCTTGGCGGTGACGATGATGTTCTTGTCGCCCACATAGCCGGGCACGATGTCCTCGTTGAACTCGACGATGATGTCGTCACCATAGCGCAGGATGCCGTCGGTGGGCGCGGGGGTGGTGAGGTTGCGTGGCCGCAAGTTGTCCTTGGTGACAGCGATGACGTCGCTGTATACGGAAACATCGTCGGTGCCATACTGCGTGGTGGTGTAGGCACGGAAGGTGTAGTTGCCCTGCGGGTAGGAGACATCGTCCTTCATGTTTAGGCGCAGGCGCAGGTCGCCCGTGGCGGGCAGCACGTGGGTGTGCAGATTGGTGGAGTCGGCGCGGTTGACGACGAAGGTTAGCGTGTCGGGACGTATCCAGACGGTGCCACCCTCGAAGCGGTATTCCACGCCCAGTTTCTTCAAGCCCTTGAACTGGCGGTCGAAGCCACTGACCTTCATTTCCAGGTCGCCCCCGTTGTTGCCCAGCGTCTCGATGTTGAGCACCGGCTCGCTGATGACGAGGTCAACTGGCGACGACGAGGGAACGAAGTGAGCGTTGAGCGTCACCTCATCATATATCTTTACAGGCTGATACTGCGAGCAGAAGCGTATCTTGATGCCCTCATAGTCGAGGATGCTCTGGTCGGTCTGGCGTATAGTGAGCACCTTCTTGGTGGTCTCACTCTGGTTCAGCAGCACCGAGCGCCCGTTAATGGGCACGCCGTCCATCAGTATCTCTAATCCCTTGTCGTTGGTCTTCTCTACAATGAGGAGGTTATAGCTGAAGTTGGCACCCTGATGCACGTTGGCCATGTTGGTGCAGTAGAGCGTGACATTGGCCTCCTGACCGGAGGGGATGTCGGTCACGGTGACGCTCTTCGCTGGGTTCTGGTCGCCCACGGCTATGCCCAGGTTGGGCTGTTCCATCTGCACGGTGCCGTTGCCCAAGGGTGTGCCCGGCTTGTAGTAGATAGTAGAGTCGGCAGGCTCGTAGGGGTTGTAGGTCTGACCGCCGAAGATGGTGAAGATGTCGCTGTTGGAGTGCCACCCGTTACTATCGCCTGTTACCGCGTATTTATTGATGGACAGGTCAGTGTCCCGGTTACCGTCACAGATGGTGTATTCCCAGTCTTGGTAGTTACCATGGGTAGTTATCTCCTCCTCGCCTTTCGTTCGCCCATTCTCAGTGGTAAGCGTGGCGTTAACCCCAAATTTGGCAACATCACTAAATACGTATCCTGATGCAAAGTTAAAGATGCCGCCGATCTTCCAGCTCCAGACGTCTCCTGATCCAAACGAACTTTCGTTGTGTGTGGAATAGGTATAGGTGTCGCCTCCGTCGATAGAGAAGTTCTCAAACTTGCCCCCTTCGATGGCTTCCACCTTTTCCTTTTCGTTACGTTTTATCGCTCCTTTCCAGTTGTCTATCTGAATGTTGCACCAGCTCACACTGTCTTCTTCGTCCACAAAGTCAGCGGGGACATAGCGGTAGCCATATACGCCATACCCTTCATCGCCGGGTTTGAGCCATGTGAGATAGACCGACTTGTCTCCGGTGTTCACATACTGGTAGGCCGTGATGCTGTCGGACACCTCGGTGAAGAAACTATTGCGCTGCTCTTCCCACTTGGGTATCATCACCTTTCTTATCTCATACTGAGAGTATTTGAAGGCGGTGGCAATCTCGGTGCCCAGCGAGAAGGCATCCTTTACTTGCAGGGTGTAGGGCGAGTTCCGGTCTTCACGGGTGACCTCCAGATTGCGCACCTTACCAATGAGCAGGTTGTAGGACTTGCCTACATACACATCGCCCTCGCTACCTACGTATGGGTATGCGGTTCCTGTAGAGATGCTCTCGGTTGCGGTGAAGTTGGTTTTGGTCTCGTCCTTGTCGCCTTTCTCCCATTGACCATGTACTCCAAGGCCTAAATCAATTTGAGATTTCGACGATGACATAATCATGAATCCAACACCAGTGCCAGTATCCATTTCCGAACCTCCAAGAAAATCGGTCACAAGTTTCTCATCGCCGTAGGCCTTGTCAAATGTGATTTTGCTGTACTGCGTATAGCTGGCACTCTTCAGTGTGGTCTTCGACTTGGCTCCTGGCGGGTCGCGCAGCACGAAGTCGACGACATCGGGACCCTTTGTGACG
>CAJOEC010000146.1 GCA_905233425.1 uncultured Prevotella sp. | reverse complement strand
GTCAGCGAGGTCGTGAACACAAGCAATGCTACTGCCAGCAAGAACATCCGTTTCCTTTTCATCGGTGCAAAGGTACGAAATTTGTTTCAGAATTGATTATCTCCCGGCATACTTATTCCCGAGCAAAGCTCGCCTACCCGTAGCCTTTCGCATCAGGCGGAACTGGTAGCGATAGACGAGGCAGGCCATGCCGAGGTAGGCGGCGGCCTGAATCCAGAGGTAGCGGATTTCGGGCAGTATCTGGCTGACGGAGGCACCCATGGAGTTGGCACGGATGAAGGCACGCACGCCGAAGGTGCTGGGGAAGAGCCACGACACGCCCTGCCAATAGGAGGGGATGCTGGACTGCGGCCACGACACGCCCGTGAGGAAGAGCAGGGGCACGGAGACGAAGACCATGATGAGCATGACGTTCTCGCGGTAGCGCACCAGGCAGGAAACGGTCATGCCGAAGAAGATGCTGGCCAGCGTGTAGGGCAGCAGCAGCCAGAACAGCGTCCAACCACTACCCAACTGCGGGAAGGAGAACATGGCGGGCACGGCCATCGAGAGGTAGGCGGCAGCCACGGCTCCCGTCATGGCGTAGCAGAGGGCCTTGCCCCAGACGATGCGGTAGGCGCCGCGGTAGTGCGGGTCGTCGTCGGGGACGAGTTGGCCGTTGCGGTGACGCTCGCGGGCTGTTCCGGCGGCCATGCCAATGCCGAGGGCGAGGGCCTGTTGCAGCAGGATCATGAGCACGGCGGGCAGCACGCACGAGCCGTAGCCGCCCGAGGGATTATACATCGCCACGTCGGTGACGGCCAGCGGCTGGGCGGTGATGGCCGCCTCGCGCTTGGTGTAGATGGTGCTCCGCTTTATCTTCAGCCCTGCGCCGAGGCGTGCGGCCTCTACCATGGCGGTCTGATAGACGTTCTTGTAGGCCAGCATCAGGCTCATGTCGCAATAGACGCTGACGGTGGCCTGTTCGCCTCGGTTGATGCGCTCGGCGAAGTCGGAGGGGATGAGATAGATGCCCTTGACCAGTTGGCGGCTGACGAGCGAGCGGGCTTCGTCGAGGTCGTCGGCATGGTATTTCACCTCGACATTGGGCGTGGCGTCGCAGTCGTTGACAAACTGGCGCGAGAGGGCCGAGTGCGACTGGTCGACCACCGCCACCGGCGTCTCGTGCAGCGTCTCGTTGTTGTATATCCACGAGTAGAGCAGCGGGTAGCCCAGCGGCACGACGACGAGGAACATCAGCACGCCCTCGTCCTTGAAGACCTTCACCATCTCGCTGCGCCAGATGTGGAGCACGTCGGTGAAGTGTTGCTTGATTCTTTCAATCATAAGGCTTATTTAGTGATGGGTTGCTATGATATAGCAACATACGGGACTATGGGATGTAGACATAATTCAGCATTGCGTTTTTTACTTTGCGGAGTACGAACCAGGGCAGCAGCGTGAAGGCTATGAGCGCTACGAGGTGGAACCAGACATCGATGACGGGGAAGCCGTTGAGCACCGTGGCCTGATAGAGCATCCACGAATGGCGCAGTGGGAAGAGCCACGACATGGCCTGCAGCGGCGTGTCCATGCCCGCCACGGGGAAGGCGGAGCCGCACATCGACAGGCCGAGCACCGACCAGAGCGACGAGATGCTCATCGACATGCGCAGCGAGGGCATCAGGCCGAAGGTGAAGATGCCGAAGCCGAGCGCCCCCAGCACTTGCAGGAAGGTAAGCCGCACGATGTTCCACACGCCGCCGAAATGGGGGAAGTGGAGCACGCGGAAGATGTAGTACTGATAGGCGAACATGACGAGCAGGAACACCAGGGCGTGAATCATATACTTGCCCACGATGGCCACGACGATGTTGCCGTCGGCACGGGCGAGCCATTCCTTGCCGGTGTCGAACTTCATCTCCATGCCCAACGAGTAAGACGCGAGCAGGGCCATGAAGAGCATCAGTATGCCCGGCACGAAGACGGTGGTCAGCGCGTAGTTGTACGACCCTTGCGGATTGGCTATCATGTGGGCATCGATGCTGACGGGTTGCAGCGCGGCCTTGATCTGTTCCTTCGAGGCTCCCTTGGCTGAGAGCGTGGCCTGCCCCACGGCAGCTGAGCCGAGCATGCCAATGGTCTTCAGGTCCTTAGAGGCCATTCCGCCGGCGGTCATGCACGTCATGGTGTAGTAGTACGATATTTCAGGCTGTCGTCCAGCCAGCAGTTTCGCCGCCGTGCCCTCGGGAATCAGGAGGTAGGCATAGACCTTGCCCTCCTGCATGGCAGAGCGAGCCTCGGTGACGTTGGCAAACTGATAGACCACGCGCGACGACTGCATGGCATCGAGGTTGCGGATGAGGCCGCGCGACGTGGCGCTGTTGTCCTGATCCACCACGCCGATGGGCAGATCCTGCGGGATGCCGTCACTGAGCATCGTGGTGAAGAACACCACCAGCAGCAGCGGGAACACCAGCATACAGAAGCCGTAGATGCGGTTCCGCCGCAGGATGTCGAGTTCGCGCAGGCCGAGGTCGAGTAATTGAGAGATGTACTTCATACTACTTCTTCATTATCACCGACATACCAGGGCGCACATCTGCTATCTTCTCCACTGGTCGGGCCTTCACCTCGAAAGTCTTCTGGTCGTACTGACCACTAGCCTTCGTAGCCTTCCACACGGCAAACGATCCCTTGTCCTTGATTGACGTGACCTTCATCCTGACCTCCTGGTCGAGGGCGGGGATGCTGACGGTGATTTCCTGTCCCACACGGACCGTCTTCAACTCGTCTTCACGGATGTTGAACGTAGCCCACTGGTCGTCCATCATGGCAATCGACATGATGGGTGTGCCCGTTCCGACAAGTTCGCCCACCTTCGGATAGACATCAGTCACCTCGCCGTCCATCTGAGCCACCTGCACGGTCTCGCGCACATAGCCCTCCACCTCCTGCACGGCACCACGGGCCTGGCCCACGGTGGCCGATGCGGCGCGACGCTCCTCCTGTCGGGCACCGTTCACGGCCATGTCGTACTGGCTCTGCGCTGCCCTCACCTGTGCCTGAGCCGACTTGTACATCGCCTCGGCCTCGTCGCGCTTCTGGGCCGACACCACTTCCTCGTCGTACAGTTGCTGTACGCGGTTATACGATTTCTCGGCGAGTTCCAGCGCAGCCTTCGCCTGCTCTAAAAGTCCGGCTGCCGACTGAATCATCTCCCTGCGGGCACCGTTCTGCGCCATCTGCTCCATAGCCGAGGCAGCATCGACGGCACTCTGAGCCTGCGCCATCTTCGCCTCCACCTCCGGCGACTCGATGATGGCCAGCGTGTCGCCAGCCTTCACGTGGTCGCCCTCCTTCACACGGAGTTCCAGGATGCGCCCGGGCACCTTGCCCGACACACGGTATTCCTCCACCTCCATCTGTCCCTGTATCACTTCCGGGTCGCGGCCAAGGGCGAGGAAACCGATGAGGGCCACGATGACTACTACTGCTGAGAATCCTGCGATTGCCAGCAGGATATTGTTATGTTGTTGTTTTGCTTTGTCCATTGTTGTTTCAATATTTCGTTATGACGTTATTAAAATTCACTTCAAGGTGCCAAGGGCTTTTTGCAACTCCACCTGACGGAGTCTGACTCCTATCTCGGCATCTATCTTTTTCGTCTGAGCCAGTTGCCAGGCGGTCTGGGCCTCCATGACGATGGTGAAGGATACGGTTCCCTCCTTGAAGCCGAGGTTTGCCATGCGCAGGTTCTCGTCGGCATTGGCCACGTTGGCCTGCGCCATTTCCAGTTTCTTGTAAGCCTCATTCACGCGGAAGCGGCTCTGGTTCACCTGCAGTTCAATCGTCTCGCGGGCTTCGGCCAGTTCCAGGTTGGCCATCGTTGTGGCTCCCTTTGAGGCGCGTACCTTATACTTTACGTCGCCCCAGTTCCATACGGGTATGCGCACCAGCACGCCGACGTTCCAGAAACCGCCGAACTTCTTCTCGAAGCCGTTGAACGTGTTGGGGTTTGTAACGGCATAGCCGCCCGTCAGCAGCACCTGTGGCAGATTGCCCGCCTTCAGCACGTTCGTCGTCTGTCGGCTCAAATCCACGGTGTTCTGTAGCAGTTTCAGTTCCGGGCGATTGTCATAATTCTGTGCATCAGGCACGCTCAGTGCCGTCGGCAGGCTCTCACTGTTTTCGTCGGCCAGCACGATCTCCTCATCCACAGGCAGTCCGCACAGTTGGCAGAGCAGCATCTTCGACAGTGCCAGACCGTCCTCGGCCTCCATCAGTGCAATCTCGGCCTCGTTCACCCTGACACCGACGCTCAGCCCGTCGCCTTTCGTGGCCACGCCCTTGTCTATCATCTTCTGCACGTCGCCCATCAGTTTCCTCACCAGTCCGACGTAACTCTCGGCCAGCACTTTCTTGTGGTGCAGCGACACCACCTGCCAGTAGGCATGGTCGATGTTGAAGAGCGTGGTCTGCTGTTTCGCCTCAAGTGCGTTTGCTGCCATCTCCTCATTGATGTCGGCCATCTTGTTGGCCGCCACGAT
>CAJOEC010000145.1:980-5890 GCA_905233425.1 uncultured Prevotella sp. | reverse complement strand
GGAGGCAGTCACCCCGTCAACCTGATACGTGGCTCCATCGAGAGCAAGCTGCTCCAGAGGGCCACGGTGCCGATGCCCGAAGGTGTGCTCCCGGCACGTCAGCAGGAGGACGAGGTGGCCGTGTGCATCCCCTACAGCAAGTCACACGACCCACGGACGTACAACCACATCACCGAGACGGGCAAGCGTGCCCTGCTCGGTCGAATAAAGGATGACTTCGACATCGACGTGTGGGAGTACCTTCACGACTTCGGCAAGGTGGGGACGCAGCAGAAAGACCTCATTTTCCTGTTCATGGAACAGCGCGGCATACGCGAGGACGGCAGCTGCTGGGACAGCATCTCTCACCAATAATTCGAGAAAATCTTCACGACTTCAGAAGCGGAATTGAAAAATGTCGCCGATGGAAGAAAAGGAAGAAAACGCAGAAAGTGAAGAAATAATATGTGGGATTACTTCGGATACTTCCTACAAAACTCATCATAGATAACACGATTGGCCCCCGTCGTCAAACGCTGCAGGTGGTTGGCATCTACGTTGGCATGGCAACGGACGCAGAGGCATCGGAGATTCCGCTCGCGGTTGTCGATTTTATTGCCGTTGATATGATGAGTATGCAAATACATCCGGTCTAACTCGTTTTCGATATGCAGACCACATGCTTCACAAGTAAAATCTTTCTTTGTGCGATAGGCACGGCTTACTGCCTCCCAATCCTTGGTGTAGCCGAAAATATCCACCTCCACTTCTCCCTCGTTTTCGTCGTAGGCATCGTTGGCCTGCTTCAATATCTCCACGAAGTCGGTGGACGTTATGGAGCCATATTCCCGTATCTTGCTCAGACAATTTTGGCAAAGCGGCAGATTGTCAACCATCACCTTTCGGTAAGTCGAGCGGTCATAGACAGGCACTGGGTCGGTATTCGCCCGAGTATATCGGCTAAACTGGCCAGACTCAATAAATTCCTCGATGGTTCTACACCGGCAAATATGATACCTCGGTTTCCCGTATGCAGCCATATTATAGGAGTTAAGATACAGGAAGACTTGATGCTTATTGCCCGTCACTCTGTCTGTGACAAATATCCCATCGTCTTGGAATTCTATATCGCCGCTTTCTACCGCCTGACGTGTGATGACACCTGGGTCTATCGGCTCGTATGGCTGGCTTTTGCCAACCTTGATGCCACGCTTTTCCAGAAAAGCCTTTAGCGGAGCGAAGTCAAAAATAGGGCTTTCGCTGTCATCAATATAGTTTGCCATAAGCTTTAATCATGTTCATTTTATCTTATCCACAAAGTTCTCCAGAACTTCCTCACCCGATGTCACCAACCTAAATTCTACACGGCGGGATTTGTCACGATTGATGGCCTTTTGCGACACGGCCACATATTCGTCCTCGTCATCAAGAGCCTTTCCGTATGACAGCCCATTGGCCGTAAACCAAAACTCCAGCCGCTTCTGCTGCTCCTCTGTGAACTCTTGGTAGGCGGGCATTTCTCGTATATACTTCAACACATTATATGAGCGCATCTGCGACAACAGCACATTCGACAGGTACGGGTCGTTACCATATTTCTTCATCAACACATCATCCGTATGGCCTTCAATCCTAATCTCCTGTATGCGGTCGGCCAGCGAATCATTAAGCAAGATGTTAAGGTAGCGCGGGATGAAACTATTCAATATCTCGCAGAAACGCGGCTGCAACTGGTCTGAGCCTGACACAAACAGCACTTGTGGCTCCTTGAATTTCATCGACAAGTCTTTTCCTACGGTCATCTTCCATTCGGCGGTGTCGCCCTTGAACTCGTTTACCAGCTTTTCGTGCAAGTGCTGTCGTGTCTCCACATAGTCGGTCAAAACATTCTGGTTTTCCCGCACTTTCAGCATATAGGCAATGGCCACAAACAGGAAGATAACCATCAGCCCTGTCATCAAGTCCGAAACGGACATCCATATATTGTGCTTTGCCATGGCTTATCGTCTTTCGTTGCTTTTTACCATAGCCTGAATGCAGGCATCCAAATTTGCCAGCGTCACGTTCAGCCGCTGATAGAATTGGCGGTCTATCCCAGTTAGCTCCTTCTGCAAGGTGTCGGCTCCGTTCTTCATCGTCGAAACCGTCTTGTTCATTTCTGTGCGCGTCTCTTTCCAGAATTCTTCGCCATAGTCGCGTATCTTGTTCAGCTCTTCCAACTTTTGTATTAACATGCTCACGGCATCCACAAAGTTTCTTTGCTTCTTCACCCACTCGTTCAGTGCCTTGGTCGAAGCGTCGAACTGCTCGAAATTACTCTTTGTCAATGAGGCCGTGCTTTGCAGGTCGGATGAAATCTTGATGAACTTCTCATCCTCCACGATGACCTTGTTCAGCGCATCGATAATCTGATGCAGTTTGCCGCCGCTGCTCACCAGCACTTCAGTGTCATCCTTCACTTTTGTCAGCGTGGTCGAAGTACCTTCAAAGTCGGTGGCCATTTCACGGTATTGTGCTGTCAGTCGTGAAATCATTTCCTTGTTTTCCTGCTGCCATTGGTTCAGTCGCTCCACACTCTTGTTCAGCTGGTCGAAGTTCTCCTGAATCAGTTTGTTTATCAGAACGTTCATCTGTTTCTGGAACTCTGCCGTCACTTTCTTCATCACTTCCACAAGGGCCTCCGTGTTGCTCTTTTTCAGCAGTTCCGAGAACTCGTCGAATTTCTGTGTCAGCAGTTTGTTCGTCGCTTCCATCTTGTCCTCTATCTCCACCACCTCGGCATGAAGTTTCTCACCGAGCTTGCCGACGTTGGCAGAAATCTCTTCCTGCGTACTAAATATGGCCGACGTATGCTCCAGCAACTCGCCCACATTGCCAGCCTGTTCTTTCACCAGTCCATGCAGTTGACCGCTCGTCTCTTCCATGTTGCCCATCGATTGCAACATGCTGGCCGATTTGCCGTTCATGTCCTCTGCCTCTTGCTTGATGCCCTCTGCCGTCGATGCAATGGCAGTCACCTTATTGGTCGTGGTGCTCACATTTCCTTTAACATCTTCCATGGCAAGGGCGATGGCCGATACAGCCACGTTAAGCTGATTGATATTTGCATTCAGCGTTCCAATGTCAGCATTCAGTTTGCCGATGTTTGCATCCAAATTCTGAATGACTTGCGTCACCAAATTATGAAACACCACATTTGCTTGCTGTTGGCTTTTCGACTGTTCTTGCAAGTCACTTACCGACTTGCAGATAAGCGCAGCTGCCTGATTGGTGTCTGACACGCCGCCAGTCTTCTCGTCAAACAGATTGTTTACCTTACGAGATAGAATCAGCGACCCGAACATACCCGCCAAAGAAGTAAAGAATGCGGTCTTCAAGCCTTCCAATAGGTCGGGTATGCTATCATTCAAATTCGATGTGTCAAAGCATATCAGACCAAGAGTAATGCCGATAAAAGTGCCCAGCACACCCAGCGTCGAAACTGCCGAAGGAATCATTTCTATCCATCGGCGACGGGCAATCAATTTTTCAGAATCCCGTTTGCGGGCGATATAAATGTAGCCCCAAAGTGCAGTCAGGATTATGAGGGCGAAGAGACCCCATGAAATGTAAGGAAGGTTAGGTTGGATAGCCTCTTTCAGATTAATTTGCAGCAAAAAGTTTGTACCCATGTCGGTGCACTTTATCATTTGTCCTGTCAGCACCTACCAGAAATTTATTTATACGCTGAAGCGTGGCACTGATTGTCCACTCATTCATAGGAGGTCCTGAGAAAACCTTAGTAGCACGAATGGTATAAACAGCCCACGCTATACGCGCGAACCGTCACACTCTCTTGCACTACTTTTCAGAAATTTCTCAGGTTTCCTATGAGCAAGCAAAGCATAACGCTTCGAATATACGGAGTCCTTCTCCGCGACTGCAAAATTACACAATTTTCCTGAACCTCACAAAAAACTTGCCGAAAAAGTTGCGGGAATGAAAAAAAATACCTATCTTTGCAGCGTCAAACAACATCTGTTTGGCTATCCGGGCAGAATCCCGAGGGGGCAGGACTATACAGACACCGCCTTAGGAGTAAGACATCACGATAACTGCTCCACTCTTAATGAACAAAAAGTGTAGCCATAGGGCAAGAGCCCCGTTTGTATCGGCAAGCGACTTGCCAATGTGCACACTCACAAGCTCCGTCTAAGACAAGAGCCCCGTTTGTATCGGCAAGCGACTTGTTAAGACGGAGTTCTTTTATTTCCTCAGTTCGCTTTCCGCTGTCGCAAACGTGTGGTCATTGATTATGGCGTATGGCTTGTATATGTCACCATCCGCGAGCCGGCGCATACACAAGATTGTCCGGCATCCCAGTTCCCTGCTGAAATAGGCAAAATAGGCACTCTCAAAGTGCTTTCCTTCTGCAACTGGCCTCCATCCCAGATAAGTAGCCTTTGCGAGATAGCCAGGAATATCTTTTGCCAGCGCATTCTTGATGGCATTGAACTTGTCGTCGCCTACATTCTTGCTGACAATGGTCTTCAGGTCAGTCTTAGTGATTTCCACCCTCATGGTTATTTCATTGGTGATAGTAAAGCGTAACGGACAGCCTTTCAGAAGCTCTGCCTGTTGCAGCACTTCCTCCCTAATACGCTTGCTTTCCTTGTAGAAGTCTTCAGATGTCCTTTTTGCCATTGTTGCATTCTTGCCGGCTGCAAAGGTAACAAATAATCTCCATACGACCAAAAGAATGTTGTCTTTTCTCGTAAGCCAAGTGCTATTTACTTTTGCCCCCACAATCTTCACTTAAACACATTCTTATACCATGAAAAACACAACAAATAATGGATTCTCAGTGCGCCAATACGGGCGCACTGAGCTGGCACTGGAGTACAGCCCCAACCTCACGCCGAAAGGGGCTTGGCAGAAACTGAAATCGTGGA
>CAJOEC010000145.1:0-954 GCA_905233425.1 uncultured Prevotella sp. | reverse complement strand
ACGCCGAAACAGGTGCAGATGATAGTGGACGAACTGGGCGAGCCTTGACCCTTGACATCAAGGCTAATAAAGGATGCTCTGGAGAAGATACGTTCTTCATGGCCTGAAGATACGTTCTTCGAGGGTCGAAGATACGTTCTTCAGGGTGCGAAGATACGTTCTTCGTGGTACAGGGCTACGTCCCTGCTGGTACGAATGCCCGTGCAAGCCATACCCACCTCAGCTGTCAAAAGTATCTTTGTCAGCTGTCAGACGTATGCGCGTCAGCTGTCGGACGATTGTTTGTCAGCTGACAAAAGTTCGCGTAAGTTTTTTTCATGTTAGCCAAAAAGAGAGGAAACGGCAAGGTTCGGCCTTTGACTGCCTTAAACGACCCGAAACAGCCCGAAACGACGGCGAGTGAAGGCTGCGGCTCAGCATAGCTCGAGCGAGCTCGGCTCTGCGTTCACCTTGCACTTCACTTGCACCGTCAATCGCGATGACACCACAATTAACCCAAAGTTCAACCCTTTAACACAAACAATTATGGCAAAAGAAAAGATTTCAATGGCTTACGACCTGAAGCAGAACAACAATGAGAACAGTCCCTCTTTCGGTCTCTGGTACCCCCGCGCCGTGCGCCGCGACACCCTCTCGCTTCGCGGTCTGGCCGACCACATCGCCGACCACGGCAGCATCTACACCCGCGACGTGGTGCTGGGTGTGCTCACAAAATTCACCTCGTGTCTCACGGAGCTTGTCTCTCAGGGCACCGGCGTAAAGCTCGACGGACTGGGCACGTTCTATCCCACGCTGGAGGCTTCTGGCGCAGAGTCGCCCGTCGGTTACGATGCCAACGCCTACGTGAAGGGCGTACACATCCGCTTCCTGCCCGAGAGTGCCGAGCTTGACAACATCACCAGCCGCCAGTTCGCCAAGAAGTGCATCCTGCAGCAGAACATGATCTTCGACATG
>CAJOEC010000144.1 GCA_905233425.1 uncultured Prevotella sp. | reverse complement strand
GTCAACGGCAAACTGCACAGTTGGTTCAGAGGAGAAAGGGAATGGCTTAAACTGCCTCAGGCGGCTTAGAACTGCATTTCCAACCTTACAGGTCGAAACAATTTGGCTTCAATGGCGTTCGCACCAGCCACTATCCGCCCGTGCCGCGCTATTTAGAATATGCGGCCCGCTACGGCCTGTATATCATCGACGAGGCTGGCGTAGAGGCACATGCCACAGAATGGGTTTCAGGCGACAAGCGTTTCATACCAATGTATAGGGAGCGTGTGCGCCGCATGGTGCTGCGCGACCGCAACCAGCCTGCGGTGCTGTTCTGGAGTGCCGGCAACGAGAGCGGCGAGGGTCCCAACATTGGTGAGGTGATTGACGAAGGTCGCAAATACGACCACACCCGTTGGTGGATGTACGGCGGCAATGCCTATAGCCATCCCGCCGAGGATATCATCGGTCCGCGCTACCCAACGCCGCTGGCCCTCGACCTCAGGGTGGGCCGTCATGGTGACGGCGATGTGCGCCCATCGTTCATGGATGAGTATATATCTGTGGCTGGCAACGGCGGTGGCATGTTCGACGAGATGTGGCGCGCCGTCTATACCCACGAGCGAAGCATCGGCGGTGCTGTCTGGGACTTCGTGTCGCCAGGTCTTACCCAACCTGCACGCAGGCTCGCCGACAAATCGGGGCATGAGGTGATGGCGCATATCATGGGCAATGCCAAACTGGTGGCCGATGCCCGCAACCGTAAGAACCATGTGATTGACCTCAGCGGACACGACGAGTGGGTTGAAGTCTATCGTGACGACTGCCTGGAGGTCACTGGCAATGCACTGACCATCAGTTTCGATGTCTGTCCCCGCAAGCTTATCAGTTCTTGCGGCTCGTTTGTAACCAAGGGCGAATGGCAGTTCGGCATCGAGCAGCGGGGCAAGGAACATCTGCTGTTCTATATCAACACCGATAAGGCTCCTGAGGGGGCACAGAACGATGCCCGACCTTTCGGCAGACGGCCTGCGGCAACGAACCACAAGTATGAGCTCCAGGCCCCGCTGCCCAGCGACTGGGAGAACAAGTGGCACCATGTGGAAGCCTGCTACGATGGCAAGCAGATGACGGTAAGCATCGACAACGCACAGGTGGCCCAGATGGAGGCTCAGGGCAATATCATCAATGCACCATTCCCCGTGAACATAGGTCGCAACGAGCAGACCCACGGACAGGACACCCGCGTATATATCTGCGATGCGCTGATGGACAATGTCATCATCGCCGACGCCTCAGGCCAGCTGCTGAACCTCGACTTCGAGACGGAGCAGCAGGAGGACAAGTATTTCAGCTACGGCATCGGTGCCCGCACCTACGGCACGATATGGCCCGACAGGACTGTCCAGCCGGAAATCTATCAGATGAAGAAATCTGCCCAGCCTATATCGTGCAGGCTGTTGAGCGCTGGCAACGGTACGGTGGAGATATGGAACAGGAACCATTTCCTCAATACCTCGTATTACGACATGAAATGGGAACTATACGAGGACGGCACCTGCCTTCAGCAGGGAATGCTCAGTCCTGATGTGGAGCCATTGGCCAAGAAGGTCATCACCATACCCTACAGCCGCCCTGTTCTCAATCTCGGATGTGAATACCGCCTCATGATAACCAGCAGCCTGAAGGCTGATGAGATCTGGGCGAAGAAAGGGTACGTCATGGCCTGGGATCAACTGGAGCTCCCTTGGCGCATGTTGGCTATACCTACAGACAAGACCATCGGAAAGGCCGTGCTGAACCGTATTAACGACACCATCATGGTCAGCGGCGACGGATTCTCCTACGCCTTCACTCCCGACGGCCAGCTCTTCAGCATCAAGCAAGGGGGCAAGGAACTGCTCAAGTCGCCGCTCCAGATGAACGTGTGGCGCGCCCCTCTGGCCCTCGAGGTCGACGGCTGGGATCAGTGGAACATCGCCTACAACAACCGCAAGCCTTGGAACGGCTCTCAGATAGCCAACGAGTTCTATAGCAACAATCTGAACGCCATCACCCGCATACCCATCTCCTGCGAGGCCTTCGAGGCCAATGGTCAGGTGTATGTCAATGTGCGTTGGTTCTCGCAGTTCGGTGCTCCCGTCAATACGACGCTCGATGCCTACATCACCGGCCTACGCTATTCAGGCTTCTCAGAGGTCTATGAGTACCGCATCAACGGCGACGGCACCATCGCCATCCATCACATACTGGAGCCCGAGGGACAGATGCCCACCCTTCTGCCACGCATCGGACTGACCATGACGCTCTGCGACGAGATGCAGCAGGTGAAGTGGTACGGTCGCGGCCCGGAGGAAAACTATCCCGACCGCAAGACTGGTTACGCCATCGGCATCTATGAGAAAAGCGTAGATGATATGTTTGAACCCTATCTCATTCCGCAGGACTGCGGTCTGCGCTGCGACAACCGTTGGCTCGACATGAGCAACGGCTCCGGCCAGGGACTGCGCTTTGCGATGGACGAGCCGTTCAATTTCAACGCCTACCACTACAGCACCGACAACCTGACGAAGGCGGTCTATACCTACCAGCTCCAAAAGCAGGACGGCATCACCCTGAACCTCGACTACAACACCACCGGCGTAGGCTGTACGGCCTGCTATGTCCTGCCTGGCTATCAGGTCAAGCCCACCCGTTACGAGCGTCATCTGACAATAAAACCAATATCCCAGTGACCGCAAACATTATGGCAAGAAAGAACATCGGGGCAAAGCTTCCCCTGATTCTGTTGGGCCAAAGGTGGAAGTGACAAGAGGATTAAGCTAATGCAGTGATGCTTATCATTCGGTGTTTTGTCACGCCGACAAGATGGCCGTCATCTACGTCAACAATAACGAAGTCGTAGCTTAATCATACCTTTGCCAATATACTATTCAGCTGTCCCACATAGTAGAACGGGATGTTCACAAGCCGGAAACTCTTTCCGCCCGGCGTTCTCACATGGTCAATGCTATATCTCCCCGTCCACACACGAACGGCAATATCGTGTGGTGCCGCTTCCATAAACTGGTGCAGTGAGCGCAGTTTGGAGTTCGTTCCGCTCTTGACTTCAACAGGGATGACCATGTTGTGGTACTGGTACACAAAATCCACTTCCGCTGTAGCGTCAACCTTGTCCCTCATCCAGAAGAACCGTCTTACTCCAAACTCAGTGTTTTCTGCTATCAACTCCTGCGCCACCACATGTTCCGCCACACGGCCCTTCCATGCGGACATAATGTCATCCACGCTGAAAATCTCCTCACGCACACCTGCATAGTAGTTCACGAGTCCCGTGTCCAACCACATCAACTTAGGCTTGCGACGGCTGTTGGGTAAAAGAGGGATCTGCTCGCTGGTCACAGGATATGCAAGCTCAAGCAACAGCGCACGCTCAATAGTGTGAAGAGCCTCTGACATTTCCCTGGATCGGTAGCTGCTACCCGCAAAATTATTGAATGAGATGGGTTCGGCTGCGTAGCTCCACCCTTCACGCAACACATGTCTTATGACAGCCGCCATGGTGTCGTTACGGGCATATTTCTGCACATCGTCGCTATATGCATTGAGGAAAGTGCTGTAGATGCTGTTCACGGCCAGAATGTCGCGCCGCTCGGCATATTTCATGATAGCCTCTGGCATCCCGCCCACCAATACATAGTTCAGGAAATGGCTAATAAGCCGGTCATGGATAGCATCGGCTTTCAATTCCCTGACCATCTCAGCATCATAGTCCTCTCCAATGCCATCAAGAAACTCGCAGAATGAGCATGGCCGCAAGGCCATATATTCCACCCGCCCCACGGGAAAAGAAATGTGGCTGTCGATGAGCGACTCCAACAGCGACCCAGCTGCAATGACATACATCTGCGGGGCTTCCTCATGCAAATAGCGCAGCATCTTCACCGCCTTTGGCGAGTTCTGCACCTCATCGATGAACAAAAGCGTGTCCCCGTCGCTCTTGCGCTTCTTGCAGTGAATATGTATCTTGTCAATCAGCGTGGCAGTATCGTCTTCCTCGAAAAGCTGGCAGTCTCTCGCACGGTCAAGATTCAGATAGAGGTAATTGTCGAAACTCTTTGCAAACAGGTTAACCAGTGTCGTCTTGCCCACCTGGCGTGCACCGCGCAGCACTATAGGCTTGTGCTCCTCCTGCTTTTTCCAAGCCTCCAATTGCTGTAAAGCGTGTCTTCTTATCATACTCTTGTAACATTTTGAGGGCAAAGTTACGAATTATTTGTAACATTTTGGGGGTAACTGCACCAATTATTTGTAACGTCTTGTGACCATTTAGCGTTTTTTAAGAGAAAGCCCGCCTCCTAATACCTTGATTCCCCGTTCAAGAGACGATAACAAATCATGTCATTCGCCGCACGTTCCTCGTCAACCTCAATTGGAAGTTCAACGAAGCCCGCTCGAAGATTACTAAATTACGATAATTATGGAATTGATTATCCGCAAAGAAATGCAATTGACCTTTCATTAACATATAATTGCCATGTAATTGAACATTAATTGTACATTAATTGCTGCGCACAAAAATTAATGAGAAATTAATGGTCAAT
>CAJOEC010000143.1 GCA_905233425.1 uncultured Prevotella sp. | reverse complement strand
TTACATGGCAATTATATGTTAATGAAAGGTCAATTGCACTTCTTTGCGGATAATCAATTAATGAGAAATTAATGTTCAATTACATGGCAATTATATGTTGAAAACAAGAATAGCGTAATTATTCAGGTAAAAATTTGGCCAAAACAGAAAAAAGCTGTAACTTTGCGGCAAACAACCAAAAATCGAACAACTATGATTACAAAACGACACTTCATTGCAGCCCTTGCTGCCGTCATGGCCCTGACATGCGCACAGGCCCAGGACTACTACGACCTCACCGAGTATTACATCGAGAACGCCGACTTCACAGCCAACGTGGTCTACGACAGCAACTCCACCGAGGACGTCCCGGCCAAGACTGTCAACACTCCCAACGGATGGACCCTCGACCCCAACTCGAAGTCTAATTTCACCGTGGCCTCCACATTCCGCTACGGCACCAAGGCCACATTCATGGGCAAGAGCATTCCGGCAACAGGCCCTGACGGAGCAACCGGCGGCGCTTGTCTCACCCTCTGCGGCGCATACAGCAACAAGATCACATTCTACCAGGCGCAGAGACTGCCGGCAGGCGAATACATGCTACTTGTGACATACTACAACTGCAACGAGGCCGCCGAGGAAGGCACGAGCCTGAGCGGATGGTACGTGACCGACCTCAACAACACTCTGTCGCAGACCACAACATTCGGAATTGGAGAGTGGCGCACCGACACCATACGGTTCACACTCGACGACTTCACCGTGGGCCGTCTGCAGGTGGGCTACAAAGGCTCGGGAAAGGTTGACAGCAAGGCCATGCTCGCCATAGACAACGTCCGTCTGCTGCGCAACACGCCCTACGGTGATCAGGACAATATGTCGCCAGCACCCGAGGTGGTCACCAACACGCTCTTCGCACGTGGCGCAACAATGGCCTTCGGACGCATAAAGTCGGTAAAGGGCGACGAGATCAAAGAGCAGGGATTCTGCTGGGCCGAGACACCCGAACCGACAGTCGGCGACAACACCACGACCGACATCATCGACCACGAAGGAGCCATCTACGTGATGAAGGACCTGAAACCCGCCACAATATATTATATGCGCGCATACGCGAAGAACGCCTACGGCAAGGTGGGCTATGGCGACATCATCAAGTTCGCAACGGTGAAGAAGGGCAACGTCACATTCTGGTATAACAACGGAGGCGACGACGCTGCCAACAAGCGGGTCAATGCCGCCGCACAGGAGGCATGCGACATCTTCAGCAACCTCACCGAGATGGTGAAGAAATTCAACATAGGCTACAGCGCAGGCACACCGACGGCCGACTGCTACTACGGCGACGAGCCGTGGATGAACATGGGAGCAAACTCGTCGTACCAGCGCACAGGAACTATCATGCACGAGATGCAGCACGGATTCGGAGTCATACCATACGACACACAGTGGGCGGGCAATATCCTGCGCTCAGGAAACGGCAGCGGCGACTGGCTCGGCGACCGGGTGTCGGCATTCCTCGACTTCTGGGACAACACCACGGGTTCGAGACTGCACGGCGACAACCAGCACATGTGGCCTTACGGCATAAACGGGGCAAATGAAGACCACGGAAACATTGCCGACTACTACGCCAACGCCATGATTGGACAGGCACTGGGAGAGGACGGACTGGAGCACCGCTCGAACACTTTCGCAGAGCCATACTATGCCCTCACGCAGGACGACAACACGAAGTACTACCTGAAATGCGAGGCCGAGGACCGGGGACTGTACACCAGCTACCTCACGGTCACAAAGACGGGAACGCTGAAATGGATCGCCATGTCGGCTACTGAGGCACAGGCTAACGACTCGGCAGCATGGTTCATAACATTCACACCCGAAAACCAGTACTACCAGCTGCGCAACGCCGCAACAGGACAGTACATGACATACTCAGGAGGATTCAAGACCGTGACACGAACTGCCACGACCGATAACGACAACTTCCACCTCATGCGCGGACGTATCGACGTGGGCAGCGGTGAGACGGCAAAGCGAGCATACTGGCTGATACACCCAACGGGCGACCTCTCGCCCAACTGTCTGCAGGCCAACGGCAACGGAGTCACGGGCAGCGCCACATTCGACCTGAAGAACACCGCGACACGACAGCGGTGGCTGATACTCACAGCCGAGGAGGCCACGCAGCAGGAAACGGTGGCAATGGAGGCAATCAAGGCCAAAGTGAGCACTCTGCTCGCGGAAATAAAGAAACTGGCTCTCGTGCCGCACACACAGCTGAAGGCCGGAACCGACAATGCCTTTGCCGACGCGCTGACCGACATAGAGGAACGAATGAACGGAGCAGCACAGACAGCCGACTTGACAACACTACAGGACGAGGCAAACCAGGCGGCACTGGACTTCCTCTGCAACGTTCACGCAACTGACAAGGCACAGCCCTTCAACCTGACATACATGGTGAAGAGCCAGGGCATGGACAGCACCGACGGATGGACGGGAACACCGTCTCTGGCCTACTCGAGCGCTGAGTTCTACGAGAGGACATTCAATTTCTACCAGAGCATCAACAACCTGCCCGGAGGCGAATACCAGCTGCTGGCACAGGGATTCCAGCGCCCGGGATCGTACACCAACGCATACAACGACTATGCCGCCGGCAATAACAACGTGACAGCCGAACTCTACGCCGGGGCTGTGACCAACGCCACGAAGCTGAAACACATTGCCGAGGACGCCCAAAAGAAAAAGGTGGGCAAGGGAGTGGAAAAGGCAGTAGGCTCGACGGTCTACATTCCCGACAACATGGAGGCCGCCAGCGCATATTTCGCCAAGGGACTTTACGAGAACAGCGTCGACGCCACCCTCGACAAGGACGGAGGCTCGCTGCGCATAGGCATACGCTCCACGTCGATGCCCGCCAGCTACTGGGTCATCTTCGACAATTTCCGCCTCCACTTCTTCGGAAAGGACATCGAAATCGTCAAGGGCGACGTGAACGGCGACGGCGCAGTCGACGTGGCGGACATCGCGAGCGTCATCAACGTGATGGCTGGGAGCGCGGACGTCTCGTCTGCACAGGCCGACGTGAACGGCGACGGCGTGGTCGATGTGGCCGACATCGCCACCATCATCAACGAGATGGCGGCGCGGGCGAGAAGACAGAATGAAACAGAGGAATAGTGTCAGGAATTGATGTGGAGCGAAAAATCGTGTGGGCCACCCCAGGTAGCCCACACGATTTCGTTTTCATGGACGGGTGTTTCGGTGGCTGTTTTCGTATTATTTCCAAGAAAACAGTTGAAAAATTTGCTTATGTCAATTCTTCTTTGTACTTTTGCCACTTGATAGACAAAACGATTCGAATATGAGTAGTACCGTAAACTTAGCAAACACCCCCATAGCGCCTTATATTGGCTTGCTCAATGGCATGGGGCGAGAAGAGAAAATTGCTCTCGTACTGTTTCTCATAGAATCCCTTCCTGGTGTGGAGGTTGTGGAAAGCGCTTCGCAAGATGAAGATGCTTTCCTAAAGCAGAAACTGAATAGCATGACTTTTTCCCCCCGTATAGAGCGTCTTTTCGAGAAAAGGAAGGAGGCCGCCCGTATGGTTGACTTGAATGATGAGCGCACACGACATATCTTAGGTCTATGATGAAAGTTTTTCTCGACACAAACATCTTGCTTGACTATGGCGAGGTGCGCGACGATTTTGTTTATGCCAAGGCCATCTTGGAGCTTGGAGATCGCGGCGAAGTGGAGTTGTTTGCATCTTATCTATCATACGCTAACATGGGGTATATTCTTCGTCACTACCCCAAGGATGAGTTATGGCCACTAATTAAGGACATGCGTGAGGGAATAAATGTTTTGACAACTGACAGCATTCAGCTTGACAGCACATTAGCTCATCAACCAGTTAAAGACTACGAGGACTTGCTGCAATACATGTGTGCCCTGGCGGGTGGCTGTGAAATGATTGTCACGAACAACAAGCGTGATTTTATAGAATTCTGTGAACTCCCTGTTTATACCTCAAAAGAATTTCTCTTGCGTTATTTCAGCCAAGAAGAAAAACGTAAGCAGAAATAATTCCCCTCCGATGTCCTCCACGTTTCCTAGGGTGGCCCACACGATTTCGTTTTCATGTAAAAAAGTGCTTTGCTTGGTTAAGCAAAAGACATAGAAACCGAAATTCCCATACCAGCCCGACAAAAGGATATTGAAGTGTCCGCTTTTTTTGTTTTATGGAAACGAATTGCCATAATTTGAATAATTATATCCACAAATCATAATAATTGTTGAAAATTACCAGCCGAAAGTTTTGCGCTTTCGGCTTTTTTGTGTAATTTTGCCGACGAGAAAGAAAACTAACGCTTAATCACTTATGGGAAAGTTCATCAACCCGTTCACCGATGTGGGATTCAAGCGCCTTATTTCAAGAAGGAGCTGGATGATTGTGATAGTCTTTTTGAACGAATCATTTATGTATTGAAGCACATGGATATACTGCAGCGAATGCCGTTCCTGGCACAGGATGCCGTGTTCAAGCGGCTGTCGGAGATAGCCGAAGTGGCCTCTCTGTCGAAAGAAGAC
>CAJOEC010000142.1 GCA_905233425.1 uncultured Prevotella sp. | reverse complement strand
CCCGACGGAGCGCGTATTGTGACTTGGAGCGGAAGTTGTTATGCCAGAATAGGCACGGATGTCATTGAAGCCGTTGCTGGCGGAATAGTATTGGGCGGTGTGTGCCTTATAGGGAACGGTCACGTCCAGTTGGCGGTTGAAGTCATCGAGCAGGTTTTGGTCGGTGCAGAGGTGGGCGATGTAGTCACCGAGGTCGTAGAACAACGGGGGGTTATAGCCGTCCATCCTTTGCACGTCGGACAACAGAGCGTAGTCAAATTCCTGCGTCTGGTGGATGTCCCTCACGATCGCGGCCAGCGCGTCGAGTTCGCGGCAGTCGGTCACTCGAGGAAGGTCTGGCAGAGGGCGGCGTAATCGACGGTGCCGACGAGGTGGCGGGTGCAGAGGTGATAGGGGAAGCCGTAAATCATGATTTCCGTCGGACAGCCGATGAGGTAGTCGGTCACATCTTTGAGGTCGTAGGCGGCTTCGACGGACGACATGAAGCAGTCGTCGAACATGATGTACTCCATCCGCATCCCCGCGTCGCCGATGGCGTCGGCCAGCGTCGTGGTCTCTATCTGATACTCACTTGTAAATCCGCCGAACCACCGCGTCTGCGGCACGTCGTCGCGCTCGAAGTGGTATTGGCTCCGTGCGCGGCTCGTGCTGACGGGGAGCCAACCCATGCCATGACAGCCTACGATGAGTGAGTAACGGCGGGCTGGGGCAATGGCCCGCACATCATTGAGCATCCTCGAGATGTTCTCACGCTGCGTGAAGTCGGGCTGGTTGTAAAACATCAGCGTGTCACGGATGCACTGACCTTTTTCTTGTTTGAGTTCTATCACGTTGGCTCGGCTCGTTGTCGAAGAAATACAGACGATGACACGCTCGTTCTTCAGTAATCCACCCTTGATGGCGGTCTCGAAGTCTGCAATGTTCTGTTCGAAATACGGTGTCATGTTCGTTGACCACGGCATGAAGAAAATGACTGTCTGCTCCGTCGGTTGTTCCCGAATCGGTTCTTCATCGTCGCTGCACGAGACAAGAATGAAAAGGGTAATCAATGCGGTGATGATGGTTTTCTTATTCATTGATCTCTATTGATTATGCTTTATTTTGTTTCTTTTGACAATAAGTAAACGTCAAAGTGTCCGCGCCTTTTTGAGTTTTCTTCTCTGCCATTTTTACACCTTTTTGAGATTTTCTGCAAGAGTTTTGACGAAAAAGCAAAAATTTTCCAGTTTATTTTGCGTACAGTCGAGGACTTTTTGCGTACAGGCGCAAGATATTTTGCGTACAGGCGCAAGGTATTTTGCGTATAGGCAAAACGGAATAGGATCGGATCTCTTACCCAGACAGCCCCGTTCCCACTCCCGGAGAGCTACGGCCTCATACTACGCAATAGCGTACCAACACGAGAATCTTGTAGAACCGTTTTTATTCTTCCATCCACTGATTTCTCTCCCACAGGCGGTACACACGGGTGGCGTGCTCTGCATCGTGAATGATGAGATTGCCCGTGTCGGCGTTTGACAGTATGGCCTCGCGCTCCCAACTGCCACGGGTGAATTTGAACTGGGCGGGCAGGTGCAAGCGGAGGTCGATGGAGGCGATGCTGTCGCTGGTGAGCGTCATCTTGATGCCTTTTGCCTCCCAGTTGGCCAGCGCGTCCTGATTGCCGGTGATGTAGATGGTGTCCGTGAGGTTCTTGCCGCGCAGTTCGATGTGGACGGGATAGGTATCCTCACCGACATAGCCCACCAAGTTTTTGGCACCGAAGACGATGTAGTCGTTCAGGGCAGCTGTCAGGCTGGGCATGAAGCCGTTGTAATGCCCGTAGCCGGGGAAAGTTTGTACGGAGGTGACGGTGTTCTCGGGAAAGTGCGACCTGTCGTTTAGGTACGTGCAGACACGTTCCCAGCCCGATTTCCACTCGTCGCCCCAGTAATCAGGGCCGTTGTCAATCTCGCCAGACATCGACGCATAGATGAAGCGGGGAGCCTTGCGGTTCTTGAACTGGTAGTTCTCAATGTCCGTGGCCAGTCGGTACTCATCGTAGCAGCAGTTGGGCGATATGGCGATGTAGTCGTCGAAGAGGTCGTCGGTAATCATCGCGTCGAGCACGAAAGACGCGCTCAGCGAATGGCCGATGCCAAGGGAACGCCCCGACGTGCGATAGTGGGTTTTCACGTATGGCATCAACTCATTCTTGACGAACTTCTTCAGGTCGGGTGATTTGCCGTAATAGTTGCCCTCCTTAAAAAGCCCGTTGTTACCGTGTAGGGGCATGGGCAGGTAGTCGTGGTTGCGGAAATAGTTGATGTCCCAAAGGTTTGGCGAACAGATGCCGACGATGATGAAACTCGTGCTCCTGCCGCCGTCGGGGTCGGGCTTGCAGGCGATATTGAGCAGGCAGTGAACGAGGTCGAACATCGTGCGGTCTTGCGCGTCGAACACATAGATGACATCGTAGTAGGTCTGGTCGAACTGCTGATAGCCTCCCGGAGTGTAGATGAGCACCTGCCGCTCGTGGTTGAAATACTCCGACTTCATCGTAAGTTCCCTCACGCTTTCGAGTGGAACCTGTGCCTGCCCTGCCATTGCGACGAGGGCGAGCAGGATGGTGATGATGTGGCGCCATTCCACGATGTTATCAACATCGCAAAACCTTTCCTTCTTGTTCATTGTTCGTTTCTGATTTGGGTTATACGAAATATTTGTGGGTACTATCCGTTGTTGGTTGGAGGTCGTAGGTCTTTGGGGCTGGCAGTAAGGATAGCAAGAGGTCGTTACCTTCATAGTCGCCTATCTGGAAGAACGTATTGCGTGGCAGACGGCCAGTGACCGTGAACCTTCCGTCTTGGATGGGGAACTTCACTCTCCGTCCTATTGGGGTACAAGGAAACGAAGACACGCTGTCGTTACTGCTGGTCGTCGTTCCCGTGATGACGAAGTCGATGCTGTCCTCCACAACGGGAGTGAATGTCTGTCCCTGCCCAGCCACTGCGACGAGGGTGAGAACGGAGATTGCAAATCCCCGTAAATTGGTGATGATGGCTTTCATGTTCATTGTTTGTTTCTTATTTGTTGTTACCTATTATATATACGCTGTCTGCACCCCGATATGTCGGAATGGGACGTTAAATGTTCTTAAATGGAGCGAAACTCTTTACTTGAGTAAAGAGTTTTGGAAGAAACAATGTCAAGTCAACAGACAAATCTGAAGGAATGTTTGGTCGTTACGAATAATTTTCGTACTTTTGTGGTCAAATTCATATCTATGTATTACATCTGGACAGACGAAAGCGACACTACGGGAAAGTATTACGCCAACTTTTATGGCGGAATATTAATACAGTCAGAGCATTTGAGTGAAGTGCTCGAAAGACTTTCTTTGGTAGTAAAAGAGGTGGGCTTGGAAAACGAGGAGATAAAGTGGCAGAAAGTCAACGAGTTTGTCGAGGAGCGATACAAGAAAATTATTGATGTCTTGTTTTCTCTGCTGACAGAAGGCAAGGCCAAGATTAGAATCTTTTTCCGCCATCGCCAATATGAAGCATTGGGACTTACAAACGAGCAACGAAGAAAAGAGTATCCCATGCTCTATTACCAGTTCATCAAAAACGATTTCGGACTGATATACAGCAATCCTAAAGGTAAGGAAGAGAGAGTCAGGCTGTTGATTGATGACATGCCGCTGAAAGGTCGCGACAGAGACGAGTTTCTGAAAGCTATTTATCACCTAAACGAACTGAAGACATTCCAGAAAGCAAACATCCACATCAATGACGGCGATGTGGCGGAGGTCAATTCAAAGAAGCACTTGCCACTACAGGTGATGGATGTGGTGCTTGGTGCCATGTGTTTCCGGCTGAACGACAAGCACAAGGAGCGCGACATGGACGGAAAGCGTGCTAAACGTAATATTGTGAAGGAGCGCATGTATAAGTATATTCGCACAAAGATTTGGCAGTTGCATCCTGGCTTCAACATAGGTGTGACTACGCCCATCATCAAGCAATCAGACCTTTGGAACCGCCCCTATTTACATTGGAACTTTGTACCTAAAAACTATACGAAGAAGGATGAGTTGACTAAACGGCATAAAAAAGAAACAGTCCCGTACAACCTACACGAGTGAGCTACGAACCACGTAACCTTTCAGTTGCAAAGGACTCATTTCTGGGTGCAAAGATAATTACTTTTTCCGAAACTTCCAAATAATTTGTATAGTTTTCTTTAGTTTCCCTTCTTTTTCTTTAGTTTTCCTTAGTCCAAGTCTTGCAGGCGATGTTGAACAGGCAGTGAACGAGGTCGAACATTTCGCGGCAAAGCGCGTCGAACACGTGGATGACATCGTAGTAGATTTTGTGAATAGCATACCTTTTTATTTCTTTTTCGGCTCCTTGTTCAGTTTGTAGGAAATGTGCAGCAGACCGTAGGAGGGGATGACGTTGTAGAAGGTCTCGGTGCGGCCCTGGGCGTTGATGCTGCGGCGGACGTTGGAGAGGTTGCCGAGCAGGTCGAAGCCGTCGAACATGATGACCAGATTGCCCTTCATGAGACGCTTGGCTAAGCGGGCGTTCCATACCAGTTCGTTGGTGTTCATCGACGGCTCGCTGTAGCCTCGGCGGGAGTACATCGTCAGGTCGGTGGAGAGCTGCAACGACCACGGCAGTTCCACTTGCGCGCTGGCTCCGTACTGGTAGGTATAGGCATTGAGGCCCCACCCCTGACCCTCCCCGGAGGAGAGGGAGCCGCGCTCACTGCCTGAGTGCTGGTAGTTCAACTTGCCGCTGACTCCGTACTCCATCTTGTCCGTGGGCTTCCACGTGAGGCCGAGTTCATCGGTCAGGAAGGTAGAGGCCACGACCGAGCGGGTGGCGACAGTCGTGCCGCTGAGGTCCACGCTGTGGTTGTAGTTGTAGCTCACGCTCTCC
>CAJOEC010000141.1:2328-6936 GCA_905233425.1 uncultured Prevotella sp. | reverse complement strand
CGGTCGTTTACGACCATTAGTGAAATGACTTATTATCCGCATGGTAATTCGTGTAATTCGTGAAATTCGTGGTTTTAGAAGGGTGGGAAAGTTGAGTTATAAATATTAGTGGGACAAATTATTCATATTATTCACATTCGTTTCCATAAAAAGGATTTCGTTATAATGCGTTCCCACATCAAAAACGGGTTCACGGCGGCCGCCGTGAACAATTTTAGCGGCCGCTGTGAATATTTTTGGCGGCCGCTGTGAACATTCGTGGCGGCCGCCGTGAATCTCGGAGAACCGGCCATCCTCCCATCAACGTCCGGCCATCCTCCCATCAATCTCCGACCATCCTCCCCTCAATGCCCGGCCTGTCTGATGACAAGAAATGCGACGACTTAACATCATTTAATATGGTGACCAACAGCCATTACCATATTTATTTGTACCTTTGCGCGCAAACATATTAATTAATTTTTTAACAATGAGAAAACTACAACTTTTTTGGGGGGCGAGGACAGCCATGACGCTGATCCTCGCAGTGGCTGGGTTCACCACGGCGTCGGCAGCTGTGGACTTCCTCGGCAACGGTGCCATCAACGTGAACGGTACATGGTATTATGCTGGCAACAGCGGGATGTCATGGTGTACCGGCGGTGCCTTTAATGGTGGCAATCTCGGCATATTTGCCAACACTCTCCCGCTTGGCGGACAGTCGCAGACATGGGAGAACGGTAATGTGAACTGGAACAGCGGCATAGTCACCATGCACTACAGCATTGACAACGGCGTAATTGCCTCGACGATCGATCTACAATACTTTAAGTTCGAGGGCAACAACAACTTCTTCCAGTCGGGTGGCAGTTATTTCGCTACACCTTCCATTGACATCTCTACTCTTTCGAATGGTAATCATACCCTTGCTGTATGGTTCGTATGTGATAGAAGAGACCCTGCTGACAGCAACGCCAACTACGTCGCTACCTTCACCGTTGACAACAACCACCCCAACATCGGCACCATCCAGTGGAACACGACCGATGGCGGCTTCTACGAAATCGACGCCGAGAGCGACCTCCACGACCTCGCCGTCTATGTGAACGGCACTGGCAACTACTACACAGGTGCTGCCGAGACCACTCATCACTACTGTTCGGGCATGACCTTCAAGCAGAGCCGCGACATCACCATGACCGGGGAGCACACCGCCATCGGCACACTTAACCAATACTTCTGCGGAACCTTCGACGGCAACGACAAGTTCATCACCGGCCTGACCATCATCAAGCCTGATGACCACTATCAAGGACTCTTTGGCTATACCAATGGAGCCACCTTCAAGAACGTCAACATTGTGAACTGTAGCGTCAAAGCAAAATACTGTGTTAGCGGGCTTGTTGGCTATCTATCTGGTGGCACGATAGAGAAATGTACCGTCACTGGTACCATCAAGGGGTCGAGTCAGTTTATTGGAGGTATCGTAGGTAATCCTAGCTATGCCACCATCAAGAATTGCTTCAGTGATGCCACAGTGGAAGGCGGCTACAACGCAGGTTCCATTATGGGCACTATGAGTAGTACAGCCACCGATAACTACCACTCGGCTACAACCATCGGTGGTGTGGGAACCTTCTACTCAAACGAAGACAAGCCTGGCGCAGAGCTGGCAGCGAAGATTAGCGCCGGCACGGGCGTCACCATCACCTATCCTGAAAATCCTTCCTGCGTCTGGAAGGGCGAGAACCTCTACAAGAGCGGAACGGTGGTGACGCTCACATACACCGTGCCCACCGGCAATGTCTTCGACCACTATAGCGTGAGCAGCGGCCAGATCAGCGATCCCGGAACCCAAGGCGGCGAGCACACGCTGACCGGCTTCACCCAGGATGTGGTCATCTCAGGCTCCTACGCCGACAGCCAGCGCGATCTTGCAGACGGCGCCATCGCCAACATCACCGCGCTGACCTTCAACGGCCGGGCACAGCAGCCCAAGCCCGTCGTCACCTACGGCGACGAGAGGCTGGTCGAGTACGAAAACTATACCGTGACCTACAGCGAGGGCTGCACCAACGCGGGCAACCACACCGTCTACGTGACGGGTACAGGCCGCTACACTGGCTCACTGTCGAAGGAATACACCATCAGTCCGTTAAACATCAGCACCGATGGTGCCATCACCATTTTAGGCATTGAAGCCAACTACGGACAGACGGGTAGCGCCGTGCATCCTAAACCGACTGCCGTCACCTCTGCTGTCGCCAACAATGCCAAGCTCGTCGAAGGTACCGACTACAGCCTGTCGTACAATGGCGACTGCATCCTGCCAGGCAACTACAGCATCACCATCACGGGTAGTGGCAACTACACTGGCGAAAAGGCTGTTCCCTTCACCATCCTCGATGCGTTCGGCATCACCTTACACAACGGCACTGCAACCAATAGTAGTGTGCCCGTCTATGGAACATATTGCCATATTTTTCCGAGAAGCGAGTTTGTGATGCCCGCATCTGAACTCACAGCCATGAGCGGCAAGGCCGTCACCTCCATGCAGTTCTATCTCAGCTCAAAGGCTAGCAAAGCATGGGGCGGCACCTTCCAAGTGTTCATGAAAGAGGTTGAGGGCACAACGCTCAGCGGCTTTAGCGGCACCGACGGTGCCACCATCGTCTATGAGGGCAGCCTTGACGGTACGGGTAATGTAATGACCGTCAACTTCGACACACCTTACGCATACAATGGCGGCAACCTGCTCGTCGGCTTCTACAGGACGACGGATGGTGTCTCCTCAGGGGTCTCTTTCTATGGCGAGACCGTCAGCGGGGCAAGCGTTTTCGGGTCAACCAACGTCTTTGGTCCATGCTACGCAAACCAGGGTAACTTCCTGCCGAAGACCACGTTATGGTATGAGAAAATGACAACACTGGCCGACAACGCTACCGACAACAGCACGACCATCGACAACAAGAACAGCCAGACCACCAACGTGAGGCTGGAAGGCCGCACACTCTACCAAGACGGCGACTGGAACACCATCTGCCTGCCCTTCGATGTTGCGCTCGAGGGTTCACCCCTCGAGGGAGCCACCGCCATGACGCTGGAAACAGCCACCCTCAACAACGGCACACTCACGCTCAACTTCGGCAACCCCGTGACAACGCTCAAAGCCGGCACACCTTATATCATCAAGTGGAGCGGCGACCTCGTCATCAAAACGGAGAGCGACTGGAACAGCTTCGCCAGCGCCGTTGCCGGTGGTAACACGTATGAAGGCAAGGTGGTGAGGCTCGACGCCGACATCAGCGTCTCCACATCGGTGGGCAGACAGACCAAACCCTTCAAGGGTGTCTTCGACGGCTGCGGCCACACGCTCAACGTGACGCTCACCGGCAGTTCTCAAGGCTGCGCACCCTTTGGCGGCGTCGAGGGAGCCACCATCGTCAACCTGAAGACCACGGGCACGGTGACACTCACTTCTTCCAGTGCATACCATGCCAGCGGCCTCGTGGGCTTCTCCAACGGCTCGACCATCAAGAACTGCCACGTCAGCGTCAGAGTCCTGTTCCCAAGTGGCACGGGCACAGTGCATAGCGGCGGCATCATCGGCCACGCTCTCTCAGCACCCTTCACCATGACCGACTGCCTCTTCGACGGCACCATCGGCTACGTCGACGGCGGCACGGGCACGATGACCAACGTGGGCGGACTGGTAGGATGGCACGACGCTTCGACACCCAACATCACCCACTGTTTCAACGGTGGCACATTCGCCAATCCCAGTGTCATAGCACGGATTGCACGTGTGGAGGGCAACGGCACCATCACCGACTGCTATACCAACGTCAACGCCTACTGCCAGGGCGACCGCGGAGACTCCCGAGGCGATTACACCAACGCCACCGGCAGCGAACTCCAGGCCTTGCTGGGCGACGGCTGGAAAGTGGACGACCAGGGCAACGTGGTGCCCATCTTCGGAAAGTACACCACTACCATCACCAACCCGTCATTCGCAAAAGTCACCATCGACAAGACCGACCGCAGCATCACCTCTGGCGGCGTGACCTTCAAGGGCAACTACGATGCCCAGACCTTCGACACCGAGGACAAGAGCATCCTCTTCCTCGGTGCTAAGAACACACTCTACTGGCCTCAAAACGGAGCCAGCATCGGTGCCTGCCGCGCCTACTTCATGCTCAACGACCCGAACAGTGTCCGCGCCTTCAAGCTGAACTTCGGCGACGAGGATACACAGGGCATAGAAAGCCTCGCCACTGTAGGGGCAGTCCCCGTGCCAGCCCGCGAAGGGAGTATCTACACCCTCAATGGTGTGAAGGTTGAGAAACCGACACGCAAGGGACTGTATATCCAGAACGGCAAGAAGGTCGTCGTACACTAAGGAGTTTTAGTCTAAGGAGTTTTTAGTCTAAGGATTTTAAGGATTCAAAGGATTTTCGGCGCACGCGCCGATAAGAGAATCCTTAAAATCCTTGAAATCCTTAGACAGACAAACAGATTAAACGCATTATAAATTTTTCGACCTGTACGGTTGAAAGTCTATGCAAGGAAAGCTCCGAAGGAGCGATAGACTACAGACGGGGGTGAAACCCCCGGTAATAGGAATTGAAA
>CAJOEC010000141.1:0-2286 GCA_905233425.1 uncultured Prevotella sp. | reverse complement strand
CTTTCAGGGCTTTCGTCTTGTGCCGACTTACCGGGGGTTTCACCCCCGTCTGTAGTCTTGTCGCCCCTTCAGGGCTTTTCAACCGTACAGGTCGAAGGATTTTCGGCGCACGCGCCGATAAGAGAATCCTTAAAATCCTTGAAATCCTTAGACAGACAAACAGATTAAACGCATTATAAATATTTTGGAAACGAATTTGAATAATTATCATAATTTTGCCCACGAATTTGAATAATAATTATAAATATTTGTGGAATAGATTATTCATATTATTCACATTCGTTTCCATAAAAAGAGATTTTTCGTTATAATGCGTTTAGTCTGAAGGGACACCGTCTGTTGAGCTATAACTGCATTTTTGGGGGAGTTATAGCTCAACTTTTTTGCTGTTCGCCTCCGCAAAGGACTCTACATCCAGAACGGCAAGAAGGTCGTTGTACACTAAGGAGGTTTAGTCTAAGGAGGTTTTAGTCTAAGGATTTTAAGGATTCAAAGGATTTTCGGCGCACGCGCCGACAGGAAATCCCGAGCCAAACGCATTAGGAACTGACACTAAATAATGTTTGTAATTTCCTTAATTAAAATAATTATGGGCAAATTATGGATATTACGGTAATTCGTTTCCATAATTAATTGTAAAGTTAATTAAGTAACAGTTCCTTATTAATAGTTACTGCTCGCGGTACTGCGTGGGAGTCATGCCCACCAAGCGCTTGAACATGTTCTGGAAATAGTTTCTGTCGTGGAAGCCGCAGTCCTGTGCCACGGCCTCGTTGGTCCATTCCGGGTGGGCCTTCAGTTGTCGTTTCGCCTCCTCCACCCTCAGCTTGTTCAGCCAGGCGGCATACTCATGTCCTGAACCCTCAGCCAGAGGCGCAGCTGCTCACGCTTTATGCCCATCGTGTCGGCCACCTGCTGGATGTTCAGCCCCTGCCGGCAATATCCCCTTGCTGCCGTCCACTGGCTGATGGCCTCCCCCACCCTCCCTTCCACGGGTGTCTCTTCCTCATTGCACTCCTCGGCCGTCTCCACCTGCTGCATCGCGTTCTCGGCCCCGTAGTTGATGAATCGGCTCACGCTGTAGTAGATGAAGCCTATGAGGAATACGGAATATACGAAGAGCACCCCGCCCGAAATGAAGATGACGAAGGGTGCCATCAGCGCCAGGCCGCCGAGCAGATAGACGCTCTTCTCCATCCACCGGAGCAGCTGGTGCTTCTCATCACCGTCGTAGTAGTTGTTCAGCGCGTGCTTGATGCGCGAGAACTCCTTCCAGTGCAGCGCGGAGTAGCCTATCTGCATCAGCGAGAAGACCAGGGCCGCACACTTCTCCGCCGTCCGCATCTGCGGCGTGTCGCGTAGGGGCAGGCCCCGTGCCAGTCCGTCCAGGCCCTGTGCCAGCCCGTCCCCCCAAAGGTTTCCGCCACCGCCCAGCGTACCCACGGCCAGTATGGCTACGGCCACGAGCCAGCAACCGCCGCCCATCAGCCATTCCCACCGCTGCAGATGGCCGCGGCGCTGAAGGTTGAGGATGGCCAGGCTGACGAGCCACGACGTGAGCATGAAGAACACAAGGTTGACGGCCACACCCTGCGTCACACCCATGGCGCGGAAGTGCAGCGTGTATTGCAGCAGGAACTGCACGGCCAGCAGACCGATGCCGCCGGCCAGCAGCCACCGCGACCGGTTGTAGGCCGCTCCCACATGCTTCAGGCTGCGCGATGCCAGGTCGATGGTCAGCACCGACGTCAACAGCAAGGCTCCGAACTGCATTTCCTCTAATGTCATCATACAAAAGTTCGCTTCTATGTTTGCTTTCGTTTGTTCGAAAAGTTCGTTGCAAAGGTAAGAAAATCCTGCGAAACGGACAAGAAAACGTTCATAAATCGTTCACAAAAACTTTTCTGTATGTTTCATTTCACACCAAAAAGTGTGGAAAATCTACACATTTTCCACATTTTCCACACATTAATTATATTAATAGTTGTAATTTTGCAGCAAACTCTGGGAACGCGGACGTCCTCGTCCGCCAGAAACCATAAACCTCAACCATTATGCAAATTCTTATTTGGCTCTACGTACCCTTCGCCATTGTGGTGTTGTGGGTCATCACCTGTCTTTTCTTCGGCCGCGAGGACCTCGTGCCGGAGTTCATCGCCCGTTGGTTCTCCCGGCGAGGGTAATCACAGAAATAACGATACAGGGCTTCGTGGTTTCGAGGAATCGAGAAACTATGAAGCCCTGTTGTACTTTCGACATCAGGGCCACATTATTTATATTGGGTAA
>CAJOEC010000140.1 GCA_905233425.1 uncultured Prevotella sp. | reverse complement strand
GGAGCGTGACGTGTTTTGTATAATCACCTTACTTTCAGACATTTGTCTTTTCGCAATGTCAGAATGGCAGTATGAGGAGTGCTAAATGAAAGAGCCCTACTCGATGGAAAGGTTGCGGAGATTATTGAGCGTGGCACCATCCTCTTTGGTACTACAGGTGACTACCGTCCGCTATCATTCTGTGAACCCGATGGAACTTATTGGGGCTTCGGTATTGAGGTTGCAAAGGAGATTGCTTCTCAATTAGGCGTAGTACCAGAGTTCAGAAAGACCTCATGGCCTACGTTGACAGCCGATGTACTGACAGAGCCTCAGTTGTTCGACCTCGCTATAGGCGGTATAACTATAACCGATACCCGACGTGAGACGATGCTAATGAGCGACGGCTATCTGGCTAACGGCAAGACCATCCTATGCAGAGCTTCGGAGGCAAGCCGCTACAAGTCATTGGCCGACATTGACAAACCCGAAGTCCGCGTGATGCTGAATCCTGGTGGACTGAATGAGAAGTTTGCCAACGAGAACCTTACTCATGCCACCATCATCGTCCACCCCAAGAACGAGGAAATACCGATACTCATAGCAGAGGGAGAGGCCGACGTGATGATAACTGAGATTACAGAAGCTCCCTACTATGTGCAGACCGACCCCAGACTTGCTGCATGAGAAGTACGGACTTGTTTATGCTTATGAATAATTAGAAGGTGTGCTTTGTTGTACCTTTGATATATACACCATGCTGTGTCGGCTTACCACTGAGCCTGCGGCCGTCGAGGGTAAACCAGCCAGAGGCTACTCCTTCCTTCCTATCCTCCTTAGGCATAGAAATGCCCACCGACTCGTTGTCGCCGAAGTTTAGCACGAAGGCACGCGCCTCGATGGGCTTATCGCCCGCTGTTATACCCTTCAGCACGAAGTGGGCACGGCAGGGGCCGATAGTCACAGCGGAATTGGGATAGTAGAGCGTGTTTGCGTTGCCCAGATATAGCTTGGTGCGGTCGTTCGCGTCGAGAGGCACTGGGGTGTAGCTGCCCACGAAATCTACGCAGCCGGTGGTGACAGGCGTGAGGGTAGTGTTGAGGGTGACGGTGCTGTACATAGCAAAGACAGGATTCTCAAGGTCACTGTCCTCACCCCATCTGATGATGTAAGGAACGCCAGCCTGCAACGTACTGACGCGGGCGCTGAAATTCAGCGTCAGCGTGCCATTATCGAACGAAGAAGAACTGAGTGTATGAGCTTCAGCGCCATTGAGCACGTCTCCATCAACGGCATAGTTGAAGGGCAGGCACAGCGTGTTCCACGAACCGTCCTTAAAGAGGGTGCGATTGTTGAGGGTGAAATAAGAAAGGGCCTGTCCGTTGTAATCATCGAGCGTCACAATATCATCCCCAGAGGGGTTATAGCCCACATAGCGGGTTGTGGCACCGTCGTAGAAGGAGATGTACTCCGGCTCTTGTGCCCTGGCTCCCAGCACGAAGGCCAGGAGCAGGGCAAGGGTGGTGATGGTTATGCGCATGACTCTTTGATGATTATTCATAGACAAAGTCGAAGCCGTCGAGCTGAACAAGCAAGTTGAGAGTAATAAAGGTCACTTCGAAACGGTAGTATTGGTAAGTGCCTTTATTGGTGATGGCGTACTCCTTGGTCTTCTTGTTGTCCTTGGGCAGTTTTCCGTCTATTACTTCGTGCATCAGCTGCCACTCGTCGCCCAGGAAGCGCTTGCCATAGAGTTTCCAATTTACGGGATTGCGTTCCGGATAGGTCTTTGTGTCATTGCCAGTGGTGAGCTTGTATGATTTTGCAGTGCCAGGGAAGGAACTGTAGAATTCTACGAACCATACACGATTAATTTTATCATAGGTTGTCCACTTCGTATCGTTGTTTCTGTCGAACAGGTTGTCCCAGCCCTCACCTTTGACGGTAGGCGAACCACTCATACCGGTGAGTGTTTTGGCGTGTTTGTTAATAATCTCGATGTCTGTCAATCTGTTTTGATTATAAAGGACTTTTTTATCGCGATAATAATAAAAATAGTCTGTCTTAGCAGTCTTGAGGTTGATGGCATACTGGAAAGTCACACCAGGAACCCCGTACCAATGGTCATACCAGAGGTGCTCGTCTTTCAATTCGCCACAGTCCGCTTCCTTGAACACCTCAACCCAGTAGTCCCAGTCTTTGCTGATGATTTTTGCGATAGGCTTCGCCGTGCAATCGCTGGGAATCCATGGGTTGTTGTTATCTGTGTCATAACCAGAGGTGGCTTTTTTGCTGATGCTTATGAACTGCGGCTTGACGCCATTGCCGCTCTCTTTGATGCAGACAAAGTCGAATGTCTCTTTTGTATCATCAATAATACCTACGTCTGTGGTAGCTGCGAAGGGCACGATATCGCCTAAATAGAAGTACTGTTCGTCGGAATTGTAGGGCCACGCACTGTTGAGCAGGAATGTGATGCGGCTGAAGTGCTTCAGGGCTGTTCCTTCCGATGCCGTGACCTCTGCCACGTGTCCGCTCTCTGTTCCGGGCTTGAAGTAGATGGTGCCCTGCGGCTTGCCATCGATGTCGGTCAGTGGGCAGGTGAGTCCGTTGGTAGTAGGTACGATAGTGGATAGCTCGATGTCGGGCGCCATCCATGTACGGAACATCTCCTCTGCTTCGGCCAGTGTCTCCACTCCGATGTAGAGATGGGTGGTGTCGTTGTTGTCAAGCGGTTCGCCATAGGAGCGGCCTACTAACTGTCCGAGAGTATTGACGGGGGCGATGGCGTTCTGGAAGAAATGGAGGTCATCGAAACTGGTAACCTCGATGCTGTCGCCAGCTTCGGGATTGTTGTTGCTGTTGTCGTCGTCATCGCTACATGCGGTAACGGTGAAATTTGCAGTCAGGGCCAAAGCCACAAACCACAGAAGGGCTTTCATATCTTTCATTTTCAATTATAAATTATTATTATTATCAACTATTCAAAGTCCTATGTTTCTGAGAATACGGACGCACTTGGCCACGAGTTTGTCGCCACCCGGGAAATAGACGGGTACGCTATTGTCGTTGGCGAGCGTCGTTACGCTTTGTCCGGCAGCACACTTTTTGCTGTAATTCTTTATTCGTGTGCTCACGGCCTTCATGTCATTGCGGCTGACGAGCTTAATCTTCGGTATGAAGGTCTTGCTGAACATGTTGGGCATGGCGTCGTCAGCGTGGTTGGGGTCGGTGTAGAAGGTGATGGTGACGGACACCACAAAGTCAGGAGTTATCGGGTTTGTGTAATTAGAGCCGTTGTAGGGCACATACACCTGCGGTTCGACCATGATGCTCTGTGCGCTGGCCTGAACACTGCGACCGTAGAATCGCAGATTGGTACCATCCTCCTGAGCCACGAGGCTGCAGTTCGAAGCGGTCTCGTAGGCCCGGCTGTCGCTTTCCAGCAGGTCGGACGGTGCTAACTGCCAAATGGCAGGCTTGCTGGAGGTACTCAACTTAAGCGCACCCGATGTCTTGTCAGAGAGGCTGAATGAAGGCCGGGCGTCGAGCATCAACATGTTGCGGAAAGCATCAGTATTGCCTGTCTTGCGGTCGGTATAGACGCCGACGGTAGTGGTGACGGCCACGTCGTACACCTCGGGATAGAGGTCACGGTTCAGGTTCACCTTGACGCTCGTGGGGTCGAAGGCATAGACCATTCGGAGGTTGGCCTTGCCGGCGTCGAGACAGGTATAGACACCGTCCTTCACCGTCATATTAAGGCGGCTCATGGACGACATGAGGTCGTCCTTGTCGATATAAACTACGGGGTCGTCGGCCAGGCCCCAGATGCCCTTGCCCATGTGTCCGTCATCGCCTTGTGCCGACAGGATGCCTGATGTCGATACTGCAAGAGGGGTGTGGCTGTTGCTGGTGCTGCCGGTAATGTAGCCTTCGAGGGCGAGGGTGGCATCGAGTGCCAGGTCTATCTTCCCCGGAATGGTGTCATAGGTAATGTCAGAGAGGAAACTATCCAACATGCTGAGTCCTCCGGCAGCCATACCGCATGCAAATCCTCCCCAATACTTGGTGGGGTTCAAATAGGCTCCAATGCCCTCATTGCCGCCGTGCTTGGACATCAGTGCGCCGTAAGTGTTGCAGCTTGAAATGCTACTGCTGCTCATGTCGGAGATGGTGCTGAGCACGTTGCAGATACCGCTCAAGGCACTGTTTCCACCACTTTTCACGACCTCAGGATTGGTGAATGTACCGCTGACCGAACCGGCGAGTGTACCGTTGAGCGTGACATTCTCGAGGGTGCTTGTCTCGGCAAAGATCTTAATCATCGGCTCTTCCTTGCCCTCTTTCATCCACGGCTTGCCTTCAGGCACGTATGCCGACAAATCGGTCTCCATCACATACCATCCGGGGGTGATACTGTTGCTCGCCATATATGGGCTGAGCCATGTACAGAAAGTCTGGTTCTGCTTGCTCACCAGCTTGGCATAGCGGTTGAGCGATGTCCCAGGAATGTGGTTCGAGGGGATGCCGTACTGGAAGATGTGGTAGCACGGGAACATGTCGTTGCTGTTGGCCGTTCCGAAATTAGGGCTCTTTCATTTAGCACTCCTCATACTGCCATTCTGACATTGCGAAAAGACAAATGTCTGAAAGTAAGGTGATTATACAAAACACATCACGCTC
>CAJOEC010000139.1 GCA_905233425.1 uncultured Prevotella sp. | reverse complement strand
CAACTACTGCTGGGTGACTTTGACATCGCTGACGGTAATGGAGCCGCCGTAGTTGTTGATGCTCCAACAGTTCTTCTGGATACCGTAGATGCGCTGGGTATAGGCGCAAATGTCGTTGATATAGAGTGTCAGGACGCTGTTGTCGGTGTAGATGTCGATGTTGTAGGTGTTGTCAGCAGGACGCTCAAACCAATAGCCATCGGCGGCCTCGATGAAGCCCTTGCCTTCTTCACCCTCCTGCTCGAAGTTGAGCTTGCGGTGGTTATCGTCCTCGGGGTTGACGACGATGGTGTAGTACTTCTTCGAGTCGGTGCCACGAACAAAGGATACGCCAAACTTATCCCAGATGTTGGAGGTTTTGACGGTGAACGAGATATGGTTGGCGGTGCCGAGACGGTTGTAGAGGACGTATGCGCCGTCGCCAGAGAGCGTACCGCCGTTATAGCCGTTCGACTCCATAACGTTAGCACTAACAGTCTGATTATATTTCGAGGCCATAGCAGGTACTGTACCCAGGGTCAGCGTACCGTCACTGTGCTGAATGATCTTGTGGCATACCAGCGCACCCGACCAGTTGGGCTCATTGCCGTCACCAGCGCCAACGTTGATGTTCTTCTCGTGAATGTCGGCGCCGGAGCGGAAGGGACACCAGCCCCAGATGAAGCGGTCGGTACCGTTAGAAGCAGTCTTTCCTGCATAGAAGGCGCGGCTGTCGAGCACTCCCTCGTGACCATCGGCAGGCCATTTGGGGCCGTCGTTGAAGCAGGCTTTCAACTCGTCGTAGCTTTTGGCCATCATGTACTTCACCTTGCGGCTCCAGCTGGCTCTGAAACTCTCGCTGTAGACGAGATACCAGTAGTCGCCCATCTTGAAGATGTCGGGGCACTCGAGCATACGGTCCCATATCATCTTGAAGCGGCCTATGTGTTCCCAGTTCTTCAGGTCGCTGCTCTTGAACTCGGCGAAGCAGGGGTCGCCACCACCGTTGGGATAGGTGGCGATGACCATGTGGTAGAGGTTGTCGTCGGCGACGAAAATCTGTGGGTCACGGAAGTCGTTACCAGAATAGCCGTAGTCGGGGCCGTTGAGTGCCCAGAGTTCATCCTTTGTCCAGGTCTTGAAGTCGGTAGATATTGCACGCATCACCACCTCGCGGTTCTTGCAGTTGCCGTTGTGGCCCGTGTAATAGATATAATAGGTACCATCCTTCTCGTAGGCGCAGCCCGTACCAAGTGCAGCATCCTGCTGATAGTCGTTGGAGCCGTAGGGCAGCACCTCGCCGAGGGACTCATAGTTGGCACCGTCCTTGGTCGATACGCCCCAGATGGGATGGAAACGATGACTCAAGTTGTTGGTGAACTCCTGAAGGTAGAGCACCTTGAAGTCGCCAGCCTTCTGATCGTAGAAAGGCATGGGGTCGCCGACGCGGCCTACTGAGGGCATGTAGTAGGTGCCGAAGCCCTGTGCATCAGTAGAAGCGAAGAAGGTAGTGGTGCCAGCCCAGTCCTTAGCGGGATCGCCGCTGAACTCGTCGTCGCTGCATGATGTGAAACCACAGATTACGCAGATTCCACAGATTATATTATATAACATTGTCTTCATAATCTACAATTCGTTTAATTCGTGAAATTCGTTGTTTTATTTTGTGAGATAGTCGAATGCGTTGAGCATGATCTTGCCCATGTTATCGTGATAGTTCGACTCGAAAGGAGTAGGAGAGTTCCAGTCGTAGAGACCTGAGCCGAGGCAGATGATGCCACCCTTGCCGAATTCACCGCTGTAGGCCTTCAACTCCCATGCGTTCACGCTGTTGTCGCCAGTCAGAGCGCGACCGCCAGTCTTAGCTTCCACAGCATCCTTACCACCAGCGTATGTATCCCAGAATCCGTACTGCGAGGTGGTGTTGCAGATGGTGTAGCCATTATCGAGTGTATAGATGGCGTTGTCGGCAGCACCAGGATAGGTATTCAGGCCGCGCCACAGCGGATGCGTGATGTCGTAGGCAAAGGTATGCCAGGGGTCATCGCCCATCAGGTCGGAGCCTTCGCCGCCTCCGCCACCCCATACATTGTTGGGATAGGCATCCTCGGGCATGGCACCCAGGGCGATGGCGTAGTTCACAGCCGAGCGACCGAGCACGAAGGCACCGCCCTTCTGCCAGAATTCCTTCATGCGGGCCAGTGCGGTCATGGCGCCGGTCTCAGCCTCGGCGAAGCCGTTGTAGTTGCCGTAGCTGGAGCAGTGGCGGTGGAAGAAGATGAGTCGGCACTCGTCGAGCGAAATATTGCCGCTGGCCACGTCGCTCCATGAAGCGTAGGCGGCGCTGGCGATGTTGCCTGTGAGCCACTTGGCGGCGGCCTTCTCCTCGTCGTTCAGCAGTTCGATGTTCTCGGCCTCGCCGACGAAGAGGGCGACGGGGTTCTGGATCATGGTTACATAAACCGTATAGACGGTAGTTGCCGTATTGTCGTTCAGGACTATCTGGAAAGGCTCCGTGAAGTTACCCTTCGTACCGCTGGCGGGAGAGCACGTGGCGTCCTCGCTGCACTCCACCTCGAAGGTGGCGTTGGTGAGGTCGATGCCGCTGTTGGCCATGACCGAGACGGTGACGGTCTTGTCCTGCTGGTTGATGGCACCCTTGACACCTTCAAGCATGAAGAGCGTGAGGAGTGCTTCGTCGTTGCGAACGCTCAGCTGATAATCCATTACCAGATCGCCGTTAGTGACGTGCAGATTGCGGTCGGCGTCGAAGTTCAGGTGGTCGCCCACCTTTAAATTGGCCTTGGCACCGGGCGAGACGGTCAGAGCGGTAATCTCCATGTCGCGCTTCTGGTCGAAGTCCACGGGTACCTTTATCTTCACCTGACGCTTCTCTGTATTGATGAGACCTTCGTACTGTCCGTTGAGTACAAATCTCTCTACAAAGCAAGCACCGCTGACATCTATTGAGCCTGTATGGTCGTCGTTGCTACAAGCGCTAAAACCGCAGATGATGCAGATTGCGCAGATAATACTATATATTGTTTTCATAATTCTTACGTTATTTTTATTGCGATAGCAAATTATTCACTTCAATTACCACTGTCCACAGTTCTGGGTGTAGTGTCCGTTAGATGCTGCCATTTGCTCCTTAGGGATGGGCAGGTACTCGTTCTTGTTGGCCGTGAACTGCGAGCCGGCGAGGAAGTTCATCTTCTCGCTCTCCGTGCTGTAGAACTTGTTGATGACCGTAGCGGCATCGCCCCAGCGCACGAGGTCGAAGAAGCGCTCACTCTCCAAAGCCAGTTCCAGTCGGCGTTCCATCTTGATGATCTTCATAGCCTCGTCCTTCGAGTATGTTCCGTTGTACTTGCCCACTGCAAAGTGGATGCCGTACTTGTTCGGATAGTTCGAGACAACGCTGGCGGTAGTCAGCGTGGCGGCACGGTCGCGTACCTGATTCACCAGGGCGATGGCCTCGGCGGTCTGTCCCAGTTGGGCCAGTGCCTCTGCACGCATCAGCAGTACGTCGGCATAGCGCAGCACCACGCGGTTCATCGAGGTGGCCCACTGCGAGTCGCACAGGAAGAGATAGCTGTCGGTCAGAGCAGGGTCGACGTTCTGCTTCAGCGACACATAGTAGCCGTAGGTACCACCCGAACGGCTCCAGGCATTGGTCTCGCTGATCATGAAGCTGGTGTTGTACATATAAGGAGTACCAGGGACGCCAACGGTGATGAACAGGCGGGGGTCGACGGTCTCAGCCGAGCCAACGGTGTAGTCTTTGTCAGCAAACGTGTCGAGCATAGGCAGGCCGTCGCTGTTGGTGCGATAGGCATTCACCAGATTGTGCGAAGGCTTGTAGAAGTCGCAGCCGCTGTCGTGAACCTTGGGGATGCAGGGCACGATGAGACGGTTAGAGAAGTTCAGATTGCCGTATGTAGTACCGTCGTTCTTTGAGTATTGGATAGCCCAAAGGCTCTCTGTGCCGTTTTCGTACTGCTCCTCGGGGCGGAAGTTGTTGTGCAGGTCGGGTTCGAGACCATAGCCAGTATAGATGTTTGCGGCGGTGTATTCAAGCACCTTCTGCAGGTCGTCGGCGTTGATAGCGGTCACCTGGTTGCTGTTGGCATCGTCCTGATGGTAAGCCTTATAGAGGTACACCTTGGCCAGGAAAGCGGCAGCGGCAGCCTTCGTGGGACGGCCCTTCTCGGTCTGCACGGCTGGGAGCACGGCGTAGGCATCCTCCAGGTCGTTGATAATCTGCTGCCATCCTTCGTCGTTGGTATATTCCGTATTCGAGAGATTGTTATAGTCCTCTTCCGTCATGTTCAGCTTGTTCACAAACGGAATCTTCTTGAACAGGCGCTTCAACTGGAAGTGACCATAGGCACGGAGGAACTTCATCTCGGCGGTACGCTGCTGGATGGTGGCGTTCTCCTGGTCTGAACTGGCGAGTACATCGAGTGACAGGCTGACACGTGAGAGATACTGGTAGAGCTTGTTCCAGATGGAGTTGAAGGGCCAGTCGCCGGTATCTATACCAATACCCATCTCAAGACGGTGGAAGGGTTCGCCGTCACTGAACGAGCTGCCACCAACGTGTTCATGTCCTCGATGGACAGAAGTCCTGCGTAGGCAGAGATGAGCACGTTGTCGATATACTCAGGCTGCTTTACTTCGTCCTGAGTCAGTGTGGCCTGCGGCACCTGCTCTTCCAAGAAGTCGGAGCAACTCATCAAACCACAGATTACGCAGATTGCGCAGATAAATCTATATATTGTCTTCATAACTGTAATTCCTTTAAGTCGTGAAATTCATTTTAATTCGTTGTCTTAGAATCCTACGTTCAGTCCGAAGGTGAGGTTGAGGGGGATGGGATAACCGAAGCCTGGGTTCTCAGGGTCGTTACCGGTGAACTTGCTGCTCTTGATAGTGAGCAGGTTCTGGGCAGAGGCATAGACACGGATGCGGTCCATCTTCAGTTTGTCGGTGAGGGTCTTGGGCAGGTTGTAGCCCAACTGGATGGTGCGGAGTTTGACATAAGAGCCGTTCTCGATGTAGTAACTGCTGACGCGGCCCTCGTTATTGGTATCGCTCGTGGTCAGGGCGGGGATGTCGCTGCCGGGATTCGACGTGCTCCAGGCGTCGAGGGCACGCACGCCCTTGTTCAGGTAGGGCACGTTGATAGCGGAGTTAGCCCAGAAGTCGGTCTGCGACTTATAGCCGCGACAGTCGACGTCCACACCCTGCACGCCCTGCCAGAACATCGTCAGGTCGAAGTTTTTGTATTGCAGGTAGATGTTCAGACCCCATGTGAAGTCGGGTGTCGGGTCGTAGATCCAATCCTGGTCGGCCTCGGTGATGATGCCGTCACCGTTGAGGTCCTTGTAGCGGATACGGCCCAGTCCGGCACCCTCCTGACGGGCGTGGTTGTCAATCTCCTCCTGACTCTTGAAGATGCCGTCAGCAATGTATCCCACCTGCGAGAACATAGCATGTCCCACAACGCTCTTCACGCCATTACCGCCGTACTTGCCGTTAGCAGCAACGGTCTCGGGCAACTTGGTGACCTCGTTGGTGTAGCTGCTGATGTTACCGTTGATGTCCCACGAGAAGCCGTTGGCGAGACTGTGGCGGTAGCCGACGGAGAGTTCCCAACCGTTGTTCTTCACCTCGCCAGCATTGATCCACTGGCCGCTGCCCTCACCCATGGCGGCGATACCCTCCATGAAGAGCAGGATGTCAGTGGTTTTCTTGTTGAACCAGTCGAATGAGCCGTAGACCTCGTTCCTCAAAACAGCAAAGTCGATACCGATATTGTTCTGAGTAGTGGTTTCCCACTTGATGTCGTCGTTGCCGCGCTGGGTGCGTACGTAGCCGTTAGCAAGGTCGTAACCGCCGTTCCTACCGACGATGTCGTAAGAAGTGCCTGCCTGACCACTGCCCCAAAGTCCCGTCGAAACCACCGACTTATACAGCGTGTAGCGGGCGGTGTTCGAAATCTCCTGGTTACCGGTCTGTCCCCAAGAATAACGCACCTTCAGGTTGTCGAGCCACTTCACGTTCTGCATGAACTTCTCCTGCGAGAGACGCCAACCTGCACTGACGGAGGGGAACGTACCGTACTGGTTGTTGCTACCGAAGCGGCTGGAACCGTCACGGCGGATGGTGAACGAGGCTAAGTACTTGTCATCGTAGGTGTAGTTCACCTTGCCG
>CAJOEC010000138.1 GCA_905233425.1 uncultured Prevotella sp. | reverse complement strand
ATCCCTCCCTTTGGGAGGGCTTGGGTGGGCCTGTTTCAAGTCGCAGGCGGCCTGTTCGTAGTCTATCAAGTGGTCGATGGTGGGATTGGTGCCGCAGATGGCGCACGAGTCACGATGCTTCACAGGAACCGTGCGGAACTGCATGGTTTTGGCATCGAAGGTGAGCAGTCGGTTCGTCAGCAGTTCGCCGATGCCCGTGAAATATTTCAATGTCTCTGCGGCCTGGATGGTGCCGAGCATACCTGCGATAGCACCGAGGACACCAGCCTGTGAACAGGTGGGTACGGCTCCTGCGGGAGGTGGCTCCTTGAACATGCAACGATAGCAGGCTGTGCCGGGCAAGTGTGTAAAGGTCTGACCGTTAAAGCGCAGGATACCACCGTGAGAGAACGGCTTGCCCGCCATCACACAGGCATCGTTGATAAGGAACTTCACGGGGAAGTTGTCCGTGCCGTCAACCACGAAGTCGTATTCTTTGATGATGTCAAGCGCGTTTGACGAGTCGAGGAACTCATAATAGGTGTCTACCTTCACGTCGGGGTTGATGGCCTTGATTTTCTCTTCGGCACTCTTCACCTTAGGTACACCCACGTCCTTGGTGAAGTGAATCACCTGGCGCTGGAGATTGCTCAAATCTACGACATCAGCATCGACGATGCCAATCGTACCGATACCCGCCGCAGCGAGGTAGAGCGACACGGGAGCCCCCAGTCCGCCTGCACCCACTACGAGCACACGTGCGTTCATGACCTTCTCCTGTCCCTCCACGCCGACGTCCTGCAACAGGATGTGCCGCGAATAGCGCTGTATTTGTTCTTCTGTAAAGTCTATCATAATGCTCCTCCTCCCATAAAATACAGGAAATCCACTACATCGCCTTCCTTGATCTGCAGACCGTCCCATTCGTTGCGGTCTACGAAGTCGTCGTTCACCTGCACGCTCACCATTTCGGGCTGCTGCACATTGTTCTGTTTGATCAATTCTGTGAGGCTGAGGGGCAACTGCACCTCCTGCACCTCTCCGTTTACTGTAATCTTTGCCATAGTATTATTTTTTTTCTACCACAGATTTCACAGATTTTTGGATTTTGTCGCAAAGCGACGGATTACACAGATTGCTGCGCGCAGCCAATCGCGGCCTTGGCCGCTGAAATCGAAACAAATCTTTATAATCTGTGTAATCTGCGTAATCTGTGGTTTTTGTGTAAAAATCTGTGGTCGTAATTTATCTTCCTATTATTTTTTTTACTGCAATCACGAGCTTGTCCACGTCCTCGCGGGTGTTGTAGAGGGCGAAGGTGGGGCGGACACTCATCTCGTAGCCCAGGGCGCGAAGGGCGGGCTGGGCACAGTGGTGTCCGGCACGCACTGCGATGCCCTCTTTGTCCAGTAGGGTGCCGACCTCGGGCACGGGGATTCCGTCGAGGACGAAACTCACGACCGACACGCGGTTCTTGGGATTGCCGATGAGCGTCAAGCCTGGAATCTGGGCGAGTTGCTCGCGGGCATACTCCGTCAGCTGATGCTCGTGGTGCTCGATGTTACGCAGTCCGATGTGGCTTACGTAGTCGAGGGCTGCACCCAGTCCGATGGCATCGGCCACATTGGGTGTACCGGCCTCGAAGCGGGCGGGAGGTACGTTGTACTCCGTGCGCTCGATGGTCACGTCCTTGATCATGTTGCCACCACCTTGCCAGGGCTGCATCTTGTCGAGCAGTTCCTTGCGACCATAGACTACGCCGATGCCGTTGGGACCATATATCTTGTGCCCGCTGAACACGAAGAAGTCGGCACCCAAAGCCTGCACATCGACGGGCGTGTGGGCTATCGACTGTGCGCCGTCAATCAACACGGATATGCCATGAGCATGGGCAATCTCGATAATGCGCTGCACATCGTTGATAGTGCCGAAGGTGTTATTGACATGGCCCACAGATACGAACCGTGTGCGAGGCGTGATGATACGCTCGAACTCCGAGAGGATGAGGTCGCCGTTCTGGTCGGTAGGGATGGCGCGAAGGGTTGCTCCACGCTCCTGAGCAACGCGCTGCCAGGGCACGATGTTCGCGTGGTGATCGAGTTCGCTGACGATGACGTCATCGCCCGGTGTCAGGAACTGCCGTCCGTAGCTCTGCGCCACAAGGTTGATGCCCTCAGTGGTGCCGCGCACGAAGATGATCTCCTCGCTCGTGGCGGCGTTGATGAACCGCTGCACCTTCTCTCGCGCCTCCTCGTAGGCATCCGTCGCACGGGCGGCAAGGGTGTGCGCCCCGCGATGGATGTTCGAGTTGTACGTGCGGTAATAGTGCGAGATCTTGTCGATGACCTGATTCGGCTTCTGCGTCGTCGCGCCGTTGTCGAGCCAGACGAGGTCGTGGCCGTTCACCTTTTGCTGAAGCACGGGGAAGTCGCGCTTGATCTGCTCGGAGTTCAGCGTGTCGGCCTCCTCGTAGTGCAGGTCACGCAGCTTCTGCGTCTCCGGGATGCCGATGCCGAAGGCTTCGCCTGACCCAATAGACCCTCCCCCGGCCCCTCCCTGTTGAGGGAGGGGAGTGATTAGTTTCGAGAGGTCGAGTAGTTCGTCGGGCAGAACCTTTAGAGCTTCGTCTAGAAATACCTCCTTCCGCTCTGCTTGCAGCTCCTCCGGGCAGTATTTTTGAGCCACCTCACGCAACAATGCGAGACCTGAGTCTTCGATACCGTATCCGTAAATATTCTGAAGATTTATCATACGCTAAAAGTATTTACTCCCCTCCCTGCAGGGAGGGGCAGGGGGTGGGTCTTACTTTTTTGTCCTATGCTGATAGTCGTGATAATACCCCACCTCGACGTTCTCCAACACAGTGATGGCATCGTCGGTGAGGGCGGCCAATGAGAAGTACTTCGTGAGCAGATAAGAGGCCACGCCGAACTTGTCGAGACCCATCAGACGGGCACTCAGCGACGGAGCTATCTCGCCAGGGATGCCGCTCTGGTGCAGACCGATGACACCTTGACTCTTCTCGCCGACACGCACGAGGATGATCTTCGTCGTACCAACGCCGCGGCCTGTCAGATACTGGCCTTCGACCTCCACCTTGTCTGAAGGAATGATAGGTACACCACGCCATAGAATCACCCGTGTGCCGAAGAGGTCGGTGGTCACAGGCGGCACACCGCGCCACGTACATTCGCGCTCGAAAGCGGCAATGGCACGTGGATGGGCGATGAAGAATGCCGGCTCCTTCCAAACCAGACTGAGCAGCTCGTCGAGGTCATCGGGCGTGGGCGAACCGTAGCGCGTGGTGATGCGGTATGCAGGGTTCACGGCCGACAGCAGACCGAACTGCTTGTTGTTGATGAGCTCCCACTCCTGGCGCTCCTTGATGCTCTCGATCGAGAGGCGAAGCTGTTCCTCCAACTGGTTGTAGGGATTATTATAAAGGTCGCTCACGCGGGTATGCACACGAACAACGGTCTGCAGCGTGTTCAGCGGGTATTCCGTCGGATTCTCTTCGTAGTCGATGTAGGTCTCGGGGATGATGTTGTCCTCCTCGTGGCCGCTCACCAGGTCGATGTGCTTCTCGCCGTGGTCGTTCACCGTAGCCTTCAGTCGCAGTTGCTTGTCAACGGCCTTGTTGAAGGTCTCGCGGAAGTCGGGCACCTCCTTGATGAACGTCTCCAGCTCCTTCAGCTTCAGTCCGAGGAATACGGCGGGGGTCACGGCGCGGACGCTCACCGTCGACTCAGCATCATCCAACAGGTCGGCCTCGCCGAAGTACTCGCCTTCGCCCAACAGGGCTATACGCAGCTCCTCGCCATGAGGGCCGCTGCTGATAACCTCGGCCTGTCCGCTGGCCACGATGAAGAACTTCTGCTTGTCCTTACCCTCCTCGACGAACAGCTGGCCTATGCCCACCTCCTTCGTCTCAAACGAGCGGGCGAGGCGGTTCACAATCTCGTCGTCGAACTCCGAGAACAGCGGGATGGCCTTCAGGCTCTTGGCCGAGAACGACGGTTCGCCGTTCAGGTACTGGATGGGCAGCCGCTCGCTCTTTCTTAGCTCTACCTTCGTCCTGTTCACGCGGAACGTACCGCCGCTGACCTGCACCCAAGGCAGGAGTTTCAACAATAGTCTCGGAGTAATCGACCCCATCTGCGGGGCCGTCTTGGTGGTTGTCGCCAGCCTTCTGGCGGTGGCAGTGGTCACACTGCGCTGAAGATTTGAATCTGCCATAATTGTTTAGTTTTTAATGTGTAAAAAAATAATTGAAATCACGGTGCAAAGGTACGGACTTTAGACATATCCACCAAATTCACCTCAAAATCCAGAAGATTACCCTGTTATTCCCTCTTTCGCAGAATATTATTCCGAATCCTCCCATCTATCCCCGCCCAAACAGAATAATATTCTGCCACTACCTTCCTTCTCCCGACCACAGATTTCACAGATTAAACAGATTGGAGCACCCGACGACCTCGGATGCTCCTTTTTTCTTAATTGAGAACTTGCTTGCCCTCGGGGGAGAGGACAGGCAAGTTTCGCTTTCATACTACATCGTCTGGTACGCTTTCCACTCCTCAGGAATCTTAAGTTCGTAGCCGTCGCGGAGCGTCACCATGTCGGGCAGCAGACTGTTGCGGAAGCGGCTCTCGTAGCACTACATGCGGATGACGCTGGTAAACATCGAGGCGATGGCCGACGACCGCTGGAACGGTGGGAAATAGGCAAACACGGGATAAAAAATAAGCCCACCTTTTTAGGGGCGGGCGGGCCTCGGTATTTTCCACCCGAGGGGGATTTCGTGCTGCAAAGATAGGCATATTATCCCTAACCAC
>CAJOEC010000137.1 GCA_905233425.1 uncultured Prevotella sp. | reverse complement strand
TCTGGAGTTCTGCAACTTGCTTGTGCAGTTGGGTGTCCCTGGGGACGGAATTCTGTTGTGTCATCTTAAACTTACTTTTTTGTTTTACCTTTATATACTATACACATATTGTCTTTCAATCGGGCGGCAAAGTAAATACAACAATCTCAAACAAAGGAAAATCAGGAAACCAAACTCTTGATTTAACACTTTTACGACCGAATAGGTTCTAAATCATGTCCCGATTAGGACCAACATCGTAGCATCACCTTCATTTGAATTGCCTCTGCAATGTCTCCTTCTTCACAACCTCCAATGACCAGATAAGTCAGAGCTTTTGTCAGTCAAAAGAGAAATGCGACGATGCGAAGTTACGTGTAATGAGAGAGGCAAAAGAAAAATGAGAAAAGAAACTGTCGCAATTTTGGAAGAGTTAACTTCCGAGTATGATTTTGCAGCGTTTTCCATACTCTTAATTTGTTTGATATGCTCTTTTGCCTTCGATTTATTACCATCCGAAAAGGGAGTGCAATCGACTCCTTTTTGTGCCACTTCCAGATGCCAAATCCGACAAGTTGCATCAGTGAAAAAGATAATCATAGAAAATCGCATTAGTCTCAGATATTTTTTGTATTTAACACAATTTTGGTGCAGGTTTGTTACGTTTGAGAAAATCAAATTTTGAAACCATTGAAACACAATGGATTACAAAATTTCTGAAACCTACGAAATAGTGTCTAACCCTTAAAACCGAAAATGCAGGGGCAGGTTCCGTACTAGCCCGCCAAAGAAACAGAGAGTAAACGAACAACGGCAATGGGGCGTTCTCAAATACAGATAATGCAGCACGAGGTGCCGCCCGCCGTTCGAACGACATAAAGACATAATATAAAGAATAACAAACTAAAAACAAAAAAACGTATGAAGACAAAACAATTACTTCTCGTTGCCATCACTACCTTGCTGATAGTTACATTCGGAGTCCAACGAGCTATGGCGCAGACTCTAAAGGTGCATCATGCCAATGGGGCCGCTACCGACCTCGTCCTCGACGACCAAACCACTGTGAAGTTCAATGACGACCACGTACTCGTCTCTTCGTCAAAACAGTCCCGTGACTTTGCAAAGTCCGACGTGCTCACCTTCACCTACACCATCCTGCGTGCCGATGTCAACGGTGACAACAGCGTTGATGTGGCCGACATCGCCACAGTCATCAGCGTCATGGCCGGTGAAGGGGCAGAACCCGGTGTAGGGGCAGGCCCCGTGCCAGCCCGCGCAGAGGCCGACGTAAACGGCGACGGGGCCGTTGACGTGGCCGACATCGCCGCCGTCATCAACACCATGGCCGAACTGGCACGGCGTGCTTCTGCCGGCGAGACGCCCGCGCTCCCAGAGGCCTCCAACGGCACCATCGGCGAGGCCTTCTACATCTACCGCAATGACGGGCAGTTCAACGCCTTCTTCCGCGAGGAGATAGACTCCATCGGCTTCTCGCACTACGATGCCGACAGCCTCCGATATAATAAGATTGCCTCGCAGGTGGTCTATACCCCCGACAGCACCTATTGTATACCGCTCGTGGTCATCGACAGCGTAAGTTTTGTGCAACCTGAGACTATTCTTCAGCCCAATGTAGTGCAGATGGACAAGGTGGGGCTTATCGACTACCTTCAGGCTGTTGACGGGATGTCGCTTTTCTTCAGAACCGATATTCCTACTGCATTACAGCCCAGAGTTGGTCAGGTACTTCTCAGTACAGATTTTGACAGTCCGCTTCTTAGTGAAGGCTTTGCCGGTAAGGTGATTCAAACGCAAATGGGCTCAAATGCTTTTCGTGTGGATTGTGATTCTATCTATGACATTTTCGACATCTTCGAGCAGTTGATTTCTATAGAGAGGATTGATGAGGAAGGCGTGGCTACCAGCCGCAGGGTTAGCGATGAATGGATTTCTAGCCGCAACTCGCTCAACTTTAATTTGGGCTTTTCCCGTCCTGTATCAAATGGCCAATTTTCGCTTTCTGGTTCAGTAAATGGTACATATATTGCAACGGTAGTGTACAATATCACTCGAAAAGAACAATACATCAATCTGAAAATAGACCATGACTGGCAATATGGTGCCCATTTAAATTTCAAGAAGGAGTTAGGAAGCTTCGGCACACTGATTGGACCTGTTGCAGCATTGCCGGCTATTCGCTTTCCCGCAGTTGCTCCTGTGTTTAAGTTTCAAATCGCTGGTGCTCCTTTTGTGAAAGGTGAAGGTAACATGGAACTTGACCTATCATTTAATAGTCCTGTACATTCATACGTTGGTCAGGCCATCTATCGTAATGGAAACTTTAGCGGATGGAACCATGAGAAGCCAGCCCAAGGCAGCAGCGGGCCGAATGTCGAAGCTGCTTTTTCACTAAATGGCAGTCTTCAGGTAGGCTATATGGTAGATTTTTGGCTTGGGCTTGACATCAGCATAAAGGGTATAGCTAAGGATTTCCTGAAGGTAGGTACAGGCTTAGACTTCTATGTAGGTCCCAAACTCTCAGGTGATTTCTCCATGAAGATGGGATCAGAAAATCCTGTGAACTACTATTCTGTTTATAAAGACAGCAAGATTGGGATTGACTGGCTGCATGTAGATTATGAGTTCTTTGGCGAGGCAGCATTGGCAGGGCATAAGTTCCCGAAGGCCATGTTCTGTAACGGGTCGATTGATTCACCTTTTAACCATGAGTGGTATATCATGCCAGAGTTCTCAGACTTATCGGTAGATAAAGACAAGGAGAATAAAAAGGTGACCATTAGCACAACGCCAACACGCGACATACTCTTCCCGCTCAGTGTCGGTATGGGACTTTATGATTCTGAGGGTAGTCTGTTGAGTACCCAATACGAGTCTCGTAACTATAAGCGTGAGAATGAGGGCTTTGAAATCAGCCAGACATTTTCTTCCTTGGAGCTGGGTAAAGAATACATGGCCAAGCCATTCATCAAGATTATGGGCGGTGAGGTTCCCGCATTACCTGAGGAAACCTTTAAACTTGACGACGAGACCTCCTGCCCCGACGAGAACCACCCGCACTGGATAGACCTTGGCATCGGCACCCAGTGGCGGTGCTGTAACGAGGGGGCCTCTACGCCGGAGGGTTATGGCGGTTACTACCAATTCGGACAGGTGGCCTCGGCACCGACACTGGATCAAATCAAGGCACTGGTGAACAATTGTAGCTATACCTGGACGACTCAGAACGGTGTGAACGGTGGCAAGTTCACCGGGCCGAACGGCGGCACTATCTTCCTCCCCGCTGCCGGGAACGTCTGGGACGGCGAGTTGACCTACGTCGGCTCGGACGGCGACTACTGGTCGTCGACGCCTTACGACGAGTACCGCGCGTACTACCTCGGCTTCAATTCGTTCCACGCGTACTGGGGCAGCGGCTACCGCGGCCGCGATCAGAAGACGGTGCGCCCTGTTCGTTAGAACTGCACGTGCATCCTTTACCACCGCGAACAACAAACGCTACGTGAGACGCGAAATCATTTTCTTGACGCAGGCCTGTGGGCGGGGCCGCGCCCCCAAGGGCGCGTCGAGGCCCTGTCCGCAGGCCTGTGTCAGGAAAATGATGATATTGTAAATTGATCATTATCAAACTCAAACTTTTCAGAGAAAAAGATATATGTCACTGACTAAAGAAGTTGTAATACAAGAGAACCAGCGCACCACTGCCGACCGCATGGAGCTGCACCTCTGGAAGGAGGGCACTTTCCTGCGAGCATACGATTGGAGCGCGTGGCTTTGCTGCCGCTACCTGCATGAGTTCAAGGTAAACAAGCGGGTGTTCAAGGGCATCAACGAGGCCGTGGCCTATATCGGCTTCCCCGAGACAAGCCTCGCGAAGTGGCTGCCTGAGGGTGCGGAGCAGCGCGTGGAGGGCGAGAAACACCTTGTGGTGCGCCTGCCTGACGTGATGGTGGCCGACGAGCTGGATGCAATGCAGGGCGCATACGCTGAGTGGAAGGAGGCCATACCTCTGACGGAGGCCAATCCGGAGATGCGCAAGCGGGGCGACGGCAAGGACTTTGGTCTTGGCGATGACTCACCGCAAAACAGTCCCGCCACGCTGACCTCCATCATGCAGCGCATACTGGCCTGGCCCATAGAGAGCAAGTCGCCGCTTGAGAGCATGGCCTTCCTGGCCGACGTGAAGCACCAGATAGCAGGGCTGATATGAGCCATCTGTGTAAATCTGTGTGATCTGTGTGACATACCCGAAGCGTCGCGAGGTGTTCGCCGCCCAGTTCCGCGACCGCATCGTGCACCACCTCTACTATAACTATGTGCACGAGATGCTGGAGCGCACTTTCATTCAGGACTCTTACAGCTGCATCAAGCACCGTGGCACCCACTACGGCATCGCTCGCTTGGAGCGGCACATCCGCCGTGAGAGCCAGAACTACACCGTGCCCTGCTATGTGCTGAAAATGGACATCAGCGGCTACTTCATGCACATAGACCGTCGTCGGTTACTCGACATCACCCTGCGGCAACTGCGCCGCATGGCCTCTCACAGTGTAGGGGCGGGCCCCGTGCCAGCCCGAACCGCCGTAAGGCGGTATGACCTTGTGGGCGAACATACGCCGTTACCGGCGTTCGGGCTGGCACGGGGCCTGCCCCTACACTGGCGCGACGTGGTGGACATAGATTTCGTGGAATATCTCACCCGCACCATCATCTTGCAAGACCCTACGCTGAGCTGCCGCCGTCGTGGTACGTTGCTCGACTGGTTAGGCCTGCCCCACGACAAGAGTCTGTTCCACAGTCAGGAGGGCTGCGGCCTGCCCATTGGCAATCTGACGAGCCAGCTCTTCTCGAATGTCTATCTGAACGAGCTGGACCAATACGTAAAGCGCACGCTGCATTGCCGCCATTACGGGCGCTATGTCGATGACTTCTACGTAGTAAGTGCCGACCGTGACTGGTTGCTGTCGCTTCGCCGGCCCGTCGCCGATTTCCTTGCCACAAACCTTGGCCTGAATGTGAATGACGGAAAGACCATCATACGCGACGTGCGCCAGGGCGTGGAGTTCCTTGGCGCTTACCTGAAGCCCCGGCGGCGCTATGTGAGCCGTGCGTCACTCTCAAGGCTTGCAGCCAAGGTGCCTTCGCTTTCCCATAAATCTTCGCCAGGGCAGTTGCGGTCGTCGCTCAATTCATTCCTTGGACTGCTGTCGCACTACAAGTCTTATGGAATACGTCTCACCTTGTTCGGGAGCCTTGGCCATACTTACCGTTGTGGTTATTTCTTGAAAGGGATGAGAAAGTTCGTAATCACAGATGACGTTTCATTCTGATTGCATCCCAAATCCTTTTCATCCCCGGCTTCAATGTGCTTGGAGTCGGGGACGATTAGGTTTGTGGCGGTGGTTCGGCAGTTTTTTATTGTTCAATTCAAAAAAAGCGATTCGATTATTTGCGAATTTCGGATATTTGTCGTACCTTTGCACCGAACATAAAGTAAAACGGGCATGAAGGTTGCTTTTAACGAGGACTATCT
>CAJOEC010000136.1 GCA_905233425.1 uncultured Prevotella sp. | reverse complement strand
GTTGTTCGAGAGGGTAGAAGTCCTGAGGCGTCGTCTGGCTTTGAGAGACGAAGTAAGCATGGTGCGCGGGATTGACAAAAGTGGCACCGTCTGCCGCGTTCCATTTCCATCCTGTTTCCTGCAGCACGTAGTAGAAGTTGCCTCCGTACGTCAGCTGATCCTCGTCGGAACCTCGCAACTGATTGAACACGTCGACCGCCTTCTTCCGCGTCGTGGGGACCATGACGTATGTACCAGGTTCGGCTTTCAGGAGCACCCCCTGGCCGGCAGGGAGAACCGATCCGGCTTCGTTGAACTCCCGGCTGACGACGATCGTGCCGTTATTCTCTTTTAAGGTGCAAGCCTGCATGCCTTCGGGGAGCAGGAAGCTCTGGTTGCTGTAATAGAAGGTCGTATAGCCGGATGCAGGCACTTGCACCGTGACAAATGGATTCTTGTAAGTGAGGGAGAAGCCTTGGAAGTTCAGCCACTGGCTGCTGTTGGTGACGTTGGCAGACAAGGTCATCTGATGGTCAGCGACGATGATGTCGCTGAGTGTCGTCTGCGCCTGGTCGCTTGTCAGCGTCTGTGCAGCACCGGCCATCGTCTCTTCGGTGTTCAGCAAGACTTCATTCTTCTTAATATCCTGCAAGGCGTTCAGATTCCCATTGACGGTATTTCCCGCCGCAGCCGTGGCAACAGGCTGCCGCCCTGAGCCGTCGTTTCGGTAGAATGCGTGGAACACAGCCTCATAGACGCCATTGGGAAGGTCGGTCTGAGTCTGCTGGAGTTTGAAAGTCTGGTGCAGCACTTCGATGTCACCGTCGCCGAGGGTGGTTGGGACGTCCGTCCAGTCGGCCGTCGTCGCATTGCCCAGCATGTCGGCATTCGTAAACAAAGAAGTCGCGTCGACAGGCACGGTGAGGTCGCCGGCAGTGGCCAGCAGCAGTTGTCGCGTAGCCGCGCGCAATTCCGTCACTGATGCGCTCGCGTCACTATAGACCGAATACGCTTGCTGTAGCTCCGATGCATGATCCGTCTCCTTTCCTGATTCAAGAATGGCTTGCTGCAGCTTGAACAGCTGTTTCCGTTCTTTGTATTTGGCATAATTCCCATTGGTGATGTCACGCGTGGGAATGAAGGCCCAGTGGACATAGCCACGTCCATGGCTCGTCGTCAGCGGTCCGCCGTAGGCGTAGGCAAGGTCGAGACACGCCTTCTGGCTCTCGGACTTGAGCGTATAAACGGTGCCCGAGGGAGAGTTCAGAGGTTGATAGACGAATGCGCCTTCGGCCATCGAACGGTCGCTCCAGACATTGCAGGCATCGGCCAGGCAACCCACATAGACATTCGGCTTATCGTACATGGAGACATACAACTTGTTGCCCGCCTGTCGCTGCACCTTGACGAGGTATTTCGAACTGAAAGTCGTGTCGCCTTTGGGCAGACGCTGAGCCAGCGATTGCGTGTTCCAGTCCATTCCATAAGTGACAAAAGCGTCGGCGTCGACATTGTACAGGAGAATCGACTCGTACGAAGTGATTTTTGTCACATCCTTGCCGGGCAAGGCCGGAGGGTTCCATCCGTCGGTCTGTCGCGGCTGAGCGATGGTCTGGCCGATGATGTCGTTGATTTCATCGGCAGACAGCGCATAGTTGTAGATCCGCAGGTCGTCGATGAAACCATCCATCAGTGGCACGTCTTCCAGTAGGTTGGCACCTACGCTGTTGACCACAGGACAGACATCCGACAGACGCACCGCCACAGGAGCGCTGGCCGCTTCCACGCCGTCCACGTAGATGGCCACACTTTCTTCGCCGATGGTCAGCGCCACGTGGTGCCATCCTTCGGCCATGCTGCCGGCCTGCAACGTTTGCTCCGTCTCGCCGTTCTTCATCTGGAACACGATGCTTCCGCCAGCATTCAAGGACAGACTGGCATAGTGGTCGGCATCCGAGACGAAGTCAAACAGACAACTGTTCTTGGCGAACGCACCGGAAGCAGCGCACACCCATACCGCATACGTAGCATCAGGAAGGCTGCAGGCCGCGACGGGCAGGCACAGATAGTTCGACACCCCGTCCAGCAGCAGCGCATTCTTGCCGGAACGATACTCCGTGGTCTGGGTGGCCAGGCTCGACGGGTCGCAGACCACGCCGTGCAGCTGGTTCTCGGTCATGTCACATGCCGACGACTCAAATTCGTAGCGCGCTACCAGTCCTTTCTCGTCGGCAAGGGAAGCGCTGACGGGAACAGACCGTGCAGAACGGTTCTGCGAATAGTCAACGCTTTGCACAGCATAATAATAAGTATGACGGGGACGCGCCGTGTTGTCCAGGAAACGGTTGGTCTGAATGCCCCTTCCTATGACGTCATACGCGATTTCCCCCCTCTCGTCCTTCTCGCCGCGAAGCACGACATACCCGTTGAAATCCTTGTCCTGGACATTGGCATCCCAGGAAAGAAGCACAGAATGGCTGCGCGGTGTGGCGACGAGGTTGACGGGTGTCTGCGGGGCATTCGTCTCGCAGGGGGCGTCAACGGGCAGGAATTTCCACAACTGATGATCCTCCGTAGCGCCGGCGCACAGCGTCACGGCAGCATTGTTCGCCGTGCTTCCGCCGGTTGCTTCGAGATACAAGCCCGACTGGTAGTTCCGGATTCTATAGTACCCGTCCCCTGCGTATTCGAACGTCCAGCGCTGGTTCTCTGCTTTCGTCACAGGATAGACGCTGACCGTGCCGCCCACCTTGACCTGGAAGCCTCCCGTCTCCATGTTCATTTTGGCATTCCGGACGCTGTGGACATAGTAGCCCGTAAGGTCGCCCGCATTGTCCGACAGGTGCTCCAGCGTCCACTGCTGATAGGCATAGCGGCTGTTGTCATACAGCACGACGGCGGCCGAGTTGTTCGTTGATCCGCTTTGTATCGTCAGCAACTTCTGACTCTTCTTGTTGACGATGATGTAGTTGCCGTTGGTCAGCGGACACAGCGGCACGTCGGCACCCTCGCAGACCTGAACACTCCGCTCAGCGCTCTTCTGGAACGCATCGCCATACCGATAGCCACCCGGCAACGAAATGGCAAAAGAATATGCGGGGCCGTAACCGTCAAAATAGACAGGTTTGTCTCTGCACACATATTCATAACTACTGGGAGAGGCCTGACGCTCGCTGGCACCGGCAAAAGCCTTTATTCTGCCGTCTGGCAGACGGTAGACCGCCGCACCCGACCAGGCTGCGCGGTTCTCGCCATAGCCCAGACGCGCACCACCCTCGCTCGTGGCCAGGCAGAAATCGCCACGGCTCGGGCCTACGGTTCCCCACCAGATACCGTTCTCCATCCCATAGTTGGCACCGACGATACCCTCCATCACATTGTGCAGCTCATCGTTGGTCGCCATGTTGCCGTCGGCCTTGACGTGCGTGTAGAAGTCGGCGTAATGGTTGAAGTCGCCCGCCAACTGGTGCGTATTTCCTTCGTCCACGTAAGGCTTCATGTAGTCATACCACTCCGTCGCCCCGTCGTTGTTACAGGTATTGCCGGCGCAGATGCGGATTCCCTCAAAGAACGGGTCTTCCTTCAGCAGTTTGGCCACAGCCTTGAAGTCGGCTTTTGTTCCCTGGTTGCTGGCTGTCACGTCCGGCTCGTTGAAGGGAGCGATGGAGACCACTTTCAGACCATAGTCCTGCACATATTTCAGTGTTGCCTTGATGACCTTGAACCAAGCCTCGGGGTGATGGGTATAAACATCGGTACTGATGTCAACAGGGTCGGAATTGAGAAGAAGCCCATCGGGATGAGTGAGCGAGATATGGCGCAGGCGTGCGTTCAGGAATTTCTTCTGCCGGTCGGACAGCGAGCCGTCGTCGTTGACCGCATCCATCACCTGAAACGAGATACGTCCATACGTCAGACGGTCGCGCCCGATGAAGTTGATGCCGCGCAGCACGTTGCCCTCGTCGTCCCAAGCCGTGTCCATGCCCCAGTGGATAAGGGTGGGCGTACCAGGGTCGGCAGCAGCGAAAGGAACTTTCACAGCCTGTCTGTTCCACGCATGAAGATACATGGAAGCATGAGGAACATCGGCAGTTCCTGAAGGATTCTGTGCACAGGCAAATGGGGCGCACAAGAAGGCCCCCATCGTCAGGAGGCAAGTCAGACTTGTTTTCATCAGTATTTGTTTCATAAAACCATGGAAGTTTGTTAAGGTGGGTTCTATCAATTAGCTTTACATTGCTTTTAGACTATTTTCGAACAGATTTATTAAATAATAGAACACACCTTTAAGATAAGGTGTTGTAAAGTTAGCACATATTTCGGAAAGTCGCAAAAAGGCATACGATTATTAAAGATTTTTAACGCTACACCTTTGGTAGCTGTCAAGAATGAGGCATTGCCGAAGATGTAGAGCATCTTTTTAATTAAAAAGTCTCAATAAAACGTGATTTCTCACAATCTTTTTGTACTTTTGCAGTCGAAAGCAACAATTATTTCGCATAAAAAACAAGTAACAATGGGACTTTTGGCTCATTTCAGTGCCAAATAACCAACACAATAATAACCCCGTGTGATGTTAAGTCCTGGTACTTAGTGCTGGCTTTAAACTTCAACGAGAACGAGTATTAAAAAATAGGCTATGGCATTGAAAGCAGGCATCGTGGGCCTACCCAACGTGGGTAAATCCACCCTTTTCAATTGTCTGTCGAGCGCCAAGGCGCAGGCAGCCAATTTTCCTTTTTGTACCATCAACGCTCAAATGGGACAGATTACCGTGCCTGACGAGCGACTGAATAAGCTGGCTGAACTCGTGCATCCCGGCCGTATCGTACCCGCTACATGCGAGATTGTGGATATTGCTGGTCTGGTGAAAGGCGCCTCCAAAGGCGAAGGACTTGGCAACCAGTTCCTCGGCAACATCCGTGAGTGTGATGCCATCATCCATGTGTTGCGTTGCTTCGATGATGACAACATCGTGCATGTAGATGGGAGTGTCGATCCCGTGCGAGACAAGGAAATCATTGACACGGAACTACAACTGAAGGATCTTGAAACCGTGGAGAGCCGGATGCAACGCGTGGAAAAGCAAGCCCGCGTGGGTGGTGATAAACAAGCGAAGGTGGAGCTGAGTGTTCTCGAAGCTTACAAGGCAGCCCTCGTGGAAGG
>CAJOEC010000135.1:3659-8831 GCA_905233425.1 uncultured Prevotella sp. | reverse complement strand
GCTGTGCAACCATGCCTACCCAGGGCGCTGCCCTGGGCTGACAGCTCATTGCCCTTTCAGGGCGTAGCCTGCGGAACTTGAGAAACTTGAATAATATAACATATATTAAAATGAATAAAACAAAAGCAAAACGGACAGTGATGGCTCGGGCGGTGATGCTCGGGCTGTTGGTGCTGTTGCCTGGCATGGCTTGGGCGCAACGGGTGCTGACCCTCGACAGTTGCAGGGCGATGGCGCTGAGAAACAACAAGCAGATGGGCGTGGCGCGAGTGAAGCAGGAGGTGAACGCCAACCTGCGGAAGTCGGCACGGACGAAGTATCTGCCGAAGGTGAACGCCGTGGGCGGCTACCTATGGACGAGCAAGGAAATATCCATACTTAGCGACGACCAGAAGACTGCATTGAGCAACTTAGGAACGAGCACCGCGACAAAGCTGCAGGAGACGCTGTCGCCGCTGATTTCGTCGTTGCCTGCCGCTACGCAGCAGAAGATGGCCGGCGACCTGTCGTCGTTTGCCGGTGCGCTCAACCAGGTGGGTGCCGGAATCGTGGACGGTTTCCATACGGACACTCGGAACATGATGGCCGGAGCGGTGACGGTGACTCAACCCTTGTTCATGGGCGGTGCCATTGTGGCAGCAAACAAGATGGCTGACATCAACGAGGAGATTGCCGCCAACTCATTGGAGATGAAGCGGCAGGGCACAATCTATAATATAGACCAGGCATACTGGCAGGTGGTGTCACTGCGTCACAAGCAGACACTCGCCGAGAGCTATGTGGCCTTAGTGAAGAAGCTGAAGGATGACGTGCAGAAGATGATCGACCAGGGCGTGGCCACGAAGGGCGACGGCCTGAGCGTCAGCGTAAGGGTGAACGAGGCCGAGATGGCCCTGACACAGGTCACCGACGGGCTGGCACTGTCGAAAATGCTGTTGTGCCAGCTGTGCGGACTGCCGGTAGGAGAGGACATCACTCTTGCCGACGAGGAAAGCACGGGGCTTGGCGAGGTTGCTGCTTTCACGCAACAAACGGGACAGACGGACGCGGCTTTCAATAACCGACCGGAGCTGAAAGTGCTTCAGAACACCATCGACCTGAGCCGTCAGGCAACAAATGTGCTGAAGGCCGGAAACCTGCCCCAGCTGTTGCTGACAGGCGGTTATGCGGTGAGCAACCCGAGCACATTCAATGGCTTTGAGAAGAAGTTCAGCGGGCTGTGGAACGTGGGTGTCGTCCTGCGTGTACCCATCTGGAATTGGGGCGAAGTGAAGTATAAGGTGCGTGCATCGAAGGGTGCCACGGCCATGGCCAATCTGGAACTTGACGATGCCCGCGAGCTGATAGAGCTGCAGGTGAACCAGGGCAAGTTCAAGGTCAACGAGGCACAGAAGAAGCTCTCAATGGCATTGTCGAATGTTGCCAACGCCGACGAGAATCTGCGCATGGCCAACCTCGCGTTCAAGGAGGGCACAGCATCGTTCACTACTGTCATGGAGGCGCAGACGGCCTGGAACCAGGCGCAGTCGCAGAAGATCGACGCTGAGATAGGCATCAAGCTCTCAGAGGTAGAGTTGCAGAAAGCACTTGGTGTTTTAAGTGAATAGTGAGCAGTTATCTGCCTCAATAACAAATCGTTAATAGTAAATCCTCAAATAGCAAATCAAGATTATGTCAGACAAAGCAAAACAACAGCACAACAATATCCTGCTGGCCGTCGCCGGCTTCTCAGCAGTAGTAGTAATCGTGGCGCTCATCGGTCTCCTCGCCCTCGGCCGTGACCCTGAAGTGATACAGGGCGAGATGGAGGTCGAGGAGTACCGGGTGTCGGGCAAGGTGCCCGGTCGTATCCTTGAGTTGCGTGTGCGCGAGGGCGATTTCGTCAAGGCCGGCGACACGCTGGCTATCATCGAGGCCCCCGATGTGGAGGCAAAGATGATGCAGGCACAGAGTGCTGTCGACGCCGCCTCGGCCATGGAGCAGATGGCCCAGAACGGTGCCCGTAAAGAGCAGGTGCAGGCCGCCTTCCAGCTTTTGGAGCAGGCCAAGGCCGGGCTGGAGGTCGCCGAGAAATCGTATAACCGCATGAAGGCACTCTTCGACGAGGAGGTCGTCTCGGCGCAGAAGTTCGACGAGGCACAGGCCCTGTACAAGTCGGCCCAGGCACAGGTGAAGGCAGCTCAGAGCCAGTATGACATGGCCGTGAATGGTGCCCGCGTCGAGGAGCGTCGCGCCGCGTCGGCCACCGTGGGCAAGGCCCGTGGTGCCGTGCAGGAGGTGAAGAGCTACGTCCGTGAGACCGTCCAGGTGGCCCAGATGGACGGCGAGGTGACCGACATCTACCCGAAGGTGGGCGAACTCGTAGGCACAGGGACTCCCATCATGAGCATCGCCATGATGGACGACCAGTGGGCCACGTTCAACATCCGCGAGGACCAGCTGAAGGGCGTAGCCGTGGGGCAGGAGATAACGGTCACCATTCCCGCGCTCGACAAGGAGGCGAAGATGAAGGTCACGTCGATGAAGGACAAGGGCTCGTTTGCCGTGTGGAAGGCCACGAAGGCCAGCGGCCAGTACGACCAGAAGACATTTGAGGTTAAGGCCCGTCCGACAGGAGCTATTGACGGCGTAAGACCGGGAATGAGTGTTATTCTAAAGAATAAATAGGAAATTGGTTTCAATGATTTTGATTAGCCAATGAAGTATATTTCTGATTTCTTTGCCGTCGCGCTGCGCGAGCTGGATTTCGTCGTCAGGAAGAACTACATCTACGGGTTCTGCATGGTGGTGTTCCCGCTGTTGGTCGTGTTCTTCTTCACCTCGATGCTCGACGACGGTGTGGCTCTCGACCTGCCCGTCGGCGTGGTGGACCAGGACAACTCGGCCACCTCCCGTAGCCTCGTCCGCAACCTCGACGTGATGCAGAGTTCGCGCGTCGTCTACCGCTTCGCCAACGTCACCGAGGCACGCAACGCCATGCAGGAGGGCAAGATCTACGCCTACCTCTACATCCCCGATGGCACTTCGGCGAAGCTGCTCTCCGGGCGCCAGCCGAAGGTGTCTTACTACTACACGATGACGTGCATGATGGCTGGCTCGATGGCAATGAAGGACATGAAGACCATAGGCACGCTCGGCTCGGCGGCCGTCGGACAGTCGACGCTCTCGGCAAAGGGTGCCTCGAAGGAGCAGATAAAGGCGGCGTTGCAACCCGTCACCGTCGACGCCCACATGATAGCCAACCCGATGGGTTCGTACAACTACTCGCTGACAACGGCCTTTGTGCCTGGCACGCTGATGCTCTTCATGGCACTGCTCGCAGCCTACTCCCTCGGCATGGAGTTGAAGTTCGACACAGGCAAGGAGTGGCTCAGCACGGCGGGCGACAACATCGTCGTGGCCATCCTCGGCAAGTACATCGTCCACGCGTTGGTGTTCCTGCTCGTCATTTTCCTCTACCAGTACTACATCTTCGGCGTGCTCCATTTCCCGCGTTTAGGTGGCGTGTGGAGCATAGTGCGGCTCAGCCTCTTGCAGGTGGCGGGCGGTATAGGCTTCGGCATCTTCGCCTTCGGCCTGATGCCGTCGCTGCGCATGTCGATGAGCATCGCGTCGCTGTGGTCGGTGCTCAGCTTCTCGATGTGTGGCTCGGCATTCCCCATCGCGGGCATGGACGCCCCGCTACAGGCCATGTCGTGGCTGTTCCCCCTGCGCCACTACTGGATGATCTACCAGGCCACGGTGCTCAACGGCTTCCCGGTTATCGACGTATGGTTCCACCTCGTGGCACTCGTGGCATTCACGCTGCTGCCTTGGCTCGTACTCCGTAAAATCAAAAACGCAATGCTGAACTATGTCTACATTCCTTAATAGATTACGCGAGCACTTCACCGACGTGCTTTATATTTTCCGGCATGAGCTGTTACGGATCGCCAAGGACGAAGGTGTGCTGATGTTCCTCGTCGTCGTGCCCTTAGGCTATCCGCTGCTCTATTCTTGGATCTACAACAACGAGTCGCTGCGCGAGACGCCCGTGGTCGTTGTCGACCAGTCGCACAGCGCGCTCTCGCGCCAGTTCATCAACGACTGCGACGCCTCGCCCGACGTCTGCGTGAAGTTCTACGCCCAGGACCTCGACGAAGCCCGCTCGTTGGTGAGCCGACAGTTAGCGAAGGGTGTCTACCTCATCCCGTCGGACTTCGCCGAGCGCGTCAACCGGGGCGAGCAGGCCACCGTCAGCGTCTACTGCGACATGTCGCTCATGCTCGCCTACAAGGCTGTCTACCAGACCGCCATGGTCGAGGCCGGACGCCTCGGTGCGGGCCTGAACATCAAGCGTGCCGGCAACTACACCAAGCGCGAGGATGCTATCACTGCCCAGCCTCTGGCCGTCGACGACGTGGCGATGTTCAACCCTTCGGGCGGCTACGGCTCATGTGTGCTGCCCGCCGTGCTCATGCTCATTCTGCAGCAGGCCCTCGCCCTCGGCATAGGCATGGCCGCCGGCACAGCTCGTGAGCGTCACCGCAACGGCCAGCTCATCCCCGATGACGACCCGCATTTCCGTGGCGCCTACCGCATCGTCTGGGGCAAGGCTCTCTGCTACATCATGATTGGTGCCGTGGCTGCCGCCTACCTCTCTATGGCCGTGCCCGCGATGTTCTCCTTCCCGCAGTTGGGAACAGGATGGACTCTGCTGTGGATGCTGCTGCCCTACACCATGGCCTGCATCTTCTTCGGCATGGCCGTCTCATGCATCGTGCGCTACCGTGAGAACGTGATGCTCCTGATGGTCTTCGTCTCCGTCCCACTGCTGTTCATGAGTGGCGTATCATGGCCGCAGTCCAGCATTCCTGCCTTCTGGCAGGGGGTGTCCTGGATCTTCCCCAGCACCTTCGGCATCCGTGCCTTCATCCGCGTGAACTCCATGGGTGCCTCTGTCAGCCAGGTTCTTCCTGAGCTTCGCATTCTTTGGATCCAGGCCGCCGTCTACCTTGGCATCGCCTGCCTCGTCTACCGCCACCAGTTCCGGCTGATGAGGAAATACACAGCCTGAGAGTGATAACCTTTTCGAAAGTTTTCGACCTGTACGGTTGAAAGTCTATGCAAGGAAAGCTCCGAAGGAGCGATAGACTACAGACGGGGGTGAAACCCCCGGTAATAGGAATTGAA
>CAJOEC010000135.1:0-3623 GCA_905233425.1 uncultured Prevotella sp. | reverse complement strand
CTTTCAGGGCTTTCGTCTTGTGCCGACTTACCGGGGGTTTCACCCCCGTCTGTAGTCTTGTCGCCCCTTCAGGGCTTTTCAACCGTACAGGTCGAAAAAGTTTCGGAATCAAATGTCCTTATAGATATCTTTCATCGTGCAGGGGAACCAGAAAGTTGCAACGGTCTTCTTGTCGGAACCCGAATCCAGATAGAACTCACCTCCAAACATGTCGACAATAGCCCTGCAGATGGCAATCCCAAACAGAGAGGACTTTCCGGCATCTTTCAGGGCATCATCTTTCTGAAGGAACGAGAAGATGTCCTCGCCCTCCAGCTCGGCCATTCCCATGCCTGTATAGCTGACAGAGACTTTAAGTCCCCTGCGCTCACAGCCGTATCTGATGAAGATGTCGCCCTGCACAACATGTTTGGCGGCATTCCTCAGAAGATGCATCATCAGCTGGTGCATGAGATTGGTGTCAAGAATGCCCCTGCAATGAGGCGAGAGGTCTGTGGTGACGCGCACGGCGACGTCGGGATTTGTGAAGTTCATGGCCTCACGCCGATAGGATGCCATGAGTTCGGTAAGGTTGACCTCTATGAACGTGAAGGAGGGTGTGATTCCCTCGAACTTGGACATTTCGTGAAGCTGCTCCACAAAATCAGCCAGCTCCTTGGAATGTTCAGAGATATTGCCCACCAGTTCCCTCATCTGGTCAGACTGCATGTTTTCGCCTTTCTTCTCAAGAATCCAGTCGCAATAGCCATTGATGGCATTCAACGGGGAGCGGAGTGTACGGCTGATATTGTCAATAAACACGGACTTTAGCTGTTCACTCTTCTGGGCACGCTTCAACGCTACGTCCAGACGTTTTGCATAGCGGTGACGGAGGATAAACGACCAAATGCCAAAGGCAATAACTAAAAGAACGATAATCAAAATTGAAATACTCATAGTGGAATCAATTATTATTTGAATAATTATGTAATTTGGGGGGCAAAGATACTACAAAAAAAGGAAAACGCCAAGGAATTTGTTTTATTTTTGCTTTTGATGGCTGTTGTTTAGCAGATTATTCGTATATTTGCACCGTAAAACAAATTTGACAACAAAAAGAATTATGAAGAATTGGTTTGATAACATCCGAATCTATCATCTGCTGATTGACAGATTCAACGGAGGATGGCAGACGCCGCCACAAAGTGAGAACGTATTTTGCGGGGGAACGCTGCAGGGAGTCATCGACAAGCTCGACTACATCAAGCAGCTCGGTTTCAACGCCGTCATGCTGTCGCCCATCTTCGCGTCGGCGAACTACCACGGCTACCACACGCTGAACTTCGACGAGGTGGACCCGCACATCGGCACGTGGGAGGACTATCAGCGGCTGCTTGACACGGCCCACGAGAAGGGGATGAAGATCATCTGTGACTTTGTGCCCAACCACTGCTGGTACGAGGCGCCGATGTTCCAGGATTCGCTGCTCGCAAACGGTGGCAAACATCGCGACTGGTTCTTCTTCAAGAGCGATGACAGCGACGAGTTCGTGTCGTTCCTCGGCTACGGCGACCTGCCAAAGTTCAATCTTACGAACCCCGAGGTTGTCAGTTTCATGATCGACAAGGCGGAACATCTCGCCCGCATTGGCGTGGATGCCTTCCGCATCGACCACGCGCTGGGTCAGCCGCACCGTTTCCTTCAGAGCCTGCGGACAAGTCTGGAGAAGATAAACAGCGACATCGTCGTTTTCGGTGAGGTATGGGCTTTCGGCATCGGCCCGCAGTTAGCCGGACAGCTGTACTTCAAGACCCCGGAAAGGCTGAATGAGTTCCTCGCACAGGAGACGAAGCCGTTTAGCCAGGACGATTTACAGGCCGACTATGTGGGCACGCTCGACGGAGTGCTCGACTTCGCCTACCGCAACATTCTCTTGGAAGAGGTCTACGCCGGCCGGGGCATCAAAGGCAATGCGACGCTCCGCAGCAAGGTGGAGGAACACTTCGCCAAGTACCCCGAGGGCTTCAAGCTGGTGCTCTTCCTCGACAACCACGACACCGACCGCTTCCTCTTCGACTGCCACGACGATGCAACGCTGTTGCAGGAGGCCATCGACTTTACAAAGTCTCTGCCGCGCCCGTTCTCCTTCCTCTACGGCACGGAGCAGCTGATGACCAACAACCCGTCGATCTTCAATGCCGAACCATACGCCGACCTCCGAGTACGCAATTGCATGGACTGGAGAGTGTGAGATATGAATAAATACCGTCTGAGAGGCATCCGCCAGTCGCTCGCAAGCCGCATTACCCTGTGGGTGGTGCTCTATGTGGTCGTCATTCTCGGCATCTCGGCATACGTGGGCAACTCTTTCGTACTGCGGATCATCAGGGACATCGAGGAAAACGGCATCCTCTACGCCATCGACATGCGGAGGATGGCGGTGGCGCTGACCATGCTGTTCGTTGTGACGCTGGTGGTGCTTACCTTAATGCTGCGGCGGGCCATCCACCGGCTCGTCGCGCCGCTCACCACCTTTACACAGGCCGTCGACGAGGTGGCGCGGGGCAATCTGAAGGCCGAGTTGCCCGAGATTCACACGAAAGACGAGATGCAGCGGCTGCACCACTCGTTCAGTCTGATGCAGCAGTCGCTGGCGCGGCAGATGGAGGAGCTGAAGCAGGTGAACGAGGCGAAGGGTCGATTGGAGGGAGAACTGAAGGTGGCCCAGGAAATTCAGCTGTCGATGCTGCCTTCCATGCCCCCTAAGTTCTTTGCAGAGCAAAGCGGCAGAGCCAAGAACCTGGACGAGCCAAGCGGCAAAGGACGCTTAGACATTTATGCCTCTTTGACCCCGGCCCGTGAGGTAGGTGGCGACCTCTACGACGTCATCGAGCGCGACGGGAAGCTGTTCTTCTGCATCGGCGACGTGTCGGGCAAGGGTGTGCCAGCGGCGCTGGTCATGGCGACCACGCTGTGCCAGTTCCGCATCGCGGCCAGCCATGTCGATGACTTGGGAAGAATTGTCACGTACATCAACAGGATTATGTGCGACGGCAACGATACCATGATGTTCGTGACGTTCTTCGCGGGAATGCTCGAACTGTCGTCGGGACGGCTGAGCTACGTCAATGCGGGGCACAACAAGCCTTTCATTGTCGGTGACAGTTGCGCGGAGGACGGCGGCGGCACGTCGGAAACCGCTGTCATGGAGCTGCCGGCGAAGCCCGGTCTGCCAATAGGTGTCGACGAGGATGCACCATACGTGGTTCGTGAATATGACATGCCGGAAGGTTCGATGCTCTTCCTCTACACCGACGGTCTGACGGAGGCCATGGACGTTCAGCGTGAGCAGTTCAGTAGACAGCGGCTCATCGACAACCTGAAGTCCGGCCTCGGCTGTGAGGAACAGTTATCGGCCATGACCCAGGCCGTGCACCGGTTTGTGGGCGATGCCCCGCAGAGCGACGACCTAACAATGCTGGCAATAAGATACTAAGTAACAATTAAATAATAACTTGGTACAATTTGGTGATTATCGTATGTTTCCGCAGAACGGCCTGAAAGGCCAGCAAGCAGTCAGCCCAGGGCAGCGCCCTGGGTATGATGACAGGGTTATCGTCGCCCCTGAAAGGCTACGGGTAGGC
>CAJOEC010000134.1 GCA_905233425.1 uncultured Prevotella sp. | reverse complement strand
GCGCACACCTTTGGGACCTCCAAGCAGCGAGTCGAGCTGATTCATCATCTGTGACTGGCTATAAATCCTGGCACGGTTCACATCGCCCCGCACCTCGCTCAGATTCCCCACGATGACCGCCGAGTCGATGATCTGCAGCGCCCGCTCCGGCTGGTAGCCATACACGGCCATCGCCGCCTTTTGGGTGTAGGTGGTATCTGTTGGCTGCATATTCTTCTCAGGAGTCTGAGGATTCTTGCCCGTGCAACCAATCACCAAGGTTGCAAAGACCATATATAGTATAAGATATAATGCCTGTTTCATATCGCCATTTGAAAATTTTGCCTGCAAAATTACATCTTTTCTGTCGAAAATCGCTCAAATTGTCAGAGTTTAACGTAAATTTCTGTGCAAACTGTTGCAGTTTGGCGTCAAATTACATGATAAAGAGTCATCAAACAGTAGATTAAGTCATTTATTGTTAAATATAACACCATTCACGTAGAAATATTTGCAAGAGTCTGATTAATTTGCTATATTTGCATCGAATTTCCACGAACTCACGCAAATATTCTAACTTGAGATATGCAGATAAACGGTTTTAAGATAGGTGGCTTTGCCAATATTAAGGATGCGCATTTGGAGATAGGAGAGATAAATGCCCTTATAGCTCCTAACGGCTACGGCAAAAGTAATGTGCTACATGCAATAGAGTTTGGCATTAGATTCCTGACAGCCGAAGACACTGAACGACAGCAGATGATGCGGAGCCGCTGGCTACCCATCAATATGAATATGCAGAGCCAGAACTTTTCGTTTGGGATAACGGGGAGTCTTGAAATGGAAGGCGAGGAATTTGTTTTCGCATACGACTACAACTTTGTATGGGCAAAAGGAGGTGACGAAGGACGAATAATCAGTGAAAGCCTGAAGATAAAGCGGTCTATTGACCAGAGGTTCCGTCAGATGATAAACCGTCAGCAGACTGACGAGTGTCTGATTGTACCGTCGGCATCGGGAAGGTGCAACAAGCCGTTTGTGGTGTCAGCTTCCCAGTTGGCGCTTTCTGCCATCGCACGTTCCAGCATGATGTATCTCTATTCTACTGCTATGCAGGTGTTTGGTATCAAGATTCCCAACCTTGAAACTCTCGACAATCCAGAGTCTTATTTCTCAGTCGGGGGAGGCAAGGGTGTCGGCATGCTTGGTGGTATGACGTTGAGTGAATACCTGTATCAGCTGAAACAAAGTGACGATGACAATTATGCCATTCTGAAAGACGGACTGATGCAGCTGCTACCAAATATCACCGAATTTACTCCCGAAGTAATCACACTCCCAGGCGGACAGCGGAAGATTTATGACGTAAAGATTAAAGAGCGGTTCTGCGCTCAGCCAACAACAATACTCCAGTTGTCAAGCGGCAGCAAGCGTATCATCTTCCTGTTTACACTATGTATTGCAGCCAGGAAACAAAGCATCCCCATGATTATGCTGGAGGAGCCTGAGAACTCCGTCCATCCGCGGATGATGGAGAACCTGCTGCATACCTTGCAAAGCTATGCCTCGGACACGAAAATTCTGATGACCAGCCACTCCCCCTATCTGATGCGTTATCTGCAACCCAGCCAGATGTACTTCGGACTGCCCAAGAACGACGGACTGGCACACTTTACCCAGATTGCCCCGTCGAAACTGAAGTACTTATATAAGTATGCTGGTGAGATGGAACTCACCATCGGAGAGTTTATGTTCGACTTTATGCTCGACATGGAGAGTGAACACGAAAAGATGGATCAATTCTTCATTCTGCAGTAGGCTATGGCAAAACAGAACGAAACGAAGCTGATGCAGGTGGTGATATTCGTCGAGGGCGATACGGACGAAGTGCTGTTCAAAGCTCTGATTGAACATTACCGAACCATCAGCAAGACAGAACTGCGGCCCTACAAGATATGCAATCTGAAAGGTGTCACACGCTATTCCAGCAAACTCGTTGCCAAGTTACAGAACGACTACTTGCCTGATGCCCGAAAGAAAGGATACCAAATACAGACAGTGTGCTGCTCATACGATACGGATGTCTTTGAAGTCAGGAATCCTTTGATTGTCAATTGGGACGCACTGCGTAAGACGGTGAAGCGAATGGGCATACAGGAGTTCCTACAATTAGGAATCAGAAGTAGCATCGAGGACTGGCTGCTTTGCGATATGGAAGGCATCTGTCGCTATCTGGGGCTGTCGTATATTCCAAAGTCGCTGAAAGGAAATGATGGTAACGCTAAGCTGAACGACCTCTACAGCAAGGCCAGGAGAATCTATCAAAAAGGCTATCAGGTGAAAGAGTTGGTTACCTCGCTTGACATGAGTGTCATCCGGAAGATGCATGCAGATGCTCTTGCAGACTTGGAGAAAGCCTTGAATGTTATTGCTCAATAGATAATGACATCTGCCTCATTTGGGGGAGGCAGATGTCTCTTGTAACAATCAGGCGGTCATAATGACGTTGGTTTTCTAATATTTCCCGTTCATCCAAGCCATCAGTTCATTTATACCCCAAATCACAGACACGATAAGCACAGGCATGCCAGCCAGCAACCAAAGGAAGGTCAGGTCATCATCCAAATGGTTCTTCCCGGTGTAATAGCCGAGGACGGTAAAGACGACCAGCGCCACCTTGTCCAACAAATGGTATTTGACGGGGCACCACTCCATGCGCGAAGCCAGTCGGGAGAGGTGGCCGTCGGCCTTTTTCTCGATGTACGCGCAGGCCTTGTCACCACCCGTCATCATCGCTTTGTCGACTTCTGACAGCTGCCATTTCTCACGATCCTTCTTCGTCATCTCCTCGACGTAACGCATCATGAGCTTGGAGTCATAGATATTCTTGGCTACTTTACTCAGGATAGTCTCGACATTCCTGTTAGACTCCTCCAACGGCTCAATGCTCATGTCCTGGTTGACGAGCTTGTTGCTGTTGTTCCGCATCTCATCAAGGGAAATACCACTCAGCAGTTCCATCTGCTGACCAAGCATGTCCCTTGTATTGCTGATTAGGTTTACAAGCATCTGACCCTCCACGATGTCATTCACGCGACGCTCGTATTCCTTCGGATCATAGAGCACCATGCGCCCCTTTTCGGTCGTACGCTTATTAATCACTTGCAGGATGACATCCGGCTTCTCCTGCTTTCGGGGGCTTACTGTTTGCCGTCCCCCGTTGTCACCTCCCTGCTGCTGGCTGTTGCCAGAGGGAAGCTGCTTCCTATAATCTTTTGACATGATATAAAAATTCATTTGGTTATCTTTTTCTACCTCTATTGCGCTGAGACCGTATAAATCCGTTCTTCTTCCACCATTCCCATTCATCGTCCTTCTTCTTGGGCAGGTCATTGTTTGACTGACCTCCGCCAAGAGACGGCTGGGTTTCCGGTAAGGCGATTTCTTGGATAACACCAAGCAGACCATCCATTGCCACAGTAGCACGCTCGGCACTGCACTCGACCATCTCCATAAGGGCATCAGCCGCAGCCTTCAGATTGTCCTCGCTGAACGACGAGCCTGCCTCCTGTCCCATGTCGATGGCCTTTGCGACGACACCCTCTGGCAGAAGATTCTCCAGGTCGTACGGATAGAATTCTGTTCGGAAGGGTGTATTGACAAGTTCCCTGATGGACTTGACGGCATAGAAGATGGCGCTGTTGCGCTCTCGTTCTGCTTCTGTCGGCTTATGGGTCACAGGTGTTACAAAACTTGTGTCCTGCTGGTTACCGCCAGACATCCTCAGTGCTTCCTCCTTGACCTTCAATAGTCTCAGATATTCCTCGTCATCATCTGTCTGTGATGAAATCGCAGTCCTCGGAGGCATCGCCGTATTCTGTAGGCTCATCTGTTGCCATCTGTAGCTTTCAGACCTCAAAGCTTCCTTCTCAAGATGCAACTTCTGCCAGGTTCCATAGAGCTTCGACACCGTCAGGTCGCGTCCATGCCCGAACTTCTTGGCCGATGCCTTGTACATGACGGTGCTGGAATAGTTGCCGTCAAGGTCATAAAGTTTCTCGCCGATAGAGTACCCTCGGCATATTCCCCGACTATCGTAGGTCGGCTCCACCTCGAAGCCGTTCCTCCGCATTTCGGCAAAGTACGTTTCGATGTCCCAAGCATCCATCCCCTTCAGCACCTTCATCGCTGCATCGTGAATCCGCTCCATCCGATGGTTCGTCCGTTCCTCGGCCTTCACCCATCCGTACCGCTCGGCAATGATGTCCGCAGCCATCTTCGCACGCTCCTTGCACTTGTGCGTGTCCTGCATCTGCCCGTCCATCGTCAGGCGGTTGGCCACAATGTGTACATGCGGCTTGCCCGTGTCGAAATGAACGGTGGCGATATACTGACTTTTGGCCAGCATCGTGCGCTTGCCGCTCACCTTTACTTTAGGTTTGCCCGTCCGCTTGTCAATGACAGGATAGCCGTCCTTGTCCCTCACCACCTCCTGCTTATAGTCCGTCAAGTCGAGCACCTTCACACAGTCGCTGCAAAACCTGTCCCACTGCTCCATCGTCCAGTCGCTGCACTCCTCCTTTGGCGGACACAGTTCGATGCGCCAGAAGGGATTCTCCACCTTATGCTTGGATGCGGCCAGCTTCAGCTGCATATCCATCAGCACCTCAACGGGTGAATACGGCTTGCCCGTCAGCGGGTTCAGTTCGATGTTGTTGGCTGCGAGAAAGACGGGCTTGTTCTCCTTCCTCGCCTTCTCCTTGTCGAGCACGTAGCTGATGGCGTTGGCGGCATGCGCCCCTCCTATCGTCTCCATCTTGATCACCATACGCTAATCTGCATTAGCAATAACCCTGTCCCTCATCTGGTCGAAGAACTCCAGTGCCGTGATAAGATGCTCGCGCCACCAGTCATAGCTCTTGCCGTTGATGACCACCCTAAACCGTTCCGCATCAGAAAGCTTAGTAAATTCCGCAATCATGGCATTGAACATCAGCTGCACGTCAGCACGCTCTTTCTTCAGGTTCCGCAGCAGTTCCAGTTCTTCCTCGCTGAATGCCGCACGAGGATGCTTGCCGCTCAGCAGACTGATGCAGTACTGCGACAGACTCTGTCCGCATTTTTTTGCATTCTCGCGGAGTTCTTCCAGCAGTCTCTTCGTCATCTTCACGTGCAGCAGTTCCGTGGCAATCCATTTCCTGATGCACAGTCCAGACTTGTTCCCGCGCAGCACCTTCTCTATCAGGTCCACGCGATGGGCATCCAGCTTGTAGCCGACAAACAGGTTGTACCGCTGTCGGCTGATGGGCTGGTCTACCTGGAATCTGGTGGT
>CAJOEC010000133.1 GCA_905233425.1 uncultured Prevotella sp. | reverse complement strand
GTTCCTGTGGACGTATTGTGCCATGAAAATGGCAGGTTGAAACGAATTCGGCTCCCACCGATGGTGAATAACTCTCGATGCCCTTTTGGGACATGTAGCGGATGATGCCATTACGCCAGAGTGACTTGTACACTGTAATCCTGTTCCTTGTGTAACACTGCTTCTGGAAGTACTTGATGCATCGCTCCGTCAGCTCAAAGATCTTTACTTCTTCCATAACGAATAATATTAAAAGTTGGGGCTTATGCCTTACCTATAATATATTGTTATGAGAAGTAATTATGCTAAGTAATTCGAAAAATTATCAAGCAATCAGCAATTTAGCATCAGCATGGGTATGACTACTTTGCATAACGATAAACTTGTCATAATTGCACTTATGCGTAGCTTCTCATAAGTTCTTCAAATGGCTGAAGCAGCACCTGCGCGTCAAGGAATTCTATGGTACATCGGAGAATGCTGTGAAGATACAAATCTACGCCGCCATCATCGCTTACTGCCTTGTTGTCGTCGTCCAGGAAGAAATGAAGTTGGAGATGGACACATACGACGTGTTAAGAATTTTGAATACCACTCTGCTCACCAAGATGCCGCTGGTGGACTTGCTCAACAGCAAAGTGTCATTGGAACAGGAGGACGAGAGGTACATCCAACTGGAGTTGAAATTTGAGGACTAACTTACATTTTGTCACTTTTTGAAGTGCTAAATATTTTTAGTGGACAGTAGTGCTTCGGAATAACTCATGTCCCATCTTGTTTTTACACATTATTTAATAATCTATGCAAACAATGCTTTCACAGCAAGGGTTGTTCTTATGTTTATGAAAGTTAACCAGGGCAGTAGCTTTACTTGTATTCGCATAGCAATACTCGCAGAGGTGAACACATGTATTATACTCCCCGATGTCTTTGCTCTTCACGCATCCGCAGAACTCTCGTTGGCCTTTGTCTCGGTTGTCGCCTCGGGTGGCGTAGGTATTGTTGGGGAGGATAATTGCATCAGGCGGCAGTGGCTCCGTATCTCCGAAAAGTGAAGGAGCGGGCATTGGGTGAATCTTGACTTTCAGGAAGTCCATGAGGGCCTTGTCGTGATAGGCGAGACGGATGATGAGGGCGTCGTCGATACAGCGGTTGTGCTCAATGCCGTAGGGCGTAAGGTCAATTTTCTCGCCGCATGTCGCCAAGGTGTATCCCCAAGACTGGTTGAGCTGGGCCAGTCCCTTTGCGAACTCGCGCATCTCGTCCTCAGTCCATTCCCTGCTGTTGATGCCGTTCCTTTCGAGGTTCGACTTCACCTTCCTGTATAAGGCGATGTCGGCATAGCTGAAAACAAGTTTCTCCGTATAGCCTTTCAGCTGACGGCCAATGTTCTCTATCTTAGCAAGGAGCTTGTCAATGTCGATGGTATCGGTGAGCATCAGAGGGTCGAAGCGCCAAATGACCTGCCCCTTGCCCAATCTGTCAACAAGCAGCTTGAAGGTGTCTATACGCTGCTGGATGGGAGGCAGCCCCTGTTCCAATCTCTCTTCCTCGTAGTCATTGAGAGTATATTGAATGTAGCAGCCGATATTCCTTTCTTTCAGATAGTCCAGATGATGAAGCAGTGGCCGTGGATTCTTCGACCAGAAAACGATGAAGCGCGTGTTCTTGTACGACACATAGCCTCTGACACCATTGAAAGGATTCGTCCATGCCGAATAGCCGACCTTCAGCCTATGGAAGAACCAGTCAGCATAAAAGGCAGGAATGTCCGTACTCCTGCTTGCAGAAACAATCTCTGGTACTTGCATCCATACTTGTTCCCCATTCTCTCTTGGTAACAACTCTTTATTCCAGGTTGCCATACGTTTTGTTTACTTTGCAAAAGTAGTAATGTTTTTATCGATTGCACAAAACATATCAAATCGTTACTTGCAACAATTTAGTTGTTGAGGGTGCAAAGATACTACTTTTTCCTTGAAAGAAAAAGGAATAAAGGAAAAAGTTTGTCTAACTATAGTTAGATTCTATCGTATATAACCAGATGTCTTGGCAGGGTGATGACCTTGAGGCGCTCGAACCAGAGGCGCGAGGAGCCGGCGATGTGCTTACGGGTGTGGCCGCTGATGATGTAGTAGGTGGCGGCATAGTCGTCCATGAGACCCGTGAAGACATGCTTTATGCGCGAACACTTCTCGTTGATGGCGTTGTCGAGAGGGTCCACTAAGCGGTCGACGCTCTCGATGACCTTCTCTTTTTCCGATAGGCGTGACGTCTTCATGTAGTAGCCGGTAAGCTCGTTGCGGTATTCGGCAAGACGCTTGAACTCTATGCCCTCGGGATGCGCGAGGAAGAGCAGATAGACGGCCTTATGGACGGGCTGCAGCTCTACCTCGCGGTTGCCATAGTCGACGAGGATGAAGCGGTAGTCACTTGTTATCAGCAGTCGGCTCAGCTTAGCCTGGGCCGCCTCGATGAGCAGCTCTTCGAGTAGTGACGCGCCAATGGCCCGCAACAGCAGGTCTTTGCGACCTGCCGACGCGAGCTGTTTCACCTGCTGTTTCAACAGCTTGAATGTCTCTTCAAAATTATCCTGGCCGTTCATTCTGTCACGTCGTTGATGAATTTGTCAAGCCAGTCCTTCCACTTGTCGAGTATGTTGTTGGACTTAGGATGTGGGTTTGAGGGTTTGGGATTGGATGGCTGGCGGGCTGGTTCGGGGTCTGCCCCTACATCGGCGGGATCACGGGCTGGCACGGGGCCTGCCCCTACACTGGCGGAATCGCGGGCTGGCACGGGGCCTGCCCCTACACCGGCGGGCTGGTCGGTGCTGGGGGCTTCCCCTACGGGTTGGGTAGGGATGTCTGTGGCAGGCTCCGGCTCCTCTGCCGGTTCCACTTCGAAGGGCAGCTCCTGGGCAATCACCTCTATAACCTTTTTCTTCTTCACAGGCTTGTAGAGCTTGGGTATCAGGTCCTCGTAGAAGTCGTCGTCGCCTCGGTGCACTTCCTTCGCCACCTCGCTGCGCAGCTCGTCCTCCAGACCAGTTGCCAGGATGGTCACCTTCGCGTCCTCGCCAAGCGTCTCGTCGGTGGCCGTGCCCCAGATGACGTCGATGTTCGGGTCTAACTGGTCGAAGAAATCGTCAATCTCCTGCAATTCGCGCACGAAGATGGGGTGCTCGTCGCTGGCATAGATGTTGAAGAGTATGCGCTTCGCACGGCCTATGTCGTTGCCGTAGAGCAGGGGCGAGTCGAGGGCGTTGACGATGGCCTTCTCCACGCGGTGTTCGCCGCTGGCACGCCCCATGGCCATGATGGCTCCGCCGCCGTTCTTCATCGTGGTCTCCACGTCGCGGAAGTCACTCTTTATGCCGCCGTCGCTGGGCATGACTATGAGTTCGGAGATGCCCTTCACCGCGTCCATCAGTATGTTGTCGGCCCGGCGGAAGGCTTCCTTCACCGACAGGTCGGAGTCGGCATAGACGTCGCAGAGCCGCTCGTTGTTCACTATCAGCAGCGCGTCGACGTTCTTGCGCAGATCCTCAACGCCTTTCAGCGCCTTGATGATCTTCCGTTTCTTCTCGAAATAGAACGGGATGGTCACCACGCCCACCGTCAGCAGCCCCATCTTCTTGGCCACGCCGGCCACCACCGGAGCGGCTCCCGTGCCAGTGCCGCCGCCCATGCCCGCCGTCACGAACACCATCTTCGTGCCGTCGTTGAGCAGCCGTTCAATGTCGCTGATGTTGGTCTCGGCCTCAGCCTTTCCCTTGTCGGGGTCGGCCCCTGCGCCAAGGCCTGACGTGCCGAGCATCAGCTTCATGGGCACCGGCGACCGCGACAGCGACTGGCTGTCGGTGTTGCATACAGCGTAGGTCACGCCCTCCACACCCTCGTTGTACATGTTTCGCACGGCATTGCAGCCTCCGCCGCCCACGCCGATAACCTTGATGATGCCCTGCATCTTGTCCTCAACAGGAACAATAAAGTCATTGAGTATCTCGTCCATATCTTCCTTCAATTTGGTTCGGGCTACAAAGGTACGAATAATTTCCCGAACTAAAAATTCCCGCAAGGCTTGCGAAGATTTTTTTCTTACACAATCCACAAAAAACATTAATTCGCAAGGTGTAATCAACCTACTTTGTCTTTTTTTCCGTATCTTTGCCGCAGATTTGCTAATTCTGGATGGACATGGCTTCGAAGTATTTGTTGGTTGTAATTGCCCTCCTTGTACTCGCGTGTGGGGCTGATGCCCAAAGTCGTCGTAAGTGGGGATTGGTAAAGGTAGATAGCACCCTTGCAGCCCGTTACTACCGCATGGGCGACATCGACACAGCCTACATCTCGCGGCCTAAAACGAAATTGACTGTCACGGCGCGGATGAATGTGTCGGGGGCTAAGATAGAAGCCGAGGGAATCGATGAAGGCCAACATTTCAAGTCAGAAATAGAAGCCAACAGGAAGGCGACACTCAGCGTGGGCGTGAGTTACCTCGGCTTCTCTCTCAGCGCCGCACTCAACCCCGCCAAACTGATGGGCAAATACCATGACTATGAACTGAACTTCAACAGTTATGGCAAGCGTTTCGGTTTTGATGTCATCTATCAGGATGCGAAGAACTTCACGGGTTGGCACGACCATCAGGGCATGGAGCGCATCGAATTGCCCGACGGTATGCTTGCGGTGAAGACGCTGAACGTGAATGCCTACTACGTCTTCAACAGCCGCCGTTTCTCCTATCCAGCCGCCTTCTCACATAGCTATATCCAGCGCCGCTCTGCCGGCAGTTTCCTTCTGGCCGCGTCGGGTCAGGGGCAGCACGCTACGCTCGATTGGCAAGAGACGATGCAGCTGAAGATGACAAACATCGGCCTTGGTGCTGGATACGGCTACAATTACGTACCGGGACAGGGTTGGCTGCTGCATATCTCCGCCCTCCCAACGTTCATTGCCTACAGTAAAACTTCGATGTCTTTTGGCGACACCAACATCCCCCTGCACTACCACTTCCCAGAGGTCATCATTACTGGACGCGGCTCCATCGTCCGGCAGTGGGGCAATAAATTCGTCGGCATGTCGATGGTGTACAACTTCACCAACATCGGCAGCGAGAATAGCCTCGCCGTGCATAACACAAAATGGCGCATCCGCACATTCTTCGGCCTAAGGTTGTAGGCATTACCCCATGGGAGGCACGCCCTCAATCATGCCAGCTGCCGTGGTTTGGGGACTCATGCCGTCTGAGTAAGAATCATGCTACGCCTCAGATTAAACGCATTATAACTTAAGTTTCGGAAGTAAAAACTCTTTACATCGTGCTAAGCCGCCAATCTTTCGCAAATTTTGACAAACACGGTTGATTTCTCTGGCTTATGGAT
>CAJOEC010000132.1 GCA_905233425.1 uncultured Prevotella sp. | reverse complement strand
CTGGTCGTTCAACATGAAAGGTCAACACAATATACTTGTGACCGACTACCGCGAAAAGTTGCTGAACGGCCCCAACGATGTATGGATCTCAAAGGATGGTAGTTATTATCTGACTGACCCTTATTTTAAAAGAGACTATTGGACGCGCAACCCAGACCGCCAGCAGCCTGTAGAAGGCTTGTATTATCTGGCTCCTGAAGGCAAACTGTTGGTCATGCTCGACTCAACGCTTAACCAGCCTAATGGCATCGTTGGAACATGTCTTCCGTCTGACGTGTTGGTTTCTCAAAGAGGAAATTGTTATAGACGTTCAATGCGCCGTCCAACCCGATGAATGCGTCGGGCGGCGCCGCCACATAGTCCCGACAGGCGAACTGATATGTTGCCATATCGACACCGTCGAGCCAGCTCAGGGAATCGACGGTGAAGGGCAGTTCCTTCCTGACACTCGCGTCAAACCTCTCGGCCTCCGTCACATTCTTACGTCCCGATGGTAGCAAGTGCCCTTCGGCCGAGTGCTTCGTCTGGCAACCAGCAAACGCTATTGCCGTCATTGCATAAAGAACAAATCTTTTATTCATAATGGAAGTCACGCTGTAGCCTTTCATCATCTGAACGGCGTATGGTTTCTAACGATGTCTTGCCATTTGTCGCTTCACGACAGGCCCTCAATCTCACCGTTCTCTATGGTGATGCGCTCAGCCTGTGGACTCTTGGGGAGTCCTGGCATACGGAGCATGTCGCCGGCGATGGCAACAATCATCTCGCTGCCGCAGTTCAGGATAAGGTCGCGTATGCGAATAGTGAAGCCCTCGGGCGAGCCGTAGCGCGTGGAGTCGGCAGAGAACGAGAACTGGGTCTTGGCAATACATACCGGGTAGTGGGCTATGATGCCGTCTTCATCGGTGAAGATGGAGCGCAGGAACTCAAGTTTCTTTGTTACCGTTTTGCCGTACTCCACGGCCGATGCGCCGTAGATACGTTTGCACACCCTCTCTATTTTGTCTTCCAAGCAGTCGGCCTCCTTGTAGGTGAAGCGTATAGGCAGGGGCTGTTGTTTCTCGATGGTGTCGACGACGGTCTGTGCCAGCTCCACTGCGCCCTCGCCGCCGCGCAGGAATGCCTCGTTCACGGCAAAGCCCACGCCGAGGTCTTCGCAGTTGCGGCGCACGACGTCGATTTCCTCTTCAAGGTCGGTCTCATGGCGGTTGAGCGTCACCACGACAGGCTGTCCGAAGCCCTGCATATTGTTAATGTGGCGGTTGAGGTTCTTCAACCCCTCGCGCAGCCCTTGCATGTTCGGCTCCTTGATGGCCTCGAGGGGTACTCCGCCGTGCATCTTCAGTCCCTGCGTGGTGGCGACGATGACCACGAGGCGCGGCAGGAGGCCAGCTTTCCGGCATTTGATGTTGAAGAACTTCTCGGCCCCGAGGTCGGCACCGAAGCCCGCCTCTGTGACGACATAGTCGCCGAAGGTCATGGCCATCTTCGTGGCTAAGACACTTGAGCATCCGTGGGCAATGTTGGCAAAGGGGCCGCCGTGGATGAATGCGGGGGTGTGCTCGGTTGTCTGTACCAAGTTTGGGCTGAGGGCGTCGCGCAGCAATACGGTGATGGCTCCTGCTACGCCGAGGTCGCGTACATGGAACGGCCTTCCGTCGGCAGTAATGCCGAGGAGGATGTTCTCAATGCGCCGCTGCAGGTCCTCCTCGCTTGTCGCCAAGCAGAGGATGGCCATGAGTTCCGAGGCGGGGGTGATTTCAAAGCCCGTCTCCGACACGACGCCGTCGCCGCGCAGACCGGTTACCACATTGCGCAGGGCGCGGTCGTTCACATCAAGCACCCGTTTCCAGTAGACCTCGCGCAAGGAGAAACCGTCCTTGCGGTGCTGGAACAGGTAGTTGTCCAACAGGGCGCTGATGGTGTTGTGGGCTGAGGTCACGGCATGGAAGTCGCCCGTGAAGTGCAGGTTGATTTTCTCCATCGGCAGTACTTGGGCATAGCCGCCTCCGGCAGCACCGCCCTTGATACCGAAGCATGGGCCGAGCGACGGCTCACGCAGGGCGACGACAGCCTTCTTCCCGATTTTGTTCAGTCCCAAGGTCAGGCCGATGCTGACGGTGGTCTTGCCGATGCCCGCCTTTGTGGGGCTGATGGCGGTCACGAGGATGAGGCGGCTTTGGCGCACCTTGTCCTCGTCGATGAGTCTTACCGGCACCTTGGCCATATAGCGACCGTAGGGTTCTATGTCCTCGGGGGCTATGCCCAACTTAGTGGCAATCTCGTTGATGTGCTCCAACTGGCACTCTCGCGCAATCTGTATGTCTGTTTTCATATCACATTGTTTTTGTTTAGTAATAACTTGGTACAAATAATTTCAACACAGAGGACACCGAGTAACTTGAGTTTTTATGGGGAGGCTAATGCAGCTTCCGCCACTCCCTGGCCCGTACTTTGATATTCTTCGCCAGGCACTCGCTGTAGAGCCAAGGCTCACAACTGTGGATGTCACCCACGTTGAGGAAGCCTCTGTAGGCAGCATATTCCGAGCCGCTGTAGCCGCTGACGACGAGGACGTGGTGTTCAGGCGACAGCGTGACAGTAATGGTGTCGTGGAGCGTGGCGGGAGTAGCGTCTGTCCGCCAGTTCACGGGGTTGATGCAGACGTCGGAGGCGGAGATGATAGGGATGATGTACTTCACGTCCTTCACCGTGTTGTAGCAGATGGTGACGCCGGTGTCCGTCTCTCCCTCGGCGGGACGGATGTGGCTGTATTGTGCCATATCGGCCTTGGTCACTTTATAGCCCAGCACGTATGCCGCAGCCAACTGGCTGTATGTCTCGTCGTCGATGTGCTTCAGCAGTTCCACCACGGCCAGACCGCCCTGACTGAAGCCCGCTATGATGAGCGGACGACTCTTTTCGCGCTGAGCCTGGAAGTGGTCGAAGGCTGCGCAGACATCGCCCATCGACAGCCGCGTACGACTCTTGAGGGTGTCCTCGTTCTGTGTCATCCATGCCTCAATGGTGGTGTGACGGTAGAACGGGGCGGAGAACCTGTTGCCCGGCGACATATACGCCGCCACCTTGTTAATCTCCAGATCGGCCATGCGCCCACGGTGCTCGGGGTTCCACACGTCGGCATAGTGGCATATCCTGCCATCCTCCGTCGTCCAGTCCTCCTCCCACGTCGATACGACGTAGAAGATGTCGGCCCCGGTGCCGTCGGTGTCGCCGTCGGCGGCCACCCACATCGTCGCATCGTTGTAGTCGGGGGCTTGTGGGATAAATGTTGCCTGCTCATGCTGCTCCGCCGTATTGTCATCGCTCGTTGTACACGATGCAAAAAGGGGCGCTTTGCCAAGCAGCACTATTACCGTCACCACCATGATGACCACGGCAAAGACATTCGCCTTTCCCCTCCCTTGTAGGGGAGGGAACAAGAAGTTACAGACCCCACCCCCAGCCCCTCCCCTTGAAGGGAGGGGAGCGGCTGCACACCATTTAATTAGATTAATAGAAGTCACCATAATTAGTCGTTAATTACTTCGATATAGAAACTGAACGGACGGAAGCCGTCGTTACAGCTGATCATCGCACTCATGGGGTCCTTCATCCATCCATCGAAAAAGTTGCCCTCACCTTTGGCCAAAGATTCCACAAACGGCCTCATGGATTCCCATGCGGACGGACAAAGACCTTCAGGACATTGCCCGTCGACGGTAACCCATTGCGACCCCACGCTGACATCACAGGTGTGTTCAATGGGATTCTCATATTTGGCCATCAGGTCGGGATAGACCGTCTGACGAATGGCAGTAATTCTCACCTTATTCATTATCGTTGATGATTAGCGGATAACCATTTTTTGTTTATTGTGCCAAATTATAGCTGCAAATATACGAATGTTTGCCGAATTTTCATTACTTTTGCAGCCGATATTACGAAACTTTATGACTTCTGTACAACGATTATCACATTTTTTGGATGCACAGTTGCAGGGAAACGGGTAGTACTGCCGACCACATCTATACTGTTAAGGCTTTCACGCAATTCTTCGATTAGCTGATTTATGAATAGACATCACGACTTCCTGAAGCGTATGCGCACATTCTATGAAGAATGGCGAGACTTGGATCCCTTGTTCCTTTGGCCATTTCGCAGAAAAGAATTAAATTTGCAGACAAATTATGGTTACGGCATCCGATGCTACGTCATAGATGCCCGACAGCAACCAATTTGAAAACACAATAAAAGGAAAAATATGACAAATGTAACAAATGATGAACGCGGTTTTGTCAGTGACCTTCGGGCTATTGTGTCCACTGCCCGTGAATTGAGCTACCGTATGGCCAACTTGATGCAAGTGACTCAGAATTGGCTCATAGGATGGCGTATTGTGGAGGAGGAACAGCAGGGCAAGGCACGTGCAGGTTACGGTAAACATGTCATTGAGCTGGCTTCACAATCGTTGACGGTGGAATTCGGAGGTAGGTTCTCCGAAACTCAAGTAAGGAATTTCCGCAAGTTCTATTTAACGTTTAGCGACTTGCAAATTCAGCAGACAATGCCTGCTGAATTCAAGTCAAGGCTTGCGGCAATTCAGCAGACAGCGTCTGCTAAATCTGCCGGCCAAGGGCCTCCTTTGCCTGTACAGCTTTCGTGGAGCCATTATGAAAGGCTTCTTCGTGTGGCCGACCCTGAGGCGCGAACATGGTATCTGAGGGAGGCTGCATCACAGCAATGGGACTACCGCACTCTGAAACGCAATATCGACTCTCAGTATTACTACCGTCTTGTACAAACCCCCGACCCGCTGAAGCATGAGGTCATAGATGAAATGCGGCGGATGACAGCAGATTATGAGCAAGAAAAGTCCACTTTTGTAAAGAATCCCATGCTTGTGGAATTTCTTGGACTTAAGCACAGGGAGGCATTTACCGAAACAAAACTGGAACAGGCCATCCTTGACCATATCGAACGCTTCCTGATGGAGATGGGAAAAGGCTATGCCCTTGTGAACAGACAGATGCATATACATACAGATGATGATGACTATTACATCGACTTGGTTTTTTATAATTATTTGCTTAAGTGTTTTGTACTTGTCGAGTTATTATGTTGTGCCCAACATAACAAATCGGTGACCTCACTGCACCTCATGCCGTAGACAGACAGCAGAAGCAGTATGGCATAGTCCCTCACCACGGTTCCTTTCCCGCCCCTTCTTTCCTCAAGGATCTTCTTCACGACATCCCAGGGTACAAACGAGGGGATGTCCTCCTTCTTATAAGTGCGGGGGGCCTTCAGCGACAAAGCCAGCGAAGCGGGGCTCCATCCCTTCATCTGCCCGTATCTGAAAAAGTCACGGAGTACGGAGCAAGTCCCGGATATTGTCCTGCGGCAGCATCCTTCCTCATTTCCGCGTTTCAGGAGGTAGGAGTCAAGCTCCTGAGGCGTAATGGACTCCATGCTTGCAGGGGAAATGGACTTCATCAGTCCTTTCAGCATACTGTAACGTCCGTCGACAGTGTTCTGGGAATAGCCCTTTTCATCCTTCAGCCAATGGAGGTATTCCATTACGTGTTCTTTCAAGGGAAACACGTCAACCGGACGGGCATACTGGTTTAAGCTGACGAGCCAGTCACGTACA
>CAJOEC010000131.1 GCA_905233425.1 uncultured Prevotella sp. | reverse complement strand
GATAGTACCAGAGTTGGAGGAAGCCTGCGGCTGTGATACGGACAAACTCATCGACACACTAATCCATAAGCCAGAGAAATCAGCCGTGTTTGTCAAAATAAGCGAAAGATTAGCGGTTTAACACAATGTAAAGAGTTTTTACTTCCGAAACTTAAGTTACAAAAAAATCCGTGCTGTACGGTTGGAACTGCCGAATGACGCTGAAAGCGTCTCCGCTCAATAACCGCAGTGTCCGAAGGACCTGCGGACAGCAAATAAACCGTCGAAAGCACTCTGAAAGAGTGCCCCAATGGCACAGCGGGCGACCCTTTCAGGGTCGATGCCACCCCAATCTGTCTATCCGGGGGTGCTCCGCACCACCCGGCTATTGAGCGGTGACCGCTTTGCGGTCATGCGACAGCTGGCAACCGTACAGGTTGAAGTATTTCTCGATGTTGTCACGGATACAGGTGGCCCCGTCTGAGAAGAATATGAGGCGGTGGTCTTCCATGAGCTTGTTCTCAAGAAGGAATGCTACAAGCAGCTTGAAGGCTTTGTCCATGCCTATGGCCGTCAGGGTGTATTGCTTCCCTTCTGCCTGGATGTGTATGACTGTGTTCTCTATGAACGACCTGTCCTTCTTGCATTTCCCCTTGCGCTGAGGCTTCTGGAACCTTACGCCTATGTCGTCAACGCTGATATAGCAGCACCTCCCCGTGCCGTCCTCTATGCCCGATGCCAAATCATCATATTTCAGTTTCGTCATACGGTCCCGCCCTCTGTTGTACTCCGTGATAAGGTGGCGTGCTTGCTTCTCCCCGATGACTGCCGGCAGCTCCGGATTCAGGACTGACGGCGGCAGGGAAGCTCCCTCTGATATGATGCCGCTCTGCTTGTCTATGTGATATGATTCAAGTATCTCCTCGGCTTTGGACGTGTAGCCTTCAGACAACGATTCCCCGAAAGATTCCACCCAGTCTTCCATGGTGGAGGTCCTGGCGCTGTCGCGCTTTTCGCGGTGTAGGACGCGATTCAGCACGTCCGTCGTGTCACGGTAGCTGAGCTTGCTTACCAACCGCAGGGAAAGTTCGCGGAGAGACACGCTGCGAAGCCGCTGCTTCGGTTTCATGCCCTTCGTGGACTTTTTGTCCACAGTCGCGGAGAAAACGCCAATTTCGCCGTCCAGCGTTTTTGCGATTTTTTCAGAACCCCCAAAATCAGGCCCCCTTTTTAGCCTGCTCATCTAACCAGGCCTGAGTGATCTCCTTGCAGATCCCGTTCCGCGCCCTCAGCGCACGCCGTTCATAATCGTCAAACGACGACAGGAACTCGTCAATGTCATGAGGATTCAGCTCATCCGGTATTTCCTCTTCAACTCGTTTTGTTATCTCTCGACCGTCAGGGGTCGTTATCTTGGCATAAAACTCTAATTTTGACTTTCCCGTATTCATAATTGCGATATAATTTGTAGTAATAACGCAGAATGAGGGGAAATATTCGGTTAGTAACCACTTTTCAACCGTACAGGTCGAAATAATTCTTGCCCTCCCCTTCAGGGCTTTGTGGCTGTTGAGCAGATTATCCATAAGAAATGAACGCTTTTCAATATTTTTACATTGATTTCTTTGCTGTTACGAAAAAAGTGCTTACCTTTGCAGCCATCTTAAAGTGAGTGCTCTACGAGCAGAAATCTCACATATCTGAGCAAAACAAACACAAAAAGACATAACAATGAAAAAAGCAATCCTTCTCTGCCTCTTCGCGTTGGTGGCAACCCTGCACGCGATGGGCGGCAATCCCACGCCCTAGGTGGTGTGGTGCGGGGGTAACACAACCCTCTATTTCCTCTATGATGAGCAGTATGAAGTAGGAGATACCTACAAGGGACAAACCGTCACCAACGTATGGTCTGGCGACGATGCAGTGCTCAAAACTGGCACAACGGGGCCGGCATGGGCCTATAATGATCCCGTCAGTACGGCTTGCACCAAAGTAGTGTTTGAACCTTCGTTTGCCCTCGTCCGTCCGCAGAAAACTGCGAGGTGGTTTAACTTTTTTGAGAAACTGACCACCATCGAGGGCATTGAGTACCTGAACACCAGCGCGGTGACCGAAACAACCTGTATGTTCTACGGCTGCGAAAAGCTGACAACCATTAATGTCGATTTCTTTGACATGCACCTGGTGGAATATGCCTCCGATATGTTTGGGGGATGCTCGAGCTTAGAGTCGATCTATTGCGGCAGCACATGGAATGTCAGGACGGCTTTAACTATGTTCGAAGGATGCGTGAAGCTGAAGAATTATGACAGTAGCCTGACGAGCGGCGACATGGCCAACCCCACGACGGGCTACTTCACGACGCCCGAAGCGCAGCTGTTCCAAGGCGAAGGCACCCAGACGACTCCCTATCTCATTAACTCGGTATTAGACTGGAACCGCTTGGCCGCGAAGGTGAACAACGGCGAGACCTTCAGCGGGAAATATTTCCAGCTGACACAGGACCTGGAGTTCAACAGCGACGAAATTCTGGACAACTACAGCCCAGTGGGCTGCCGCAAGCGCATCGGCGACACCGACTACGCCAACTATTACTTCCAAGGCATCTTCGACGGCAATGGACACAGCTTGAGCAGCATCTACGTATTGCTCGAAGGCGATGACTACTGGAGCAGTTACGTGGGCGTCTTCGGCATGCTCGGCGAGGGCGGCGTGGTCAGGAACCTTACGCTCAGCCATTCCACCATCAGGGCATACGATTTCACGGGCGGCATCGTGGGCTACAACTCGAAGGGCACCATTGAGAACTGCCACGTCACAGAGAACGTCTCCGTTACCGGCATTACAGGCCGCGTTTCGGCTCATGGCGGCATCGTGGGCAAAAACGACCAGGGCACGGTCAGCGGCTGTACCTGTGCTGGCGATGTGAACGCATCCTTCTTAGACCAACAGTATGCTATTGGTGATGGCTTCGGCGGCATCGCGGGCTACAACGACGGTACGATTACCGGCTGCAGGTTCTATGGCGATAATGTGGCCCTATCATTCTTTAGCACCGAATCGACGAATATGGGTGCCATCGTAGGTACCAACGACGGCACCGTCGCCGACTGCCTTTTCATCTGCAATTCCACGGCATACAAGACCGTCGGCAAGGGCAACGGCACCATCACCCACTCAGGGCTGGCCTACGGGATTCAGCTGGCCGAAAACGTTACCATCGTCAATGACGCCCTCAGCTACGACGGCAAGTGCTATGCCCTGCCGGGCGACTACGTCACGTTCAGCTATAGCGGCACTGTGACCGACGGTAAAGACGTTATCTTCGTTGCCAACGCAGGCTTAGCCACTGAGGTGCGTTCCGGCAGAAACGGTCAGCTCACCATGCCTGGCTGCGATGTTGTAGTGACCTACGCCTTTGTCGATGCTTTGCAGCCCTCCTCCGTAATCAATGAGACTCAGCTGAACAATGCCATCGCCGATGGTGCGAACATCGTTTTAGGCGACAATATTTCGCTCACCGGCCGAGTGGTCATTGATGCTCCTGTGGCCGTCAGCATCGACCTGAATGGCTACGAGCTGAACCGAGGGAATCCTACTGAGGCGGATGGTGACGGACACGCCCTGATCATCGGCGGCGGAGCCAACGTGACCATCAAGGACTCCTCCCCCTCGGGGGCTGGGGGGCTATCACCGGCGGCAATGCCGACGCGGGCGGCGGCATCTGGATTGGCAATCGAGGCACGGTCACGCTGCAGGGCGGCACCATCACGGCCTGCCGGGCCACGGGCAACGGCGGCGCCATCTATAACAAAGGCACGCTAACCATCAACGGCGGCAGCATCAGCGGAAACACCGCTGGCGACGGCGGCGGCATCTACAATGAAGAGGGCGCTACGCTGACCTTCGCCGGAGGCAGCATCACTGGCAACACCTCCACCGTGCATGGCGGTGCCGGCATCAGCAACCACGGCACGCTCACCGTCAGCGGCGGCACCGTCAGCGGCAACAGCAGCGTGGGCAACGGCAGCGGCATCTGGACGGGCGGCGAGAACAGTACGCTCTACATGGAGGGCAATCCCGTCGTCACCGGCAACCGTAAGGGCAACGACGATCACAACCTCTATGTCTCACAGGGAAAAGTAATCAACGTGACGGGAGCGTTCACTACCGGGGCGGAGATTGGCCTGACGCTCAGCGGCAGCCAGACGCTGACTTCCGGCTACGGCACCCATAACGGCACTACCGCCCCCAACATCTTCCATCTCGACGGCAACCTGAATACCACAGGCACCATCAGCCTTGTTGGAGGCGAGGTCATATACGTCTTGGGCGAGTATGTCACCGACGTGATGATTGCCGTAGGTAAGGGCAACAAAAACACCAAAGTAAATGAAGAAGGCTGGACGGCCATTGAGAAAGACCTGAACGCCGGTGCTGGCGGTTCCTACGTCTATCTGCTCTACAAGACGAACAAGAGCACGGGCAGCAGCGGCAGGCCCATCACCGACTTCTATCTCAAGACTGGGAACGATGACGCATTGTCATACAACGGACGTAGCTACAGTCCAGCCACTGGCGTAGGAGGCACTAATCTGAACTACGGTAACGATGGCACAAAAATCTACCTCTTGTACACCAAGGACGCCTTCGACGACGGTCGTGCCGTCACCAGCATCAGCATCAACGGCTCTGCTTCCGGAGCCGTTACCAGGGACGATACAGGCGCTGCATGCGACCTGAACAGGGGCGCCGGCGGCGAATACATCTACATGCACGCCGACTATCCGCAAGTCGATAATTTCCCATACGTGGTGCGCCGTTGGGACGCAACGAACAAGAAGGTGGTAGAGGAAACATATACGAAGACCATCAGCGAATTGACGCGCCTCGACGGCAGCATCAACGAGCTGAGCAGCGGCTGGTATGTGGTGGACAACAACGTCACGTATAATAGCATCATCGAAATTATGGGCAACGATGTGAATATCATCGTGGCCGACGGAATGAAGCTCAACGCCAGCGAGGGCATCCGCATCCCGAAGGACTGCAAGCTCAAGATCTACGGACAAAGTGCCGGGACGGGCTTGGTCTATGCCCACGCCAATGCCGGCCCGGGCATCGGAGGCCGTGACAACATCTATGTCGGTCGTCTCGAAATCCACGGCGGCACCATCGACGCACAGTCAGGTTCCAAGAAAAATGCAGGCATTGGTTCGGGCAACGGCCAAAACGCAGGCTTCCAAAGCATCACCATCTATGGCGGTACCGTCAAAGCCAAGGGTGGCAGCGAAGCTGCCGGTATCGGATCGGGGAGATGGAACCATGAAAACAATATCGGTCCTATCTATATCTACGGCGGCACAGTATATGCAAACGGTGGTACGAATGGCGCCGGCATCGGCAGCGGTGGAAATGAGTCGGGAGGTTTTAGTGGAGGTGGCAACGGCCCCATTTACATTAACGGCGGAAGCGTCTATGCTACCGGCGGTGAAAATGGTCCGGGCATCGGTAGTGGATACGATGGTCATGTTTTGAAGAATATTAGCATCTATGGTGCCTACGTCATAGCAACAGGTAGCAAAAATGCCGACGGTATAGGAGGAGCAGCGTCTCAAGCATCTATCAACAGCACTGTAACTATTGAGAACTCAACCGTGAAAGCCATAGGCAAAAGTAATAAGTCAGGTATAAAATGCTATAATCTTAGAATTAAAAACTCCGTAGTTGAAGCTAAGTCAGATAAGACCTACTATAAATTCATAAGAGATTCTGTGCAAATTTCCAAATTTCGCACAAGAAAAATAGGACATTTTAACAAAAGGGAAAAAGAAAGGCTATAGCTGCAAAGAATTATCCTCTTGAC
>CAJOEC010000130.1 GCA_905233425.1 uncultured Prevotella sp. | reverse complement strand
GAGGCTGTGCAACCATGCCTACCCAGGGCGCTGCCCTGGGCTGACAGCTCATTGCCCTTTCAGGGCGTAGCCTGCGGAACTTGAGAAACTTGAATTAATTAATTATTGTCGTTTGCCTGTACTCTGAAACAGCTTTGCCGCCAAAGCCCCGCTAATGTTGTGCCACACGCTGAAGACGGCACCGGGGATGGCGGCGAGGGGGTAGGCGGCGAAATGGAGGACGGCCATCGACGATGCCAGCCCTGAGTTCTGCATCCCCACCTCGATGCTGAGGGCGATGCACTTCGGCCTCTGCAGGCGAAGGAGTCGGCCAAGGGCGTAGCCAAGGGCGAGTCCGAGCAGATTGTGGATAATGACGACAGCTATGACGAGGAGGCCGGCGGTCATGAGCTTCCCGGCGTTGTGGGCGACGACGATACCCACCACAAAGGCGATGACTACCGACGAGAATGCCGGCAGATAGGGCATCACGCGCCGCGTCAGCGACGGGATGAACCTCTGGCAGAGCAAGCCGCAGGCTATGGGGGCTATGACGACATAGAAAATGCTCTGGAGCATGCCAATGGTGTCGACATCGACCATCGTGCCGGCGAGGAGCCACACAAGCAGCGGGGTGACGAATGGCGCAAGCAGCGTCGACGCGGCCGTCATGCCCACAGACAGGGCCAGGTCGCCCTTGGCAAGATAGGTGATGACGTTTGAGGCGGTGCCGCCAGGACAGCAGCCCACGAGGATGACTCCCACGGCAAGTTCGGTGGGGAGGGAAAAACCCTTCACCAGCAGCCATGCTATCGAGGGCATGACGACGAACTGCGCAAGGCAGCCTAAGAGCACATCGCGGGGACGGCTGAGCACAACACGAAAGTCACGCGGCGACAATGTCAGACCCATGCCAAACATTATCACCCCGAGCAGAGGGTTGATTGCCCAGGTGGAAATCCACGTAAAGGAGGCGGGAACCACCATCGACAGCACGGCGACGAGAAGCACCAGCACGCCCATCCACCGAGCTATGAAGTCACATACACCTTTCAACAATAAGGAACTTACACAAAATAAACGTTGACGATTGGAAACGATGTTTTTAGTAAAACAGATAAAAACAACAAAAACAGATAAAAACCATTGTCCTGTTTTTCTCGGTTTTTCTTGTTTTTTCCTGTATTTCTAAAAAGTTTCTGACTGTTTGAGTCTCTCCAATGCCCGGCAGAGCTGGTCGGGGCACGACGTGCGCTTGGCACCGCAGCGTATGCCGTCGAGGCGCTTGATTACGTCGTCGATGTGCTGTCCGCGCACCAACTGGCTGATGCCCTGCAGATTGCCGTTGCAGCCGCCAAGGAAGAACACCTGCTGGATGATGTTGTTCTCGTCGGCAGTAACGTCAATGAGCTTCGAGCATGTGCCCGAAGTCTCATACTGAATGTGTTTTGTGGCCATTGACGTTATTCCTCGACGTTCTCTTCCATGTCGCCCTCGATGGTGAGGCGCACAATTCCCGACTTGCTGTTGGAGTTCACCGAGATAGTCTTCTTGAAATGGCCTAATGCCTTGCCGGTGCCGTTGTAGGTCACTTTGATCTCGCCCTTCTGGCCGGGCTGCACAGGCTCCTTGGTGTACTCGGGGACGGTGCATCCGCATGAGCCGATGGCCTGGTTGATGACTAACGGAGCGTCGCCGACGTTCTCGTAGTAGAACACACAGGAGACGACGGGCGACTTGCTGGAGAACTTGCCGAAGTTGTGGCTCATCTTGTCGAACTTGATCTCGGCCTCGCCTTGAGCCATTGCGATGTTCATGCCGCCAATGAGCAACATGATAAACAATAATACTTTCTTCATAATTTACGATTTTATGGGTTTTATGGGTCATATAAGTCCTATGGGACTTATAGGACTTATGAGACTTATGAGACTTATAGGACTTATGGGACTTATCACTCTTCTTCTGGCTTCATGTTGGTGTAGACGGTCTGGACGTCGTCGAAGTCCTCGAGTTTCTCCACCATCTTGTCGATGGCCTCGCGCTGTTCGGGGGTTACGTCCTTCAGGTCGTTGGGGATGCGGGTGAACTCTGCGCCCGTGACCTCGAATCCGTTCTCCTCCAAGTGTTTCTGTATTGCCGAGAAGCTGCTGGGCTCACCGTAGATGGTGATGCTGCCCTCTTCCTCGTCCTCGTCGTATTCATCCTCCACTCCGTAGTCGATGAGGTCGAGAATCATCTCGTCCATGTCGAGGCCGTCCTTCTTCTTGAATGTGAACACGGCCTTGTGGTCGAAGAGGAACGAGAGGCTTCCCTGTGTTCCGAGGTTGCCGCTGAACTTGTTGAACACCGAGCGCACGTCGCCGACGGTACGGGTGGTGTTGTCGGTCAGCGCCTCGACGAAGATGGCCACTCCGTGGGGGCCGTAGCCCTCGTAGGACACCTCCTTGTAGTCGCTCTGGTCCTTGCCCATGGCGTTCTTGATGGCACGCTCGATGTTGTCCTTGGGCATGTTCTCGCGCTTGGCGTTGGCGATGATGGCGCGCAGCGTCGGGTTGTTCTCAGGCTCGGGGCCTCCGGCCTTTACTGCGATGGCAATCTGCTTGCCAATCTTGGTGAATGTCTTGGCCATGTGGCCCCATCTCTTCAGCTTTGTAGCTTTACGGTATTCAAATGCTCTTCCCATTGGATTGTTGTTTTATTTTTTAGTTGTTTGTTGTCTTTATGGGACTTATAGGACTTATAGGACTTATAGGACTTATAGGACTTATAGGGCTTATAGGTCTTATAGGCTAAAGTTACCTTAATTCGGCGTTGAGTTGCTTCTTCATGCTGGCGATGATCTTCTGCATGATGGCATCAATCTGCTTGTCGTTCATGGTTTTCTCCTCGTCCTGGAGGATGAAGTTCACGGCATACGACTTCTTGCCCTCGGGCAGGTTCTTGCCTTCGTAGACGTCGAATAGCTCGACGCTCTTCAGCAGTTTCTTCTCTGCCTGGCGGGCCGTCTGCTCTATCTGTGCGAACTCCACGGCCTGGTCAACGAGCAGGGCGAGGTCGCGGCTGACGGCCGGCTGCCTTGGAATCTCGGTGAACTCAACCTTGGCCTTCTTCGTGGCTTTCATAAGCTGAGTCCAGTTCAGTTCGGCGAAGAACACGGGCTGCTGCAGGTCGAACTTCTTCAGCAGAGCCTTCGACAGTATGCCCATCTCGCCGAGCTTCTTGCCGTCGCGGGTCTCGATGACCTGGCCTTCGGCGAAGACATCCCACTCCGAGTTTTTGACCACGTACTGCCTGTTGCTGAGTCCAATGCGTGCAAATATGTTCTGCACGTCGGCGGCCAGCTCATAGAACGTAGAGTCCTCGTTGGGGTGTGCCCACGAGCCTTCCACGCGCTTGCCCGTCACCCACAGTCCGAGGAAGTTCTCCTCCTTGTAGGCCTGCATGGGGTCATCGGCGTCCTGGCGCGACGGGTCGAAGAAATAGCAGTTGCCGAACTCGAAGAAGCGGAGGTTCGCGGCCTTGCGCTTCACGTTGTGCTCCACGCTCTCCAGTCCGCCGTAGAGCAGCGTCTGGCGCATCACGCCGAGGTCTTGTGACAGCGGGTTCATAATATAAACAGGCGAAGCCCCCCCTACGGCCCCCGAGGGGGCTTCTATACCTTTTGAGGCAGGAGGTGTCGTGTCCCCCCCGGGGGACGAAAGGGGGGCTATGTATGCCATCTTCGTCAACGAGTTGTTCAGTATTTCGTTGAAACCGGCACCGACGAGCTGCTCGGCCACGATGTTGTGCAGCCTGTGCTTGCGGTCTTCGTCGCCCTTGATAACGAGGCTCGACTTCAGCTGTGTCGGTATCTCCACATTATTATATCCATAGATGCGCAGGATGTCCTCCACCACGTCGCAGGGGCGCTGTACGTCCACGCGGTAGGCAGGAACCTCGAGCACAATGCCAGTGGCACTCTCTGAGAGCACATTCATCTCCAACGACTCGCAGATGCTCTTGATGGTCTCCACGGGGATGTCCTTACCCACCAACGAGTGTACGTAGCTGTAGTTCAGTTCCACGCGGGCGTTCTCGATGGGCGAGGGGTACTCGTCGCGTATCTCCATCGAGATCTTTCCTCCTGCCAGTTCCTTGCACATCAGCGCTGCCTGCTGCAGGGCGTAGATGACTCCGTTGGGGTCGATGCCACGCTCGAAGCGGAAGCTCGCGTCGGTGCTAAGGCCGTGGCGGCGTGCCGACTTGCGAATCCATGTGGGATGGAAATAGGCGCTCTCCAACACAACGTTTTTCGTGGTCTCGTAGGTGCCGCTGCCCTTGCCTCCGAATACACCAGCTATGCACATCGGCTCCTCGGTGTTGCAGATGGCCAGGTCGCGGTCGGAGAGCTTGTGCTCCTCGCCGTCGAGGGTGACGAAGGGTGTGCCCTCGGGCATGGTCTTCACCACAATCTTGTGCCCCTTCACCATGTCGGCGTCGAAGGTGTGCAGAGGCTGGCCGTATGCCATCATTATATAATTGGTAATATCTACAATATTATTAATAGGGCGCAGGCCGACTGTCGTCAGCCTTGTCTTCAGCCATTCGGGGCTTTCCTTCACCTCGCAGCCCGTGACGCTCACGCAGGCGTAGCGGCGGCAGGCCTCGGTGTTCTCTATCACCACGTCGATGGGGAGGTCGTGGTTGTCGACGGGGAAACCGTCGACAGCAGGCCGTTGGAGCGATGTCTTGTAGCCGTTCTGCTTCAGCCAGGCGTAGAGGTCGCGGGCGACGCCCCAGTGGCTCAGCGCGTCGGCGCGGTTGGCGGTGATGTCAATCTCTATGAGCCAGTCGCTCTCAAGGTGGTAATATTCGGCAGCAGGGGTGCCAACGACGGCATCGTCAGGCAGGACGATGATGCCGGCATGGCTGGTGCCAATGCCAATCTCATCCTCGGCGCAGATCATGCCGCACGAGTCGACACCGCGCAGCTTCGACTTCTTTATCTGGAATTCCTTGTCGCCGTCGTAGAGCACGCAGCCCAGGTCGGCCACGATGACTTTCTGCCCGGCGGCAACGTTGGGCGCGCCACAGACAATCTGCGACGGCTCCTCACGGCCAAGGTCTACGGTCGTCACGTGCAGATGGTCGCTGTTGGGGTGAGGCTCGCAGGTGAGCACATGGCCCACGTAGAGACCCTTCAGTCCGCCGCGAATCGACTGCACTTCTTCCAGTGCGTCCACCTCAAGACCCGTAGAGGTCAGGGCGTCGCACACCTGCTGTGGAGTGAGGTCGAAATCGACATACTCTTTCAGCCATTTATAGGAAATGTTCATCTTGTGTTATTTACGATTTACTGATTTACTATTTGCGATTAAAACCTTATTTGCATAATTCGGGTGCAAAATTACGAAAAAAGATTGAAAGTGATTGAAAGGCCAATGGTTTTTAACCTTTATTCAATTTCCACGTAATCTACTCTTTTACCTTTGCACCCATGGAACAAGACTAATGGTTTTTATCTGTTTTTGTTGTTTTTATCTGTTTTACTAAAAACATCGTTTCCAATTGTCAACTTTCTTTAGTTTCAGTTCCTAATTGATTTATGTCCTCAACAGCCAAGCCTGTGTACTTTGCTATCAGTTCTACGGGCATGTTGTCGGCTTTCATGCGACGGGCATTCTCCCGCTTAGCTTCTTCAGCACCCTCGGCACGCCCCTCGGCACGTCCCTCGGCACGTCCCTCGGCACGTCCCTTTTGCTCTGCACCTGTCATGGCGTTGTACGTGTCGCGGAAGCGCTTCAGGGCACGGTCGTATTCAAAGCGCTCTTCCTTCGACAGCTTGCTAACCTCGGCAACCTCTGCCAGCTTCTGGAACACTGCGTTCTGCGCAGCC
>CAJOEC010000129.1 GCA_905233425.1 uncultured Prevotella sp. | reverse complement strand
AAGAGGATTGAGACCTTGTTCTCACAACTGACGGATCAGTTCCTCGTTATTAGAAACTACGCGAAAGAGACATACGGTCTGTTTGCCAGAATCATTGGCAAGATTAGTGCGCTGACCGTATTACAATATGTGAACTACGTAAATGGAAAGCCCCTAGGCAGGATTAAGTACGCACTAAATTAATTCCGCCAACGGGTATAATTTATAATTATGAACATTGAACTAGAAGATACAACCCACCGAAAAAAATGATCGCGCCAAGGAGTCTGCCAATGCAGAAACTGACATATTCACCTATGGAGTTGAACTCCCAGATACTTCTTTACCACAAAATATGCGTCGCTTCATTTCAGCGACTTTTTCATCAAGTCGTGTCGTTTATAATTATATCGATGCGAAATTAGGAAAAAATGCAAGAAAAACTAGAAGAATGTGAAATAATGCATCATTTCTCACTTCTATTTCGTAACTTTGCCCCCAATAAACAACTAAGTCTTAGGCTTTCGGATTCTCAAGAAATGAAACAGATCAAGCTATGGATGCTGACCACCATCCTTATATTGAGTGGTCTGACAACGCTGACATCGTGTTCGAATGATGACAACGGTATTGCGGAACCTGCAGGGCAAGTATTGCAAAACGGTGAGTGGACGGGCACTGGTGAGGGCCGTAGCGGAACCATCGTAGTCAAGCTGGTGGTAAAGAACCATCAAGTAGAGCAGGCGACCGTCGTCAGCCAGTCGGAATCGGTCTTTGCCCAGGAGACCATTAACAACCTCGTGGCAAAGGCACTCGGAAGGACGGACATGATGAGCGTGGAGGTGGATGGTATCACTGGCGCCACGCTTACATCGACTGGTGTCATCGATGCGATCAATGCAGCCTTGCAAGCAGCGATGGGAAATACGTCTGACACAGAAAAGACCTATCAAGAAGGTACGTGCGACATCGTGGTGGTGGGTGCCGGCGGTGCAGGCCTCTCTGCGGCTGTGGCTGCGGCTGAGACGGATAGCAGGCTGAAGATTGTGGTGCTGGAGAAGCAGGGCATCCTGGGGGGCAACACCAACTACTCTACGGGTGGCATCAATGCCGCAGAGACCGACATCCAGAAAGGACTCGGCATAGAAGACACGAAACAACTGTTCTACGACGACACGATGCGTGGCGGCAAGAATGAGAATATCCCGTCGCTGGTCAGGAATCTGGTGGACAATGCGCCTGCCACCATCTCGTGGCTGACGGGACTAGGTGCCGACCTGACAGACGTAGGACTGATGGGTGGCAGTAGCATGAAGCGCACACATCGTCCGCAGGGTGGCTCGGCCATCGGTCCCCACTTGATGAAGGTGCTCAAGACGGCCTGTCAGAAGGAGAATGTCGAGATAAGGACATCAAACAAGGTGACAGGACTGCTGACGGCTGTAGACGGTCGTGTGACAGGTGTCTGTGTACAGAATGCCAACGGCAGCAGCTATCAGATCACGGCTCGGGCGGTCATCATCGCCACGGGCGGCTTCGGTGCCAATCTCGCTATGGTGGCTAAGTTGCAGCCTTCGCTCAGCGGCTTTGCAACCTTGAACCATCCCGGTGCCACGGGCGATGCCTTCGACTGGGTGACGGCCATCGGAGGAGCTACCATTCAGATGGCGAACATTCAGATTCACCCGACTGCAGAGGCCACCAATCATATCCTCATCACTGAGGCTGTGCGCGGCAACGGAGCTATACTAGTGAACCATGAGGGCCAGCGTTTCTGCAACGAAATGGACACGCGCGACGTGGTGTCTGCAGCCATTCTTGCACAGCCGCAAGAAGAAGCCCTGCTAGTGTTTGACCAGACGGTGCGTCAGTCGCTGGCATCCATCGAGACCTACGCCAACCAGCATCTGCTCTGCGAAGGTTCTACTCTGGAGGAGTTGGCTGGTCAGTTGGGTATCCCTGCTGATCAGTTCGCACAAGCCGTGAGCCGATATAACGCCTGGCAGAAAGCGGGGCACGACGATGACTTCGGACGCAGTGCCACAGGAATGCCTGGTGCCTTAGAGACGGCACCCTTCTATGCCGTTCGTGTGAAGCCTGCCATTCATCATACGATGGGCGGTCTGAGCGTGAATACGGAGACACAAGTGCTACGAGCCGACGGCACACCTATCGGCGGTCTCTATGCCGCTGGCGAAGTGACTGGTGGACTGCATGGTGCCAACCGACTTGGTGGAAACGGTGTGGCCGACATCGTGGTCAATGGTCGTCTGGCAGGTCTGGCGGCGAGTAAGAGGTTAGCTCGTTCAGACCACCCCTGACCCCTCCTTGCTCGAACTCACTTGATCCTGACGATATTCAGCGAGTAAGGAGGTACATCCAGCAGAATGCTGCCATTCTCGGGTGAGAGCAGTTGCTCCACAGGATGGATGGCAGTGGGTGTATCGAGCGTGTTCTCTTCCATACCGTCGTTGGCTGCCAAACGAACTACACGGGCGCTTGCCGGCTTAAAGTTCTTCAGATTAAGTCGGGCGGTGGTTGCTGCATCACTGGTATTAGCGACTTTCACGATGAGTTCTCCGCTGGCATCGTCGATGGTAGCTGAAGAGAAGATGCCCTTCGTGTCGTCGTGCTTCAGTACCGTGTCGAAGACAAGTTCGTTGTCAAGCCATGCTTTCACGCTGTCGCCATTCACCTGCAGGGTAACATCGTACCAACGGCCTGCCTTTATACGTCCACGCTTACTGTCAGCCAGCAACTTGCCTCCATTGCTGATCTGCTCGATGGCATGCTGGGAGTTGGTCCAGCCACCGAAGTTCACCCAACAATAATTCTTTTCATCCACATAGTTGAAGATGATGATGAAGCCTTCAGCCCCCTCATCTTTGCGGGCACGGAACTTACAGGTGTAGTGGTCGCTGTCGATGATGCTCTTCTCTATGCAGAGCGTGGCATCCTTATGGCCTGTCTGCCGCACAGTGTTACCCTCCTTCTGCCAGTCACCATAGACATAATCCATATCCTTATTGGTCTCGAACGTGGCGCGTGTGTTCCATGTTCCGAATCCCACACGGCTATGCTTCGGTGTCAGCGGTTTTCTAACCATTCCTTCAAAGGGATCGTTCTGCTCCACCTTTACCACCTGTGAACCCAGATGCTGTGGCATAAGTTGCTGCACATAGTAACTCGGGGTACCCATGACACGGCTGCTGCTGAAACGGATCATATCGGGACGCCAGCGGGCATCGTTCTCGTTGACGAAGATGGGGGCATACGAGGCAAGTTCCACCACGTCAGAGTTGTTCTCCATGCCCATCATATAAACGGCTTCACCCAAAGCGGCATTCATGTTACCCAGTTTGCCGTAGCCGTTGGTCACTGCATATTCACCCACATAAACCTTTGGGCCTTGGCGGTCGTAGCTGTCGTACTTGTGGAATGCCGCGGCAAACCAGTCAGGTGAGCGGTAGTAGTGCTCGTCAAGCAGGTCAACGGACAGTTTGCTATTCCACTTGGGGTTGTTGTCGCCCCATGCCACCACGTTGCCGATGATCTTCATCTCGGGATATTTAGAGCGGATGGCCTTGTAGAACTGTTCGTAGCGCTCGTAGTAGTGGTCACTCTGCTGACGAGGGTCCGGCTGGTTGTTTTCGTTACCTATCTCCAAATATTCTATTCCGAAAGGCTCCGGATGTCCGTTCCTGGCACGCATAGCACCGTATTTCGATGTGACGGGACCGTTAGCATACTCCAAGGCATTCATGCACTCGTCGATCCACGGCTGGATGCTGTCATAAGGAGTCATGCCCCCATGCCATATTCCCACATTCACCACATAAAGCGGCTTGGCCCCTAAGTCCTCGGCCAACTGCAGGTATTCATGGTAACCCAGTCCGTCGGAAGTGCGATAGCCCCAGTTCACGTTCCAGTGCCCCTCACGCTCCTCAATCGGACCGATGGTACGTTCCCAGCGGAAAGCATTGTCTGGACTCTCCTGCCCCTCCACGAAACAACCTCCGGGGAAACGCATGAATTTCGGGTGCAGCTGCCACAGCATGTTAGCCAGATCGGGACGCATGCCGTTCTCATGGTTCTTGAAGGTGGGCGGGAAAAGGCTCACCATGTCTATCTGCACCTGCCCCACGCCGTCGAACACCAGTGCAAACTGCGCCTGCGGATCGTTGTCGTTGGCAGTGAGGGTGGCTTCGTACTTCGTCCAGCCCTGGGCCTTAACAGCAGGGAATTGGCTGACCACGGTCTCAGCATAGAGTTGTGAGCCGTCCTTCGAGCAGAGCGTGGCTTTCACGGTGCCTTGGTATTTCAGAGTCTTTGCCCAGAACGACAGACGATAACAGCGTCCCCGTACGGCATTGATGCCCCAAAAGCCCTCGTTTACCAGACAGACGGGCATCGTGGGCGAAGCCTTGATGTCGAGTGCCAGGGCGTTGTGCTGCACACTGTTAAGCAGTGGTGTCTTTTTCGTGGGTTGTATGAGTCTTGCCGTGAGTTGCGACGGGGCTGCTGCATAGGTTGACCATCCCTGCATATCGGCTGGTGCACCATAGCGAGGTCCGTCCTCAAACGAACGGTTACGTATCAGTTCGGCATAGATACCGCCGTCGGCTGCGTGGTTGATGTCTTCATAGAAGATGCCATAGAGCATCGGACTCACCTTCGGTCCGCGCTGCTGAGCGTCGATATCGATAGTCACTTGAGCCTGGACTGCTGCATAGAGCGCACAACCGGCCATGAGAAGAATGTTTTTGTAAGTCATATATTACTTGTTAATTTGTTTGATTTCTAACAACAACGCTGTCTTCTTCGGCAGAATCATCTGAGTGTCCATAATATGACATAGCCAAATTTCCTAAACTTATTTAATAATTGCTGCAAATTTAGCGAATTTACATTAAAATGAAGTACTTTTGCCAAAAGTTTTAATATGTTTTGTGAAGTTCATGAAAAAAGTTGTATTTGCTTCAATGGTGTTGTGCGCATGGATAGGTGCTATGGCACAGACAGAGAAAACGAGAGGGTTTGACGACCTATATCATTACATTGAAAACCTTGACGTGTTTGAATATGGACAGGAAGAATCGCGTGCCTATTACATCCCGGGACATCACGTTCTGCTCAACGGCAAGTGGAAGTTCTTTTACGGCAATACACCTCAGGAGATACCGAACAACTTCTTCGAGGAGAAATTCTCAGATGCCAAGTGGTGCACCATCGATGTGCCTTCAAACTGGGAGATGAGGGGTTATGGCGACCCACTATTCCGCAACGTGTCGGCGCCATTCAAGGCCGACCCGCCCAAGACACCACGCGACTACAACCCAACAGGCGCCTACCGCACCACCTTCACTATTCCCTCCGACTGGAATGGAGAGGAGATCTTTTTGCGTTTTGAGAAGGTGGCATCGGCATCGTTCCTGTGGATCAACGGTCAGGAAGTGGGCTACAACGAGGGAGCTCAGGAGCCTGCCGAGTACAATATTACAAAGTATCTGAAGAAAGGCCGTAACACGCTGGCCATGAAGGTCATCAAATACAGCGACGGCTTTTATCTCGAGGGTCAGGACTACTGGCGCCTGGCAGGTATCTTCGACGATGTTTATCTCTATGCCACGCCCAAGACCCGTCTGTTCGACTGGTATGTGACCACCGATCTGGACAAGGATTACCGAGATGCCGACCTGAACATCGAGGTAAGCGTCAGAAGCTATGACAAGCAGCCAATTACGACTCCCCTTAAGGTGCAGGCCGTGCTGACCGGTGCCAATGGAAAAGAGGTGGCACGACTGGAAAGTCAGGCGGCAACATTCGCCAACGGTAGCAGCACATTGACGCTGAACATGAGCAAGCATATCAGCAACCCCTTGAAATGGACGGCAGAGACACCGAATCTGTATAACCTCAAGATGTACCTCGTG
>CAJOEC010000128.1 GCA_905233425.1 uncultured Prevotella sp. | reverse complement strand
TACAGCAACAACACTGCTTGATGCGTCACACATTGGAGAAGGCATGCAGACGGGCATCACGGCTTATGCTGCTCCACTTAATCACTATGATGTAATCGTAGAGAAGCGAGACAGGAAGCTATATGCCAAATCGAATATCCGCATCGGAGAATTGGCTCACTGCGATAAGGAGGTGCCGCTAAATAGCAATAAGGTGTATCTGCGCATCACCTCAGATGCGGCCTATTACTACATGCAGGTTTCTGATGACGGCAAGCGCTTTCAGACACTGGGCAAGATGGATTTCCGCTATGTCAGTACAGAGGTAATTGGAGGATTCACAGGTGTCATGCTTGGTGTATTTGCCCAATGCACTTCTCCTGACAATATGTATGCCGATTATGATTGGTTTGAATATAAGACAAATTGATGATCATGAAGCGATTTTTAGTTACCCTTTCTGTATGTGCCTTCGTGCTTTCAGCAAATGCTCAGTACAGACAATGTTTTGATGAAGGTTGGAAGTTTTTCCGTGGAGCAGCAATCAATGCAGAGTTAATGGATTTTGATGACACAAAGTGGCGAGAGGTGACTGTACCTCATGACTACAGTATGGAGCCTGTAGCATACAGTCACGACTACCGCGAACGAGCACCCGAATGGAACGATTGGCAGGTGGGTCCTTTCTCCCGACTTAGCGTTGGCGATTGGGACAGCGGACAGACCGTTGGAGGAGAAGGTTGGTACAGAAAAACAATCACCCTTGCTGGCACAGAGAGCATAGATGAATTGCTCCAGAAGAAGAACCTGACACTTCGTTTTGATGGTGTTTATAATCATTCGGAGGTATGGGTAAATGGCAAGAAGGCGGCCTATAACATGTATGGATACAGACCTTTTGTGGTTAATTTCAATGACATTCTTAAGGATAAGACAAACAGAAATGTGAAGAATGAGCGTGAGGTGACTGTAGTCGTTAAATCAGTCAACCAAGGTCTTAACTGCCGTTGGTACGCTGGTAGTGGCATCTACAGGCATGTGTGGCTTGAAACAACTGGCAAGTTGCACCTTGACGAATGGGACACTTACGTTGATGCATCGGATGTTGTTGGAAAAAATGCAAACGTGAAGGTATCAGCTAAGGTGTTTGGTCAAGCTTATGGATCAGTTAAGGTAGATATTCTGAATAAGGAAGGCCAAATTGTAGCAACTTCTTCCAAGTCTTTCACATCCAATGAGGATAAGGTGTCTGTTGAAATACCAGTCAAGTCAGCAAACCTTTGGTCAGACATAGTCCCATATCGCTATAAGGCTCGCATCTCCCTATCTGATGCAGCAGGAGAGACAGATGCTCTCACTATTCCTTTTGGAATACGTAAGATAGAGTTTTCTGCAAAGGAAGGATTCAAACTCAATGGAAAGGTCACAAAGCTTCGTGGTGGTTGTGTTCATCATGACAACGGATTGCTGGGTGGTGCTGCTATTGACCGTGCTGAGGTTCGCAAGGTGGAATTGCTGAAGGAACAAGGATATAATGCTGTACGATGCAGTCACAACTTGCCTACAGTGGCCTTCCTCAACGCCTGCGACTCGCTGGGTATGCTGGTCATTGACGAGGTATTTGACCAATGGGAAGAGCCGAAGCGTCAGGATGATTACAGTAATTACTTCAAAGATAACTTTGAGTATGATGCAGCCTTGATGGTTCGCCGTGATCGCAATCATCCTTCCGTCATCATGTGGAGCATCGGCAACGAGATTGCCCAGCGCTCAGACGTGCCAAGAGGAAAAGAGATAGCAGAGGCTATAACTCGTAGCATAAAGAATGAAGACACTACCAGACCTACAACTATGGCCATCAATGACTACTGGGATCGCACAGCGCAGAAGATGAACTGGGATCAGGATTCACCTCATGCCTTCGACCTCGTCGAGGTGGGTGGTTACAACTATGAGCAACGTCGCTATGAGAGCGACCACGAGAAGTACCCTGAGCGCATCATGTATGGTTCGGAGACTTATCCTAATGCCATAGGTTCAAACTGGCAGCTCGTGGAGAAGCACCCTTACATCATCGGCGATTTCGTATGGACAGCGGTTGACTATATCGGTGAGTGTGGCTTGAGTCATGTCTTCGAGTGCAGCAAGCGCAATGGCTGGGTACAGTTGCTTGCATGGCCCTGGTTCAATGCGTGGTGTGGTGATATAGACCTTGTGGGCAACAAGAAACCGCAGTCATACTATCGCGATGTGGTTTGGGGAGTACGCAAGATTGCCATGGGTGTTCGCCCTGCCGTTCCTGATGGAGAACATGAGGAAGCAATGGGATGGTGCTGGACAGCAGAAGAGAACCACTGGAACTGGAGTGCAAGCCGAGAGCAGAGCGATGCTCGCATCAGCTCTGCCGAGGCGCAGCCTACAGTCGCTGAAGGCACCTGGAATGACAAGGCTTATTCAGAAAATGGTCGTTATCTCCCTGTAGATTTGCGTCCAGAGAAGTATGACAACGCTATACTCAAGCGTGATGTGGTACACGACGTCAAGGCTCATCGCAGTGACTCATTGCGTGTCAATGTATATACCCGCGAGAAGCGTGTACGTCTGTCTATAAACAATAAGGTGATTGGCGTGAAAGATGTCGATCCAACCAATTACACAGCTTCTTTCTTTGTTGCATACGAACCTGGTGAATTGAAAGCTGAAGTAGTAGGCAAGAAAGGTGAGGATAACCAGATTGTATTCAGAACGTCAAAAGCTCCTTACGCAATTGAGATTGAGCCTGCTTGCCCAGAATTGATAGGAAATAATGTGATATCATCTTCCCACAACTCTCTTGCTTACTTCAATATTAAGGTGGTAGATGAGGAGGGAAACCTCTGTCCTACAGCCGAACTTCCACTTGAGATAAAGACCTCTGGCGCAAAGCATTTCGTCACTGCAGGCACTGGACATCCTTACGACATGAAATCCTTCCGTTCGCTTACTCCAACAACCTTCCGGGGTCAGGCAGTTGTCATCATTCAACCACAGGGAGAAACCGGAACAGTGGAGTTGTCAGTAAGTTCACCTAAACTCAAGAATGATAAAAAGATAAGTGTTGTAATAAAGTAACAATACGCAGTTCTATATCTCTTCGATGTCTGCTCCCTGCTGCTTTGGGGTTAAAGGGATTCAAGGACACGCAAACCTCAGTCCGCAAAACCGTTGAGACCATCAAGACCCATCCGCTGGTGCCGAAAGACATAGTTGTTCGTGGGTTTATCATTGATTCTGAGACTGGAGCATTAGAAGAAATCAAATAACACAATAGCAAACTATACTTATGGACAGAAGAGGTTTTATCAAGAAAGCAACAATGGCAGCGGCAGGTGCGGCTGCCGTTTCGCCTGTATCGGCGATGTTGAACGGACGAAGCAGCGAGAGCCGCCATGCTCGCATGGATGGCCGAGTTGCGACGGACGAAGGCAAAGCCAACAACGTAACTGGCGGTAAGACCCCTAAAGTATTACTAATCAACGGAAGTCCACGAACAGACGGCAACACGTTCTGCTGCCTGAAGGAAATCGAGGCGACACTGCAGAAGCACGGCGTGGAGTCGGAGATTGTTCAGATTGGCCGTAAACCCGTCCGCATGTGCATTAACTGCGGCGGTTGCCGACAGAACGGCGGCGCAGGTTGTGTGTTCGATGATGACATGTGCAGTGTGATTACTGAGAAGATGAAAGAGTCTGATGCGCTCATCGTCGGTACTCCCGTCTATTACGGCCAGCCGAACGTAGGCATTCTCTCGCTGATGCAGCGGCTATTCTTCTCGGCAGGCCATCTGGTGCAAATCAGAAAATCCATGCTGACAGCGATGCTGCACCCAAGCGCGACGAGCGTCCTGCATTTATGAACTTTATCAGATAACATCACAAAAAATATAATGATTATGAAGAGAATGTTATTCTGCCTCATGGCAATGATGGGCGTGCTGACCCTTTCGGCACAGAGTGTTTATGATTTCACGGTGAAGGATGATGCGGGAAAGGAGGTTTCGCTCTCGGACTACAAGGGGAAAGTACTGCTGATTGTGAACACCGCCACGCGATGCGGATTCACGCCTCAGTACAAGGACTTGGAGCCGCTCTACCAGAAGTATCATGCTCAGGGCTTCGAGATCCTCGACTTCCCCTGCAACCAGTTTGGTCAGCAGGCTCCTGGCACGATTCAGGAGATTCACTCGTTCTGCACGGCCAACTTCGACATCCACTTCCCGCAGTTCGACAAGATTGATGTGAACGGCGAGAACGCGCATCCGCTCTACACATGGCTGAAGGCGCAAGCTGGCGGCGGCGACATCAAGTGGAACTTCACTAAGTTCCTCGTCGGTCACGACGGCAAGGTCATCAAGCGCTATGAGTCTCGTGATCAGATTGCAACCATCGAGGCTGACATGCAGATGGAGGTGAATCCCGTGCTGAGTAACATCATGGCGCGTCGCTCTATCCGCAAGTACCTTGACAAGCCCGTGGAGCACGAGAAGCTGGAGGTCATCGTGAAGTGTGGCATCAATGCCCCCAGCGGCATGAACCGCCAGCCGTGGATAGTCCGCGTGGTGGAAGACCAGAAACTGATTGCCGATGTGACGGAAGTGTTCAAGCAGGAGAATCCTGAGCAGGTTGCCCGCGACAAGGACTTCAAGAATATGTTCCGCAATGCACCAAACCTTATCTGCGTATGCACCCCTGCCAATGGTGGCGGCGAACTCGATGCCGGACTGCTTGGCGAGAACATGATGCTGGCAGCACAGTCGATGGGGCTTGGAACCTGTTGCCTTGGTGGGCCAGTACGCTTCCTGCTATCTAACGAGAAGTGCAAATTTTTCCTCGACCGCCTCGACATCCCCGCTGACTACAAACTTAACTACATCCTTGCCATCGGTTATCCCGACGAGCAGCCTGATGCAAAACCACGCGATGCCTCTAAGGTAAAGTACATCAGGTAAACAATCATAAAGTAAAACATTCATGTACAGCTTAACATATAAGGTAACTACAAGCACCTGTGATAGTGAGGGAAAGCTGAAGCTCTATTCAGCTCTCTGGTCAGCCCGAACACCTCATTGCATACAATACCTATCAGGTGAAGAATTATGAGCGTTACGAGCTTGCGCTCCCATGCCTCTCTGTCAGAACTTACTAATGAACAGACCAAATCCCAACGAGGCATTTCCTAATCCCAACCTCCCAAGACTCTGTTATATTAAAAATGTGGTGAAGAATCCGCATATTATCGTTGGCGACTACACCTATTACTATGACGAGAACGGTGCAGACCAGTTTGAGTACAAATACCCGTACCTTTCTATTGACCACTTGAAGATGGGATTGATTCGTAGCGGGAGCACCTCTCTCACGCTGGAAGATGATGATGCCATTCTGCCCCGCATTTCGAAGGCCACTATGTCGAGGGGATGGAAGAATGGGCCAGCCACTACTGCTTCATCAGGAGAGAGGACGGGACATACGAGGCTGAGCTTGACGAAGCCTGGAACGAAGGCAGTCACTACGGCGGGGGAACCATAAACGTGGCTATTCCAAAGGATTGGTTTGACCTCTCCTACGACGAGTTCCTTGAGCGTGTCATAACCCTTGCCGCTGCGAAACATTACGGATTCACCTCTGATGACCTGAAAGAGAAGGGAGGTCTGAAGGAGTTCTTTGGGTTTGAAGATAAAAAAATGAAAAGATGAAAAGAATAATAGCAATGGTGTGCCTGACAATGGCTACAATCACAAATGTAATGGCGCAACAGACTGATGTTCCCGTCATCCTGACTGCTGGGCAATCGAATGCCGATGGACGTCTATTCTCTTCGGACTGAGTAAAACTTTTCGACCTGTAAGGTTGAAACAGGCAGTTTTGGGTGTTAAAAAGACATAACAGATGTTATTCGGTCTCTCAACAGTATACTGTCAGCACATG
>CAJOEC010000127.1 GCA_905233425.1 uncultured Prevotella sp. | reverse complement strand
GGCGAGGCTGTGCAACCATGCCTACCCAGGGCGCTGCCCTGGGCTGACAGCTCATTGCCCTTTCAGGGCGTAGCCTGCGGAACTTGAGAAACTTGAATTTTGTAATTGAATGATAATGAAGTAAGAAGACGGTCCCCGGAAAGGAACCGTCTTCTTTTGTCACGCAGCAGACAGGGTATGACCAAAACTGCCACTCAATCTTTCTGCACAAAGCCGTAGCCGTTGGTGAAGCCGCCAGTAGCCATGGTGTTCGGCGAGAATGGGAAGAGGTAGATGGGGGCCTTCTGGTAGTCGTACTGGTAGAAGAGGTATGTGTAGTACTGTTCTTCCAGTTCAACGAGCGTCTTGCCCCAGTCCATGGCCTTATATCCGTCGGCCTCGAGCGCTGCGGTCTCCTCGGCTGAGAGACGGTTGAAGAGTCCCTTGATGGCCACATTGGTCTTGGTGTTGTCACCATAACTGGCGCCGTAGGCCTCCCAGTCGTCGTTCTGTCCGCGCCATCCGGGGAAGAGCACAGGGTCGTCCTTCTTGTCGGCGGGTGTCTGTGCGGTTAGGCGGTAGCCGTAATCGGCCTTTGCGTCGACCATCTTGTACCAGATGCTGTTGGAGATGACGTTGCCATTGTCGAAAGTATAGTATCCGTCGGCCTTGAGACCGTCGATCATCTTCTTCGTCAGGTCCTTGATGTACTTCACCTTGGCGGGCAGCAGTCCGGTGCGTATGAGCGTCCAGCGACGGTCGCCCTCGCCTGCGAACTCGAAGCCGCGCTCGTCGATGACGGCTGTAAGCAGCGACCCCTCCTTGGCTATGAAGTCATCGACATTGCCATTGCCGCCGAAGGCGCGGTCACGGATGATTTTGAGGTACTGCTTTGCCGTGGCATCGTCACCTGTGGCAGCAGCAGCCTCAGCCAGTCCGAGATAGATCTCCGACATGCGCATATAGGGCGCATTTACACCCGAGCGACGCTGGTTCTTCGTCCAGACAGTCTTCTGGCGGTTCTCGTCGAACTTGTTGCAGCTGATGCCGCCGCCCTTCACCGTCGAGGCGTTTGTGAGCGGGATAAGGGCCTCGTAGCCCTTGCCATCGCTGCCCGTCACGGTGCAGGCCACGTCGCGGCGCATGTCCTTCGGGTCGAACACTCCGTAGTAGAAGGCGGGGTTGATGCGTCCCTGCCCGTATGACTTACAGGGATAGTTGTTCGAGCCGGCACCACCAGAGGGACGACCTAATGAGTAGGGGCGCGGATCGTTGCCGCTGGCTCCCTGCTGGAAAGGCTCCTCGTAGATGCTCTCGTCGGCGTATGCGGCATCGTCGTCGTGGAGCTGCTGGAAGAAGTACTGGTATGGGTTGCCGAATACGCGCCCCTTGTCCTCTGCGCGGGGGTCGGTGGAAATGAACTTCGCGTCGCCGGCATGGTCGATGGCCTTCTGGAAATACTCTTTTGCTGTGGCATAGAGATTGGCCCAGTCAGAGCGTCGGCCGTAGGTGCAGTTGTCGTTGTTGGGTGTGCCGATGGTCTCGAAGGTCAGCGCCTGACCCTGTCCGTCGACGTATGTGATGTCGCCACGGCGTGTCTGGTAGCCTCCTGCCTCAAGGGCCATGCGTCCGATGAGTCCGTCGACGTAGGTCTGCGAGAAGTAGTTCTTGTTTTTCTGGCTAACGGGATTCATAATGGGTTCCACGCGCTTCAGGTCGGCCAGGAGCACGTCGTAGATGGAGTCGCGAGGCGAGAGTCCGACGGCAGCTGAACCCATGACGGTCTGGAAGGGCACGTCGCCGTAGTACTTGATAAGCTCGCGGTAGGCGGTGGCGCGCAAGGCGACAGCCTCGCCGTAGAGCTGGCTGAGGTCGGTGACCTCGCTGCCGCCGATCATGGCCTCGAAGCCATCCATGCCCTCGATGGCCGAGGTGATGGCATTGGTCTTGCCGATGACGGCGAAGAGCACGGAGTAGGGGCTGTTGGGAGCCTCCTTACCGTAGGTCACGGGGTCGTAGGTGGCAGCGGCGGTGCCGTTCTCATAGAAAGTCTCAGGGATATGGCGGGCGGGCTGGGCTGAGTAGCCCTCGGGGTGGCGCATGATGTCGGAACCCGCCATGTCGAGGGCGTAGAAGAGTCCGTCGCCGAAGATCTGTGAGCTGACGGCACCGTGCCACTGGCTGTAGGCACCGTCCATGGCAGCACGCGCCGTCCTCATGTTGGAGAACACGAAATCTGCGTTGGCCTCGGAGTAGGACTTCGTGTCAAGGTAGTCGCTGCAGCTCTGAAGGAACAGAGGAGTTGAGGAGCAAAGGAGTAAGCAAAATGCTCCCGCTGCAACTTTCTTATTATATGTTTTGGTTGTCATAATCTATGTATTTACAAGATTTACTATTGTTCATTTGATAGTCTGTGGGCTTAGTCTGTAGGGGCTAAGGTTAGAATGCTACGTTAAGACCGAATGTGAATGTGCGGCTCTTCGGGTACGAGCGGAAGTCGTAGGCCGGCGTTGGGAATCCTGAGTAAGAGCTGTCGGCGCTGGGGCTTACGTTCACGTCGGGGTCCAGTCCGCTGTACTTCTTCAGGCAGAAGAGGTTTCCGGCGGTGAAATAGACGCGTGCGTTGCTGATGCCTATCTGCTTCGTCCATACCTTAGGGAAGGTGTAGCCCACGGTGAGCGTCTGGAGGCGCAGGTGTGTGGCATCTTCGATGAACTCGCTGGCGCAGACACCATACTCTGGCAGGAAGCCGTACTTGGCACCGGCATTGAGGGTGCGCAGACGGTCGGGGTCGGTGACGGCCACGAGGTCGCCGTTGCTGTCGATGTCGAACATGCGCCAAGTGTCGCTCACCTCCTCAAGACGGTTGTAGCCCAGCGAAGTGTCCTTGTCGCCCTTCATGTCGCACATGACGTTGGCGTTGTATATGTCGCCGCCAATCTGGTAAGTGAAGTTGGCAGCAAAGTCGATGCTCTTGTAGCGTCCGGCGAAGTTGAAGCCGCCGGTGTGCTTTGGCATGGTGCGGCCGATGATGGTGGCGTCGTTGGCGTCAACCACGTCGTCGCCGTTGGTGTCCTCATACTTAACCATGCCGGGGAAGGCTGTCTGACCCTCGGGCAGGTTGTAGAAGTTGGCGCCGTTGTAGATGCCGAGTGCAAGCTTGTTGTCGGGAATGCCAGGCTTCAGCGTCCAGACACCATCCACGACGTTGAAGTCGTCGACACCATAGAATCCGGCGCTCATCATGCCCTGGACGAGACCCACAGGCTCGCCTTCCTGAACGATGTAGTCGTAGTTGGGTACGCGCATGGTCGAGCCCCAGTTGGTATGGGCCGAGGCCAGCACGCCGTCCTGCAGCTTCTCCACCTTATTCTTATTAAAGTTGTAGGTCATGCCGAAACTGAGGTTGAAGTCCTTCTTGCGGATAATCTCATAGTTGAGCGACAGCTCTATACCCTTGTTCGAGGTCTCGGCGATGTTCTGCATCTGGTAGCTGAATCCCGACGTTGGGTCGCAGGGCACGAGCATGAGCACGTCTTTCGTGGTGTTCCAGTAGTAGTCGAGGCTGCCTCGCAGCTTGCCGTTCCAGAAGCTGAAGTCCAGTCCGATGTTGCGCGAGATGGTGGTCTCCCACTTCAGGTCGGGATTGCCCAGCGTTGCTGCTGGCACATAGGTGGTGATGGTCTCGCCGTTGACGACGGCTGAGCTTGTGGTCCAGAGTGTCTCTGTGAGGCCCGACGCGATCTGGTCGTTACCCGACGTACCGTAGGAGAGTCGCAGCTTCAGGTTGTCCATCCAGTCGTGGGTCTGGGCCATGAAAGGCTCGTCGCTGACGCGCCATGCCAGAGCGCCGGCGGGGAAGTAGCCCCAGCGGTTGTCCTTCGTGAATTTCGACGAACCGTCGGCACGGAACGTTGCGGTGAACATGTAGCGGCCCAGCAGCGTGTAGTTGGCGCGGCCGAACCACGACGTGGTGTGCGACGGGTGTCCGTCGGTGTAGGTGTAGTTGTCGTTCACCTTGTTGGTCATGTTGATGTTGCCGAAGGCCCAGTCCATGTCCCACTCCTCGGGATAGTTCGTGCCATAGATGCGCATGCTGTTCGAGCGTGCTGAGAGTATTTCGTTACCGGCCATGACGCTCAGCTGGTGTGCGTCGCCCAGTCCCTGCACCTCGTAGTTCAGGGTGGTGTCCCAGCGGGTGTTGTAGCCGTCGCCCTCGGTCAGCGTTGCCGAGTTGTAGCTCTCGCCGTTGGTGTGGCCGCCCACCCATGACTGTGTCTTGCTCCAGTTGCGGCTCAGGTAGAGCTCGGTCTTGGCTGTCAGGCCGGTGATGACCTTCCACGTCAGTCCGGTGTTGGCGCTCACGCGGTAGCGGTTTCGCAGGTTCTCATAGTCGTTGACGATGCTCACGGGGTTGTAGACGTCCTCGGCGCTGGCACTACCCATGCCCAGGTCGCTGGCGTCCCCGGTGCCTAAGGGGTTGTCGATGGGGCGGTAGCGGTAGGCCTGCGTGGCAAACTCATAGCGGTTGCCCTTGAACTGCATCTCGCCGTAGCGCAGGTCGGTGTCGAAGCGCAGGGTCTTGGTGATGTCCTGCGACAGCTTCAGGTTGGCGCCCCAGCGGCGGAAGCCTGAGTTGATGAGCGTACCCTCGTTGTCCTGGTAGTTCACCGAGGCGTAGTACTTCGTGGTCTGTGTACCGCCGCTCAGGCTCACGTCGTGGTTCCAGGCGTGGGTCGACTGCAGCACGTCGTCCATGTAGTTGTGGGCGCTCTGGTTTTTGTAGTCGTTCAGATGGTTGCCATACTGGCTGCCCAGGCCGTAGTACTTGGCCACGCCGTCGGCGTAGGCATCGCCCAACTGCTTGGCGTAGCTCCAGGTGTGGAGCACGTGGTCGTAGGCGCTCATCACGTCGAGCTTGTCGGGTTCGGCCTTTATCTGGTAGTACATATTGTACTTCACCGTGCACTTGCCCTCCTTGGCACCCTTGGTGGTGATGAGGATAACACCGTTGGCACCACGGGCACCGTAGATGGCCGTCGAGGCGGCATCCTTCAGCACGTCGATGCTCTCGATGTTGTCGGCGGCGACATCGTCAATAGACGACACCTGCACACCATCGACGATGAACAGCGGGTCGTTGCTCTGGGTGATGGAGCCGCCGCCACGGATGCGGATGCTCATCGAGCCACCAGGACGGCCGTCCTGAGAGATAACGTTCACGCCGGGCAGCTGGCCCTGCAGGGCCTCGGCCACCGTGGCCACAGGGTTGGCGGCGAGCTTGTCGCCGGAAACGCTGGCAACCGAACCGGTCAGGTCCTTGCGCTTCATCGTGCCGTAGCCGATGACCACCACGTCCTCAAGGGTCGTGTTGTCTTCTTGCAGCACAATAGTCAGGTTAGACTGGCTACCCACCTTCACGGTCTGAGGCTTGTAGCCGATGTAGGAGATGCTAAGGGTCGTCTGGGGCGTGACGTTGGTCAGCGTGAACTTACCGTCAATGTCGGTAACGGCACCGGCACCCTTGCCGGCAGCAACGGTCACGCCAATCATCGGCTCCCCACTCGCATCCTTCACTGTGCCTTTGACGGTTTGCTGCGCAAAAGCGGCAAGACACGCAACAGGCATAAGCAAAGCCAATGAGGCTCTCTTTGCAAAATGATTCATAAAGTTTTGTTTTTGTTAATATTAATAATTTGTGGTTTTCAGCGTGCAAAGTTAGCAAAAATTCAGACATGCCGCAAATCTGTTAAGTTTTTTTGTGTTTCTATTGTTGTCTTCCGCACAACTTTGGGCAGTACAAATTTGTGTAATATAAAACTAATTAGTAATTTTGCACCCTCAAATCTTAATTCCAGAAAAAGAAAAAATAAGTTGGTACAAATAGGTGACTATCGTATGTTTCCGCAGAACGGCCTGAAAGGCCAGCAAGCTGTCAGCCCAGGGCAGCGCCCTGGGTATGATGACAGGGTTATCGTCGCCCTGAAAGGG
>CAJOEC010000126.1 GCA_905233425.1 uncultured Prevotella sp. | reverse complement strand
CTGGAAGTTCTCTGGAGTTATGGTTCGTGGCGATTTCTTGGGTATGGTTGGTTCCTTGTAACGTGCAAAGAGGTACTTGTCTGTCAGTCCGTCCTTGTATGCCCTGCGGCAAGCCAGTTTCAGATAGGTGAAATACTTATGGGCAGTAGTAGCCTTTTTGCCTTGTCCGTCAATCAGGAAATGCTCATAGTCACTGATGAACTGGTTGGTCATCTGACTGAACGCCATGTCTCTGACCCCATATGTTGCAGGGATGAATTCTGCAAGCGAGTCTTTTACCTGTCTGATACAGGTATAGGTGGCAGGCGTCCTGTCTATGCCTACACGGTTCTTCGTATCTTCAAGCAAGATTTCGAACACTTGTAGAAGCGTCACCTGCCCGTTGACGCTGCCCTGCATCATATCCTTGACCGTCGTAGCCGTGAAGTCCACATTGCGCTTGATGAGATTGTCCACTGCGGTATTGACAGACAGCAGGATGCGCTCGATCTTGGCATTCGTCTCAACCGCCTCCTTGCTTTTACCGTCCAACCTGCCAGAACGAGAGTTCCACAACTTGGGATTACAGGACAGTTTGCTGAGTTATTAAGGGTGATGCGTCCCATGATAGGAGCCTTGCCCTGCTTGTCTAATCCGCTCTTTTTAAGGTAGAGCAACACCTTGAATTTGCTTACTTTGGATAAAATGTTCACGTTCGGCAATCCGCAAGCAAGCTTGCATCGCTCTCTCTTAATCACATTTTTCATACGCTTCTGAGTTTTTGGGTGCAAAGTTATACATTCTCAGAACGTCCCCAGCCGTGCAAAATATGCCAGAATATGTATGTTTTTCCGAGTCGATGGAAATCTCGTACAGACTTCCATGTTTTCACCAAGTGTTACCAGTTACCAAACGCAGTAACCAAGGTAACACTTAGGTAACGGAACAGGCTCAACATTCTTTCCAATCCGAAAGAATATCATAAGCGCAGATAAACGCAAACCAACGCAATATCAGCGATTTACGCTATCTTGCACGTAATAACATCATCGTTCCCTACAGTCTTGATACTCACAAAAATAGTACGGTTGCCAATTCGTAACCCAGATTTTCCTCAATCCTCCAGACTGCCTTTATATAAAGAAAAGCTGAGAAATCTTACAAAGTTACGAAAAGTCGAGCACAAAACAAAGAAACTCGTTTCTTTTTTTTCCGAGACGGATGGAATAATTAGGAGTTTTCAAGTTCCGCAAGTTCTATTTTACCTCAGATTACGCAGATTGCACAGATTTTTTGTCTAAGGATTTTAAGGATTAAAAGGATTTTCATTTGTCGGCACTTGCGCCGACTATCCTTTTAATCCTTAAAATCCTTAGACAAAATCTCTTCCTTAGGGTATCGCAACCTTGAGCTTCGCTCGAGCTTGCTAACGCTCGGAAGTGCGAGCGAGCTCTCACTTCTCTCACTTAATCGCAACCTTGCGGCCTCCGTGGATGTACAGTCCCTTCTTCGTGGGCTTGCCGCTCAGTCGGCGACCGTTCAGGTCGAACCACGCGCCAGCCTTATCCGTGAAATCCGTGTAATCTGTAGTCGTGATTCCCTGTGCTTCTCCCTCCTCGCCGAAGTTCAGCACGAACGAGCGTACTTCTGTGGGTGCGGGGTACACGCCGAGGCCGCTGCCGGAGGTTGATCTTGAAGTAGGCGCGGAAGGCGCCGAGGTAGTAGTTGTCGGCGATGGCGGCGGGGGTAAGGTTGGGGAAGTTCTCATAGTTCGAGTCGTCGGGGTAGTAGAGCGTGCTCACCTCTTGGCCGTTGACCGTGCTCACGCCGAGGAAGAGGCATGCCTCGTTGTCCACGGCGATGGCTGCAGGGCTGTAGGAGCCGGTGAAGGCCACGTCGCCCTTCGTGCTTTGGGCAGGCATCGGGTCGTCGCTGCTGACGCTGACGTTGGTGAACACAGGATTTACGAGGTTGTTGGTGCCGTCGCCGTCCCACTTGATGATAAACGGCGTACCGGCAGGAATCGTGGCTGGTGCATCGTCGAAGTAAAGGTTCAGCGTGGTGCCCTGCAGACCGGAGTCGGACGGACTGAGCACCATGGCCGTGGCACCCTCGAGGGGAGAACCCTCGAGCGCGACGTCGAAGGGCAGGCACAGCGTGTTCCAGTTGCCGTCCTTGTAGAGCGTGCGGCCCTGCAGGGTGACATTGAGGGTATAGCTGTTTGCCGCCGTGATGCGTGAGCTGTTGTCGGCAGCGTTCTTCAGGCTGATGTTTTCGATGGGCTGGATGTCATTCTCGTTGGCACCCATTTCAGATGCATGTGCCTTATAGGTATCCACGCAGTTGCTGAACACGTATATCTTGCGGCCGCTGCTGTTATTGGTAGAGAACGCATTGCTGCCGTAGGTGGTCAGCGACGGGGCATAGATGGTGACGGAGCTCAAGTTTATGCATGTAGAGAAGGCCCCTTTGCCGATGGTGGTCACGTTAGCGGGGATCTCGATGCTGGTCAGACGAGTGCATCCTTGAAAGGCACTTATGCCGATGCTCGTCACGCTGGACGGGATGGTGACGCCGGTCAACCCGGTGCAGAATTCGAAGGCATAGTCGCTGATACTTGTCACTCCATGACCGATGACAACGGTCGTGATATTCTCTTTATAGCTATCCCAGGACTTATACGTCATGCCTCCTGTGCCGAAAATGTGAAGTGTCTTGGCGGTGCTGTTGTATGAATAATAGACATTGGTCCCGCAGGTGCCGTAGGTGGCAGATATCTTGTCGGCGTAGGCCACCCTGCCAGCGGCAGCCATGTATGCCCCTTCCGTGCCCGAAGGCACACCGATCAATTTGAGCGCGGTGCAAGCATCAAATGCGTTGCTGCCCAGTGCCGGCGGCGTGGCAGACTCTAAGATGACGATAAGCAGGCTGGTGCAACTGCTGAAGGCCGTGGCGTCGATGGCGGTGACGGTGAATGTCTCGTCATCGTAGCTGACGGTTGTGGGGATGGTGACCGACGTTGCGCTGCTGTGGCAGGCGTCAAGCTCGCTTGATGGCTTTAGACGCTGTAATAGCCCTCACTTAATCGCGACCTTACGGCCATTGTGGATGTAGAGGCCCTTGGCGAGGCGGGCTGGCACCGGGGATTGCAAATCCCCTATAACACCTGCCCCTACACCGTTGAGGAGGCGGCCATCAAGGCTATACCACTTGTCGCTACAGGATTCCTCATCCTTCATACTCATATCATTTATCGAAGAGACCAGACCGACGATGTAGAGCAGGCGGTCGTAGTTGTAGTAGCCGCCGTTGACGAAGGACATGACGCCCGTCAGCAGGTCCTCGTTGGTGAAGACAATCTCCACAGGGGGAGGCGACGTGGTTTCCCAGCCAGTCCAGCGCCAGATGTCCCGGCCGTTGTCGGTGGTGCCCACCAGCGTGCAGAGGCTACCGTCTTTCGAGCTGTGCATGTCGGTGGTGCCATCGGCAGTACGCACCTTGCAGTAGATGGGTTCGTCCCAGCAGAAGCGCGGCAGCTCGAAGTAGGCATAGTAGCAGTCGTCGATCATTCCGACACAGTCGGGGATGTCGGCAGGCTGGCTATAGTCGGGCATCTCGGGGGCTGGCAGCGGCTTGGCGTCGGCATCGGGGAAGACGGTGAGGCGCAGCTCGGTGCAGCCGTATGGCACGAGGTCGATGTACTGGGTGGCGTTGCTCAGCAGCTTCAGGTGCCCTTGCTCAGGCATGGCCGGAGTGTAGCGGTTGTCAACGAGGCTCCAGTCGATCTGCTTCACGGGGATGCGGAGGGTGACAGGGGTGGCGGCGAGGTCGAAGGGAACGGAAGCCTCGGAGGGCTGCGACGCTGTCGCAGTATACCGGACAGGCTGGCCGTCGTCGGCAAAGGCGTAGTTGAAGGCGCCTGTCGGGGTGATGTTCCAGCATTTGAAGTCGGGGTTCTCGGGCTTCTTGCCGTGCATGTTGGCGTATTCCTCGGTGTCCTCGGTCATCTGCTGGGGGATGGCGTATGAGAAGAGCAGCGGGCCGCGAGAGAAGCAGACGCCCTGCCCCTCGATGACCTTCTTCTCCACCGTCATGGGCAGTTTCAGCGTGACCACGTCGCCACTCTTCACTACGCCGGGCAGCTTTACGAACGTGCCGGCGGGCAGCGTCAGGTTGGTGGGCGAACCATTGACCGCGACCGAGGCGGTGGAGCACCATGTGGGGATGCGAAGGGTAAAGGGGATTGAGGCTTTCTCGTCGCCGCTAACGGTGAAGGTCAGGGTCTCGGCGAAGGGGTAGTCCGTCTCGCAGGTGATGGTCACAGCGCCCTTGTCTGTGGTGAACGTCGCCTTAGTAGGGCCGTAGATGGCAGCCACAGCACCGCCCTCGCTGTCGGTCATCCACATACGGCTCACGAAGTTGGGCAGCATACGGTTCACGTTGCCCGAGCAGCACTCCGTCTCGTGCGTCGGACGGTAGGCCATCCACGTGGAGCCGTGCTTGTAGATATTGTGGTTCGACGTGCCCGTGGCGATGAACTGGTTGACCGACGAGAAGTACTGCAGCGACTTGAAGTCCTTGGTGATGCAGCCCAGGCCGGCGTTGTAGATGGCCTTCTCAATCTTGTCGGCCCACTCGGCCTGGCCTGTGACGGCCAGATAGTGGCCCAGCGTCCAGGTGAAGTCCACGATGTCGCATGTCTCGTGGCTGATGTCGATGTCGTCGCCCAAAAGGAACTCCGCACTCGAGGGCACGCCGTCGGGGAGCATCGACTCGCGCTCCACCTTGCGCACGGCGGTCATCGCCAGGTCGAGGTAGCGCTGCTTGCCTGTGTAGGCGTAGAGCAGCAGGGGCAGTTTCAGCATCTCGCAGAACGTCACGCTGTGCATGTAGAACGGCTCGGCACTCGTGATGGCCGTCGCGTCGACGGCGAACCTGTCCTGGATGGCCCAGGCATCCTCGGCCAGCTGCAGCAGCTTGGCGTTGCCCGTCTTGCCGTAGGTCCAGAGTAGGCCCTCTATCGACATGATGTTACGCCCGCCCACGATGCCGCTGGCCAGGTCGGTGGGTTTGAAGTTCAGGTAGTGACGTTCCAATGCTTTGGGTATGCGATTGTCGCCATCGTGCTCGTACTTGGCCTGCAGCACGCGGAAGAATACGGACATGGGCCACGTGATGCCCACGAGCGTCGAGTTGCCCAGCACACCGTTCTCGTCGGGGTGCGCCAGCGTGTACTCGATGCCCTCCATGGCCTTGGCCACCATCTCGTCGGCGCCTATCTCGTAACCGAGGCGCAAGAGGCCGTCGGTGTAGTAGGCTGTCTGCTCGTAGCGCCACCAGTTGTCGCCGTAGCTCTCGTCGGCGCGTGAGATCTCGCCCGCCCAGAGGCAGGAGTTGTAGGGGTAGGACAGTGCCTCGGGGTGGCCCGTCAGCCCGTCGTGTTGTCGTTGCATCAGGGTCTTCAGCCATCCCTGCGGATGAATGTCAGACACCTTGCCTGCCGAAAACGTACTGTTGGCCTGTGCATTGATAGTGATGCAGCAGAGAAATGTTGCGAGTGAAGTAATGATTCTTCTATGTTCCATATTGTTGTTGATTTAAATGTTTATTCTCCAGCGATGGGGATGTTCTCCGAGCCGAGAAGTCTCTTGCCCACCATTACAAATCTAAATTCGGGTGCAAAGGTACAAATTTCTCTGCAGAATCCGCACGATGATGCGAGAAAAAGCGATAAAAATGTCAGCAGTGGCGACATCAAGTATGATGTGGACTGTAGTGCAATTTTTCTCACAAACTTTTTTTTATTTCTCTATACATTCCTACATTTTCCTCACAACTCACATATATACGGAATATTAGACAATGTATAGACTATACATTTTATGGTGCCTCTATACATAGACAGTAGACGGGCTTTATCAACCAACATAACGGAGGAAAGTAGGGACAATAACCGGCCTCTCTATCTGTTTCCTCCGTGGAAACTGTTTGTTTCTCCCGTGGAAACAAAATGTTTCCACGGGGGAAACATTAGGTTACAATCTGATTATCTGACACTTAGATACGCTATTATGGTCGATAACCTACGTCTTCTCTCAATGAATGTATAGAGCTCATCGAAAATCTATGCTCTATACATAGTCTAAACTATTTATAATTAGTATATTACATCAAAAATGTTGGAATGTATAGTGTTTTTAAAAACTTTTCGCCAGAAATTTGTAAACCTCTGTCATATCATTCTTGTTTTCTGAATTCTTTTGGGGTCATTAGGAACATACGCTTGAACATGCGGCAGAAATGGGGAACGTCGTTGAATCCGCATTCATAACAGACCTGCTGGATGGTGAGCGCGGAATGGCGGAGCAGATGCTGGGCCACGGATAGACGATGCTCAGTAAGTGCTGCGACGAGAGTCTTGCCCGTCTGACGGTGATAGAAAGTGCAGAGCGAAGAACGGTTCATACCCACATGCTGGGCGATGTCGACAATGCTGATCTCGCGTTTGTAGTTTGGCACCGATTGCACTGATTTTGTCACTTTTTTCGAAGAAAGAGGCCACTTCTGAGAAAATTTTTGTACCTTTGCACATGGTTTGGAGTGTTTTTGTAA
>CAJOEC010000125.1:6336-9077 GCA_905233425.1 uncultured Prevotella sp. | reverse complement strand
CAACCATGCCTACCCAGGGCGCTGCCCTGGGCTGACAGCTCATTGCCCTTTCAGGGCGTAGCCTGCGGAACTTGAGAAACTTGAATAATTATAAATATTTGTGGAATGAATTATTCATATTATTCAAATTCGTTTCCATAAAAAGGGGGCTATCGTTATAATGCGTTTAATCTGTGTCTCGAAGAATCTTTTTCTTATAATCAGCGACTACTTTGATTAAAAAAACTGAAAACTAATACTTAATCCTTTGCCTTATTCAAGAAAAACAGTAAATTTGCGTTTAAAACTAATGATGATGAAAGTGTTCTTGACATCACTTGCTTTGAGTGTCTGCCTCATGACCGTAAGTGCACAGAGTCCTGAGGCCGACTTTGCCGGTGCCAAGTGGATTGCCATGGATGCCGACTCAACAGTCCTTTTCCCCTACGTGCATCTGCTGAAGGCCACGTCGGACGCAGGACGCTCGCTGAAGGCATACGAGCTGCCCGTGCTGACAAAGACCACGATGCTGAAAAGGGGCAAGGTGAGACGCGCCTGGATCGACGTCTGCGGCTTGGGGCAGTACGAGCTGTTCATCGGCGGCAGCAAGGTGGGCGACCGTTTCCTCAGTCCCGGGTGGACGATGTACGACAAGGAGCTGCTCTACAACGAGATGGATGTCACCAGCCTCCTACAGCCTATCAGCGCTCTCAGCCACCCCCTCTTCACCATAAAGGCAATGCTGGGCGGAGGCATGTACGACATCCCCCTGAAAGGCTATCACAAGATGGGCGGCTCGTGCGGAGCGCCGAAGTTGTTGCTCTGCCTGCACATTGAGTATGAGGACGGGCAGACACAGACCGTCGTCAGCGACGAGTCGTGGACGGCCTCGCCAAGCCCGGTGCGATTCTCGAGCATCTACGCCGGTGAGTGGTACGACGCAAGTTTCAAAAAGCAATTCCGTGACTCCTTGATGGTCAGGCGATGCGTCATTACGACCCCACATTGGGATGTGCCGTTGGTGAAGCAGCAGCCCGGAACCTTCGTCAAGGTGAGCCGCGAACTGTCCTTTGCCCAACTGAACGACAGCCTCTACGACATGGGGCAGAACTGTTCGGGAATCGTCCGTCTTAAAGTGCGTGGCAAGTTTGGGCAGAGCGTCACGTTGCGACCTGCCGAGGTGCTGAAGGACGGGAAGATTTACCAGCGATGCATGCCCGGCTATGAGTGGAAATACACACTCCGTGGGTATAAGGACGGCGAGACGTGGCAGCCACAGTTCACGTACACCGGCTTCCGCTATGTCGAGGTCGAGGCCGACGAGGGCGTGGAGCTGCTTGAGCTGACGGGACTGCACACCACGACCGACACCCCTGAGGTCGGGACATTCGAGTGCTCAGACACATTGTTTAATAAGATACACTCGCTCATCGACTGGGCCATACGCAGCAACATGGTGAGCATCACCACCGACTGCCCCACACGCGAGAAACTGGGCTGGCAGGAGCAGAACCACTTGATGGCCTTCTCGATGATGTACCGCTACGACATGCGACCGCTGATGAACAAGATTGCCGACGACCTGGCCGCATCGCAACATGCCGACGGAGCCATACCGACCATCGCCCCGGAATATACTGTCTTCGACAAAGGCAGCGGCTTCGAGGACACACCCGAATGGGGAGCCTCGTTCATACTCTGCCCTTGGTACACCTACCAGTGGTATGGCGACGACTCGGCCATTCGCAAGCACTACGACGGCATGAAGCGATATATTGACTACCTGCTGTCGCGCTCCGACGGCGGCATTCTCGACTACGGTCTCGGCGACTGGTTCGACATGGGGCCTGAGCGTCCCGGCAAGGCACAGCTGACAAGCGTGGCCCTCACGGCCACGGCCATGCTCTACTATGAGCTGTGCACCATGGGCAAGATTGCGGCCCATCTGGCACAAGACCCTGCAGAAGCCCCCTCTTCCATCAAAACCGATGCCGACCGTTTCGCCACGCTTGCCGTCGGCGTGAAACGGGCCTTCAGCAAGCGTTTTGCCACCGGCGACGAGCGCGTTTATGAGAACGGCAGCCAGACGGGGCTGGCCATGGCGCTCTACATGGACCTTGTCACCGACGACACCCGCCGACCAGCCCTCGACGCCCTCGTCCACAACATCGAAAGCCGGGGCTATGCCCTGACAGCGGGCGATGTGGGGTTCCGCTATGTAGTGCAGGCCCTGCAGCAGAACGGGCGCAGCGACATCGTGTACAAGATGAACCACAACGACTCGGTGCCCGGATATGCCTGGCAGCTGAGGCAGGGAGCCACGGCATTGACAGAGAGCTGGCAGGCCTACGACAACGTGTCGAACAACCACCTCATGCTCGGCCACCTGATGGAGTGGCTCTATGGCGGGCTGGGCGGCATACGTGCCACCGACAACGCCTGGCGCCACATAGTGATAGCCCCGCAGATGGCCGGCACGGTGACATGGGCAAGGACATCGCTCGACACCGGCGGAGGGATGGTGGCGTGCCACTGGACGAGGAGCGACGACAAACGACAATGGAAGGTGGAGGTGAGCATCCCCAAAGGTGCCGATGCCGAGGTTCATCTTCCCGACGGCAGGATCGTGAATGCCGTCACTGGCAACAGAACTTTTTATTCACAATACAACTTTCGCAAGTATGAAAACAAAGCGCAGCAGCGGCCTGAAAGGCCAACAAGCAGTCAGCCCAGGGCAACGCCCTGGGTATGGTGACAGGGTT
>CAJOEC010000125.1:0-6272 GCA_905233425.1 uncultured Prevotella sp. | reverse complement strand
GGCGAGGCTGTGCAACCATGCCTACCCAGGGCGCTGCCCTGGGCTGACAGCTCATTGCCCTTTCAGGGCGTAGCCTGCGGAACTTGAGAAACTTGAATTCACAATAATAATATAAAACAAATAACACAATGTTTAACATAGACCGTTCATACATCGAACCCATAGAGTCGCTTGAGTCGCTCCAGGGCCACATTTGGGACATACGTACCGACCACAAGGACAATCCCACACTTCCACACATCGAGAACTATAGCATCAGCGAGGAGCAGTTCGAGGACTATCTGGACCGCAAACAAAACTTCGAGGACTTCAAGGCCGGGTGGAAGAAAAACCGTCTGCTCATCCTCGTAATGGCCTTCGCCGTGCCCGTGGCTCTGTTCAGCCTCTTAGTGAAAGGCCCCGACACCGGCCTCTACGCCTACACCACCGGATTCCTCGTCTGCACGCTCATTTACCTTGTTTACCTGTGCATCGAGGCATGGCGTGGGAGGCAGTTCCGCAACAATCCGTGCGAGACGTTCATCAAGGCACTATTGGCTTGGGAAAAGGCGCAATAACCTCCCCCGACAGCCGTTTATGCCGCTGTCGTATGCTTTAAAATGTCAAAAAACCTTGCAAATTCTTTGTCAATCCAAAATAAAGCACTACCTTTGCACGAAATTTGCATCTGCAACAAGAAAAAGTAGCATAATGGACATTGTATTGTCTGTCGTAATAGTTGAATATCATAGCATTAGCGAGATACGTAATTGCGTGTCTGCGATAGCCAAGCATCTTTCGATGCCTTACGAGGTTATCGTATCTTCAAATTCATGCTACGATGAGCGGCAGATTCCCAACGATTTCGACAAAGCCCATGTGCGCTGGCTCTCCAATCCTGTGAACGGCGGCTTTGCCTACGCCATGAACGAAGGCCTGAAAATCGCTCGTGGCCGCTATCTTGCCATTATGAATTCCGACTGTGTTATCCTTTCAGACATGGACAAGATGATTGCTTTCATGGACACCCACCCCGACGTTGGAGCCATTGCCCCGCAGATGCGCGACAGCGATGGCAACATCCAGGACACGGCACGCCCTTACGTTTCGGTGCCACGCTACATTTGGCGTCAGGTGCAAAGGGTGATAGGCAGGAAAGGTAGCATACTCAGCCGAAAGATGGACTACAGCAAGATACAGACCGTCGACTGGCTTATCGGGGCGTTCATCATGGTGTCACGAAAGGCATACGATGCAACAGGAGGCCTCGACGAGAAATTCTTCATGTATGCCGAGGACCTCGACTGGTGCACACGAATACGTCTGCAGGGGCTTGAAGTGGTCTATTTCCCCGAGGCCATCATCAACTTCAAGGGAACACGACGTGCGCGTAAGAATGCGAAATTTGCCCGCATCTTCATTAGAAGTCACATAAGGTACTGGCGCAAATTCGGATTCTTCTTCGGCTACCCCAAGAGACGGGAGTTGAATTAGCCTATTTCTTTCTCAGCGTTTCCACTATGCGTGCCATCTGGTTTGGTATGCGTATCTGCTGTGGGCATTTCGACAGGCATTCCTCGCAGTCCTGGCATGAGCGTGCCCATGTCTTCTCGTCGGGCAGCGCCTTGCGGTAGCCGTCGAGAAACGCCTGCTTGCGCTCTGCGAAGTCGGCGGCCTTCGAGTCGGGCAGCGGGAGCACGTGGCTGTTCACGGCCTCGTTGTAGTAGGCGAAGTTGCCGGGAATGTCCACCTCGTAGGGGCATGGCATACAGTATGAGCACGTTGTGCACGGTATCGTGGGGTAGCCCGACATCTGGTCGGCAATGTCGGCCAGCAGCTTGTTCTCGGCCTCGGTGCAGTTCTCCAATGGCGAGAACGTCTTCACGTTGTCCACCAAGTGCTCCATCTGGTTCATTCCGCTCAGCGTCGTCAGCACGTTGGGGTAAGAACCAACCCAGCGGAATGCCCACCGGGCTGTGCTGTCGCCCGGGCGCACAGCCTCCAACTGGCTGGCCAGTTCGGGTGCCATGCGGCCGAAGGCACCGCCGCGCAGTGGCTCCATGATGACACACTGGATGCCCAGTTTCTCCAACTTGCCGTAGAGGTATTCTGCGTCGGCGTCGTGGCGTCGTCCGCCGCGCTGCGAGGCATGGCGCCAATCAAGGAAGTTCATCTGTATCTGCACGAAGTCCCAGTGGTATTCGTCGTTGTGGTCGAGCAGCCAGTCGAAGTCGCCAACGTTGCCGTGGTAGGAGAATCCCAAGTGCTTTATCCTCCCCTCCTGCCGCTCCTTCAGCAGGAAGTCCAGGATGCCGTTGTCGAGGAAGCGGCCTTTCAGCGACTCCATTCCGCCGCCAATGCTGTGCAGCAGATAGTAGTCTATGTAGTCCACCTTCAGCCGTTCCAGCGACTGCTCGTACATGCTTTTCGAGTCGTCGAACGACCACAGACGGCGGTTCTGGTTCGACATCTTCGTCGCCACGAAGAATTTCTCCCTTGGGAAGCGCGAAAGAGTGTTGCCCGTGAGCACCTCCGAGCGTCCGCCCATGTACATCGGAGCGGTGTCGAAATAGTTCACGCCGTGGCCGATGGCATAGTCCACCAGCTCGTCCACCTTCTCCTGGTCGTCGGGAAGGCGCATCATGCCGAAGCCCAACAGCGAGACCTGCTCGCCCGAGCCGTGCTGCACGCGGTAGGTCATTCGGTTCTCGGGGGTGTCATCCTCGTCCTTACGTGTTCCGGCCAGAGCCGTCAGTGGCTGGAAGGCCATCATGGCCAGTGCCGACCCTGCCCCTACGCCAATGCGCTGCAGGAACTGTCGGCGGTTCATGCTGTTTTGATTCTTCTCGTTCATAGTCCTTTCGTGTTGGTTGTTTGTGTCATTTGTGAAATTGGTCTCTCAACTCTTAACCCTCAACTCTCAACTCGATTCGAATTCGGCTCAGTCCAAGTGGAACACCTCGGGCAGAGGAATGGTGACAGGCGAGTTGTCGGCGTTCACCTCCATGATGTCGGCCATCATGTCCCACCACCGTTGTGTTATCGGGTCCACGTTCTCCGTGTCCTGCGAGTTCCCCTCTTTCGTGCACTCCTGGTAGGCGAACAGAATGTTTGTGTCGCGGTCCCAGTATATGCTGTAGTTCTGCACGCCCTGCTCCTTTATCATCTTCACCAGTTCGGGCCAGATGGCGGCGTGGCGTTTCTCATACTCTTTCTCGAAGCCGGGCTTCAGAAACATTTTGAATGCAAATCTTTTCGTCATAATTCCATAGTTTTTGGTTTTTCCCTGCAAAATTACACAAAAGCTGTGTAACCGCCAAACAATTAGGCTTTTTTTAGATTCTACAGGAAGTTGGCATCCAGATTATAATACTGTGTGTTGTAATTCTTCCCGTCGGCGGCAGTTCGTCGGAATTTCCGACATACTTCCTCTTTGATTTTCCATTTGTCCTATTTTACCAACTTCAATCCTTTCTCTGAGAGGTAGTAACGCTGCTTGGGATGACTCGGCTTGTCCGGGTATGAACGGAGGACATAACCACCATCGATAGCAGGATTTAATATATTGACTCGAACGTATCTTCTACTTGTCATATTCAGCTTTTTCATCAATTCTTCCATAGAGAACACGCGATCTCGTATCACATTTATAACCCTCTGAACTTGGTCATTAGCTTGGTCACTAACTTGGTCACTAACTTGGCCACTAACTATACCACCTACTTGACCACTAACTTGTAGGGGAACGACGGATTATCGTTACGGATTTGATTCCTGTACGTTTCCAACGAACTATTGTTAAGGTCATTGATGCTTGTTCCCTCTACCACCTGTTCACTCTTACTGCCAAAAGTCTGGTCGCGCATCATCGCCATCACCTCTGTCTCAGTAGCACGTCTATCCCCGCTACCCGTCCTGATGAAAGTATTGATAGGATTGCCGAAGTATATGGGCTTCACGATGGATGACGGCACGAAGAATGCCAGCACCAGTTTTCCGTCAAAGTTGTATTTCTGTCCCTGAGCCGACAGTCGCATATTGAACTTCTGACCGTTGCGCAGAATGTTTAGGAAATCCGATTCCGTCTTCTCCCCGTTATTCACCCCATGTATCTCAAACTGCTTCCCTCGCTGCTTGATGCCAAACACAATCCATCCCCCAGACGTGTTGGAAAATGCCGAAACCGTTTCCCATACATCCTCAGGCAGTTTGTCCTGAGTCGCTTTACATTCAAAGTCGTCCCACTCTATCTCCGACAGTTTCTGTAACAGTTCTTCTTTCATCATATCTCAAATCCTTTATATCGTTTGCCACTCGCCCCAAAGGTCGCTTTGCTTGCAAACTATAGTTACAAATTCATGCAGATATTTCCCAGTATCCATTTTTGTTTGCTCCTACCCTACGGATAAGTCCATGCTCCTGAAGCTTTTTGATGTTTCTTGCCACGCTTCTCTTATTGAGGCCAAGAACGTTGGCCATCTCCTGCATCGTAATGTTTTTATTATTCCTTATCAGTTCGATTATTTTCTGTGACGTTTGCACATTTTCTGGTGACATTTCTGGTGACACAACATTCGTTTCTGGTGACGTTTGCGCGTTTTCTGGTGACATACCATCCGTTTCTGGTGACATTTTGATATTTTCTGGTGACACCTTGGACGAATTTGATGACGTTATTACAAGTGTCATCAACGTCTCTTCAGGCTGCACTCTCTCCGTCAACACTGGCATGGGCCAGTTGTTGTCATCCCATCCTTTCCTGATTATGTCTGCACCACTGCCAGCCTTCTCTCCATACCCTAAGAACATGAAGAGCTTCTGTAGCGTTGGATTTCTACAGATGCTATGGCTTCCTGCATAGAATTCATCAATGGAGATAAGCATGCAACCAGGATTGCGCATCATTATACTGCTGTTACGCCCTACGACAAGGATATTCCCAATCTGGGCATAGTTGCAGTGAATCAGACAGTTTGCCAATGCTTCCCTCAACGCGATATGTGCCGTTGTTTCTTCCTGGCGGTCTATGCCTTTCAGCATGAACGGAGTTGGCAACAGCTGCGAAAGTTTCCTGTATGTCTTGTAGAAGAACTGAAAGAGGTTGGCCTCCCATGTTCCGTCCGGGTAGATGCGATCCGTCCATCGCAGCATGGGGTCAGATGACAGCTTCTCCTGATAGTCCACGAAATACAATGGTACACAAACCTGGTCAGTAATACTCTCCGTCTTTCCCAGCATCATGATTCCTCCACGGGTAAAACCTTCGCTGCCATCCTCGCGGTTCACTTGATATGCTCCGATTTTCGTTAGGAACATCATGTCATCAAGATCATTCCAAGGATGGTTCTCGTGCCGTAATAAGAATCTCTGACGATAGGCACGTAGCGTTGGCATCTCAATGTCATCCATCGTGTAGTTGGGCAGTATCATGCTGTCGAACGAATGTTTCTGGCTTTCTGCGTCAGCTATCATCAGGCGCACCTCCGAGTCTGTACAGCGATAGTCTCCTTCATGGTTGGATAGGTGTTACCAAAGGGATTGCCGTTCAGATACACTGGCTTCAACTCGTATGCTGCCTTGGGAACACGGAACACCAGCATACGGTTGCCTTCCACTTCTTCCACGTTTACGTCGCGGTCTGTCAACATGGTGGCACTAACCTTGCCCTTATTGTGGGCGCAATCCCAGAATGCCTTCTTGTACTTGGCTATCTGTGTATCATCAAGTCCGTCGGGTATAAGTTTTCCACTCTTTTCCTTCATGCCCAGCACAATGATGCCACCATGAGTGTTGGCAAAGGCCGAGAAAGTTTCCCAAAAACTTTCTGGAAAACCGCCTTTAGCCGACTTGTACTCCAACTCCGTACTCTCCGTCTGTCCAATCATATTTCTTATCAGTTCAGTTGTCATACCAATATAACGTATTAATAATGTTGTCTTGTCAATACTTCACAATTCTTTATTCGCAGGGGCGCTTTACATTCAAAGTCGTCCCATTCTATCTCCGACAGTTTCTGTAACAGTTCTTCCTTATTCTTATAACGTTTTCGTTCCTGTTTCTATTGCTTGTTGAAATCATGGCAGTGGTCTGCTCCAGTGTTACTATTCATATACATTAATGTCGTTTCTCAGTAAAGGGAACTGTGATTATGAGGAACCGTCCCAGCTGATTCTTTAATAATTCTCTATTCCTTTGTTGTACTAATCCCTGACGGGAAGCCCCTCGTGCTCTGAAAAAGAAAAGATTACCCGTTTGTTTGCGTTAATAAAGATATTTCCTTTTTTTTTATTAAC
>CAJOEC010000124.1 GCA_905233425.1 uncultured Prevotella sp. | reverse complement strand
TGCGGCGCATCGACTTTGACAATCCCCTGCTCTTTGCCAGCAGCGACTATTCCCATCTGCTCAACCGCATGCAGTTCGCACAGCCCGTTCGCATCGGCAAATACAAAGATATTGAGGACGAAAATGGCGGTGTTGTGGCTAATGTCGAAAACGAGAAGAAAGAGCTTGCTGGAGGTTACACTGCATTGAAAGAACTCATGGGTAGCGAACACGACAATCTGATGGCACAACTTTGCGCATACAAAGATATGCTAAGCGGTTTCAATTACTGGCGCAACAACGAGGATGTCATTCCCCGCATCTTCGCCGACACGACAAAAACGGTTGCAGAACGAGAGGAAAGCGTAGCCAGCATGAGGACACCCAGCAATATGATGCCTCTCTATCTCTCCACATTTGCTCACCCCTACGTCCACCAGAAGGCTGAGCAGTTCTATGCCCACAAGATGGCGCAGACCGAGCTCTCATCGCCTCTGCCCGATGGCCTGATGGCCGATCTTATCCGACATCTTTGCGAAAAGTATCCCGGCAAGTATCTCCTTATCGACTTCTGGGGAATGGGCTGCGGTCCTTGCCGTTCGGCCATACAGAGCAGCAAGGACAAGCGGGCTGAGATTGCCAAGCGCGATGATGTAAAGCTCATCTTCATTGCCGAGGAGCGCACCGCCGAGGGTAGCGATGCTTACCACAAATATATCGATGAGTGGCTGTCCGACGAGGTGAACATCTGCCTCACCTACGACGGTTTTGCCCGTATGCAGGAACTTTTCCACTTCAACGGCATCCCCCACTACGAGACCATCACTCCCGACTGCCGTCGTGTCCGCGACGACCTGCAACTGCACGGTTTCTACAACTTCGACCATGAACTGGAAAGGCTGTTGGAAAGGCTGAAATAAAAATATATAAAAGATGTGACCAAAGTGACCAGAATATCGAATAATTCTTACTGCGGTTGACTTTTCTACTATCCCCACACAGAAGTCGCTGCTAAACGGAGTACATGTAAACGTCTCTTTGCTCCGGGCAAAAGGTGTGTTTGGGCTAAGGTCTCTGTCAGCCCTGATAGGGGCAAAGTTAAAATCCCGTCGGCATTTGATATAATCCCGTCGGGATTCGTTAAAATCGCGTCGGGATTTGATAAAATCACATCGGGATTTACTACTTTTTCAGGCTTGCCTGACAGCATGGAGGAAACAATGTGTGAACAACTAAGAAATAGGGCAGAATCTTCTTAACAAATCACAAAAACTAAAGGCTTTAGTTGGATAGAACTAAAGTTTTTAGTTACTTTGCAGTCGGATACTGATACTGACGCAGAAAGATTGAAAATTGAAGATTGAAAATTATGAAAAGACTGACAACAAAGGAAAAGGAGATAATGGACCTGTACTGGCAGCACGGGCCGATGTTTGTGAAAGAGCTATTGGAGTACTACGACGAGCCGCGCCCTCACTTCAACACGCTGTCGACGACGGTGCGCATACTGGAGAAGAAGGGATTCCTCGACCACAAGCAGTACGGCACAACTTACCAGTATTTCCCCACGGTGACGGAAAAGGAGTACGGGCGGTCGAGCCTCACGGGCATCATCCGTGACTACTTCAACGACTCCTACCTCAGTGCCGTCAGCAGCTTCGTGAAGGACGAGAAGATTTCCGTGGACGAACTGAAAGAACTGATAGAAACAATTGAGAATGAATAATGTCAATGAGTATGATGGAGTTTCTGACATACGACCTGAAGGTGGCTGTACTTTTGGCGGTGTTCTATATGTTCTACCGCGTGCTGCTCAGCCGCGACACGCTGCACCGCCTAAACCGCATGGTGCTGCTGACGACGGCGGTGGCCTCGTTTGTGCTGCCGCTTTGCGTCATTACGATGCACGAGACGGTGGTGGTCAATGCCACCAGGCATATCGACATAGGAGGGCTTAGTGCCGCTGTCGAGGAAAAGCAGCCTTTAGCATGGTGGCAGATGGCATTGCCTGTCATATATATAATAGGTGTGGCAGCAACACTTGCCCATACCCTCGTCTCTGTCCTGAAAGTGTGGCTAATCATCCGTAGCAGCGAGCACCACCCGCAGGTCGATGGAATCATCGTCTGCGTCACCGACAAAGATGTGTCGCCCTTCAGTTGGATGCGCTATATCGTGCTCAACCGACAAGATTACGAAAGTCCGGACCCGGCCATCATGGCCCATGAACGGGGACACATACGTCAGCGCCACTCGCTCGACGTGCTCCTCGTTGATACGCTCACCGTCGTGCAATGGTTCAACCCTGCCATGTGGATGTTGCGCCAGGATTTGCGCACCATCCACGAGTATGAGGCCGATGCGGCGGTGCTCTCTCAAGGCATCAATATGCGTCAGTATCAGTATCTGCTTATCCAAAAGGCCGTCGCCGCGTGCGGGTACTCCGTGGCCAACGGCATTACTCACAGTACCCTCAAAAACCGCATAACAATGATGCTTAAAAATAAGAAATCACCTCGCAAGAGCATGTTCAAGCTGCTTGCCCTGCTGCCCATCGTGGGCACCGTCCTGGCCCTTCAGGCCGAAACCGTCACCGACTACGTTTACGCCAGCACGGTCGCTCTCGACGGTTCCCCCGTCGAGCAACAGCAGAAACCAGTGAAGAAAGGCCGCAAGGCCGGCCAGATAAAGGTGGGCGCCAAGACCATCGAAGTACAGACCGACGAGGGAACCTATACCGGCGAGAACGTCATGATGAGCCTTGGCGACGCAGACCTTGGCGACGACCAATTGATAATTATCGATACGGTTGCCAACCAAGGCGAGCCGTTGATTATCATCGACGGTAAACGTGTCACCACGGCCCAATTAGAGGCCCTCGACTCAAAGACCATCGACCACGTTGACGTACTGAAAGAAAAGTCGGCCGTCGAGGTTTACGGCGAAGAAGGCAAGAACGGTGTCGTCATCATCACCACCAAAAGCGGAAAGGGTCTGTTTTTAGGTGAGGCCAAGGTGGACAGTACTGTCATCCAATACAAGGCCAAGATGGAGACCACATCTGAATTCCCGGATGTCTTCGACGTGGTGGAGCAGATGCCTGAGTTCCCCGGTGGCCCGGAAGCCTTGATGCAGTTCCTGATGGAGAACGTTTGCTATCCCGAGGCGGCCTTCAAGACTGGTGTGCAGGGACGCGTCCTCGTAACGTTCATCGTCGATACCGAAGGCCGTGTCAATAATGCCAAGGTCGTGAAGAAGGTGAACGATGACCTCGATGCGGAGGCCATCCGCGTCGTCGGCTCCATGCCACGGTGGAAGCCCGGAAAGCAGAATGGCAAGGTCGTGCGCGTGAGGTACACAATGCCCATCACCTTCCGATTGGATTAATGATGTTCAACAAAGGCAGCACTGCTCGTAGGGACATATTCTTGTATTTGTCCGCATTCGTAAGGAACTGACACTAAATAAAGTTTACGAATGATATCTGAAACGAATTTCCGTAATTATCGTAATTTATCCGTAATATCCTTAATTATAATAATTATGGGCAAATTATGGATATTACGGTAATTCGTTTCAAAAAATTAATTGTAAGGTTAATTAAGTAACAGTTCCTAAGTGTAACCTCCTCCCGCTTGCGGACACATACGGTAACTGCGGACAAATACAAGAATATGTCCCTACGTGCAAATCGTTCCAACATACTTTTAATCTTTACCCAAGTAAAGACTTTTGCCCGAATTAAGAACCATTAACGTTTAATCTGTCACATTACTCCACGAAATGCGTCTTTATAAGGAGATAATGATCGAAACGCATAATGAACAAACAAGCCATCATCACCATCTTGCTCGCCCTCGTCGCTTTGACGGCACAGGGAGAAGAGACGACGGACAGCACAAAGACGAAGGAGCGCAAGCTACAAGTCTATGCCGAGGTGAAAGACCACCTGACGCATGAATACATCAAGGGCGTGAGGGGGGAACTGCTGCACGCCGCCGACAGCACTTTTGCTGACAGCATCAAGGTGCACTACCAGGAAGAGGAGGACTGGAAGTATAGCTATATCCAAGCGGGCATCAAGCAGGCGGGCAGCTATATCATCCGCTTGGAGGCCGACAGCTTCCGCACGGCTTACGTGCCCTTGGACATCAAGAAGATGTACAAGCGGGAACAGACGCGCAGCCTGAAGACCATCTACCTGCATCGGTTGCCGAAGAAATTAGAGGTGGAGCTGGGTGAGGTGGTCGTGCAGTCAACAAAGCTGAAGTTCTACATGGACGGCGACACGCTGGTCTATAATGCCGATGCCTTCCAGATGGCCGAAGGCTCGATGCTCGATGCCCTCATCAAGAAGCTGCCGGGCGTGGAGCTGGAAGCGGGTGGTGTCATCAAGGTGAACGGGCGTCAGGTCAGTTCGCTGCTGCTCAACGGCAAGGACTTCTTCGACAGCGACCGCGAGCTGCTCCTTGAGAACATGCCTACGTACATGGTGAAGCAGGTGCGCAGTTACGAGCGGGTGCCCGAGGATGTAAAGGGAACGAACCGCGAGAAGACGGCACAGAAGGAGTTGGTGATGGACGTGAAGCTGAAGCGTGAGTACAACAGCGGATGGATAGCCAATGGCGAAGGGGGCGGCGGCACGACTTTCTTCAAGAACGACGAGGAACGGCATGACGCGAAGTACCTGGGCCGCCTGTTCGGCCTGCACTTCTCCGACCGTTCACGCTTGGCGGTCTATGCCACCACGAACAACCTGAACGACTATCGCACGCCGGGCGAGAAGGGCGAATGGAGCCCGCTGACACAGTCGGAGGGACTTATCTCGTTAGTCAAGGCCGGGGCCAACTTCCGCACGGAGAAAGAAGATCACTACCGCTATGAGGGAAGCATCAGCACCACCTACTGGGACAAGAACGATGCCAACAACACCAGCAGCACTACCTTCCTCGACGACGGCAGCACCTACGGCCGCTCGTTCTTCAAGAAGCGCAGCTACGACTGGCAGATAGAGTCACGGCATCGCTACAACTACTACCATACGGAGCCCATCGGCGAGTGGCTGAAATACTTCCAGATGAGCATCCAGCCTTACTTCTATTACACCACATGGAACAACCACAGCGAGTCGGCCAGTGTCACGCTGGCCGAGGATGTGGCCGACCAGTTGGGCAAGGACTGGATGGACAGCATTCAGGCTCCCAACGCCGGCGACCTGCTGCGCCGCTACGCCATCAACCGCACCATCAGCCGAACCAAGGGCGTAGGCCACTGGCTCGACACGAACAACGACGGATACCTTTCCGTCAGTCCGGCCCACAACGACTTCATCGACTTCTGGATGCCCTTCAGCTTCCGTTTTACCGACCGCAAGGAGGACAACTACGAGCACAATCTTATAGAGTATGTTGCGACTGAGTCGCTACCCGACGACTTCCGCAACCGCTACCAGCCCACCAAGCGCAGCACCACCAACTTCACTGCCCAACCGCGACTGATGTTTGCCTTCGATGAGAAGCATCGCCACAGCCTCGACTTGGGCTATACCTACAACTACTACCAAAGCCACGACAACACGCCGCTCTATCTGCTCAACAAACTGAGCGACTGGAACACGCCCGAAAGGCTCGGCTCGCTGCCGTCGATGGACGAGATGCTCACCACGCTCGATGCCAACAACAGTTCGGAACAACGCAGCACTACCCATACGCACACACCACAGATAGCCTACCGGCTCAATAAAAGCAGTGAGGACTCCTATTCCCAGCTGTCGTTCCAGCTCGGTATTCCCATGAGTCATGAGCGTCTGGACTATCACCGTGGCAGCCCCCTCTCATGGAGCCTTGACACGCTGATGAAACGCAACACCACCTTCCTCGCGCCTACCATCTATTTCTTTCACAGCAACTGGAAGCGCAACCGTAATATCAATGCCAACTTGAGCATGAGCACCTCGGCTCCCTCGATGACCAGCCTGCTAAATATCCGCGATGACAGCAACCCGCTCTACATCACCTTAGGCAACCCCAACCTGAAGAACACCCACGACTACAGCCTAAGCGGCCATTACAGCGACAAGTACGGCAAGACTTTGTTCAACGTCTCGGCCAGTGCCAGGATTACTGAGAACGCCGTGGCCTCGGGCTTCGTCTATGACCGCTCGACTGGCGTGCGCACCGTCACCCCAGAGAACGTCAACGGCAACTGGTCGACGAACGCCTCGACGGGCGTTGACTTCCCGATTGACAAGAAAGACCGTTGGCGCATCAAGGAGAGCGTGAGCTACAACTACAACCACAGCGTGGACCTCAGCGGCACGACTGTCGCCACCCGCTCGGTCGTGGCCTCTACCTTCCTGACCGATGAACT
>CAJOEC010000123.1 GCA_905233425.1 uncultured Prevotella sp. | reverse complement strand
CAAAACTACAAAATTGTTGCCGCATGCCCTAAACAATGGGATGTTTTAACATCTTACATTTAGAACATTATCTATAGTCGGGTGCAAAGGTAAGAGTTATTGCGGAAATAATGCTAAGTTAATAAAGTTGAAAAACATGACATTGCAAGAACTATTGAGGAAAGGGAACTTCGACCTGATGTTTGACTACATCGTCATGTTCGACCCGAAGCAGGAGGGAAGCTTCTACAGGGCACAGGTGGCTCTGGCCTTTTGCTATGAATACGGCCTCGGCACGGATGTGGACTTGGGCAAGGCAAGGGAAATGTTCAAGAGGGCAGGGCAGTCGGACAAGGGGCATGGAAGGCCCGAAGAGCATCTGGCGATGCTCGAAGCAAACGAGGGAAACTACCGTGAGGGCCTGCATTGGTTCAAGGAGGCGGAAAGAAAGGGGAACCGTACAGTCAAAACATACATCTGGTATTTAGAAAGAAATAGGAGGGGTTATGTTTAGAAAAGTCATTGAAGAATGAAATAATTTAGGAGGCGGACGCTAATTGTCCTACCCTCATTCTGTTTTTGCCCTCAGAAACTTAAAGAAAAAGTTAGATGACAATGAGTATATTTCCACACCCTAAAAATATGCCGATTAGCCAGTTCTTCTGGCTTCAATTCATTCAACCTGGGAATACCCAAGAATTGGCAAGTTCTACAAATTGGATGAAGCTTTGGAGATACATCACACTAGATCTTAAACAGTCTAGTGTCTGGTTCATACCTAATTACAGTAGCGATGCATTAATAAAAGTACTAAAAAAGAGATGGTCAAGGGGAGATTTTGAGAGGATAATAAAAGGTAACTACTGTTTTTATGATTTTAATGCAAGTAACATTCAAACGATAATGGCAACAGTCTGCTCGGATTTGGATAAGTTTAAAAAGGATTGGCTTATTATTAAAATGTGACTATGTTTTTGTTGAGAAGAATCGAGTGCAGTTACAGGGAATCGCCGACTATCTAAATACAAGAGCGGTTTTATTATGCAAATAAAATATGATGGGTCATGGGAACAGGCACTTGACCCAAGTCTGGGTCAATGTTCCTGTTCCCATGACCCACTTGGTTTAATTCGAGAAAACCACTGAAAAGTTTGCGTATGTCGTTTATTCTTCGTACTTTTGCAGCACAATAATCAAACGAGAAGAAATAGACAACTTCGTTATGAAACACTTAGTTATTCGCCATTTCGGCCCTATAGACGAAATAGACATAGAGTTACGGCGTGTCAATCTGATTATCGGCCCACAGAGCTCGGGAAAGAGCACCGTGCTGAAAGTAGCCTGCTTCTGTGACTGGATGGAACGCCAGATAGAGATGACCCAGAATCCCGAGAAATACTGCGAGGGTCAGTCCTTTGTGAAGAGTCTCGTGGGGTTTCATAAGCTGGATGGGTATATGTATTCTGACAGCTTCATCCGCTATGAGAATGATGCTGTCTCGTTTGAATATCATGCAAAGACAGGCAAGTGCCAGTTCAAGTGGAACGAGGCCAAACGATGGAGCTACCTCAGGACAAAGATTGCCTACATCCCGGCTGAGAGAAACCTGGTGGCAGCCATCCCCAATTGGTTCCAAGTCAGCATGAACAACGACAACATACTCGACTTCATGAAGGAGTGGGAGTTCGCACGCAGGACTTACTCAGAAGGAGAGAAGATTATCGACCTGCCCTTTGAATATAAATATAACCCCTCTACACAGGCTGACCGTATACTCTTGGAGGGCGGGAAAGAGTTGGATTTGAGAGTGGCGTGTATTCACTGGTGGGCATGATAAATGGAGACCCGAAACATTCCTGTTTCATAGCGACTCATAGCCCATATATCATGACATCTTTCAACAATGTCATACAAGCAGGAGAGACAATGGAAGAGTCCAAGGAGAAGGCAGAAAAGGTGATGCAACTGATGCCGAAGCGGCAGACGTTGCGATACAAAGAGGTCGCCGCCTTTGAGATGGCAAACGGCAGAACACGCTCCATCATGGACGATGAATTCCAGTTAATATCAGCAGAGGCATTAGACGGCGCATCTGAGGAAATATCCAGAGACTTTGATTATCTGCTGAATATATGAGGAACGTTCAAGACAGATATGTCATTATCACAACTGATACCGTCAGCGTGACGTTAAATCTTGTAGATTTTTCCGATTCATTGCTACGAATGTGGGGAAAAATGCGTACCTTTGCACGCATAATAGACAAAACGACAGCATTATGGGCAAACTGATGATACTTCTCTACTTCATCCTCTCGGTGTTCCCAGCCGACGCGACGGAGAACCGGCGGCACATCCACGTGGTGCGCCGAGGCAGCAAGAAGTCGCACCGAGGCGACACCGTGGCGAAGATATGGATTGAGGAGAACGGCGAGAAGAAGATTGAGGTGGCTTGGTCGGAACTGACCGCCGACGAGGAGGCACTCATCATCGAGGCCATCGAAAAGCACTGGGACGAGCTGAACCGCATGATTGACGACGTATTTGCAGGCAAAAAGATACAGATTAAACGAATAAAATAATAGGAGGACAAGGATATGTGTAAGTTCAAGGACACGACATTAGGAATCAAGAAGCTCGACTTCAACGTGAAGCGCGGCGCGATGGCGGCCTACCTGACGGACGGTCGCGAGGTCATCGTCCCTGTCTCGATGTTCCCCGACATCAAGCACCTAACGAAGAAGCAGCGCGAGGAATGGATGATCATGGACGACCAATACTTCTCGTTCGAGGCACTGAGCCGCATCTACTCCGTCAAGGATTTGCTGAGACTGTAACCAACCGAACGAACGGCAATATAATTGACACGAGATTTCAGGTATGAGAAAGATTGAGGTGATAACATTGTTTAACGCGAATTGTTTGGAGATTCCAAATAATTCGTTAACTCACTCACTCACTCACTCACTCACTATTATTCTCTAAGGTACGCACGGAAGAGGCGCGCTCGCGTCAATATACGGCTTTTCTTGCAAACAGGCAAGGCAGGCCGCAGTGTTTTTCATTAGAAGAATGCAGAATTAACACATATTCACTCTTGAATTGAAAGTTTTTCTCAATTTTTGTGTAATTTTGTCGGCAAAATCGAGGACAAAGAGATGAGAGTAAAGATTCATTTGCGTGAGCATGCCCTTCGCTTCGAGAGCCGCTGCGCGTGGCTCGGCGCTGTCGTGGCTGTGTTTCTTGTCGTGCTTTTCCAGCTGACACTCTCATCGTGCAGCAGTGACGATAAAGCAGACGTGACAACTCCTGCGGACAACGAGATCGTACACATCGTGGCGGTAGTGGCTCCTATCGGCGATGCTGCCACGAAGACCCGGCTGGAGCGTACCGCCCAGTGGTTTGCCGAGAACCACCACGAGGCCCAGCAGGGCGACAGCGTCGTCATCCGCTTTCAGATAGAGTGGTACGACGAGCTGAGCGAAGATCTTGCAGCCCTATCGACGCAGATAGCAGACCGCAGCGATGTGGTGGCCGTCATCGGTCCCTTTGGCAATGAAGCTGTCGATGCCTTCGCTCCTGCCTGTCTGAAGAAGCACAAGGCGCTCATCGCCCCCACTGCCACCAGTGAGGAGGTGTTGCGGCGCTATGCCGTGGCCAGTCGCACCGATATTTTCAAGGACAATCATTTCTTCTGGCCGCTCACCGAGGCCGACGTGCGCTTTACCGAGACACTGATGAGCCTCTTCGTCGCCTGGCTCGGCGACAAGCCTGAGTATTATGGCATCCAGCCCAACGCTGCCATCATAGCCCCCGACGACCTGTTTGGCAAGACCTTCACCGACTGGGCTCCCTTCCATGCCAATAACCTCGGCATCGAACTGACCGACAACCGACAATATGCCACCGACAGCGAATTGGAGAAAGCTGTGACTGACTACCTTGCCTCGATGGAACTTCCCATCGACACCGAATCGTGGGCCAGTGCCAATTTCTGCGTGGTAGAGAATGTCCAGCAGATGGTCAAGGTGGCTCGGCAGCGCCGCAAATGGATGGTAGAGAATCAGCTGGTGACGTGGGACACCCAGACACCGTGGGACGACCCTGCCCATGACGACGTCTGGCAAATGGTAGAGGGCTTCGTCCGCACGTGGTATGGCTTCCCTACGCTCAGCGAGGAGCATCTGGCCACGCTCAGCTCTCGCGACAAGGCAATGATACAGGGCTGTCAGGGTTTCATGCCCTACGCCAACCCTGCCACAGGCTTTGAGACGGCCTACGAGGAGCGCTACGGCTCAAAGCCCACCTTTGCAGAGTGCAAGTTCTACGATGCACTGTTGCTGACGGCGTCGGCCACCGCCATCTACGAGAGTATCAGCAACTACGACCAGGGCAGGTCTGTCGATAATGACCTTTTCAACACCGCCATCTGGTATGTTGCCGGCGAAACAGAGACCGGCACAGCCCAGAGCGTATGGCGCGCCTCCGACATGCGTGGCTATCTGGCCACTGCGCGCGAGCTGAAAAAGGTGCCGTGCCTCTTCGGTGCCTCTGGACTCATCATGTTCGACAGGTCAAACTGCACCCAGATAGCCCGTACCACCTACCTGCACTGGCAGGTGATGGACGGCAGCATCAACCACGTTGCCTACTACGCTCCCGACACCACCACCATTGTCAGCCCATCTGTATCGTGGAACATGCTGTACGATGAGGAAAACGCGCTCAGGAGCTTCGAGCAGATGGCTGCCGACCGCAACCGGATATCCATTATCCTGAGCTCACCGACCAGTACGCCGTTCTCGTCCAGGGCAGCAAGGGCTCCCTGAACTACCGCCATCTGGCCGACGTGCTCAATGTCTATCAGCTCTTGCGCAAAGGAGGCTTCGACGACGACCACATCATCCTTGTCATCGACAAGCAGGAGGCGGCTGCCAACAAAAACGTTGTTAGAATCTCCAACTTCGGCAAAGACCTCATGGGCGGCACCGACGGACTGCCACCTGCCGTCGTCGATTACGACAATGCCGACCTGACCGCTGCCGACATTGCCGACATCCTTACGGGAAAGACCTCCGACCATCTGCAAACGACGCTCCCCGCCAGACAGGGAGGCGACGGGAGCGGGGCACCTAACGTCCTGTTCTACTGGAGCGGCCACGGGCGTTCCACCGCCAACGGCTGGTCAAACGAGTTTGCATGGCTCGACACCGGGAGCGGCAACGGCTTTACCGACCTGATGATGCAAAAGACAGCCCAGACCATGCTCACCACAGGCCAGTGCCGCAAGCTTCTCGTCGTGGCTGAGCCTTGCTACGGCGAGGTGGTCATCAAAGCCCTCGACGGCATCACTGGCGTACTCGGCATGAGCGGTGCCAATGCCAACGAACAGTCGCTGGCCGACAACTGGGACCCCGACAACTCCCGCTGGCTCTGTGACCGCTTCACCAAGAATTTCGTGGAATGCCTGTCGGCCAATCCTGCCACCTGCTACCGCGACCTGTTCATCTACTGCTCAGTGAACACGCTCGGTTCACATGCCTGCATCGTGAATGCTGCCAACTTCGGCAACCTCTATGCCATCAATCCGCAAGAATTCATAATATATAACAAATGAGCCCACGTTGAAAAGTGGGCTCAATAAGTAAAACCAACAACAAAAAACAATGAAGAAAATGAAGAAAATGAAGAAAAAAGGACTTCTACTGCTATTCGCCTCGGCGATGGCCTTGGCCGTAGCACCAGTGTTCACCTCATGCAGTGACGATGACAGCATTTCCAATGGCAGCCCCCCCAAGGGCCCCTTCACCTTCAACTACATGACCCACATGGTGGGCAGCAGCGACGGTGAGCAGCTCCTTCTCGACAGCCTCACAGCCGGTATTAGCAAGATAGAAAGCAGTGCTTCGTGGCTCACAGCCACCAGCGCAGAGCCGGTAAATGGTCACCCCGTGCTGCAAATCAGCAGCCAGCGCGAAAGCACAGAGACCGCGAAGGAGGCCACCATCACTGTTACTGCCGACGATGGCGATCGCGCCATTGTCACCGTCTGTCACTCGGCTCTTGGCATGGGGGATGCCTACAGCGGCGGCAATGCCAATTTCATAAAAGAGTGGTGGAAATGCTCTACGGTACAGTTGAACGGCATCCCCGCAGCCCAGGGCACACCATGGGTCATCGAAAGCAGCCCCCACATTCCCGACGAGGTGCGTGTGCAATACACTCCCACGAAGGGCTGGGAAATGGCTTTCTGCTATCTCAACGATGCCACCATTCAGGGCGTACGCTTCTTCGGCCTCTACAACAAGTGGTCGGGCCAGTTGCGCATCTACACCTACATCCAAGACCCGACTGGCTGGGGCAGCAGCCTCGACTTCAAGGTCTATTTCGGAATAGGGCTCTTTCATTTACTTTACATCTGCTTTGGCATAGATTTTGCTATCTGATGACATTTTATAGTTTTGTGTATCAACGCTTTGTGATAGGCACACGACCTCATCAGCCCATCCCTA
>CAJOEC010000122.1 GCA_905233425.1 uncultured Prevotella sp. | reverse complement strand
AGGATAATTCTTTGCAGCTATAGCCTTTCTTTTTCCCTTTTGTTAAAATGTCCTATTTTTCTTGTGCGAAATTTGGAAATTTGCACAGAATCTACTCAGGCGTATAAACCACCAACTGGTACGTCTTGTTCACGTCCACCACGTCGGTCGGCTTCACAATCACGCCGTTCAGGGCCACGGCGAGCGTGCCGAACTGAGCGGCCTTCTTATCGACCGAAATGATGCGCTGGGGCACGACGACCGGCTCCTCGCCCGGTGCGCTCGGCTCGGGGTCGAGGGCAAAGGCCTTCGCGTTCTCCTGAGCCAGCTTCGACCACGTCCAGCCAGAGGATACGGCGTAGGTGTGGTTGCCGATTTCCTCGCTTTTCACCTGCACGCGCTTGTTCGTGCGCTGGCGGTCCTTCACCAGCCCGAGGTAGTACTCCTGCTGCGCGATGAGGTTCGAGGTGACGGCGGTGAAGCGGTCGGGGTCCTGGTCGACCACCTTGTACGAGTTCAGGCACAGAATCATCCACTTGTAGGCCTTGTCCGTGGCCGTGCGGGCATCCTTCAGGCTAATGGATGTTGTTCTGCTGCTGGCCCTGCGTGTTCTCGCGCAGCACGATGAGGCGGTGCACCTCGTTGTTGGCAGCCACCATGTCGGCGATAATCTGCGTGATGCCCAGCGTCTGAGCGGCCTGCCCACTGCTGAATGGCCGTCGTCTCAGCCTCGTAGGCCGACTTCGGGTTGGGCTTATAGACGTTCCAGCCGCGCAGCCACACCTGAGCCGCCTGCTGCATCTGGGGCAGTGAGGCCACCTTCGACATGGCGTTGGCCACCGACGTCGCCTCGTCAATCTTCGTGTCACGGATCGAGTCCTGCTCCGCAATCTGCTCCGTGTATTCCGACGAGCGCGACACGATGTAGGCCGAGTTCTCCGTGGCTACGGCAGCCTTGTGGTCGGCGATGGCCGTGGCCAGCTTTCCCGGCGCGGGATTGTCCACGTCGAACTCCGCGTCCATCTGCTCGTCCTGCGTCTGGTTAAATTGCAGGTGCAGGTCGTTGGGCCACTGCGAAAGGTCCTGATAGGGAACCAATAAAATATCTTCTTGCATATCTTTACTTTTTAATTTTAACATATAATTGCCATGTAATTGACCACGAATTGCTCATATAATATTTTATTCATGACCATTCGTGGTTCATTCGTGGCCATTCGTGTTCAGAAATTGTAGTTCAAGCCTTTGAACTCCTTGCTGCGGGTTTGCGGGGCTTAGTTCAAGCCTTTGAACTCCCTGTCGCGGGTTTGCGGGGCTTAGTTCAAGCCCTTGAACTCCCTGTCGCGGGTTTGCGGGGCTTAGTTCAAGCCCTTGAACTCCTTGTCGCAGGTTTGCGGGACTTAGTTCAAGCCTTTGAACTCCCTGCCGCAGCTCTGGAATCGTAGTCCAAGCGCTTGAACTACGATTTTCCGTCAGGCGGAGGGCGCCCGTCCTTTTGATGGTTCGACATGCTCATATTCACTATCTCTTGTGCTCATTACTTCGTCGATGACTCCTTGGAAAAGAGGCAATGAGCACTCTTGATAAACAACATTACGACATCAGGGATTCCACGCCCTCACATGATACTGCCGAATACCGCCAGCACTCATGCCCCAGAGGGTATGAGCTGGCAGCCATCGTTTTATCATGTGTACTTGGTCGTTGTGGAATTTTGATGTCGTACCGATAAACTGTTGGCTCAGTTCCAAAAAATCAAATTTCTGATTGCAAAGGTAACAAATAATCTTTCATTCTGAGCGTCTGAAAGAGAAAAATTGGCCAATTTCATCACATTTTATGTGATTTTAGCATTCCGAGGCATCGAAATCGAAGTTTTTTCGTTATTCGAAGGTTCGCATAACGAAAATTCCCCGAAACCGCCTAACGTTTCGGGGAATCTTTTTACTTTACAGCCGCGATTATGCCAACTGTTCATTTCAACTTGAATGCATCAAGTCTATAAGGTTGCAGATATCGTTAGGATTGTCAGGTATTCGTGTGGCAAGCACTTGATATTTTAACAGATAAAACTATTTCTCAAAAAGATGTGAGAAGTAGAAAAAAAGATATCGACGCTTCAAATAAGCAAGCCATTCGGTCTTCTGCTCCATGTTAAGGCTCCGTTCCATGTATTCGAACAGATTCTCGTAACTGAGAGGAATGCATGTGTTTGAAGATTCATCGGCCAAAAGCTCTTTGTAGGCAGGCATGGCATCGAGACTGAAGTGGATGTTCTCCTGCGGGTAGAGGGTGATGCTGGTGAAACGGGCAATGTCCTCGCTTTTGCCGTGGAGCACCATTGATGCACCGAGTATGTGGTTGCGCCATATCTGGCGGAACTTGTTGGAAACGAGGATGTCGTGCGAGACATCGGGCCGGTACAAGCCGCTCTGCTCGGTGGCTTTGGCGTAGGCGGCTGAGAGACGTGTGTTGCCGTGCTCATCTTTCACGTGGCTGTATTCGCGTGAGCCTTGCTTCAGCGGATATTCTTTCTCTGTGTATTTCACCTCGATACCGATGCCACAGGTCTTGCCGTCGATAGCGGTATAGGGGATATAGACGTCGAAGGCTGTGTGGTCATCAAGATATTCCTCAATGGGTTCGGGATGGTATTCGATGAGTATGTCCTGGATGTCCTGGATTTCGCCCGTACCGAGAATCGTATTGAAGAGTTTCTTGCATCCTTCAAGGTCCTTCTTCATCGGGAAGAAGATGTTGTAGGGTATGTGCTCGCTGCGCAGCAAGTTTGTGAGCATCTGGGCGCTCGGAGCGGCAGAGGTCTTGGCGACAGGCTTGCTCAGTTCGTCCATGATTTCTTGGCGAAAACCTTCAAAGAAGATGAGTCCCTTGCGGGCATCGGCGTAGTTGAGCACGTTGGGATATTTATAGAAGCCTACGCCAAGTTCGCGTTCGCGGAACTGGACTTGATGCTCCCTCGCCTTGCGCTTGAATGCCTCATAAGACAAGCGGCGCACGCCCATCTGCACCTCGCTTTGCATTTGGTGGCGAGCCAGTTGGTTCATTCTGTCGTTGTAAGTATATTCTTTGCTCATATTTTGATTAGAATTTATTGTTTAATGATTATCCGCTATATTCCCCCAACTCTCTTTGTTTGAGTTTTAATGCAGATTTCTGAGTGCAAATATACAAATTAAATATAATAATACATTCATCTAAGTTGTTATTTTAAGAATAATTAGGGATAATCATTTATTGTTTTACATCGAAAGAGAAGTTATACAGCAAACCATTTCGGAAGTGTAATGTACCTTTCGGATTCTTATAATCCCAAAACTCGATGACCCGATTTAAGTAAACCTGTTTGTTGATTTTGTCTCCTGTTTTCCACGTTAACGGGTGTTAACGACTGAAACTTCTTAAAAATCAATAAAATGACACTTTGATAGGCGGCATTTTGGGTTCCTCGCAGTACCTTTGCACCATGTTTTTACAGCGAAAACCCAACAAGTCCGGCTCCTTCAGCGTCATCGTCAAGCAGAAGGGAAAGCATAGCCGTGCCAACAAGGTCATTAAGATTATAGGTACCAGTTCTGATGAAGGGGAGTTGCAGGAACTGGAACGCCAGGGCTGGGAGTATATCGATTCCATGCGCGGCCCTCTGCTGCCGATGGACTATTATGATTCCTTCGAGGAAGGCTTGGAGGAATTCCTCTCTGGAATCTCAAACGCCCACATTCAGGTGATAGGTCCCGAACTCATCTACGGCAGTCTCTACGACAGGATAGGCTATGGCGAATTGAATAATGACATGTTCCGCCACTTGGTGATATGCCGCCTGTTCAATCCTGGCAGCAAGCTGCGTACGGTGGAGTACCTGCGTCGCTATCTCAACAAGGACTACGACGTGGAGGCTATCTACAAGTTCCTTGACGAGCTGTGCTACCGCAAGGACAAGGACTGCAAGAAGGACAAGGACGGGAAGCCGATAAGGCCGGAGGGCGAGGACATGAAATCGCAAGTGGAGCGCATCTCATACGCCTGGACGAAGAAGAAGTGCGGCGGCACCGTCAGCGTGGTGTTTTACGACATGACCACACTCTACTTTGAGGCTGCGCAGGAGGACGACCTGCGCAAGACGGGCTTCTCGAAGGACGGCAAGCACGCTTGTCCGCAGATATTCCTCGGGCTGCTGGTCGCTCCAGGCGGCAACCCCATAGGCTATGAGATATACGAGGGCAACATCCATGAGGGCAAGACGCTGATTCCCGTCATCGAGTCGCTGGCCAGGAAGCACGGCTTCGACCATCCCATCGTCGTGGCCGATGCGGGGTTGCTGTCGAAGGCGAACATTGAGGAGCTCCAGAAGAACGGCTACGAATATATAATAGGCGCACGGGTGAAGAACGAGACGGACGTGGTGAAACAAGCCGTCATCGGCATGGACCTGCAGTACGGCGACGTCAAGGTCATCGACAAGGGCGACGGTGTACGTCTGGTTGTCTCAAAGTCGGAGAAACGCGCCAAGAAGGATGCCCATGCCCGGAAGAAGGGGATGGAGCGTCTGGAGAAGCGGTTCAACACCGGCAAGCTGACCAAGGCAAATATCAACAGGCGCGGCTACAACAAGTATCTGAAGATGGAAGGCGACGTGACAATCACCATTGACCGTGACAAGTACGAGGCTGATGCCGTATGGGACGGAGTAAAGGGACATGTCACCAACACCAAGCTGCCCGAGAAGGAGGTCCTGTCCAGCTACTCAAATCTTTGGTTCATAGAGCGGGCATTCAGGATGAACAAGGGCGACTTGCGTGCCAGACCGATCTTCCACAGGCTGCACAACCGAATAGAGGCACACATTTGCATCTGCTTCACGGCATACACCATTATGCTGGAATTGGAACGTCTGCTCAAAGAGGCAAAGTCGGAGATTACCATCTATCAGGCGGGACACCTCACAAAAACCATGTACCAGCTGAACTATCAGACTCCAAAGACTCACCGAAAAAAGACCATGATTTTACAAATGGACAGCGAACAAAAGGAATTATATGACATAGTGTCACGAAAACAGCCGGCAAAATAACGCCATCTTCGGCGGCTGTCAATAGTTTTTACTTTTGACCTGTTGGGTTCCTCATGGGAGGAAAACAGGAATAGGATAATCATTTATTGTTTTACATCGAAAGAGAAGTTATACAGCAAACCATTTCGGAAGTGTAATGTACCTTTCGGATTCTTATAATCCCAAAACTCGACGACCCGATTTGAGTAAACCTGTTTGCTGATTTTGTCTGGTTCGCCACATATACTCTTGCACTCTTCGGGTGTCATACCTGCTATCAGTTTCTCAAAGTTATTGGCTGGTTTCTGCTCTTGCCTCTGGTTTGAATGTGTCGTCGCCGGGGTCAGTTTCGCAAATCGTTTGTTTACATATCCCACGACCCCATCTTTTGAAACCTTGTACCAATACTTGTTGCTCTTGTCAAGCAACTTGGCACCTTCCTTGCCGTTGTAAAGCACCCCGACAATATCAGAACTGGCACTGGGCTTCATCCTGATGTTCAAAAAGCCATCGTCGGCATTGGAATAGACGTAAACGGTTTGCGTCTTCGCTGTGAAGGCAACGAGAGCAAAGAGGATGGATAAGATGATTTTCTTCGTCATTGTTTTTATTTCAAATTTAGTTTAGTTACAAAATCATGTCTGTCGGTCTATCCGCCTATGTAGTTTTTCGTTTTCGTTATGCCTTACAGCCCCTCGATTTCCTCGGCGGTGAGGCCGGTATATCGGGAAATCTGCTTGATGGGGAGCCCGTCGTTCTTCATCCGCTGGGCGGTCTGCATGAGGGTCTTGTGGGCTGAGCTCTCTTGAATGACCACTTCGTTTTTCTCCCACTCTTCCCAATCTGTTTCAGCGAGGTAGCGGGTTACTTGCTCGTGAAGAGGCTGGAGTTCGTCTTCAATAACATAATAGACGGTATCCTCGTCAATCATGTAGTAGTCGTGGATGAGCACATGACGCATTTTCATAATCTTATCCCAAGGGGTGTCGGGATGCGCTCTACGAAAGGCTTTGGTGAGTTTGTAGGCAGCCTCGCCAACAATCTCAATATTCTTCACAAGGCCATAGAACCGAATCTTGTCTGATGTGAGTTCTTCCTTTGATTTCTCCTCGGTGTAGGTGAGGATGCAGTCGATGGCTTCAAGGATATGCTCCAAGCGCTCGCGGTCTCTAACGGTTTCTCTCATATATCAGTTTCCTGTCTTGGTTAATACTTTCTCTCACTCGCGGACGCAATGCCTTTTCTGGCACGATGTCAACGGGGCGGTCGAGAATCTTCTCCAGGTCGCAAATCATACCGGCGTGCTTCAGCAGGCTCACCCGTGCATTCTCATCGAACTGCACAAGGATGTCGACGTCGCTCAGCGGGGTCTCCTCGCCACGGGCGAAGGAGCCGAAGAGCCATGCCCGCACGATGGGTTGGGTCTTGAAGTAGTCAGCAATTGCCTTGTTCATCATCTGGGTACTCATAAGCGTTTCAATTAGAATTATGGCGCAAAGATAAGCATTTATTTTCAATTATTCTCCGTTTTGCCTGTTAAAGATGCAAAAAGCAGGTGAAGGAGCAACATTTTTCGATAAAAAACAGTACCTTTGCAGCGACAAAAACTGAAACGTTGATGAGATACACGATACTGCTGACAATTAGCACGGTGTTTTGCTGGATGGGTGCGAGCGCACAGACGCGGCAATGGGGCGTTCAGGACGGACTGCCCACGGGCGAAGTGCGGCAGATTATCGCGCTGCCCAACCACCAGATGCTGGTGAACTGCGAGGGTGTGTTCTGCATCAGCAATGGGGCGGGCTTTACCGTTGTGCCCTGCGACAGAAGGAAAGCGTATCTGCTGGAGCACTATGCCTACTCGGCGGGCTATGCCCATCAGTGGCAGGGCGACTCGTTGCTGTGGCTGCACGACTTCTACCGCATATACCTCTTCGACATGCGCACACGGTCATTCCGCTACGACATAGAAGGGCGGTTGCGCTCGCTTGGAAAGTTTACGCCATCGCCAGAAACAGTCAGCGACTGGCAGGGCGGCACGTGGACGGGGACGCTGGGAAACGGCATTACCTACACACCGCCTCAGCGACAAATGGCGGAAATACTTGAAGATGACCCCTTGATAGGGATTGCCCGAGGGGCTGTAGAATTGAATGTCAGGCTTGGTGACGGACGGCTGTTGCAGAGGCGTGGCCTCAACAGGATAGGCTATTTTCTGCCTGACGCAAACCGCTTCGACCCTCTCAACGAGCGTCTGCCTCAGTTAAATGGCTATCGAAACATCGTAGGAGCCTGTGCACTGACTGAACCGTGGGTGGTACTCTATACGCAGAACGGTGCCTGTCTGCTTGACACCAAAGCCGACACGCTGGCCGCTTTCAAACCTGCGGAATCCATTGGGGAATACTCCGACAAGTACAACTGTATGTTGCGTGATGCAAAGGGAAACTTGTGGGTGGGAACGCAGAACGGACTGTTTAAGGCCCACACGGAAGGAACTGAGCGTGTAACTGGACTTGCCAACAACTGCATCCGCAGTCTGGTGATGGATGCCAAGGGGTACATCTGGGTAGGTACTGCGTGCGGCATTTCAAGAATTACACCCACTGTGGTCAATTATGGTGAGGACGACGGTATCCCGCCTGTTTCCATGATGGAGCGTGCCGCCTGCCTGACAGACGACGGTCGTCTGGTGTTTGTCCATCACAGCTCGGCAGCTACGGTGTTCCGCCCGGAATGGTTGAGCGATGACTCCACGCCTTGCACTCCCGTACTAACTGCCATGTTTGTGAACGGTTCGTCTGCCTACGATGAAACGGGCTGGCACGGGGCCTGCCCCTACGGTATGGAACAGTCTCTACGCCTCCTTTACGATGAGAACTATCTTACTTTCCAGTTCTCTTCCCTTGACTATGCCCATCCCTCGCACACCCGCTACCGCTATCGCTTGTGTGGCCTTGAGGATGAATGGCACACAGCCTCACCCCCAACCCCTCTCGCGGGGGAGAGGGGAGTATATACACCTGTAAGCGAATATAAGGCTCTGCCACATGGAGAATATGTTTTCGAAGCACAGGCTGCTTCAGTGGATGGTGAGTGGAGCGAAGTCCTGACTGTGCAAGTATCCATCCGTCCCCCGTTCTGGCTGACGTGGTGGGCGAAGCTCGCCTATGGTCTTATAGGTCTTATAGGACTTATTGGTCTTATAGGACTCTACTTGAAGAAAAAGAAGGCGGCCTTGGTACGTGAAAACGACAATCGCGTGAACCAGCTCTTTGAGATGCGCGAAGAAGCCCGCCACCAGTTTGCCGCGGGCACAAATGTTGACCCGAAGAAAATTGGTGTGAACCCCGAAGAGGAAGTATTAGTGGCCAAACTGCTGAAAGCCATCGAAGCGCATATCGACGACGAGGACTACGGCGTGGAGCAGTTAGCCTCCGACGTGGCCTTGAGCCGTACCAACCTCTACGGCAAACTGCGCAACATGCTCGGCATCTCGCCCGCCGACTTCATCCGCAACGTCCGCCTGAAGCGTGCTGCCCAGTTGCTCACCGACAATCCAACCCTCTCCATCAACGAAGTTTCCGTCCGCGTCGGATTCTCTACTCCACGCAATTTCTCCACCCAGTTCAAGAAGATGTTCGGCGTGCTACCATCGGATTACCGTTCCCCCAAAGAACAACAAACAACTAAAACGATATAAATTATGTTAGGCAACTTTTCTTACTACAATCCCACCAAGTTGTATTTTGGTGATGAGTCTTTGAACTTTCTCAAGGACGAACTGAAGGGCTACGGCCCCGTGGTGCTGCTGAACTATGGCAGCGGCAGTGTGAAGCATAATGGTATCTACGACCAGGTAGTAGCCATCCTGAAGGAGGCTGGCAAGACCATCGTGGAGAACCCGGGCGTGATGACCAACCCCACGTTAGAGAAACTGAATGAGGGCGTGAAGATTGCCCGCGAGAACGAGGTGGATCTGATTCTCGCCCTTGGTGGCGGCAGCGTGTGCGACTACTCAAAGGCAGTGGCAGCATCGGTGTATTACGAGGGCGACTACTGGGATAAGTTCTGGCTGAAGCAGGAGCAGCCCGCTGCCGACCAGAAACTGTTGCCCGTTGGCTGCGTACTAACAATGGCAGGAACAGGTTCGGAGATGAATGCTGGCACGGTGATTACCGACGCAGAGCACACGTTCAAGGTGGGCCACGTGTTCGACAGCCGTCTGATGCCGAAGTTCTCCATCCTGAACCCGAAGTTCACGATGACCGTGCCCGAGAACCAGATGAAGGCGGGCATCTACGACATTATGAACCACATCATGGAGCAGTACTTCTCTGATTTCGACGACAATACCAGCGACTACCTGGCCGAGGGGCTGATGCGCTCTGTCATCCACAGCAGTCGCATCGCCGTGAAGAATCCGCAGGACTACGAAGCCCGCTCAAACATTATGTGGACAGCCACCTGGGCACTGAACACCCTCATCGGGCTGGGCAAGAAGGAGGACTGGATGGTACACATGATTGGTCACAGCGTGGGAGCCTGGACACATGCCCCTCACGGCTATGCACTGGCTTCGGTATCGATGGCTTATTATCGCAGGGCGATGGAAAATGGTCTGCCAAAGTTTGCCCGTTTTGCGCACAACGTCTGGGACATTCCGACGGAGGGCAAGACCGAACGCGAACTGGCCGAAGCTGGACTTGAAGCCCTGAAAGACTGGATGCAAGAGATAGGCCTGCCACTCACCATCAGCGAACTCGGTGCCACCGCCGACATGATTCCCGGCATCACCGAAACCACCGTTGTCTATCCCGCCGGCTATCTTAATCTGACGAAAGAGGATATTACAGAGATACTGAAAGATTCGATGAAATGATAGCAGAGTCATGAACTCAGATTAAACGCATTATAACGAAAATTCTCTTTTTATGGAAACGAATGTGAATAATATGAATAATTTATTCCACAAATATTTAAAATAATTATTCAAATTCGTGGACAAAATTATGATAATTATTCAAATTCGTTTCCAAAATATTTATAATGCGTTTGGTCTGGTCATGAACTCTGCTATCTCAGTCTGTTTATCCAGTCTGCGATGTCGCTGAGGACCTCGGGCGATATGGTTTCCTCTATCTGGCGGTACTCATTGGGCTGACCCGTGGCGCTGTGTTGGAAGAGGTGGTTCAGCCCGAGGTATTCTTTCGTCAGGTTATTCTTCGACTTTGGCAACAGGCGTTCAATAGCAGTAAGATTGAGCGAGGAAATGACCTGACAGTCGCGGTCGCCGTTGAGGGCGAAGACGGGGCAGCGCGTGGCCGCGATATTGGCAGACGGGTCGTAGTCGGTGAACCATCGATACCAAGGCACCTTCTGTATTTGTGGATCTTTACGAATCTGTTCTGCCGTCACAGTGCCTGGCAGCCCCGACATCTTTAACATGATGTTTTTCTGCGAAGCGGCAAGCGTGTCGCCCTTCACGCCAGTACCTGCCATCGAGACGAGGAAGTCTGTCTTTCCCTGTGCGCCGAGCATGAAGCCGATGAGTCCGCCTTCGCTGTGGCCGATGATGCCGACCTTGGCAAAGGCTTTGCGGCTGCGCAGGTATTCCAATCCGGAGGCGGCATCGCGGGCGAAGTCCTCACTCGTTGCATTCCTTACGTCGCCGCCCTTGGAGGCTCCCGTGGCGCGGTCGTCATATCGCAGAGAAGCAATTCCATGACGAGCCAGATAGTCGGCAATGACAAGGAAGGGTTTGTGGTCGTATATCTCCTCGTCACGGTTCTCCTGACCGCTGCCCGTGACAAACAGGACAACAAGAGACTTCTTTCTCGACTTATGATTGTAGCCTACTGGCCACGTCAGCGTTCCCGCCAGCGTGGCGCTGTCCCTCTCGTTGCGGAATGTCACTTCCTCGGTTTCATACGGGAACGGCGGCTGCGGGGTCTGCGGACGTCTCAGCTCTTCCGTGCCCTTCGTCAGCTCTAAGGGCAGCGACATGCCGTTCTGCGTGAACGTGCCGACAATCTTGCCGTCCTTCAGCCTTCCGCCGTATGAAGCGTTTATGCTTTTGACGCTTACCGCTATCGAGTCGTCTGACATGAAATCTTTCTCGCACGGTATGCCTTTGACGCTCTGGTCGGGGCTGTCCATCGTCACATTCACTTGGCCGTCTGTCTGCTTCAGATTGAGCACTATCGTCAGCTTTGCAATGCCCAAGTCAAGCTTGCCTGTCCAGGAGCCGATTAGGTCAACTTGTGCCGTCGCCGTCATTGTGGAGAGGGCGAGGATGATTGGTAGGATGGTTTTCTTCATGTCGTTTTCGTTTTTATGGCGCAAAGGTAAGCAAATAATTTGAAATAGACTGCAACCGCGTGGAAAAAGTGACAAAGATTATCGGAAAAGATATTTTTGCACGGACAGGTCCCTACAGGGGGTCGGAAGGCTCAAAAAGTTCGCGCCGGGCGAACTGTCAGTTCGCGCCGTCCGAACTCGGAGTTCGCCCGGCGCGAACTCCAAGGCCTCTCGGAGCCGTGACTTTTCCTGATTTCACTAGACACTTTTTCTCTTCATTAGCTGAATCAGTAGACACTTCTGTTGTGATTTTACTGAAACGATAGACACAAGCGAAAA
>CAJOEC010000121.1:13035-14052 GCA_905233425.1 uncultured Prevotella sp. | reverse complement strand
GACTTGTACTTCTTCTTCAGAGACTTCAGTTCCATATCCTGGACGCTCTTTGAAGGGCGCATCAGAGCAGCTGCCCATATCAGTCCCGTCAGTTCGTCGGTCGTGAAGAGCACCTTCTCCATCAGGTGTTCGGGCTTTACATCCACATGACCGTAACCATGACTACAGATGGCATGGATCATTTCTTCGCCCACGTCACCTTCACGCAACAGTTCGGGAGCCTTGATGCAATGCTCCTCGGGGTACATCTCAAAGTCGATGTCGTGCAGCAGCCCGACTATTCCCCAGAAATCCACTTCGTCGGCAAAACCCAGTTGACAGGCATACCAGCGCATGACTCCCTCCACCGTCAGCGCATGCTGCAGGTGGAAAGAGTCCTTATTGTATTTTCTCAGCAGCTCCCAAGCCGCCTCTCTTGTAATGTGATTTTCCATATCTCCTTACAGGTAAGTTACCGTTTCCTCAATCGGCTTGCGGCTGTTGTGGTTGGTAAGCGGCCCTGCACCTTCTGCCGGATAGCCGAGGGCGAGACAGGTCAGAATCTCTTCGTTCGCTGGCAACTGGAAAGCCTCGGCCATCTTGTCGGGGTCGAAAAAGTTCACCCAGCAGCTATCCACTGTGAGTGGTCACAATGGTGGCATCCTCAATGCCAGAGTCGTACTTCTGGCCGGGATAGGTAAACACGTTGTTCTTGTCGAAGGCCACGATGAGCATGGTTGGCGCACCGTATCGACAAGGTGTAAGCGCATCGACTTTGGCCAGTCCTTCTGCCGACTGCACCACGTAGACATGCTGTTCCTGCAGGTTCTTGGCTGTCGGAGCCAAGCGTCCTGCCTCCAGAATACTGTCAAGTTGTTCTTTACTGATCTGACGTGAATCAAACTTCTTGCAGGAGTACCTGCTTTTTGCTAATTCTAAGAAATCCATAATCGTGTTGTATTTTAGTTTTGTGTTATCACTTATTTACCGACTTTCTCGCCATGGGCATAGACCACATTCATCCGTTCAACAGTGATC
>CAJOEC010000121.1:0-12970 GCA_905233425.1 uncultured Prevotella sp. | reverse complement strand
TCCTGCAGCAATGAGGTGTTTCTTCAATCTCTCCATGCCTTCCAAATGAAGGGGGCGTACCTCCATCCTCTTGTCCAGCATTCCTTCGCCGTCGTAGGCGGTTATTACAAATTGCATAATTGTTGGAAGAATCGAATTTGTTTTTATGCCATTAATGTTCTATTTGATCCATTATAACTTAAACTTGTTGCAAATTTAGTCATTTAAGATGGAATATGAAAAATAAAGCGTAAATTTGTGCCTATATTTAACAAAAGTTGAGTCTCGTCACGACTCGGCCATTCAAGCGAGCTTGATGGCTCTCGCTGCTCCGAGACTTGAGAATTATTTATATTTATGTCAAGCACCCAGAAAAATCTTTACGCTAACTTTTGACAGCTGACAAACAAACGTCTGACAGCTGACGCGCAAACGTCTGTCAGCTGACAAAGATACTTTTGACAGCTGAGGAGGGTATTGCTTGCACGGGCATCCGTACCAGCGAGGACGTAGCCCTGTACGGAGAAGAACGTATCTTCGCACCCCTAAGAACGTATCTTCTCCAGAGCATCCTTTATTAGCCTTGATGCAAAGGGTCAAGGCTCGCCCAGCTCATCCACTATCATCTGCACCTGTTTTGGCGTGAACGAGCGAAGGCCTGCGCCATCGCTTTTGCAGAAGAATGCTTCCCGTAGCCGTGGGTTCTTGCTTGTGGCAAGCGTCCATAAAGGCCGAGCGAATCATCATCCACGACTTCAGTTTCTGCCAAAGGTAAATAGCGTTTGGCTTACGAGAAAAGACAACATTCTTTTGGTCGTATGGAGATTATTTGTTACCTTTGCAGCCCGTAAGAATGCGACAATGGCAAAAAGGACATCTGAAGACTTCTACAAGGAAAGCAAGCGTATCAGGGAGGAAGTGCTGCAACAGGCAGAACTTCTGAAAGGCTGTCCATTACGCTTTACCATCACCAATGAAATAACCATGAGGGTGGAAATCACAAAGACTGACCTGAAGACTATTGTCAGCAAGAATGTAGGCGACGACAAGTTCAATGCCATCAAGAATGCGTTGGCAAAAGATATTCCAGGCTATCTCGCAAAGGCTACTTATCTGGGCTGGAGGCCAGTTGCCGAAGGAAAGCACTTCGAGAGTGCCTATTTTGCCTATTTCAGCAGGGAACTGGGATGCCGGACAATCTTGTGCACGCGCCGGCTCGCGGATGGCGACATATATAAGCCATACGCCATAATCAACGACCACACGTTTGCTACAGCGGAAAGCGAACTGAGGAAATAAAATAACTCCGTCTTAACAAGTCGCTTGCCGATACAAACGGGGCTCTTGTCTTAGACGGAGCTTGTGAGTGTGCACATTAGCAAGTCGCTTGCCGATACAAACGGGGCTCTTGCCCTATGGCTACACTTTTTGTTCATTAAGAACGGAGCAGTTATCGTGATGTCTTACTCCTAAGGCAGTGTCTGTATAGTCCTGCCCCCTCGGGATTCTACCCGGATAGCCAAACAGATATTGTTTGACGCTGCAAAGATAGGTATTATTTTTCATTCCCGCAACTTTTTCGGCAAGTTTTTTGTGTGGTTCAGGAAAAATGTGTAATTTTGCAGCCGTACATTAACAGCAAAACGATTACCAAGAACAACATGTGCCAAACTGCATTAATATCAAATTCCATTGCGAGGCTTAGCAAGCGGTCGTTCGCCCATCAGTTGAACGCATTACAGCCGGTGCCTACAGAAGACAAAAGGGCATTGTCACGTCTGAACAGCGACCTTGACAATTTCTATGAGGAGTTATACGAGGCATATCATACTGTCACAGAAGAAGACTACAAGGTCATTGGCCCCTATCTTCGGCTACTGATACGTACACTTAACGACTTACACAGTGCCTGCAAGAAGATGCCAGCGTCATCAGGAATGAAACCTCAGACGGAGCGCTTGGCCCGCAACATATCGGCCATCACTGAGGTAAACAACGATATAGTAAGATACAAGATACGTCTGCCAAAAGACCTGGAGATGAAGGAAATCATGCAGCGCGTGTCGAAAGCCATGCACGCATGATTACATTCAAGAGCATTGCTCATTTCCGCGAACGTCTTGGCGAACTGCTGAAGGTTAGGCGTGGAGTCTACTCAGGTATCTCCATGGAGATAGCGAATGAGTTCCGAGGTAAAACCATTGAACAGATACGTGTCAACTACGACATGATTCTGATGGAATCAGATGCCATTGTCATCAAGCTGCGTCTGCCTGACAAGCGTACAAGGCTGGCCAAGAAAGATGGCTACCGTCTGGTTTATCTCGTGTCGAAACTCACAGAGTTTGTAGCATTCATTGATATCTATCCCAAGCGTGGCCCAAGACAGCAGCTTGATATTGAGGACAAAGAATTGAAAAGGCTGCTACTGTGCTTCGCAGAAGAAAAAGAGAACGGCCTATTAGAGGACTATATCATCGAATAACCTAAGAAGTAGAACCATTTAAACTTCACCGCCTATGACATAGACGAACAGAAATTAAGGACATGACATAGAACGTCCACTTTTGATTCTTGTATTCCTAAATCGGCAAAATTGAAGAATTTGTCAAGAACGGAAGTAGATAGTTCACGCCGATGGCGTGGGCATTTACTCGTTTAAGACAAAAGGTGTTTGCCGATACCTGGAATACGTAGACGAAATAAATAGTCCACGTTTTTAAATTTCTTTTGAACAGCAACAATTTAACGTTATTATATTATGAAAAAACTATTTTTATTATTACCAATTATTTTATTAGTTTTTATGCCTAATAGCATAGAAGCAAAGACTTATGTTATTAAGGGCGTATCGTATCCAGAACCCGAAGCCATTGATTTGGGATTGCCTTCCGGTAACAAATGGGCGAATATGAATATTGGAGCCTCGTCTGTAAATGAAATCGGAGGATACTATGGTTGGGCAGATCCAACAGGAGAATTGACTTATGAAAGTTATAATTGGCGTAATGTAGATTTAGACGGAGCTTGGAATTCTCCACTTTTTGGAGGAACTAATCCACCACGTGATATTTCGGGTACTGAATTGGATATTGCTACAAATAAGTTAGGTGCAGATTGGTGCATGCCATCTTCCAATGACTTTAAAGAGCTAACGGACAATTGTTCGTTTGAGGTACTAGATACTTATGTAAGAGTTGTTGGGCCAAATGGAAGGTCAATATAATTGCCAATTTCTGGTATGTACAATTGGCATCATTTAGGAGGTGGTAATGACCCTTCAAGATACCAATATGGTCATGAAATGACATGGTGTCCTTGCTTTTGGGCAAGTACCCGTTCAGATTACAACAACTACAATGACTATTATGCTCAATATAACTATCCTGCAGCAGATTATGCACATGCCTATACAGACGGTTTCCAGGGAGCGGACGGAACTTGTGATAGTTGGTATAGAAATGGCATGATACCCATAAGAGCCATTAAGAGAGGGAAAAACGATGCCGGCTATGTGGAAGTATGTGGTATCAAATGGGCAAAAGGAAATCTGTTATATGATGCGGTTAATGGCGGAGACCAAACATTTGAGACAAATTGGAAACTTGCTCCAGAGCAATGGTATTACTTTAACTATGCAGACGGCTTTGGTCAGCAAACTTATGATCAATGGGAGAACCAGATCGATCACTTTAATTTTGGAGTTTGCGGGAGTAATGCTCTGTCTAATTCATCAAATCCAACGAATAATCGAATATATAATGTTTCTGGGAAAATGTATACAGATGCTAACTGCACTCAAGAGTGTACAGATTTCTCTATAGCACAATACGGAGATATTGCCTTTTGGGCATCTATAGGGAAATACCGTATGCCAACAATGGCGGAATTCCACAAAATAGGCGATGAAGCCTCTATCTCTTTTGGATATTGCCTTTCTCAGGATAATAAAAAAGTATATGGCTGTCTTTTCACGAATCCTGTAGGTGAAAGAATTATCGATTCACAAGATAAACAGTTTACAAAAGAAGATTTAGATAAAAGATTATTCCTTCCATTTAATTCAACGAGACTAAATCCTGAGGCAACAGCTGGACATAACGGAAAACTAATATATTTCGGAAATGAAGGTTCATATTGGTCTTCGGAAACTGAATATCTTGGCTCATATATTTATCAATGTGGTTTCATAGTGCAGAATTTTGCAGGAACAGATATGGATGATGGCGTCCACACACTTATGACGTATTTCTGGGGTGGAGGACACCAAGGCCATCCTATTCGGCCAATTTTGGTAAATCAAAATGGAGGAATTATTTCCAATAATAATACTCTTTCTTGTACAGATTTACAATGTCTTGTTGGTACGACGCCGACCCTTAATGTGGTTCTCCAGAATGATGACGAGGTGAAGCTGTGCCAGTTTGACTTGCAGCTGCCTACAGGTGTGACTGTGGCGACAAAGAGCAACGGGAAGTTGGACGCTACACTTACCACGAGGGCGGAGAGCCACAGCATCTCCAGTCAGAAGTTGAGTAACGGTAACTACCGATTTATTGTCTCTTCTATGGACAACGACTCGTTCACGGGCAACAGCGGCACACTGATGGAGATAAAGCTTGATGTGTCGGCCACAATGGAGGCAGGCGAATACACAGTAAAGTTGCTCAACGCAGAACTGAGTGTGCCTGACGGCAATGATCTGAAGGTGGTGAGACCTGCAGATTCAGAGTCAAAGCTAATTGTCAAGAACTATACACCAGGCGACGTGAACAACGATGGGTCGGTGAGTGTGACCGATGTGGGCTGTGCCATCAACTACATCTTAGAGCAGGTGCCCTCGGTGTTCATCTTCAATGCTGCTGACATGAACGGCGACAAGAGCGTTTCTGTCACTGATGTGGGAATGATTATCAACCTCATTCTCAATGATGGAGTTTCCGGCTCGCGAGGAATGGCGGAAATGAATGTCAACAATGGCTATCAGTTCTTAACTAACCTCTCCCTACAAGCAATAGCCGAGGGTTATGAGTTTCAATTGGAGGACAAGGATGCCTTCATCGGTTTCCAGTTTGACGTAGAGCTGGATGACGGAGCCATCATCAACGGTGTGAAGCTGAATGGAGCAGCCGATAGCGACCACCTGCTGACCTACCGCAGAGTGGATAACGGGAAGTGGCGTGTGGTGTGCTACTCGCCTACGAACAGTACCTTTGCTGTAGACGACACCGCCTTGCTGACTATCTCTACCACAGGCGACATCACAGTCTGCGACATCCGTCTCACTACCGCAGGACTTGACGAGTTACGTCCTGCCGCTCTCGTCAGTATGCCTACAGGTATCGCCAACGTGGAACAGGGCATGAAGATGGGCGTGCAGGGTAAGACACTCTGTATCAACTCCGACCGCGACACAACTATGCGACTTCTTACTATCGGTGGCAGCACCTGCCGCATCCTCCATGTGCATCGTGGCCAGAACAGTTTCGATGGCCTGCGCGCTGGTATCTACATGATTGACAACAAAAAGATTATCATACGATGAAACTGAATAGATTATTCCTCATTGGGCTGGTGCTCGCCTTTGCGGGCATCGCCCAGGCAGCCAACACCCTGAAGGTGCAGGGCGTGGAGGTGGCTCCAGGCGAGAGCGTGACACTAAGTATTGAACTGGACAACGAGACCACCAACCTGATGGGCTGGCAATGTGACATCGTGCTGCCTGAAGGACTGTCGCTGGCATTGAAGGCAAACGGTAAGCCTGCTGCTATGCTGGGCTACCGTTTCTCCACGACAGAACACTCTATCTCGTCAAGCCGTCTGGCTAATGGTGCCTATCGTTTCATCGCTACATCAATGGACGGCGAGGCTATTCCAAGCACCAGCGGTACGCTGTTCACGGTAACGCTGCAAGCCGATGCCTCGCTAGCACAAGGCACGACGCTGACAGGCACTGTGAAGAACATAGAATTCAACACACAGGACAACCAGAAGCTGACTTTCGACGATGTGACATTCACTGTCACCATCCCTGGCGGCATGGAAAATAAATGCGCCACCCCAACCATCGTCTTCGTAAACGGTGAACTGACGTTCAGCTGCGAGACGGAGGGTGTGGAGTATGCCTACGAGATTACCAATGCGGATGTAAAGAAGGGCAATGCAAGCAAGGTAGCCATTGGGGGTAAATACAAGGTCAGCGTCTATGCCATGAAACAGGGCTACGAGAACAGCGATGTGGCCACTATGGAGTTCACCCTCAGTGGCAATGGCGATGTTTGCGATGTGAACAATGACGGTGCAGTTGACGTGGCCGACATCGCTACCATCATCAGTGAGATGGCAGCGAGAGCAAGGCTACAGAAAGCACTTGAAGAATAGAAGTCCAATTATCAACATAATAGCCGTCCGAGAATTCCCAGGGCGGCTATTATGATTTTTCATTGCTTACTTATATGGGATAACGGTTTTCTTCCTTTTCTTCCATCGGCGACATTTTTCAATTCCGCTTCTGAAGTCGTGAAGATTTTCTCGAATTATTGGTGAGATAGTTCTTGCGGAGCCGATGGTAAATCTTGGCGATGCTGTCCCAACAGCTGCCGTCCTCGCGTATGCCGCGCTGTTCCATGAACAGGAAAATGAGGTCTTTCTGCTGCATCCCCACCTTGCCGAAGTCGTGAAGGTACTCCCACACGTCGATGTCGAAGTCGTCCTTTATTCGACCGAGCAGGGCACGCTTGCCCGTATCGGTGATGTGGTTCTTGCTTGTTGCAAGCGTCCCAAGGGCCGAGCGGTACGTCCGTGGGTCGTGTGACTTGCTGTAGGGGATGCACACGGCCACCTCGTCCTCCTGCTGGCGTGCAGGGAGCACACCTTCGAGCATAGGCACCGTAGCCCTCTGGAGCAGCTTGCTCTCGATGGAGCCACGTATCAGGTTGACGGGGTGACTGCCTCCGTGACGGTGTATAAACCACTGGCGGAGGTAGGACGGCATTTTCAGGTAAACGCAATATTCGCTCATTCGGGCTTCTTTCTGGAAATCGGATACAAAGGTACCAAAAAATATCGGGCTGGCAAAAAGGGGAACAGGGAAATGCCTGTGCGCACTATGCAGCACAGGCATTAAGAACTATGGCATATTTCTATAGTCATTATACGCCTGCCATGCCTCTTTAACGCTATCCGTTTCAAAGCCTTCTTCAAAGAAACTCACCTGACAGCCATCCCTAAATGGTGACCAGTTGCCGCAGATAGTTCCGTCGTATGCGATGACGGGCTGGAAGATGCCGCTGTTGTTGTGGGCATGATGTCGATGCTCAGGAGGGAGCACAATGTCGCGGGACTTGTAGCTGATAAGATATTCGTCGTAAGGAGGAATCAGGAGGGACTTACCCTTCCTGAAGCCTCGTGAACGGCATTCGTCGGTCAGGTAGAGCTCCCTGCCTCGCCACTTCTCCACATGGATAGTGTCGCCCAGGAGTGCTATTCCCTTGCGACAGTCACTAATGTTCAAGCCTGACCACCAGACGAAATCCTCCAGTGTGGCGGGTTGACGGCTCTGGAAGTACTTGCGGGTAAAATGCATCAGGGCTTCGTCCTTATCCATCTGCGCCGTTGGCTTCACCTTGTTGGCAGTGAGTGCGTAAGTGGCCTTCATCGGCAGCAACTCTCCACTGCAAAGGGTTCCAGACATCTCGGCCATGCGGATATGATACGATAACCTATGGTCATCCATTCTTATGTCTTTCTCTGCCAAAGCACGCACTAAATCCTCTTTCGTCGCACTCCCCAAGTCGGCAGCCGACTGTGCAAGGATGCCACGGACGCGCATCAGTTCCTCGTCAGGAATGCTGATTTTGTTGCTGCTCATCCAGCCCTTCGTCACGGCGATGGCTTTGGGCGCACAGAGACTGATCATCATCCAGTAGTCCTCGGCGGCCACCAACTGCCACGTACCCCGCATCAGGTGCAGACGGATAATCTGCCCGCTGTCGAAAGCCCGTTTGAATGCCTTTGCCGACGGCTTGCGCGTCCGCATCTCCACAGCCCACCGCATCATGCGGTACTCCTGCGCCTGCATGGCACCCATGTAGCTGACCACCTCGGCAGGATCACTGAACTGAGGCGCAGCAAGCTGTTGATTGAGAAGTCGGATGGCTATCGGATTCATACTATTCTTATGAGTTCCTCCATTCTATCGATGATAAAGTCGGCTCCAGCATTTTTAAGTTCCTCTCTGCTTCCGTTGCCCCAAGACACTCCACAAGTCTTAGCCCCAGCATTGGCTCCCATCAGAATGTCAACGACCATATCTCCGACAACAAGCGTCTCGCTGGCATCAAGGTGTATCGCAGCAAGGGTCTTCAGCACAGGTTCCGGCTTAGGCTTCGCCTCCTTCACGTCATCAGCCCCTATTAAATAAGAGATGTAATCGGCGATACCCATATTGTGAGTCAGTTCTATCAGGGAATTGCGTGAACGAGACGAAGCAATAGTGAGCACGAAACCTTTCTCCTTCAGGATTTTCAAGGTCTTGACGACGCCCGGAAACGCCTCCGGGGTGATCTTTCGCAGATTCTCGTTGAAGATTCTGCGGTAGGTTTCAGCACATTGGGGGATGAGTTCTTCTCGAATCTCAGGAAATAGTGTCTTGAAGCACCCGGCCAACGGCAAGCCTATGGTGGCTGCACACTCTGCCTCAGTGCGGCTTGGAAGTTGCAGTTCCTAGCGTCCCGTCAAAATCGAATATAATCAGTTTTATGCTCATGGCAATCCATTTACTCTTCCACCTCGCAATGTAAGAATCCCATTTCCTTGGCCTTTTCCGCGTTCATCAGGAAGTAGATGGCCTCGCCCTCGTTGCAGAGTTCACCCTTTGAGTTGGTAATCTCTGCGCTGATATAGGCAAGATTCCGCACCTGTTTTGTTACTTTGGCACGTATGGTCAATTCTGGCTCCGTTGTCGGAACAGCCTTGCGGAACTTCACATTCAACTGAACGGTATAGCCGCTGGTCTGTAGCTTACGGGTGACAACCCAGCCGCACACTTCATCAATCAGCGTACTCAGTATGCCACCGTGCATGGTATCTACCCAGCCCTGATAGTTGTATTGGGGATGCCAAGTACTCATAATATAGTCCCCATCCTCATAGAACTCCAAATGAAGCCCGATGGGATTGTCAGGACTGCAACCGAAACAGTTATATCCCTCATGGTTGCGCCAAGGGTTTATTATCTTCTTCATTGTTTCTTATTTATTCCAAGTCATTTTAATATGTGGGATGCCATCGAGCATGAAGGTGTCTGATGACTGCTTGAATCCTACGCTTTCTTCTATGGCTGCCTCGATGGCGCGAAGCATGATCTGTTTGCCATAGCCTTTGCCACGCTCAGTAGTGATGACTCTGCCTATCGAAATTTCCTTCATGTGAGTACCGGCAGGGCATACACGAGCCAAGGCAACGATCTTATCCGCTACGGTCAGCCACAGGTGGATGGACTTCTGGTCATCCCCGTCCATGTCCTGATAGACGCAGTTCTGCTCAACCACGAACACCTCGCTACGTACTTTCAGGAGTTCGTACAATTCATCCGTGGTCAGTTCCTGAAACGTTTTTTTATGCAGAATCGGCTCAATGTTCATAAAATCATTTAAATCAGAGGGCAAATTTACGAATTATTGCTGACTTTTTACTATATTTGCAACAAAAAGTTGCGAAGATGGGCTGCATCTCAGCAAAAAGCGAGCTTTCTGCGTTCGATTTGCACCATCTTTGTGCCGTAATTTAGGATAGTTTATAAACAAACCCAACAAAACAGAGATTATGAGACTTAACAATGGCTTTGAAATCCCCCAGATTGGTGTCGGAACTTGGACGTTACGGGGAGAGACGGCTCGGCAGAATGTACGTTTGGCTTTGCAGGCAGGATTCCGACATGTCGATACGGCACAGATGTATGAGAATGAATCGGAGGTAGGACTGGGCATTGCCGACAGCAACGTGCTGCGCAGTGAGATTTTCGTCACTACCAAGGTCTCTACAGGCATAATGCGCAATGGCAGTGAGGCAGTGCGCCAGTCTATCGACGAGAGCCTCGCCAGATTGAATACCGGCTACATCGACCTGCTTCTGATTCATTGGCCTGTGAAGGACTGCGTGCGTGACACCTGGCAGGTAATGGAGGACTACGTGCGGCAGGGCAAGGTACGCTCCATCGGCGTGAGCAATTTCAACCGCCACCATCTGGACGACCTGCTCTCATACGCGAATATATGGCCCGCCGTCAACCAGATAGAGGTACACCCGCTGATGACTCAGGAGAAAAACATCGCCTACAACCATGCGCTTGGCATTCAGGTCGAGGCCTGGGGGCCGTTCGGACAGGGCGACATCGACGTCATTGGCCACCCTCTGCTGCAGTCGCTGGCCGCGAAGTACCAAAAGACGGCTTCGCAGATTGTGCTCCGTTGGATTATACAACGCGACCTGATTACAATTCCCCGCGCCAAGCCCAACCACTTCAAGGAAAATCTGGACATCATGGCGTTCTCGCTCTCCAACGACGACATGCAGGCCATCAGCGCCCTGAACCAGAACCTGCGTTCGAACGCGCTCAACGACCCAGAGACCTTCCCGTGGTAACATTAAACTAAACAATATGGCAATGAAACGAATTATTATTTCTTTGATGACAGTTATGGCAACATTACAGTTACATGCGCAAGACCAGAACTTCTGGATCTTCCTCTGCTTCGGACAGTCGAACATGGCTGGCCAGGCTCCCATCGAGGAGCAGGACTTGAACGTTAGCGACCGCTATCTCAGTATGGCTACCACCGATGGTCCTGACCGCAAGTTAGGAACATGGCGCAAGGCGGTGCCGCCACTTTGCCGTGCCGATGCCCACCTTGGCCCTGCCGACTGGTTTGGACGCACACTTATCGATGTGGTGCCTGATAATGTGCGAATCGGTATTGTGTCAGTTGCCGTAGAGGGCTGCCCCATCACCTTCTTCGACAAGGATCAGAATGCACCGCTCATCGCCAAGGAGGAGCGCGACTGGATGAACGGTATCCTTAACCAGTACGGGCGCGACCCTTATGAGCGTCTGCTGGCAATGGCCAAGATTGCCGCCAAGGACGGCGTCATCAAGGGCATCCTTTTGCATCAGGGCGAGACGGATGCCTATAATGACCAGTGGCGAAAGACACTGAGAAAGATTTATCGCGACCTGCAACAAGAATTGCGTTTCGATTCGACGGCAGTGCCCCTGCTCGTCGGCGAGGTCGTGCGTGGGGAATATGGCGGAATCTGCGGTCATGCCAATCCCACTATCAATGACATCGCCAATCATTATCCGAATACATACGTCGTTTCGTCCGAGGGCTGTCTGCCCAGTGACGACAATCTCCATTTTAGCAGTGAGGGCTATCGCCTGTTAGGTCGTCACTATGCCCTGCGCTATCTGGAGGCCACAAATCCACAGTTGGCAGAGGTCTGCCGTCAAAAACTTGCCGCAGCCGGATTGGACAAAGGCGGAACGGTCTCTTTTAAACTGACCGTCGAAACCAAACGGTCTGACGAGACGCTCAATGTTGTAGCCTCGGAACCCGTAGAAAAGGTTGATGTGGTCAGCTTTTCGGGTCAGACTGTCAAGACCTTTACCCTCAATGGAAAGAAGAATTTTGAGCTCTCACTAAAAGACTTGCCCAAGGAAAAATTGGTGTTCGTATTTCAGAGTCCCAGCGGAAAGGCGACTACGGATGTTGAAATTTAAGACTTTCATAAAACTATCAGATATGAACACAAAGACATTATTGGTACTACTTCTATGTGGTGTATGCTTTGCTTGTAATGCGCCGCAGCAGGACGGAAAGAAAACAGACTTAACAAATAAGAATATGACAAACGGAGAATTAAGAGAAAAACTGGCTTTGGCACTGGAGGACATGAAGGCCAAGGCCATTGAGATGGGTATTGAGGGTGTGGCAACAGCCTCGGTTCTTAACAGTGGCGATACGGTTGACTGGATCGGCGAAATGAAGGTTGTGGGCTCGTACTGCAACTGGAAAGACGGTTATAATTTGGTGGCCGTGGCATGGTCGAAGTGCGGCGAAGTGATTGCCACCCATGCCGACAGTGGTGATCCGAACCACCAGACGATTACGGGCGAACTGGGTTATGCCGGTGGTGCCTACGACGAGTATGAAGGCTGCAAACTGGCTTTCGCCTTCAGCGGAGCAACGTCTGAAGAGGATCTGGTGGTATCCAAGTACGGCATCGAGAAGATGAAGGGCTACATCGCCGGCCGTCAGGAGGCTGACACGACCACCACGTTCAAACCCTTGGTAACACCGCTGAAGAAGGAGCAGTTCATCCAGGTGACCATCGTGGTCAATGACATCCGCCGTGCCGCCAAGGCATGGGCCGCTCTGCTGAACGTACCGGAACCGGAGATCTGGACGAACCATCTGGAGAGCAACGGCGAATATCCCTACACCTATCGCGGCCAGGCTGACAAACCCTGCGACCTGCAGATGTGCGTCATCGAGATGGGCAACTGGGTGCTGGAGCTGCACCAGATTGACGACAACCCAAGCACCTTCCGAGAGTTCATCAACAAGCATGGCCAGGGCGTACATCACCTCGGCTTTGAGGTGGGCGATGCCCGCGACGAGGTCATCCGCGAGCTTCAGGAGATGGGCTTCGACACTGGCCGCACCATCGGTATCTATCCCGGCAGCAGTTGGACGATTGTGGACAGCGAGGACGTGCTGGGTGTGAACCTGAACATCAAACCAAAGCGATAGATATGCGAGTAATCATCCTTAATGGCAGCCCGAAGGCTCACGGCAATACGGCGACGGCACTGCATGAAGTGGAGCGGACACTGCAGCAGCAGGGCATCGAGACGGAGTGGATTCACGTGGGACACCTGCAGATTCACGGCTGCATCGCCTGCAACAAGTGCTGGACGACGGGCGTTTGT
>CAJOEC010000120.1 GCA_905233425.1 uncultured Prevotella sp. | reverse complement strand
AACTCTGTCTGAATCTGTGCGCCAGGACGACTATCCAAAAAGTATCAAGTTAAAGCACCTTTAATAATTAACGGTTCGTTTCTTTACCCAGTACACATAATAATAAATATAATGTGTACCGCTTCTTGTACTACTTCAATCTGTCTATGTAAGTCTTTCAAAGAACTCTCTTTTGATATGCCTCGCGAGGCGTTCCGAAGGGTCGTTTCTCGTTTAGCGGATGCAAAGGTACTACTTTTCTGCGAACCGCCAAAACTTTTTCGACTTTTTTTTCATCAAAATCAGCAAAAACTGCATGTTATTGATTTGCATCAAGCAAAATGTAAAGAACAAATCACGTCAGATGGTTTTCAGGGTGAGAACGACGGGTTTCATGTTCTCTGCCTCTGCCTTGAGAACAACGCTGCCCGGCAGACGTGTTGAGCGCAATATCACTGTGCATGTCCCATTGTATAGTTTCCTTTTATTTCCCACAGTCATTTCGTCGCTGTTGATGTCCCCGTTGATCACTCCCACTATTCTTGCATTCCCTTCCACCGAGAAAGTCACCTCGTCAGCAGCCATATAGGCTCGTCTTCCTTTTCTGTCGACCGCCTCTACGCGCACATGCAGCAGGTCTTGTCCGTCGGCGTGCCATCTGTCATCGGCCAAGGCGTCGCCATCATTTTGTCTCTTTCCAGTACTGGCAGCGGCAAGGTCGGGCTGAAGAACCATTTTTACTGCCGGCCCCGATGTATCTATCTTGTGGCGGGCGACCACCATCCCATTGTTTCGTGCGACGGCTTCAAGTGCTCCCTGATGGTACTCAATATTGCTCCATCGTATCTGGTTCCTGCTCTTGGGATTGTCTTTTGGGTTTTTCTTCTTTCCGAGGCTCACCCCGTTGAGCAGCAGCTCCACCTCCTCGGCATTGGTAAAGGTGAAAAGCGACAGCGACTGTCCCTCGGTGCGGTTCCAGTGGTCGGTCAAGACATCGTTACCCGTCTGCACCCCGTTCCACATCTGGTCTCCCTTATTATCGATGACGGCAATGTGAACCAGCGGCTCATCGGGGCAGAACAGCGATTTCATGAGGAAAGCCTTGGGTTTCGGTTCGAGCGAGATGTCGAATCCGCCCTGGTTCCATCCCTTTGCCGGCCATCCCTGGCTTTCCCCGAGATAGTCGATTGCCCCCCAGTAGGCCAGTCCGATGACACGGTCGAGATCCATCTCGAAGAAGTTGGGTCCCATGGCCGCCATTGACGCCTCGCTCTGGTAGAACGTCATCCATGGGAAGCGTCGTCCGTCGCCCGGGAAATACATATATCTATAATTGTACGCCTGTACATCTGTATTTAATGCAAGGTCGCATGGCAGCGAGTCAGTCTGCCAGTTGCGGTACCTTGGGTGCATGGCCACTGTGACGAGCCTTGTGCTGTCGTATCTGCTGACGAGGGGGCGCATGAGCCTGTACATCGTCACCCCGAAATCGTTGAACGGCATGTTGGCGTCCTGCTGCAGCTCATTGCCGAGGCTCCACATCACCACCGAGGGTGAGTTCCTGTCGCGCTTTATCCACTCCGGGACATCCTTCTGCCACAGGTTCTCAAACGGCACCCGTCCACCGGTGTTCTGACGTGTCCACTTGTCGTAAAGCTCGTCGACGACCAGAATTCCGTATTTGTCGCATAGTTCGATGAACTCGCGGCTGTAGGGGTTATGGCTTGTGCGAATATGGTTTATGCCGTAGCTTTTCATCAGCTTTATGCGCTTCTCTATGGCCCTGGGATATGCGGCAGCTCCGAGCGCCCCTAAGGAATGGTGGTTGGCATATCCCTTCAGCAGCACCTTGCGCCCGTTGAGTTTCAGCCCGAACTGTGGGCCGATCTCCACGGTGCGTATGCCGAACCTCTCGCAGTACTCGTCGGCCACGGTGCCATTGGCGTGCATGAGTATGACCTTGGCTGTGTAAAGATTCGGGGTGTCTGTGTCCCAGAGCTGCGGATTGGCAATCTCCACCTCCTTCAGCTTCTGCTCTACTGTGCGCGATGTCGTGAAGCGCCTCACGGTGTCGGTGAACTCGCATACGGTCTTCCCTTGCGGGTCGACGATCTGCACTTGTACAGGTATCATCTTGTCCCTTCCGCGTGATGTGACCTCTACAGACATGCTCACATACTTGTTGTCGCGGGTGGTGACATATAGTGGGTGGCGCTCGAAATACAGATCGCGGTCGGTGACGATGAGCTTCACGCCTCGGAACAGTCCGCCGCCGGTGTACCATCGTGAGGCTTTCGGTTCGCGTGTGTCGGCCAGGACGGCAATTACGTTTTCGTCGCGTCCGAAGCGCACCTTTCCTGTGACGTCTATCTGGAAGCCCACATATCCATAGTCGGTCCCGCCGACGAGCTGTCCGTTAAAATACACATCGCCGGTGTACATAATGCCCCCGAAGTCGAGGACTATGCGTCTCTGGCGCAGGGAGTCGGGCAGCGTGAAGTGCTGGCGGTACCATGCACGGCCCATCTCCTTGAAGCCGCGTGCCGACAGCCGGCTCTTTATATTGGCGGCAGCATCGCTGTTGTCGGCCTTCTCGTCGGCGGCGGGAGCCACCCAGGGCTGCTCTATCTGGAAATCGTGAGGCAGGTCGACGGTGTGCCACAGGTTGTCATCGAACATCAGCATGGAAGCAGGCGAGGCGGCATTAGGGTCTTCGCCTGTAACATCGCCGGCATGGAACCGCCATCCGAAGTCAAGGCTTTGCACGATACGCGGCTGTGCCGTAATGACGATGCTGAAAGCAAACGAACAAAACAGTAAAGAAAAAAGATGTTTCATAATAATTATTCAAATTCGTTTCCAAGATTATTTATGCTACCTTCGGCTCGCTGCGCCAGTCGGTGATATTGCGTTCCTCGGAGGAGAAGGCGATGCCGACCTTGGTGACGGGACGTCCGTCGAGCGCGTACTTGTCGGCGTAGCCCTTGCTTTCTATCTGTGCAAGGGCGGCGTCGGCGGTGTCGTTGTACTTCAGCTCCATGACGTAGATGCCGCGAGGCATCTTCAGGGTGATGTCGCTACAGCCCTTGGCCGTAGGCTCCTCGGCCCTCACATCGGCACCGAAGGCCACAAGCAGAGTGTAGAGCAGGGCGTGGTAATAGTGCTCGTTCTTATTATCCCTCTCCCACTGGTAGGGCACGCCGGCGTAGAACGCCTTGATAGCCTGGATGAAGGCAGGGAGGTCGTCGAAGTCGCGGAAGTCGTAGTAGGCATCGAGGAAGACGTTGCGACTGCTGTCTCCAGGGCGCATCTTCGATATGAGCTGGAACAGGCAGTCGGCAAAGCCACGCCTCACCTCGTCGTTGGGCGTTCCCAGTACGAACATGTTGCGGTCGGGCAGATAGCGCCTGACGGTGAGGTAGCCGCTCTGGTAGAGGATGGGCAGCGGCTGGTCGTAGCTTTCAAAGGGCATGTCGAAGGCCGAAGCCGGGCAGCGAACATCCTCGATGTCGGTCAGCTCTACGGGCGGCATCTGCGAGAGCATGTCGATGAGGGCTTGGGTGGTGCCGCTCTCAAACCAGTAGTCGGCCACCTCGGCATTGCGGAATGCCTTGAACAGGCTGAAGGGGTTGTACATGTCGGTCTTGCCCCTGCCGAAGTGGTAGCCGTCATAGTTCGCCTTCAGGCGGGAGAGCATCGAGTCGTAGTCCAACTCTTGCTCTTCAGCCATCAACGCTATGTCGGGCTGCAAGACGGTGGTCAGCTCCTCTTCGGTGATGCCGCAGATGGCCTCGAAGGCCGCTACCATCGAGATGTTGTTCAGCTGGTTGATCCTGCTGAAGATGCCCATCTGCGAGAACTTTGAGATGCCGGTGATGAAGATGAACTGCAGGTGGCTGTCCTCGCCCTTCAGCGGCATGAAGAGGTCCTGGAAGCGGTCGCGGATGATCGCCTGCATCTCGGCGTCGCCCAGGTTGTGGAGCATCATGTTGTCATACTCATCGACAAGTACCACTACTTTCTTGCCCATCTTCCGCTCGGCGGCATGGATAATCTTCGTCATGCGCAGACTGGTGCTGGCTGTCGAAGGTGGCACGCCATACTCTTGCTCGTAGCCCGTCAGTGTATAGTCGATGAACTCGTCGAGGCGCTCCAGGCTGGTAAGGTTGCTTTTGCTGAAGTCGAAGCGCAGCACAGGGTACTTCTCCCACTTCCAGTCAGTCGTTGCGATGAACAGCTGCGGCTGCTCAATACCCTGCTCGGTGGTGAAGGCCTCGAACAGCTCGCGGCGGCCCTCGAAGACAGCGCCCAGCGTGTCCACCAGCAGCGACTTGCCGAATCGGCGCGGGCGGCTGAGGAAATAGGGCTTGCCCTCGGTAATCATTTTGTAGATGAGCGGGGTCTTATCGACATATATGTATCCGTCCATGCGGATGCTCTCAAAGCTCTGGATACCCACGGGGTATTTTCTCTTCTGTGCCATAATCGTCGGTTGTTTTGGTTTGACTATATTTCCTCGGCCACGGCCAGTTCCATGCCGCGCCAGAGCAGGACGAGGCGGTGGAGCGTGGTGGGCTTGTAGGTCTTCTCGACGGCCACGGCCTCGGCATAGCGGGTGAGCTGGGCGATGGCCTGCTCACGGGCGCGGGCCACGTCGGCATCGGTGGCATGGCCCGACAGGTACTTCAGCTCCAGGACGTAGCTGTGGAGGATGTCGGGATAGACACCGAGGCGCGGCTGCAGGTAGATGTCGGCATAGCCGCCCGCCACTTCTGTAGGGGCAGGCCCATTCCCGAGCGAAGCTCGCCTACCCGTAGCCTTTGAGCCAGCCCGCACAGGCCCTGCGTCAAGTTCGCTGCTGGGCAGGTAGATGTTGGTGAGGCAGGTCTGCGCCAGCGTGAAGCCATGGACGTAAGCCTCGCCCTTCTGCTTGTCGCGCTGCGAGGAGAAGCGGCGCAGCGTCTCGGCGATGAACTCGAAGAAGGGCCGCCATTCGCCGTCCCAAGCCATATTTGCCATAAGTTCACGGCGCTGCCACTCCTCGATGGAGAGGTCTACCTCGCGGTATGCTCGCTCTAAATAGCCGTATATCTGCTCTCTAACCACCAGATTGGGGATACGGAACTCCACCATGTCCCGCCGCTGGCCCGCAATGGAGAGCATGCCGAAATAGTAGAGCAGCGACACGAAGTTATCGGGGTCGGTGATGCTCTCCGAGGGGAAGTGGTCTTTCAGGTCGGCGGTGATGGTGCCCGTCTCCACGATGTGCTGGATGATGCTGGCATTATGTTCGAAGCCCCGGTCCTTGCGGATGAGCATCCGCAGCTTGTTATAGTCTGTGCGGATGTTCGCGTCGAGCATCTTCTCGGGAACTCTGCCCTTGTAGTCGATATAGTTGTACATGAAGTAGAGCACCATATCGCTGTTGTACAGGGTAACAGCCTCACCCCCGACCCCTCCCGCAGGGGGGAGGGGAGTAGTTACATTGTCTATTGAGGGTTGCAACAGAAGTTTACCACTGCTATTGTATATACTCCCCTCCCCCTCGCGGGAGGGGTTGGGGGTGGGGCTGAACCTGTAGTTGTCGTACCACGGTTTCATCACCTCTATCAGCTCGTCGGTAGTATGCGGGAAGTTGTGGAACTGCCTGTAGTAGTCTATCATCTCACGCACCTCCTGCTCGGTAAAGCCTACCATAGCGTTGAACTTTGGATGCATGGTGTAGTTCGTGCCTATGTTGAAGCCACTGGTCAGGTCGTCCATCGTCACGGGTGAGACGCCGGTGATGAACAGGCGCTTGATGGCTGAGTCGCTGCCACCCTTCAAAGCGTTGAAGAACTCGCGGAAAGCTCCTGTGCCGTGGGTCTGCAGCTTGTAGGCCGTCTCTGTGCTGGGATCGGCCAGGATGGCGTTGGTGAAGTGGTCGTACTCGTCGATGAAGAGGTATATCTGCTGGCCAGTTGTGCGTGCCATGGTGTTGATGTGGTCTATCATCGCACGGGCTGTCTTCTTCTTCTTCAGTAGTTCCAGCGTCTCCGGCGGCAGCAGGTCGGCATAGCGGTGACAGAAGTCATTGACTTGTGTATCGACATGGCTGTTCAAGTCTTCCTCGTATCCCTCTATGCCACCGCCTATCAGCGAGAAGTTGAGGTGGAGCACCAAGTACTTATTGTGCGTGGGCGTGGGGTGGCTGCCTATCCACAGGTCGCCGAATAGCCGCTCGAAGAGGTCGGCCTTGCGCAGGTCGTAGTACTGGCGCAGCATGTTCATCAGCAGCGACTTGCCGAAGCGGCGCGGGCGGATGAAGAAGAAATACTTGTTACTGGCTTCTATTTCGGCGATGAAGCGGGTCTTGTCAACATAGTAGCAATTGTCGAGGCGCACGTCCTCCCAGTTCTGCATTCCGTAGGGTATGCGTTTTGGTGTCTCTGTAGTCATAGCTTGCAATTTTGCTGCAAAGTTACGAAAAAAGCTTGTAAAAGCGAAGCGATTTTGGAAGATTAACGCTAATCGTTTCTCAGAAACGCTTGCCAGAGCAAGAATTCAGCCTAAAATAAAGGCAATACGGGGAAGAACGAGGAAGTTCAATTTGGGGCTAAAAGCAAATTGGGGAGGATTGGTGAAGGAGTTAGGTTGCCAAATCGTAACCCGTTCTTATTCCGCAAACTGCTATATTTTGCATAGAAACATAAAACACGATTTTTAAATCAGCCAAAAACCGTCTGAATAGGCTTTAAATAAAAGGATTTTGAAAAACAACGTTTTACTTTGT
>CAJOEC010000119.1 GCA_905233425.1 uncultured Prevotella sp. | reverse complement strand
GGGCCAGCATAACATCGCTGAGCGTTATCGTCTGCTGACGGACAAGAAGGTAGAGATATGCGAGACAGCGGATGACTATTGCGTGACGATACCGCTGATTATTTAACGAACACGGATTTTACGGATTTTACGGATTTATGAGGATACTGATTATAGAAGACGAACAGAGTAGTGCCGACCGCCTGAAGCGAATGCTGGAGGGTGAACATGGGATTGTTGGCGTGTGTGCCAGCAATGCTGAAGTGAAGGATTTCTTCGGCGATGCATCCCATGCTGATGTTGACCTAATATTGAGCGACATCCAACTGGGCGACGGACTGAGCTTTGAGTCGCTGAAGACAGTGCCGACAGCCATTCCCGTCATCTTCACCACCGCATACGACCAATACGCTGTGCAGGCCTTTCAATTCAATAGTCTCGACTATCTGCTGAAACCCATCGACAGCGAGGAACTGCAGGCTGCGATTGGAAAATTGAAGAATTCTAAAATAAAAGAATTGAATTCTCCGTCAACTACAGATGCTATAGCGCAGATATTAGCCTCGATGAATAGTAAGACCATCCGCTATCGTGAACGCTTTTTGATTCCCCATCGTGCCGACGAATACTTGATAGTGCCAGTAAGCGACGTGAATCACATCACCATCCGCGATGGCGTAGTCCGCCTATGCACCCTCGACGGCAAGACCCACGCCCTGAACATGACCCTCGAAGAAGCCGAGAGCCAACTCGACCCGCAGCGCTTCATGCGTGTGAACCGCCAGTTCATCGTCAGCGCCGCTGCTGTCAGTAAGATCTCCACCTATTTCCTCGGCAAGATGCGCATCCACGTCGCCGCCTTCCCCGACGTCGAAATCATCGTCAGCAAGGACAAAGTTGCCACCGTCAAACGCTGGCTGGATTCGTAAGAAATATGAAGATACAATTAATAAAACTCAGGACAGAGCAGACCGTTGCTATGAAGGAAGAAATGCAGGAAGCATTCCAGCATGGCTTCAATTTGTATTACAAAGAAGACAATCAGTGGCAAGTGCTACCCGACAAGGACTTTTATCAGTCGTTGAAGACAGAAGGTGCAGAAGCCTACGAAGCTATTGATGAAGATGGTCAGCGTATGGGTGGTGCCATCATTGCTATCGATGCCGCCATCCATCATGGTGAACTGATGGAGCAGCGAGAGCAGAACCAAGCTTGCTTGAGTTCTGCCGAGTCGCGACAGAAGAAGACCAGAGGTCAATTGTCGTTTCTTTATGTGAAGGTAAGCATTCAGAGCAGGGGTGTCGGACAGGCCATCTGGAAAGCCATCGAGGCACTGCATCCTGAAATAGAGGTATGGGAAACCTATACGCCGTATTTTGACCGTCGCAACATCCACTTCTACATCAACCGCTTAGGATTCCATGCCGTCGAGTTTTTCAACGAGTATCATCCAGACCCACACATACCTGAGCAGTTTGACCAAGAGAACGGGCTGTTCAAGTTTGAAAAGAGAATGAAAGAAATATGAAAAAAGCAAGTAGAGAGATGGATGCCGCCTTCGCATTGGAGGTATTGGATAAGGCTCCATACGTTACAGTTAGCATGACCAGACCCGATGGGAGTCCATACGGATTGCCCTTGTCGCTGGCTCGCACAGACGAAAGAACGTTCTATTTCCACTGTGCCTTGGAGGGTGACAAGCTGGACTGCATAGCACATAATCCGACGGTTTTCCTATCGGCAGTTACCAAATGTGCACCTACAGTCGACCCTAAAGATGGAAACTTTACGCTACAATACAAGTCGGCTACAGCCGTAGGTAAGGCAGAGATTGTGACAGATCGCGAAGAGAAGATTACGGCATTGAGAACCATCTGCCAGCGTTTCCTTCCTCACCACATGGATGCATTCGACGATGCCATTACCCGCAGCCTTGAACGAACGGCGGTGGTTCGCATCACCCTGACAGAGCCTCCCGTTGGTAAGCGCAAGCAGTATGATAAACAGGGAGAAGAAATGAAATGGGGACGAATGGAATGAACAGAATTGAGCGAGAGAAACAGACTGTCTGCAAGATGATAGGACTTTATTGCCGCCATCATCTTCATCATAACACAATGCCGGATGAATATCAGCATCTGGCTGACTTTGCTTGTCACCGTTTGGATCATTGTAAGTATGGTGAAAACAAGACTGCTTGCAAGGACTGCCCTACTCACTGTTATGCGCCTAAAGAACGTGAGCAGATATGCGAAGTAATGCGCTGGGTGTAGCAGATTTTACGGCTTGGCCTATTCTGACAGGTATCTTGGTAGGCTATATCGCCAACCGCATTATGAGCGGTGAGAGCAAAGGATGTTGCATGAACCTTGTCATCGGCATCATTGGTAGCTATGTAGGCACTTTTATCAGCCATCTACTGAACATTGAATTGCTTGGCAAAGGCTATCTAACCAACTTATTTTAGTTTCCTTCTATATTCGCTTGGCGAACAACCGAGGGTACGGCTGACGTAGCGGCTGAGATAGGAAGGGGATGAGAAATTCAGGTCATATGCGATGTCGATGAATGACTTGCGACGATCTTGTAGCTGACACACTATCTCTTCGGTAGTGTAACGCTCTATCCAGTGTGATGCTGTATGGCCACTGACCATGATGCAGCATTCTGACAGATATTTCGGTGTGATACAAAGGCGCGAGGCGTAGTAATCTACGCTTCGCTCGCGTTTATACAATCCTTCTTCAAGCAGGCCAACGAAGCGCTGAAGGATGCGGGTGGGCTGGCTCACACCTTCTATCTTCTGCTCCGTCTGGCGGGCATGGATGTCATAGAAATCGAAGATCATCGTCTCGACGGCACGGCGCAGCACCTGAGCATGGAAAGTGTGGTATGGTTGTTCCAGACGGCAGCGGATGTCCTCGAAGTTTTTGTGGCATCGCTCCATGTCGGTTTGGTGCATGGGCAGCACTGGATTTTGAAGCATTGCCATCGTACCTACAATATTATAGTCGCTCTCGGGCAGGTTGGCTTTCAGAAAACGCCATGAGATAAGCAGTGCCTCACAACGGAAATCCTCGGAACAGATGAAGTCCCTTACAGGCTTTGCGGCAGACTTGATGACGGCATTGCCCGTTATTACATTATAACTTTCATCACCCACAGCGAAGTGGGCCGAGCCAGCCAATATTAGCACATGTCAGCAGTATTCCGTATCATCGTACTTACTGCATTCACGGAAGTCTTCCGTGAAGATAAAGTCGTTTTGCAAGGTTTCTTGTAGCATCATGGGTACAAAGTTACATCATTTTTCGTACCCCAGCAAGCGAATACCGAAAAAAGTGAAAGTTTTGACGTGATCAGTGTAACAATCATGTCAGAAATTCCTCGTACCTTTGCACCCAGAAACTTTTAAACGTAAAATGAAATGATGTACACAACATTGAACAACAGAGTACGGATGCCGATGCTGGGCTACGGCGTATTCCAGATTGACGACCAGAAGGTCTGTCAGCAGGCAGTGCTGGATGCCATCGAGGTAGGTTACCGCCACATCGACACCGCTGCCACGTATATGAACGAGGAAGCAGTAGGCGCTGCTATCCGCGAGAGCGGCATACCACGTGAGGAACTGTTTGTCACCACGAAGCTGTGGGTGCAGGATCATGGCGACGAGGCCACGCTGCGGGCTTTCGACAGGAGTATGAAGAAACTTGGACTGGACTATCTTGACCTCTACCTTATCCACAAACCCTACGGCGACTATTACGGTGCATGGCGGGCTATGGAACGGCTGTATAAGGAGGGGCGCGTGCGTGCCATCGGTCTGACGAGCTTCACATCAGAGCGTGTGCAAGACCTGTTCCTACATAATGAGGTGAAGCCCCATCTGCACCAGATAGAGACCAACGTGTGGTGGCAGCAGCAGGAGGCCGAGCTGTTCCTGAAGAAAGAGGGCATACAGCAGGAGGCATGGGCACCATTCGCCGAGGGCAAGAACGTAGTGTTTACCAATCCCGTGCTGACTGCCATAGCCGAGAAGCACGGCAAGAGCGTAGGTCAGGTGATGCTCCGCTGGCTGTTGCAGCGCGGCATCTCGGTTATCCCCAAGAGCGTGCGCAAGGAGCGTATGCAGGAGAACCTTGATGTGTTCAATTTCGAGTTGACAGCCGACGACATGGCACAGATAGCCACCCTCGACACGGGCAAGAGCACCATCATCAATCCCGATGACATTGAGACCGCCCGCTGGAAGAGTTCACTGGTATATGACAAATTATAAAAAACAGACAGAATATGGAAAAACTTAATTTGACGCAACAGTGGGACAAGACGTTCCCAAAGAGTGAGAAAGTGAATCACAGGAAAGTGACGTTTATGAACCGCTTCGGCATCACGCTTGCCGCCGACCTCTACAGCCCGAAGAATGCTGAAAGGCGGGTAGGCGACGGAACGTCGGGAATGGGCAAGCTGCCCGCATTGGCTGTGTCCAGCCCCTACGGAGCCGTGAAGGAGCAGTCGGGCGGTCTGTATGCCCAGACGCTGGCCGAGCGCGGTTTCATCACCATATGTTTCGACCCATCGTTTACGGGGGAGTCAGGCGGCAACATGAGAAATATCTCTTGTGCAGACATCAACCTCGACGACTTTGCCTCAGCCATCGATTATCTTGTTACCCTCGATGAGGTGGATGCAGACCGCATCGGAGTGCTGGGCGTATGCGGATGGGGCTGCTATACCTTCCCTTTGGCCGCTATGGACTCGCGTGTAAAAGCCGTGGTAAGTGCCACGATGGGCGTATTCGACACCTTTGCTAACGGTGACGAGCGTCTTGCAGGCCGTAAAGCCCTCGACGAGCTGCGCACCCGCATGGCTCGTGGAGAGAAGGTAGAGAAACTCATCACCGTGCCTGACCTCGACGAGAACTCGCCGGAGTTCATGAAAGACTACTATGCCTACTACCGCACTCCTCGTGGCTATCATGCCCGCTCCGTTAACAGTGGCCAGGGCTGGAACCCCACCACGTTTCTGAGCCACTGGACCAACGGCATCTATGCATACGCCGACGAGGTGAAGCAGCCCTGCCTGCTCATTCACGGCGACAAGGCATGGTCATACCAGCAGTCCGTGCTGATGATAGACCGCTTGACAAATGCTAAGAGCAAGCAGCTCATCACCATCCCAGGTGCCACCCACTGCGACCTCTACGACGGTGGCAAGGACAAAGTTATTCCTTTTGACAAGATTGAGAGCTTCCTCTGCGAAAAGTTGTAAAAATTATATAAGACAAACAATAAGTTAACATCAAAGCTCCACTATATATGGGTGGAGCCTTGTTTTACTAACTCTTCGGCTGCACATCATCCTGCTCAATGACACCATATACAAAAAAGATACACTGAAACTAAGTGTGATGATGGTCCTTAAATGCGTTTCACTACTGTCCACGAAAATCCATTAACAATTTCTCACAAGCCCTTTAGTTACTACCATTTCTGTTGCTTCAATCGCTCCCTACTTTTGAAATGAGTACCTTTGCACCAAACTTACAATTTGATAGCAAAGTGACCCATGAACCAAGGTAGGTATGTTTTCTCACAGTTGTGCGATTTTCTCCCCATCGACCATTTCAAATGGCTTGTCAAGAAGTACGATGGCAACAAGTATGTAAAATCTTTTTTATGTTGGAACCATTTGCTGGTTCTGTTGTTCGGTCAGTTGTCCAACCGTGAGGGATTGCGTGACCTCATCGTGACGCTTACCCCGTTCAAGTTCGCATTCCATCACCTCGGCTTCGGCAAGAGTGTGACGCGAAGCAACCTGAGCAAGGCCAATGAGGTGCGCGAGGTGCGTATCTTCCAGGAGTTTGCCGACCGCATGGTGGAGACAGCCCGCAAGAAACGTGACGGCATCAAGGACTTCTTCATATCCAACAAGGTCTATGCCTTTGACTCGTCAACCATATCGCTCTGCCTTTCCGTGTACTGGTGGACCAAGCTACATCACGGCAAAGGCGGCGTGAAACTGCATGAACTGTACGACGTGAAGGCCGACGTTCCTGCTTTCTCCGTCATAACCGACGCTTCGCTGCACGACTACAACGTAATGGGGCTGATACCCTACGAAAAGGACAGCTTCTACATATTCGACCGTGCCTATATGGTCACAAAAATGTTGTTTCTGATAGAGACAAAGGAGGCATATTTCGTGGTCAGGGAAAAGCACAAGATGGTCTTCGAGGTTGTCAGGGACAAAGACTACAACAACCCGGAAACGGGCGTGATGGCAGACCAAATCATCAGGTTCAAGGGAAACAAGACCAATAAGCAATACCCGAAGGAACTGCGCAGGGTGGTGTTCTATGACAAGGAGGGCAACAGGACATTCGTGTTCTACACAAACAACTTCGATGTCACGGCGGAGCAGATAGCCCTCCTTTATAAATACAGGTGGAGGGTTGAGTTGTTTTTTTATGACAAGTTTATCGTTATGCAAAGTAAAGTGAGAAGCATACCTGATAATCAGATGTTTGTGATATTACTTCTCACTTCCACTTCACATAATAATAGTCAGTGCCCGAGGTCTCTGAGCCAGTCTCGCAGGTCTTTGCTCTTCTCCCATTCCCTATCAGAGTCACGGTTAGGAAGGAGGTCTGCATATGCTTTTTCCAGTGCCTCACGCTTGGCTTTAGAGTCAGCCCTTGCATAAATATCTGTTGTCTGTATCGACACATGGCCAAGAAGATCACGTATATAAATGAGATTTACACCAGCCTGCAAAAGATGCATTGCCCTGCTGTGCCGAAGCGAATGACAGCTTATCCTCTCTGGTATCAAATCAGGGGATACTTTCCTTGCCAAATTCGCATAGGTAGCCAGGATATAAGAAATGCCCTCACGCGTCAG
>CAJOEC010000118.1 GCA_905233425.1 uncultured Prevotella sp. | reverse complement strand
AACACCTAACCCCTCTGAAACGCCCTGCACATCGCGGTTTCAGCCTTGCTGGGTTAGGAGGTTAGGTGTTTCGCAAAAATTCTCCAAAATAGGGAATAGATTTGGGCCCATTCCTTTGGCGGTTTGGGCTTTTTTATTTATCTTTGCGGCATCGACAGGCTACTGATGTGTTTATCTAAAAAAGAATGGCTAATGAAGAAGAAGGTATATAAGGCTCATATCCTCTATACGAAGGAGCCAAGGCGGTTTGAGGTGATGGAGAACGGCTATGTCGCCGTGGATGCCAACGGACGAGTAATAGGTGTGGCAACGGACTTGGCAGCCCTGGACTGTGAGGGCGCTGATGTGACGGACTTCGGCAACCGTCTGCTCATTCCGGCAATGAACGACCTGCACGTGCATGCCCCGCAATATCGTAATCAGGGCATTGCCATGGACCTGGAACTGCTGCCGTGGCTCCAGAACTACACGTTTCCAGAGGAGATGAAATATGCCGACACAGGCTACGCCGAGCGGATGTATCGCCGCTTTGTGCACGACCTGTGGCGCTTCGGCACCATGAGATAGCGGCAGAGTCGGGCGTGGACTACCTGAAGAAAATCGGACTTGACATTGCCGAAGATGTGGTCGAAGATGTGGATAAGGTGGCTGCAACGACTGCCTGTCTGTTCTTCGGGTACTTTGACGGGGCTACCACTATTTCTGAATCTTGTGGCGGAGGTGGCGGTAATAACGAACTGCCCAAGAAGAAAGACAATGAGGACGAACTGTTTTTCGCCCTCAGATGTCATCAGATGGCCAAGACTATGCATGCACCAAAGTATAGGCTCAGGAGATAACAGAACTAATGTAGCTATCGAATTCAGGATCAGATGTCTTTGGATGTTGGGAGAATAATAATAGGGATTTTTAGAGTATATTTGTTTGGGAATTAAATCATAAAATCAGCCCCCTAATAATCAGATGGTTACGTTTAAAATGTGCATTAATTTGAGAAATAATTCCAAGAATCTTGCCCAATTCAAAAAATAGTTGTATCTTTGCACCGTGAAACTGCGCGAAGGTGGGCTACACTTCAGCAAAGAACATATTCTTTGCATTCGGTTTGCACCACCCTTGCACCCAAAATTAGAGAATACGATGAGTACAATAGAAGAATTGCAGAAACTCCGTGAGCGTGAAGACCACGTAGAGTTCAAGAAGGCAGAGCATAACTACCCGTTCGCAGGAGGCCAGAAGACCGACCCCAAAGACCGTAGGCATTGTGTATTAGGATATGTTGTCGCCTTGGCTAATGAGAAAGGTGGTCGTTTGGTTCTTGGAATGGCTGATGCCTATCCCCATGAGGTTGCTGGTAGTGATTTTGCCGAGAACGAGACAGGCAATCTTGAAGACGAGATTTATAAGCGTCTCCATATACGCGTTCGTACCGAAGAACTGTATGACGAGAAGCAACGTCGTGTCCTTGTCATCAATGTGCCTTCTCGTCCTGTTGGTAAGGCACTTCGTTTCGAGGGTGTTCCCTTGATGCGAGTGGGCGAAAGTCTGCGTGAAATGGACGATGCTGAATACTTCTCCATCATTTCCGAGCAAGACCCAGATTTCTCATCCCGTGTCTGCAAGGGGCTTACTATTGAAGACCTTGATGCTGAAGCTGTAGAAAACATGCGCAAACTCATTGCTGACAAGCAGAAACGGACTGATGCAAATACCATTCCTCTGCCACAATTACTGAAAGACCTGTTGCTGATTGATGATGATGGCAATATGAAATATGCGACTCTTTTGTTGTTGGGAAAGTCTGAAGCCATCAATCGTTATCTGCCACAGGCAAATGTTGTGATAGAATACAGAACCAGTCAAAGCCAAGTACGCTACAGCGCCCGTCAGGAATACCGTCTGCCGTTGTTCGTCGCTATCGAGAAGATATGGGAATACATCAACCAACCTGCTTGCAATCCGCTACTACACATCAATGATCTACCTCGCATCCTCGATTGTCCGGCATTCAACAAAGAGACTATTCGTGAGGCCATTATTAACGCTATGATTCACCGTAGCCTACAGATGGGGTCTGACATCTTCATCCATCTTTATCCTGATATGGTGGAAATCTCTAACCCTGGCGGATTCCCATACGGCGTAAACATCGGCAATATCCTCACCGTCAACAGTTCGCCCCGTAGCCGACTGATGGCCGAAGTGATAGAAAAGACGGGATTGATAGAGCGAAGCGGACAGGGTGTTGACATCATGTTTACCAACTGCATCAAGGAGGGCAAACCGCTTCCTGACTACTCCTATTCTGATGATTATCAGGTGGACTTGCGCTTCTACGGTGAGATTCCTGACGATGCCTTTTACCTCTTTGCCCAGGATATTTGCCATACCCCCGAACTCGAAAGTCAGATGAATACTTTCGACTGGCTGACGCTTCACTATATCTGGAAAGGTAATGCAGAGGCTGTTTATAAGGAGAGTTGCCCGAAATTAATAGAAATGGGGTTGATTGCAGAAGATGTGTATTTTGGATATGTCCTTTCCACCCGCTATCTGCTTTATAAACCGCATGTGAAATCTGTAGTCGGGCAATATGAAATCAATCATATCCAAATAGTTTATCATGTGATTCGGCGTAACGGCGATGCATCCATGAGTGATTTTGTGGCAGCATTCGACGGCATTTTGACACAAAAGCAAGTGCGTAACCTCATCGAAGGTCTTTGCAAAACGCCACTGATTGCTTCACATGGTAATGCACGTGCTACGAGATATAGTTGGATAAATAGTAACACTTAAACCGAACAAATATGCGACAAAGATTCTTCTATTTATTTGTATTGGCTACGTTACTTGTATCTTGCTCTGGGGGCAAGGTGAAGTATCGTATCGGAATATCACAGTGTTCGGATGACATCTGGCGTGACAAACAGAATGCTGAATTGCGTATGGGTGCTTATTTCCATGATAATGTGGAACTGAAGTTTGCTGCGGCCTACGATAGCGACGAGCGGCAGGTGCAGCAGATTGACAGCCTCGTGAATAATGGCATCGACTTGTTAATCGTGGCACCAAATCAGGTGCAGACCATCTCGCCTGCCATCGACCGGGCATACGACAAGGGCATCCCCGTGATTGTTTTCGAGCGCAAGACCAGTTCACAGAAATATACCGCTTTTATCAGTGCCGACAACTACGAGATGGGGCGCGTGATGGGCGAATACATTGTTTCTCGGCTACATGGTCGGGGAACGGTGTTAGAGATAAAAGGATTAGAAGGCTCGTCGCCCGCCATTGAGCGTCACAACGGTTTCATGGACGCCTTGAAGGGTATACCAGGCATCAAGGTCGTGGGCTCGCTGCAGGGCGACTGGACGGAACCTACAGCATACGAGACGACGAAACAATGGCTTTTAAATAATAAAGATGTACGCGCAGACTTAGTGTTTGCTGCCAACGACCGCACGGCGATGGGAGCAAGGAAAGCACTTGGAGGAGAGGTACTATATTGTGGTATCGATGGCTTGCCGGGAGAGAACGGCGGCATCCAACTGGTGCGCGACTCTTTGCTCGACGCTTCGTACATCTATCCCACACACGGTGACCAGATTATCGATTTGGCCGTCCGTATCCTTGAGGGCAAGCCCTACGACAAGGAGACGCTGATGATGTCGGCCCTCGTCACCCGCGACAATGCCAAGGTGTTACTGATGCAAAGTGAAGAACTGATGCGACAGGCTGACCGTCTGGATCAGTTACATGACAAAGCCGACAACTACCTGCACGAACTTGACACCCAGCACGTCATCAACTGGCTTGCCCTCGGCATTATCATCCTCTTGGTTGTAGTGTTCGTGCTGTTCTACCTCTATCTTTTACGGAGAATCAGTATGCAACGGGAGCGTGTGGTGAGTACGCTGTGGAATATGGGGGAAGCCCCCTCTACGGCCCCCGAGGGGGGGTCTATAGTCCTAAACACAGAAACTGCCCTTGGCTCTTCTCCAGAAACCGACACGAACAAACAGTCTGACGAAAAAACTATTGAAGCCCCCTCGGGGGCCGTAGGGGGGGCTTTTGTTGCCCGCTTCCGCGAGGCCGTCGAGGCCCGCTTGGCCGACAGCGACCTTTCAGTCGATGACCTGGCTGCCGACATGGCGCTTAGTCGTGTGCAGCTCTATCGCAAGGTGAAAGCCGTTACAGGCTCGTCGCCCGTCGAATTGCTGCGTACCGCCCGTCTGAACCGTGCCTACCAGTTGCTGCTCACTACCGATAAGAGCGTCAGCGAGGTCGCGTATGCCGTAGGCTTTACTGCCCCCTCCTATTTCACTAAATGTTTCAAGGAAGAATACGGCATAGTGCCGGGCGACGTTAGAAAATAATTCAATACCGATACAAAGCAATTAACCTTATGAAGAATTACTTAATTTCAATCGTCTTGTTGTTGTCCGCTTCACTGACTTGGGCACAAACTAATTTCACAGAGCCCACGGCACTCTATCTGATGCACAGCAGCGGCAACCATTTGGAAAAGGGCATCGACGATGGCGGCTGGATCGAAGCTCCTACAAAGAGCAGTCCGCAGAAGGTGACATTCATCCCCGCAGGACAGGGATTCTACAACATCCAGGCAGGCGAACAATATCTTTCGCTGTCCGGACAATGGAACTCGAAGTTCATCACCTCGCCAGCGGGCGACGAGGCCAAATGGGCCATCGAGACAGGTATAGGACAATACGTAAAGCTGCGCTGCAAAGTCAACAACAAATATCTGGGCACCGACAGCAACGATGCCCACCAAAAGGTATTTACCGACAAGAGCGGCAGCGACATGAAGCACCAGTGGTACTTTAGCGAAAACGTCCGTCAGTCGCCGCCTACCGATACCGCTCGATACATCGTCAGCCCACAGGTGGTACGTCAGCACTTCGACGGTTGGGGTGTATCGCTCTGCTGGTGGGCAGGACAGTGCGGCAAGTGGCCGGACGCGAAGATTGACGAAATCATTACCTGGCTCGTCAGTCCCACAGGCTTGAACTACAGCCACTTCCGCTACAACATAGGTGGCGGTGACGACCCGCAGAACCGCCACTGTGACCCGCACCACATGGAACGCGGCAAGGGATTGCGTGCCGAGATGGAGGGTTTCAAAGACTTCAGCGGCGACGAGTACCATTGGGATCGCGACGCGGCACAGCGAAAGATCATGCTCAAGATTAAGGAAAAACGTCCCGACGCCGTATTCGAGGCGTTCAGCAACTCGTGCCCCTACTATATGACCTACAGCGGCTGCGTCAGCGGCAACAGCGACGGTGGTAAGGACAACCTAAAGCCAGAATACTACGAGGAGTTTGCTCACTATCTCGTCGATGTCTGCAAGCATTACAAGGACGAATACGGCATCGAGTTTAAAACGCTGGAGCCGTTCAACGAGTCAGTGACCAACTTCTGGTACGCCAATGGTCCGCAGGAAGGCTGCCACTTCGACTACGAGTCACAAATCAAGTTCGTGCGCGTGCTGGCTCCCATCTTAAAGGATTCGGGATTGAACACAGTCATCTCGGCTGCTGACGAGACCAACGTAGGGCTGGCTGTTGACGGGTTCAAGCGCTTCATCTCAGCAGGTGCCGACAAGTTCATTGGGCAGTGGAACACCCACACCTATTCGGGCAGCAACGCTGACCGTGCACGCTTCGCCCAGCTGGCCCACGAGACTGGCAAAAACCTGTGGATGAGTGAGACTGGGTCGGGCGGCAGCGGTATCAGCGGCAACCTGGCCATGGCGCAGCGTCTCATCGACGACATGCGCTACATCCAGCCCGAGGCGTGGATTGACTGGCAGTATATGGAGGAGGCCAACGACCAGTGGTGCACCATTCGCGGTAGCTTTGCCGACCAGACCTACTCGAAGGTGAAGAACTACTACGTGCGGCAGCAGTGCTCGCGGTTCATCCAGCGTGGCTACGACATCGTCACATCACTCTGCCCGCAGACGTTGGCCGCTGTTAATGCAGCCCGCGACACGCTAGTGCTGGTAGCCCTAAACGAAGGATCGGCAGGTGCACACATCATCGACCTCTCGCTCTTCAACGACATGCCTGACCGCACCACTATCAAAGCCTATCGCACATCGGAAACGGGAAACCTGGCAAATGCCCTGGCCAGTGTGAAGGTTGACAGTACAATCGTCACGCTCTCTATGCCAGCACAGAGCATTACTACGCTGGTTATCCCCCTGCATTCGCAAATAACAGACAGCAACGACTTGCTCGCCGACGGCTGCGAATACCTCATTATCCCTCGTCAGGAAACCGCCTGTGCTGTATCGGCCAAGGGCAGCAAGGTGACATTGGAAGAAATTGACTACAGCGAGGCTCAGCGCTGGCGTCTGAAGGATGCTGGCAGCGGCACATATAGTTTCGAGAATGGGCTCGGACTCAGGCTCACCGCCCACCGCGCTTCGAACAGCTCATCGCTCACCGCCGTAAAAAACGAAGCCAGCGAGCAGAATTTCTACATTGACGAAGTGGACTATCCCTATTTCAAGATTCTAGCCAGTCGAGGGCGCAGTCACGGCCTTGACCTGACAAATGCATCGTCGAACGTTGGCACCACCGTTGGCATCTGGCAATATGCAGACGGCAACACTACGCCCACACATCGCCAGTGGATGCTTGTTCCTTTGGCATCAGTGCAAGATTTCACATGCATCGTAAATCTTCATCATGATTCATCTACACCTGTTACCGACTGCATCTACGATCTCTCAGGTCGTCGCGTCAGCTATTCACCGACGCTACCCAAAGGACTTTACATACATCACGGCAAAAAGATCATGGTGAAGTGAAACTTAAAAAATAAGAATAATCGTTCATTCCATCGCAAAAATGTTACATTGCAACATATTTTGCACGGAGTGAACGATATTTTTAATGCCTGTGAGGAAATAGTTGATACTTTTGCGGCATAAATCGCAACAAGAGTATTAACTAAAAACAAAATGCAAATGGAAAGGACGAAAAGATTCATTCTGGCAAGCGTCTCAAAGAGACGATTACTGAGTTTCCTCGCTCTGCTGCTTAGTACGATAATGTACGCGCAGAGTGAAATCAGT
>CAJOEC010000117.1 GCA_905233425.1 uncultured Prevotella sp. | reverse complement strand
CGCCTCCTATTCATTCTTTTGCCCCTACAGGGCGAGGCTGTGCAACCATGCCTACCCAGGGCGCTGCCCTGGGCTGACAGCTCATTGCCCTTTCAGGGCATAGCTTGCGGAACTTGAGAAACTTGAATCATAACGAGTAAAAGGTTTGTTTCTTCATAGTCGTTTATGTGGCTTGTTCTTGCTCTTTCACATATCTGGATACTTGCTCTTTCAGCAGCGGCAGATCGTCTTTTATGACCATCCATAGTATCTCGAAATTGATTCTGAAATAGTCATGGACCAAGATATGCCGCATCTTCTCTATCAAACGCCAGGGCGTATCCGGGTGTCCTTGCTTAAACTCTTTGGTGAGCTTGTATATTGCTTCACCGACAATCTGGACATTATAAATGGTGGCATGAAGCCGCAATCTGTCTTCTTTCAACTGCTGCTCACTTAGACCACAGGTGTACTCCTCAACACTATTTATGGCCGACAGAATATCTTCCAGTCGGGAAAGGTCTCGTTCAGGCTCTCGCATATACTAAAACTTTATCACGGTTAGCTGTCTTTTCTGCAAATGGCAGCAAATCTCCTTCTATGACCAGGTCAACCGGGCGGTGAAGCAACTGTTCCAGTTCGATGTTCATGGCAAAGAACTGTAGCCCCATCCGCGTGCCGGGAGTAAGCTTAATCATAATATCCACATCGCTGTCAGCCCGTTCTTCTCCACGGGAAAAGGAACCAAAGACCCAAGCCTTTTCCACGGGCTGTGTCTTGAAGTAGTCTCTAATGGTGTTTGACACTTCCTGATTCATTGCTCTATAATAGTCCTGTTTTAAGGGTTCAACATGTTTTCGGCGGCAAAGTTACGAATTATTTCTCACTCTGAAAAGAAATATAATGCTTTTCTTTGGTTTCCAAATAAAAAGCGACCAATTGTTTTGGCGGTTTCGAAGAAAAGAACTAACTTTGCAGCCAGGATTGTAGAGTATAACTAATATTCACATCATGAACACTATCAAAATTAATCCTGACGGCATTGAGGTACAGCTGTCGGCATTTGTGTTTCTTGACACCAACCACCCCGACAAGGATGTGTGGGTGGCTTATTGCCCTGAGCTTGACCTTACAGGCTATGATCATGGGGAGGAGGCAGCCAAGAAATCGCTGGAGTTTGTGCTTAAGGACTACTTTGACTTTACCGTGGAGCATGGCACGCTTGAGGCCGACTTGCTGGCACATGGCTGGCACAAATACAAGAACGGAAGGCTTGTGGAGCCTACCTATAAGGATATGGTGAGAAAGGGCAAGCTCGACAATGTGTTTGCCCTGCAGAGCTTTACCAAGTACAGCATACCTGTGACCGTATGAACAGAGTAAAACTGTCCAATATCCCATTGGAGGACTTCAGGCGATTCCTGTTCGACATGGGATGCACCAGGATAGAGCAAGGCACAAAGGGGCGTGGCGGCCATGAGAAATGGATGAAGGAAGGCTTGCTGCGTCCCATCATTTTGCAGACACACGTCGACCCTGTCACTGAGATGGCAGTCAGAAGCAACCTGCACTCCCTTGGACTGACAAGAAAGGATTTAGAAGAATGGCTGCTGAAGAACAAATGACTTCAGACCAAATTATGATAATTATTCAAATTCGTTTCCAAAAAAATGTAATGCGTTTGGTCTGCTAATGACAGAACAGTCAGCCGATGACTTTCAGGTACGTCGCGATGGCGTGCTCGATTTCGTCGAGGCGGATGTACTCGTCGGCGGAGTGGGAGCGCGACGAGTCGCCGGGACCCAGTTTCAGCGAGGGGAAGGGCATGAGGGCCTGGTCGGAGAGGGTAGGGGAGCCGAAGGGCTTCATGCCGAGGCTTACGCAGGTCTCCACTATAGGGTGGTTGAGGGCAATGCTTGACGAGCGCAGACGGAAGGAACGGGCTTTCAGCTCGCAGTGGCGCATGTTCTTTTGCAGGAACTCCAGTATGTCCTCGTTGCGGTATAGCTCGTTTGGCCTTATGTCGATGACGAAATGGAGCTGGTCGGGGACGACGTTGTGCTGTGTGCCGCTCTCCACTTGCGTGACGGTCATCTTCGTTGGGCCAAGCAGCGGGCTGACACGATTGAAGCGGTAGTCGCGCAGCCACACAAGGTCGTCGAGGGCCTTGTAGATGGCGTTCACCCCTTCCTCGCGTGCGGCATGACCGCTCACGCCGTGGGCATATCCGTCGACGACCATAAGACCTTTCTCGGCCACAGCGGGCTGCATCGATGTCGGCTCGCCCACGATGGCGGCGTTGAAATTGGGCAGTAAGGGGAGGATGTAGGAGAAGCCGTCCTTGCCCGACACCTCTTCCTCGGCCGATGCCACAAAAAAGAGATTGTAGCGGCTCGTGGCCACGTGGTCGACTTCCACCATACGGTAAATTTGCAGTAGCGACACCAGTCCGCCACCGCAGTCGTTGCTCCCCAGTCCGTAGAGACAGCCGTCCTCGGTGTCGGGCGAGTGTGGGTCACGCGTCCAAGTGGCCACGGCTTTCACCGTGTCGATGTGGGCGTTGAGCAGCAGCATGGGTTTCGCCGGGTCGGGGGCGGTGTTGAAGGCGAACACGTTGTTTTTCGTCCGCCACGGTTTGACCCCCCATTCGACCATCCTGTTGAAGAGAATGTCGGCTGCGCGGCCCTCGTCGCGGCTCACTCGTGGCGTGGCTATAAGTTCGCGCAACAGTGCCACGGCATCGTCAAAGTATCGTTTAGTTTCCATAATAGCCTATTCTCCTATTGCCCATTCGTCACGTTTTTGTTCTTACGGTGCAAAAATACGAACAATTTGCGATACAGCCAAAGGTTTTCCGCAAAACTTTTGGCTGAATGGTGGAAAATGCCTAAATTTGCAGCGTCAATGATTCGAAAAGAACGATACCAGCACGTGCTGGACTATTTCAGGCAGTCGATGCCCACGGTCGACACCGAACTGCAGTATGGCAGCGTATTCCAGCTGCTTGTGGCCGTGATGCTCAGTGCCCAGTGCACCGACAAACGCGTGAACATGGTCACGCCCGAGCTGTTCCGCCACCTGCCCGACGCCAGGACGATGGCCAGCGTGGAGCCGGAGGACGTGCTTGAATACATCAAGAGCGTGAGCTACCCCAACAGCAAGGCCCGTCACTTGGTTGACATGGCCCGCTATCTTGTGGAGCATCATGGCGGTGAGGTGCCACAGGACATGGACGAGCTGCTGAAGCTGCCCGGCGTGGGTCGTAAGACGGCAAACGTCATTCAGGCCGTGGCCTTCGGACAGGCGGCAATGGCCGTCGACACCCATGTGTTCCGTGTCAGCCACCGCTTGGGGCTGGTGCCGGAGAAGGCCAACACCCCGGCGAAGGTGGAGCAGGAACTGGTGAAAAACATACCAAAGGAGGACATCCCGCGAGCGCACCACTGGCTGCTGCTTCATGGCCGTTACGTGTGCATGGCACGCAAGCCCCACTGCGACAAATGCCCGTTGGCACAGTGGTGTCAGTTTCTTTCTTAACATTTCCAGATTACCCATAGAATCATGATTACTTTTCCCATTGCGAAGATAAACCTCGGCCTGAACGTGGTGGAACGCCGCCCCGACGGCTACCACAATCTTGAGACGGTGTTCATGCCCATCCACGGACTTCACGACACTTTGGAGGTGAACCTCATGGACGACCGTTTCCCCTCAGATGTAGACTGCGACCTGAAGGTGACTAACATGACCATTGAGGGTGACGAGCAGAAGAATCTCGTGGTCAGGGCATACCGTCTGCTGAAGGAGGAGTTCCCCTATCTGCCCCGTCTACATGCCCATCTCCACAAGGCCATACCCACTCAGGCGGGGATGGGCGGAGGGTCGAGCGACGGCGCGGCCATGCTCTCGCTGCTGAACACGATGTGCGGACTGGGACTGTCGGAGCAGCAGCTCATCGACCGTGCTGCACGGCTCGGAGCCGACTGTCCTTTCTTCATCCTCAACCGTCCGTCATACGCTGAAGGAATAGGTGAACGTCTGCATCCTATTGAGCTTGATGTCAGCGGATTGGCTATTGTCGTGGTTCGTCCCGACATTCCTGTTCCCACGAAGGAAGCCTTTGCCCTGATAAAGCCCTGCCGCCCTGCGAAGAACTGCCGTGACGTGGTGGCCCAGCCCATCGAAAGCTGGCGCACAGAACTCGTCAACGACTTCGAGGCGAGTGTCTTTGCCCTGCATCCTGAGATTGGCGCAATAAAGGAGCAGCTATACCAACTCGGAGCCGTATATGCCGCCATGAGCGGCAGCGGCAGTTCGGTATTCGGACTGTTCCGCACACCACCCGATGACTGTCCGCTCCGCAAGATGTTCGACGGGATGTTCGTCTGGCAAGGGACGTTATAGTAATAAAGACGCTGTGGCTGGCATCTACGTCCATATTCCTTTCTGCAAGAGCCGTTGCGCGTATTGCGGCTTCTTCTCCACTACCAGCCTGGAGTTGCGCCAGCGCTATGTCGATGCCGTATGCCGGGAGTATGAACTGCGCAATCATATAGGCTCTAAAAGTCCTATCTGTCCTATTGGGCAACCTGCGACTGTCTATTTGGGCGGCGGAACGCCCTCCACGCTCGCCCCCAACCAACTGGAACAGCTGTTTGCGACTTTAGTAGACGGCGCCGTGCCCCCTGTTGAGGTGACCATGGAGTGCAACCCCGACGACGTGACACCCGACTTCGCCGTCCTTCTGCGCCGTCTTCCTGTGAACCGTGTGTCGATGGGAGCACAGACGTTCAGCGACGAGCGGCTCCGCTTCATCGGCCGTCGGCACACGTCCCACCAGGTGGCTGAGGCTGTCGACCGTCTGCGCCAAGCCGGCATCGACAACATCAGCATCGACCTGATGTACGGCTTCCCCGGTGAGACTCTCGACGACTGGCAGCGTGACATCGACAAAGCCCTGGCCCTCGACGTGGAACACCTGTCGGCCTACGCTCTGACCTACGAGGAGGGCACTCCGCTCCATCGTATGCTGGAGCAGGGACTCATTCAACAGACCGACGAGGAACTGAGCCGCAGTATGTACTACTCGCTCGTCGACCGTCTGACAGCCGTAGGCTACGAGCACTACGAGATAAGCAACTTCGCCCGCCCTGGCCGCCGCTCCCGCCACAACAGCTCATACTGGAACCACACGCCCTACATTGGCTTAGGAGCTGCCGCCCACTCTTTCGACGGACGCTGCCGAAGTTGGAACGTCGCCGACATCATGCGTTACATCGAAGGCGTGGAGCAGGGACGGATGGAGACCGATTGCGAAATGCTTGAAGGCGACACTCTCTATAACGACCTGTTGATGACGGCATTGCGCACTATCGATGGACTGTCGCTTGACCGCCTTGACGATGCCCGCCGGCGCTACTGCCTCCGTCAGGCTGAGCGTTACATCGACGGTGGCTTGCTCGTCTATGACAAAGAAACAGGCCGTCTGCGACTTTCACGCGACGGCCTGTTTGTGAGCGATATGGTCATGTCCGACCTTATGCTTGTATGACTTATTTGTAGCACTCGAATATCTGGCTTACAACCTTTCCTGGCAGTTTCGGCGACAGCAGGCTTACGAGCCACACCACCGGGAAACCGCCTACCATGGCTATGGCACCGCAGTTGATGGGGTTGATGGGGTTGCCCAAGAGCATGTTGATGACCGTAAGGCCGACACCCCAGATGAAGCATCCCCAGACCGAGGCCGTGGTCACGCCGCGCCAGTAGAGGCCCAGCATGAACGGAGCGAGGAAGGCTCCTGCCAGTGCACCCCACGAGATGCCCATGAGCTGAGCAATGAACGTCGGCGGGTTGAGGGCTATGAGCAGCGAAATGGCGATGAAGAACATTATGAGCACGCGCATGACGACAACCTTGCGGCGCTCAACACGCTCGGCCACCAAGTCGTCGATGGTTCCTTCCTCCACCTCGCCGGGCAGAGATTTCTTGTCGCGGTAGATAAGGTCGAGTGTCATTGTTGACGAAGAGGTGAGCACCAGCGAGGCCAGCGTAGACATCGATGCCGACAGCACGAGCAGCACCACAAGGGCTATGAGCACGTCGGGAAGGGTGATAAGCATGGCTGGCACGATGCTGTCGTAGGCTATCTTGCCTGTTGCCTCGTTGATGACGGGGTCGTAGAGACGGCCGAAGCCTCCGAGGAAATAGCATCCGCCGGCCACGATGAATGCGAAGATGGTGCTTATGACTGTGCCGCGCTTGATGGCTGATTCGTCGGTGATGCTGTAGAACTTACCCACCATCTGCGGCAGTCCCATTGTGCCTAATGAGGTCAGGATGATGACGCCGAGCAGTCCCCACGGGTCGGGGCCGAACCATGTGGCGAACATTCCGCTGCCCGGCTCGGTGGCTCCGTCGGCAGGAAGCGTTGAGAGCTTGCTTACGGCCTCAGTCAGTCCGCCCTGTGCCGAGAGCACGGCGAGGATGACGGCCACGATGCCGAAAAGCATGATGATGCCCTGTATGAAGTCGTTCATGGCCGTGGCCTTGTAGCCGCCGAGGATGACATATACGGCGGTAAGGATGGACATGATGACCACGCAGTACTCGTAGGGGATGTCGAAGCCCATCTCGAAGAGCCTTGAAATGCCGCTATAGACACCGGCGGTATAGGGAATGAGGAACACGAAGGCGATGATCGAGGCTGCCACGCGCAGACCCTGGCTCTGGAAACGGGTTCCGAAGAAGTCGGGCATGGTGCGGCTCTCAATGTGCTGTGTCATCAGCTTCGTGCGCCTACCAAGGATGATCCATGCGAGTAGCGAGCCGATGACGGCGTTGCCGATGCCTATCCAGGCCGACGACAGGCCGTATTTCCAACCGAACTGTCCGGCGTAGCCCACGAAGACCACTGCCGAGAAATAACTGGTGCCGAAAGCGAAAGCGGTGAGCCAGGGACCCACGGCGCGACCGCCGAGCACGAAACCGTCAACACTTCTGGCCTGCTTGCGCGAGTAGAGTCCCACGCCAATCATCACGACCAGGAAAATTATTGTCAATAAAACTTTTATTACCATTTTCTTAAACTGTTATTAATTCAAGTTTCTCAAGTTCCGCAGGCTACGCCCTGAAAGGGCAATGAGCTGTCAGCCCAGGGCAGCGCCCTGGGTAGGCATGGTTGCACAGCC
>CAJOEC010000116.1 GCA_905233425.1 uncultured Prevotella sp. | reverse complement strand
TTGAGCGTATGTGAGCCTTGATTTCTAACTTTTCGGGGCAATTTGTTCACATTTTTATCTCGACTGGCTTGTAATTCGGAAATTTTATCTAAATTTGCAATCAGAAATTTGATTTATTGGAACTTAGCCAACAGTTTTTCGCACCACCTACAAACAGACCAAACAAACAATTGCGACTAACGAAGGCTGCCAGCTCACACTCTACAGGAGGCGTGGGCATTGGCGGTATTCGGCAATGTCGCGTCGGGTTGGTCCCCTGTAGGTGGATTGTTGTTTATCAAGAGTGCTACGCGCCTCTTTTCCAAGGAATCAGAAACGGAGTAATGAGTAACAAGAGATAGGCAACATGAGTATGAACCAGCAATCGAGTGAACAAGGAGGTCGCCCTCCGCCTGACGGAAAAAGCGAAGAATCGCCCTCGATACTACGCTCCAAACCTGCGGCAAGGAGAATCGACCTCGATACTACGCTCCAAAACTGCGGCAAGGAGAATCGACCTCGATACTACGCCCCGCAAACCTGCGGCAAGGAGAAACGACCTCGATACTACGCCCAGCAAACCCGCGACGGGGAGAATCGACCTCGATACTACGTCTCGCAACTCTGCGGCAAGGAGAATCGACCTCGATACTGCGATTCGCAAAGTGATAACAAACAGAATATTCAATCAAAAACAATACGATTATGGAAGATGGAATTCTTTTAGTCCCATTTCTTGACCTCACACACTTCCCCAACGACCTGCATCTGCAGCTGAACCAGACGCAGGACGAGCAGATGGATGCGGAGTTCGACGTGGACAACCCCGCGCCGGGCAAGCTCGCAACGGCCATTGCCGACCACAAGGCTGCCGTGGCCACGGAGAACTCGGCCTACATCGTGTCGCGCTCGTCGGAGTACACGGAGCAGATAGCCGAGCATGACTCGATCCGTGACACGAAAATCGACGAGGCCACGGGCATCGCCAACGCCATGTCGAAGGTGGCCTCGCTGCCCGCCATGCAGCAGGCAGCCCTGGAACGTCTATAAGCCCAACCCGAAGTCGGCCTACGAGGCTGAGACGACGGCCATTCAGCAGTGGTACGAGGACTACCAGGCCGACCCCGACCAGGTGGCAGCCGCCGGGACGCTGGGCATCACTCAGATTATCGCCGACATGGTGGCCGCCAACAATGAGGTGCACCGCCTCATCGTGCTCCGCGAGAACACGCAGGGCCAGCAGCAGAACACCACCGTCTCGCTGAAGGACGCCCGCACGGCCACGGACAAGGCGTATAAGTGGATGATTCTGTGCCTGAACTCGTACCACGTCGTCGACCAGGACCCCGACCGCTTCACCGCCGTCACCTCGAACCTCATCGCGCAGCAGGAGTACTACCTCGGACTGGTGAAGGACCGCCAGCGCACGAACAAGCGCGTGCAGGTGAAGAGCGAGGAAATCGGCAACCACACCTACGCCACCGCCCACGAGTGGACGTGGGAACGCCTCATCGAGGACGGCAAGGCCCTGCTGGCCATCGACAAGGACGACCCCACGCGCATCATCTCCACCGACAAGAAGGCCGCGAAGGCCGGCACCCTCTGCCTCGCGCTGAAGGGCGTGCCCGTGAAGCCCACGGACGAGGTGGACGTGGATAAGACGTATGAGCTGATTCCTGCGGAGTAGGATACAGACCCCACCCCCAGCTTGAAGATTTTGTCCGCTTAAGGACAAAATCGCCCCTTGAAGGGAGGGGAGAGCGGCGGGGAAATGACGCTGAAGGCGTCGCCTCTCAGTAGCCGTAGGTCGGTACGACCTGCGGAAACGGCGACGGACAATGTAAATGCACCCTGGAGGGGTGCCCCCATGTTTCCGCAACGGTTGGGGGACCCCTCCAGGGTCCTTTTTTTTATGCGCATCGAAAACCGTGGGTGCATCTGACGATGTACCCACGGCTATTGAGAGAGGACGCTTCCAGCGTCCTAATCCGTTGAATCCGTGCCATCCGTGGTCGGAAAGAAAATCAGTGCCATCCGTGGCCGCGCTACATCCCCCATTCTCCGAAGTCGCCGTCCCAGTCGCCGTCCCATTCGTCGCGGCGCTTCTCTTCCTTCAGGGCGTTCTTGCCGCCGAGGATGTTGAACTTGTAGATGACGCGGAGCATGCCGTACTGGTAGATGGCGTTGTGGCGTGCGTCTGTGCGCTGCAGGGCATCGATGGTGCGGGTGATGTTGGTCTGCTGCCCCAGGATGTCGTTCACCTCGAGCATCACGGTGAGGGCGCGGAGGAACGAGTGCGAGAGCTGGGCGTTCCACAGCAGTTCGTTGGTGTTCATCTCGCTCTGGGCGTAGCCTCGGCGACTGCTCATGCCGATGTCGGTGGTCAGGGTGGTGCCCCAGGGAGCGGTCCACTCCAGTTCGGCACCGTAGGAGAAGTCGTAGGTGTTGCGGTTGGCCATCGCGTTTAGGTCGTTCTTGGCGTTGGCGTACATCAGTCGGCTGTTCAGGGCGATGCTGAGTTGGTCGGTGCGATAGGAGAAGTCGAGGCCGCCGTCGAAGTTGATGCTGCGTGTCACGGTCTTCGTGTCGCTTGCCGCATCGTCGCTGTTGTAGAAGCCCACGTGGCGCTGGTAGTCAGTGCCGAGGTCGATGCCGATGTTGAAGAGCTTCTTCGCGCCCAGACCCGTGTTGAATCCCACGCCGCCACCGCCGTTCCAGTTGCCGTTGATGTTCATCGGCATAGTGGTGCGCACGCCCGTCTGGTTGTCGTAGGTGGTACGGTTGTCGATGCTGTTGCGAGTGGCGCTGAACCACAGCCACGAGTAGATGCCCTGCTGGCGCTCGGCGTTGAAGCTGTTGAAGTCGGCCATGATGTTGTGCGAGAACGAGGGTTTCAGACCCGGGTTGCCCTTGGTGATGACCAGCGGGTTCGAGTCATCGGTGATGTCGAGCAGGTTGGTCATGCTGGGCTGGCGCGTGCGACCGTTGTAGCGGAAGTGCAGGTTGGTATGCTTGTCGAAGTTCCAGCGCAGGTTCACTCGCGGGGCGATGTTAAAAACCTTACGCGTCACCTCCGGATATTCCTGGCCCATGTACTTATAGTTGAGCGTGGTGCGCTGGGGCAGCAGGTCGAGACCTACGCTGAAGTTGTAGTTGTCGCGCACGCGGCGGAAACTGAGGTTGATGGTCTGGTTGTAGTTGCGATACTCGCTGAACTGGCTCAGGCGGTTGGCCACCGAGTCGGCACCGTTCAACACATAGTGCATGTCGTCCATGAATTGCAGCACGGCGTCGATGTCGTAGCGGTTAGCCTCCATGCTCTCAGACAGCGTCTGATAGGCGTCACTGTCGTAGATGAAGGCGCGGCGGTCGTTACGGCTGTAGCTGTAGTCGTAGGTGTAACTCATCTGCAGATAGGTGCGGTCGGCAACCATTATAAAAACTACATTCTTCATTGTCATTTCGAATTAGTGCTGCAAAATTACAACCCTTACGCACGAAATAAAAGAAGAATGTAGGTGAAACGGGAAAAATCGGGGGTGAAGTTTACGTAATATTCATTATGCTAATGAGGCATAGGCTTACTCTCCTAATCTGATGACGCTCCTGTTTTCCTCCTGTTTCTTCGCGCCACCGATGGGCTTGTAGGAGTGAAAGTTCCAACTGATTCCGAGCCAGAAGATGCGGCTGCGATTTTTGCTATTGTTGACGAGGGAATAGACAGGATTGTCTGACGAGATGTCCCATCGGCGGGTGTTGAACACATCAGTAAGAAGAGCCGAGAAAGTGAGTCCCTTCTTGGGCAGCTGCTGGCGGATGCCAAGGTTGCAGTAATGGATGGTCTTGGTCGTGAACTGCGGGAAGTACTGCGGTGTGGTGACGAAGTACTGTGCCTGAATGGTCATCCCTTTCAGTGGCATGATGTTCAGCGTAGCACTATTGTTGTTGGTCCAGCCCTCGTTACGGAACGTCACACCCTGAGTCGGGGATTGTAAATCCCCTCCAACGCCGCGCGACTTTGTATAGAAAACGTTGCAGCCCGCATCCACGCCGAGCCACCGCAGGGCACTCCAGCGGATGTTATGCTCCACACCACTGTTCAGGTACTGGTCGCCGTTGATGTAGGTCATTACGAGAGGCCCCCCTTCATCCCCCGAGGGGGAAATGTCGATGTAGACTATCTGGTTGATATAGTCTTGCGTGTAATTGAAGTAGGCATTACCGTTCACTTTCAAGGATTGTCCCGCGTAGGAGTAGCTGAAATCGACCTTGTTGGCTTTCTCCGGTTTCAGATGGATGTTGCCCGTCTCGTAGGTGTCATTGTCAATGAGATTGATGTAAGGGTTCAGCTGTGGATAGGTGGGGCGCGAGATACGGCGCGACAGTCCGAGGGAAAGTTGCCACGGGTCGCTGATGCGGTAGTTCAGCACCAGATTGGGAGCCACGAAATAACAATTGGCGGCCTCGTCCAAATGGTCTTTGTCGTTCTTTAAAGTGGTGCGGCTGTACTCAAATCGCAGTCCTGCTTTGCATGAAAGATTATCATTCAATTTAGACGAATACATGATGTAAGCAGCAGGGATATACTCACGATGGCGAAGGTCGTTGCTAAGAAGTATGGAAAGCGTCCAGTCTTTAACCGCGTCATCATACTCGTACATCTTATGGTCGATGTTATTCTGCCGATAAGTCATTTTCACTCCAGTCTCCAGTTTCCCTTTACCTAACATAGCCAAGTAGTCGAGTTGCCATGTTGCTATACGTGGACGACCGCTTGACTTCGAGCGTTGCACCATCTTATTAGCCTCGTAATAATAGGAAGGCCGATGCCCGTTGATAGCTGAAAATGATGCTGAGGTACTGACCTCCTGCTTGCCTGGCTCAAAGACGTGCTTATAGTTAAGCGACCCCTCCAGCATTTCACGATTAAAGGTGATGTCTGTCTGTCGTAATTTGTCGCTCGCCACGCCAGAGGTGACGTAGTGGTTGTGGAAAGTCTGGTAGTTGTTCATCCTTGGGAACCCCGCCTTTACATCAAGCGTTACAACATCTTGCTTCGTCAACTTGTAATTCACATTTAAGCCAATATTGTGGAGGTTGTTTCTTCTTGTAGCCTCTATAAGCTGGTCAATACCATTCCCCGATTGTAGAATCCGTCGGTGCAGTTCGCTCTCTATCCGGTCTTTCTCATGCCTCCCGTTATAGTTTAGACGAACGCCCCATTTACCAACGTTATAGCTCATGGCAAGATTACCATTCACAAAGTTGTTGAATCCGTAGTTCACTGAAGCCATCGCCGTGAAAGCCTCCTGCGTCTGCCGCTTCGATGTGATGCTGATGATGCCTCCTGTACCCTCCGCGTCGTACTTCGCATCCGGGCTGGTCACGATGTCGATGCTCTGCACGTTAGCCGCCGGAATGCTACCCAGTCCGTCGAGCGTCGTAGGCACGCCGTCCACCAGTATCAGCACATTTCCGTTACCGCGTATCGACACCTGTCCGCTGCCATCTACTGTGACAGCCGACGAACTACGCAGCACTTCAAGCACCGATCCTGTAGCGGAACTCACAGAGGCCGACGGATTGATGCTGGTCTTCTCCACCGTGACCTTCTTGTCTGCCGCCCGTCCTGTCACCGTGATGCCGCCCAGCCGCAACGTCTTTTCGTACCAAGCTGCAAGACTGTCATTTTTTGCGGTCTCTTCTTTTCGGATAGTACCTTCCCGTTGCGCAAACGATGAGAATGCACCGAATATTATGAAAACAGCCAGAATCTCATATCTTCTCTTCATATTATGCAATTAATCTGCAACCTCACAATGTAAAAATCCCATTTCCTCGGCTTATTAATTGTTACTAACTTTTTGCTGCAAATATACGAATGTTTGCCGAATTTTCATTACTTTTGCAGCCGATATTACGAAACTTTATGAATTCTGCACTATGGCACGCAAGGAAGACGGTATGCAGTTTGAGGTGCACCCCACGCCTCTGAAGGACAAAAAGGGTAACAACTATGTGTGCGTGAAGCCGCGCACATTCCACCACCGCACGATGGAGGACATCGACGACTACTGTGCCCGCCACTTCGCCATGCGCCCTGGCGAGATGACGCGGGCGTTCAGCGCGTTCCGCCAGATGTCGAAGATATGGCTGGCCTGGGGCGACCGCTTGGAGACGCCCATCGGCACGTTCTCGCCGCGCCTCGGCCTGAAGAGCGAAAAGACCACCGCCGACCGCGTGCGCAACGACGATGTCTATCTGAAGGGCATCGGCTTCGAGCCTTCGAAAGAGTATGTGGACGAGGTGGACGGGATGACCAACGGCTACCGCCACACGCCGTTCCCCTCGTCGCTGCCCCTGGCCGACGACGAGGAGCACCTGCTCAACGCCCTGCGGCAGTCTATCGACGGACAAGGCGGCTACACCACGGTGAGCACGTTCAAGATGTTCAGCCACCTATCGGACTATGCCGCCCGCCAGGTGCTCGACCGCTGGTGCGAGGAGCCGCGCCCCAGGCTCATGCGCTCGAAGATTGGCCGCACGTATATCTACACAGAGATTTAGCATCCAAGAAAAATCTTTACGCCATCTTTTGACAGCTGACAAAGATATGTCTGACAGCTGACAAAGATATGTCTGACAGCTGACAAAGTATCTTTTGACAGCTGTCAAAGACACGTTTGACAGCTGAGGCGGGTATGGCTTGCCCGGGCTTTTGTACCAGGCTGGCCTGCCCTTTGTCCCACGAAGCCCGGTTCTTTGTACCAGAGAGAACGGCTCTTACCAAGACAGTGCTATTCCCTTACGGCAGTCGCTAATGTTCATGCCTGACCACCAGACGAAATCCTCCAAGGTGGCCACGTTGATGATGGCGAGGTAGATAAGGACGATATGTAGGAGATTCATGTCTTTCATTTTCTTATCAAATTAGTGTTTAGCAACTTTTCAGCCAGAGGCACATACCAAGTACGGACTTCATCAGCCGTCGGGGTATGATTGCCGGGGAAATGGAACGAGCGGTTGTAGTGCTCCAAGAAGGTAGGCTCAAAGTGTGCCAATGTGTCTTGTTCTCCAAACAAACCCCATATACGGTCTTTGAAGTCAGGATTGCAGTTATTGAATTGAATGGCCTCCATTTCGGCAAACTCTTCAATCAAGGTTTCATCAATGACAAAGTTCTGTCTCTCGTCCTTTCGAGGTGACTTGTACTGATGTTCACCGATACGCTGTTTCAGGAACTCCGTCATCTTGAAGTGAGGATTGCCAAGCAAAGCAGGAATACCCACGACGGGAGCCACCATCTGAGCATAGAAAGAACCGCAACTATTGCCAATCAAGAGGTCTGGCTCTTCACGGTCAATCAGCCCACGAATAAAACTGAGAGCCTCTTTCGGGTGCATTGGCAAGTCGGGTGTGATCACTTCTGCACGACCCTCGAAAGACTCGCGCAACGCCAAGGCTGGTACGCACTGACCACTGGCATAGAAACCGTGAAGGAATAGAATCTTTTTCATATCGTGAAATATCTTCCAACTCGTTTCTTATAATCCAGATAATCCTTTGCCTCGTTCTGTGGTGATGACCCTGCCTATCGAAATCTCCTTCATGTGAGTACCGGCAGGGCATACACGAGCCAAAGCAACGATCTTATCTGCTATGGTCAACCACAAATGAATGGACTTCTGGTCATCGCCGTCCATGTCGTGATAGACGCAGTTCTGCTCAACTACGAACACCTCGCTACGTACTCTAAGGAGTTCGTACAGTTCATCCGTAGTCAGTTCCTGAAACGTTTTTTTATGCAGAATCGGTTCAATGTTCATAAAATCATTTAAATCTGAGGGCAAATTTACACAAAATCCGAGAAAAACCGCTATATTTGCAACAAAAAGTTGCGAAGATGGGCTGCATCTCAGCAAAAAGCGAGCTTTCTGCATTCGATTTGCACCATCTTTGTGGCGTTATTTAGGATAGTTTATAAACAAACCCAACAAAACAGAGATTATGAGACTTAACAATGGCTTTGAAATTCCCCAGATTGGTGTCGGAACTTGGACACTACGGGGAGAGACGGTCGAACGCGCTCAACGATCCAGAGTCATTCCCATGGTAATAATAAACTGTGTAGCTATGAAAGTGATTATTCTTAATGGCAGCCCGAAGGCTCACGGCAATACGGCGACGGCGCTGCACGAAGTGGAGCGCACGCTGCAGCAGCAGGGCATCGAGACGGAGTGGATTCACGTGGGACACCTGCAGATTCACGGCTGCATCGCCTGCAACAAGTGCTGGACGACGGGCGTTTGT
>CAJOEC010000115.1 GCA_905233425.1 uncultured Prevotella sp. | reverse complement strand
ACGAATAATTTCCGAACTACCAAAGAAATCATTGAATTATTTGCATGTTTTAAGGAAAATCCATACTTTTGGAGCGGCAAGAGAATCATTCTATATCCAGGGCAGCACTGGCTAAGGCACTTGGAAGAAATGGGCGTCAGGTGAGAAAGGCTATTGATGTCTTGCGTGATGAAAGGATACGTCGTAAGGGCGGTGACTCATGTGAATAGGATATTATAGGATAGAAAAAATCTTGAAACCACACTGTCATTGGGTAATAGGACGTAGCCTAATACGCACCTTTTTGGCAGGTGCCACAAAAGATGCCGCAGTCAGTTCAAATGTGTTAAGCAAGCTCAAAAGAAAAAGTTAATCCCAAATTTGTTCAGTTCGAAGAAATTATGTACCTTTGCACCCGATGATGAGGCATAAATGGTTGCTGGCTCAGCATCGGGTGTTCTTTGATGCAGTTTATAGCAAAATGTGGAGTTGAGTACGGTTGCCAATTCGTAACCCAGATTTTCTTCAATCCACCAAATTGCCTTTATATAAAGAAAAGCTGAGAATTCTTGCAAAGTTACGAAAAAAAATGCGAACTCACAAAAGAAACGGAGGATAATTTCTATATTATCTTTTTGGACGTATCAATCTCCTCTCTCTATCCCCGCCACCATCGGCATGTGTTTCAAACATCCGAATGTTTGATTTATTTTCTCCACTTCCGCAGTGTTTACGCTGGAAATAGTGAATCGGACATCAAACATAGAGGAAAATCGAATTTATGCGACATGGCGGCAGGAATTGTATAAAAAAACATAAAAACGGGGCTTCGGGGGCACATTCTTTGATGCGCTTGCGGGAATGAGCGGGAAAATGACTATTTTTGCGGTCGAAATAGTATGTGGACTAAACCCTGGACAATGAAGGAAGGCTTCCTCATTGGAGGAGGCCTTATCTTTGCAGGACTGGCGCTGCAACTGAGCGTCGGCCCTGTGGTGTGGGATGCGTTTGCCTGGCCTGCCAACGGCATTGTGCTGGCAGGATTCTTTGTGTTGTTAACAGCGATGGTGTGCTTGCGCAAGAAAGTATATGCCTTCCAATGGATGACGACATATCAGGCAGCCATCCCGGCTATGGTGTATGCTGTGGTGCTGACCATCATCATGGGACTGACGCGACAGCAAGTAAACGGCACGTGGCTGAACAACATGCTTTCGTTCTGGCCCTTTGTGCTCGTATATCTGTATATCACAGTCATCCTCGGACTAACCATCCACCGCAGATTACGCAGAATATTCAGAGGTGAGGGGTCGATGAAGCGCGATGTTCCCTTTATGCTGAATCACCTCGGCCTCTTTATCGCCCTCACAACTGCCACCCTCGGCAATGCCGACATGCAGCGGGTAAAGATGATTTGTGGCGTAGGCGAGCCTGAGTGGCGGGCGATGGCACAGGGCGGCGTCATCAAGGAGATGCCGATAGCCATCGAACTGAAGAAGTTCATCATGGAGACCTATGACAATGGTGCACCCAAGCGCTTTGCCTCTGAGATTCAGATTCTGACGAAATCGCGCAAAAATATCGAGACCACGGTGGATGTGAACAAGCCCTACGAGGTGGACGGCTGGAAAATCTATCAGTACGGCTACGACACGCAGATGGGAGCCCAGAGTCAGATTTCGATACTCGAACTCGTCAGCGACCCGTGGCTGCCACTGGTCTATGCCGGATTCTATATGATGCTGGCGGGAGCAGCGCTGATGGTGCTGATGGTGCTGTGGCGCAGGTTAAGGAACGCAACCAGCAAAGCGCTTTGGGCATACTTCGGCCTCGCTGTCTTCGCATCCATCTTTGCCTATTTCTTCTTTGGCAGCTACAACACGAAAACGCTGGTTCCTGCCCTTCAGAGTCCCTGGTTCGCACCCCACGTATTTGTCTATATCTTCGCATACACCCTGCTTGGCGTAGCTGTCGTCATCGCTTGGTGGAGACTGGCCGATGATCTCGTCTATGTAAGCCTTGCCTTCCTCACCATCGGTATGCTCTTCGGCGCACTCTGGGCCAAAGAAGCTTGGGGGCACTACTGGTCGTGGGATCCCAAAGAGACGTGGGCTGCCATCACTTGGCTCGCCTACCTCGTCTATATCCATTATCGCCAGATTCCTCGCCATCGCGAGCAGCTGGCCCTTTGGATGCTTATCGGTTCCTTCGTCCTCCTGCAAATGTGTTGGTGGGGCATCAATTACCTGCCATCAGCCCAAGGTTCGAGTGTACACACCTATAGCGTTAGTGAGTAAACAACTTTGTTCAGAGTTTGCGCTTGTCTATCACGTGTGCGCTCTTCCCCTGACTGCGCTCAATTGTGCCCGGGGCTTTTATCTGCACTTTCGCGGCTATGCTGAGCACGCTCTTCAGCTTGCTGGCGAGCTTCTTCTCCAAGGCATCGACGGCGGCGGGGGTGTCGAATGTGGCTGTGAGGATTTCCTGGCGCAGCTCGACCTGCACCTGCAGCGTGTCGAGGTTGTTGACGCGGTCGACGACGAGCATATAGCGTGGTGCGAACTCCTGCATCGACAGCACGACGCTCTCCACCTGGCTCGGGAACACGTTGATGCCTCGGATGATGAGCATGTCGTCTGAGCGGCCCTCAATGCGGCCCATGCGGGTGGCTGTGCGCCCGCAGTCGCATACACCGGGCAGCAGCGAGCAGAGGTCGCGTGTGCGGTAGCGTATGACGGGCATTCCCTCCTTTGTTAATGTGGTGAACACCAGTTCGCCTTTCTGTCCGGCGGGCAGTGGCTCCAATGTCACGGGGTTGATGATTTCGGGATAGAAGTGGTCTTCGCAGATGTGGCTGCCGTTCTGCATCTGGCACTCATAGCTCACGCTGGGGCCCATGACCTCCGACAGACCGTAGATGTTGTAGCCTTTCAGCCCCAGCCGCTCCTCTATCTCCTGTCGCATCTGTTCCGTCCACGGCTCGGCTCCGAATGCTCCTATGCGCAGTTTTATCTGGTCTTTCGTTATGCCCATCTTGTCCATGGTCTCGGCAAGGTAGAGGGCGTATGAAGGTGTGCAGGCGATGCCTGTGATTCCCAGGTCGCGAATCAGCTTGAGGTGCTTCTCGGTGTTTCCTGTCGATGCGGGAAGCACCGTGGCTCCGAGATGCTCCACACCGTAGTGTGCCCCAAGTCCGCCGGTGAACAGTCCGTAGCCGTATGACACCGAGAACTTGTCTTCGCGTGTGACACCGTAGGCTGTGAGGCAGCGTGCCATGCACTCGCTCCACACTCCGATGTCCTTGCGTGTGTAGCCTACGATTGTGGGGTTGCCTGTGGTGCCCGATGATGCGTGTATGCGTATGATTTCACTTTGTGGTGCTGCCTGCAGGCCGAAGGGGTAGTTGTCGCGCAGATCCTTCTTCGTTGTGAAGGGCAGCTTGTGGATGTCCTCGATGGTCTGGATGTCGTCGGGACGTATGTCCAGCTCCTGCAGCTTGTTGCGGTAGAAGGGTACGTTGTGATAGACATACTCCACAATCTTGTGAAGCCTTTTTCCTTGCAGCGCACTCATTTCGTCGCGGCTCATGCACTCTTTGTTTGGGTTCCAAATCATAGTTGTCAAGTGATTTTTAAATGTTATGTGTTGGTTACTTTGTTCCCATTAAATTAGTTTTGAGCCGCAAAATTACACATTTTCACTGAATAGGCGCATACTTTTAACGGTATTTATACGAAATGACATATTTTTTACCAATTACCGGCGGTCGTCTCACTCTACTGTGACGCTCTTTGCCAGGTTGCGCGGGCGGTCGACGTCCTTTCCCTTGCACACAGCGATGTGGTAGGCCAGCAGCTGCAGCGGTATCGACGCGATGAGCGGCTGGAAGCACTCCATGGTGTCGGGCAGCTCTATGACATGGTCGGCAAACTTGCGTATCTGCTCGTCGCCCTCGGTGACAAGTGCCGTGACACGTCCGCCACGGGCGCGCACCTCCTGGATGTTCGAGATGACCTTCTCGTACAGTCGGTCGCGGGTGGCGATGACGAAGACGGGCATGTCGGAGTCTATAAGTGCTATGGGGCCGTGCTTCATCTCGGCTGCGGGGTAGCCCTCGGCGTGTATGTAGCTTATCTCCTTCAGTTTCAGCGCCCCCTCAAGAGCCACGGGGTAGTTGTAGCCACGACCCAGATAGAGGCAGTTCTTGGCGTAGGTGAAGATGGGTGCCAGCTGCTCAATGATCACGTTGGCCTTCAGCGCCTGCTCCATCTTTTCGGGGATGCGTGTCAGCTCGGCCACCATGTCCTTGTAAACGTCGCCGCCGATGGTGCGCCGCTCGTTGGCTAAGCAGAGGGCCAGCATCGAGAGCACCGTCACCTGTCCGGTGAACGCTTTCGTAGATGCCACGCCAATCTCCGGCCCCACATGGATGTACACGCCCGTCTGCGTCTGCCGAGGGATGGACGCGCCGATGGCGTTGCACACTCCGAAGACGAATGCGCCGGCCTTGCGTGCCTGTTCGATGGCGGCCAGCGTGTCGGCTGTCTCACCGCTTTGCGATATGGCTATCACCACGTCGTCGGGGAAGATGACGGGGTCGCGGTAGCGGAACTCCGAGGCGTACTCCACTTCGACGGGGATGCGGCAGAGACTCTCGAAGAGCTGCTTGCCGATGAGTCCGGCGTGCCACGACGTGCCGCAGGCCACGATTATTATGCGGCGTGCGCCGGCCAGTTTCTCACGGTAGTCGATGACGGCGGAGAGCGTGATGCGGTCGGCATCGACGTTGATGCGGCCGCGCATACAGTCGCGCAGACAGTTGGGCTGCTCGAATATCTCCTTGAGCATGAAGTATGGGTAGCCGCCTTTCTCCAGCTGTCCCAGCGTCACGTCAATCTGCTTCACCTTCGGGTGCTGCGTCTCGTTGTCGATGTTCACCACGCTCAGTTCGTGTCCCGTCTGCAGCACGGCGATGTCGCCGTCGTTCAGGTAGACCACCTTGTCGGTGTATTCGGCTATGGGGCTGGCGTCGCTGGCGAGGTAGAAAGAACCGTCGTCGCCAAGACCCACGACGAGCGGCGAACTCTGGCGCGCACAGACGATAGTATCGGGGTGCTCGCGGTCGAGAATGGCGATGGCGTAGGCTCCGATGACCTGGTGGAGTGCCACCTGCACGGCCTCGAGCAGGTCGAGGTCGTTGCTCACCATGATGTGCTCAATGAGCTGCACCAGCACCTCGGTGTCGGTGACGCTGCGGAACTGTATGCCTCGTGCTATGAGGTTCTCCTTCAGCGTGATGTAGTTCTCAATTATGCCGTTGTGTATCAATGCCAGGCGCCCCGACGCCGAGTAGTGGGGGTGGGCGTTGGTGCTGCTTGGCTCGCCGTGGGTGGCCCATCGGGTGTGGGCGATGCCAATGTTGCCCGACTTGTCCTTCTCTGCACAGAAGGCTTCAAGGTCGGCCACTTTGCCTTTCGCCTTGTAGACGTTCAGTTTTCCACTGTTGTCGATCATTGCCACGCCGGCGCTGTCGTAGCCACGGTATTCCAGCCGCTTCAGTCCCTTTATCAGAATGGGATAGGCCTCCTTACTGCCTATGTATCCTACTATTCCACACATAATTGTTATTTACGATTTACTGATTTACGATTTACTATTTGTCACTCTTTTGTGTTGTTTGAAAACATTTTGTTGCAATTCGGGTACAAAGGTAGTGCATTCTGAAAGAAAATCCAAATTAATTCAAACTTTTTAGCATATCTTTGGCGCAATGCAGGCTTGTTTTAAACATATAATTGCCATGTAATTGTACATTAATTGTGGCGCACAAGAATTAATGAGAATTAATGTCTAATTGCAATTATTTGTTAATGAAAGAGATTGGCAAAGATTGTGAAAATATCCATGTATGTCCAAGCTAAGTAGGAGGGGCGGCAGGAATGTCGTCCAACGAGGTGAAAAGAACAATTTGTTCTGGGGAAGGACAATTATCCGTCAACGTGGAATAGACTTTCCCCATTACTATAGGGATAATACTATTCCAGACGGAAACCATCCCGAAAGACATGGATCCCGCCTGGAAATCTTGATGCCGTCTTTGGCATAAATAATTAATTCATACTCAAGGTGTCGCCTGGCTCAGGAGCATAGAATTCTTCTTCATACATGCCAACAGAACCGTCCTTCATAATCTCCGAAGCATCAACTATGATGTTTGTCATGCGGTTGCGCTTGGGAATGAATCCCTTGCCACATAGCTCGACTTTGCCTCTGTTGGAGGGGCAGTTGGCAATCTCGTATGTGTTTTGGGAACCGTCTGAACGTTTGTGCGTGAACTTGATATAAATCGGACAGCACAACTTGTCGATGGCTTTGATAGAGTCATTCTGCCATGCTTTGTAGGCCTTTTCCAACTCTTCATTCAGCTTTTTCTCATCCCACTTTGGATTCTTTGCCATGAGTTCCTTTGCCTTGTCATTTTTTGGCCAGCCGATGAGGTAGTTGTAGAACGTGTTGATATCGGAGAAGGTGAATACTGATTTCATGATTCCCTTGTTGTTTTTCTTGTCGGGGTTGTATGCCATGTCAAAATTAAACAGGCTGTTGCCTGTGCTGTCTGTAGCTTCCACGTTGAGCGTGCCGTCTTTTGGCAGAGTCACTTCTAAGTTTATGCCATGGGCAATGCGTCTCATGTCGAGTGTAACTTTAGGGCTGGCGGCTGTCTCCACGCGTCCAAACCAACGGTCCATGGCAGGCGCGTTCTTTGACACATAATACATTGTGTCCTCTGCAATCATCTCCGTCTTTTGTGGCAATAGTTCTTTAACAATGGTCTTCGAGTTCTTGTTTATGCCGCTTTTTGTCCATGTTACATATGACTTTCCATTTGCAATTGCCTTGAGGTTATTTGTGCTTGAGAAGTGGAAAATATTCCTTTCTGCTGTGGAATTTATCGATTCTATCATAGCTTTTGCAGCATCAGAATCGTCGAAACTGTAGGTGATTTTTCCATTGGCAGCTGTTTCCCTCTTGCGCTGTTCCATAAACTTGTTTATCTCAACAAAAGGATATGAGAAGAAATAGTTCGTGTAGTCTTGTGTGGGACCTGTTGCTATTTTGTCCATGTCTTCTTCTACAATGGAGCACTCAAATATATAAGTGTACTTGTCGGACAGTTTCAGCTTCATCTTGTTCATATCGTCGAACAGTCCGTATGCGTAGGGATGGAATGTGGGTACACCATACTGAGTTGTGTCTTCGGCATGATTGTAATAAATGTTCACTGCGTAGAGCTTTTTTTTCTGATCTGCTCGTGTCAGTGGCGAGTCGTAGATAATGGAATATTCTCCACCAAGGTTCAGAGCGACCTCTACTTGTCCCTGCTCGTTTCCAGCTTCGGCTGTCGCCTCCGCTGTGAGGTCGAGGTCATCGGTGCATGAAGCAGCAAGCATCATTACTCCGCTCATGGCACATAAAAATAACGATACAGGGCTTCGTGGTTTCGAGGAATCGAGAAACTATGAAGCCCTGTTGTACTTTCGACATCAGGGCCACATTATTTATATTGGGTAA
>CAJOEC010000114.1 GCA_905233425.1 uncultured Prevotella sp. | reverse complement strand
TAGACATTATATTTGCACCTACAAAGATACAAATAATTTCCTTTTCACGCTTCTTTTTTGCGCTATTCGTGGCTAACGCTTTGCAAACATAGTAACTACTCGATTACTATTTCTTCCACCGTTCTATCTTGCAGGAATGTTGCTTGGTCTCCGTGTCGTAGTTGATGCCGACGAGGAGGATGTCACCAGTGTATTCAGCCACTTTCTGCGGATAGTTTCGTTCCTTTATCTGGTCTATGGCGGTCTTTACATCCTTGTCCTTTTTCAACTCAATGATGATGGCGGGCTTGCTGACATTCTTTCGTGGAATCATCACTAAGTCGGCAAAGCCCTTTCCGCTGGCATACTCACGGTGTATATGGTAGTCGTTCCGGGCATAGTAGTAAGCGATGGACAGGACACAGGCCAGCGAGTTCTCGTCGTTATATGAGAGGATGCTGGTGTCATCGCTGTGTGCAGCCTCCAAGGCGCAGGCCACTGCTGCCTCGTCGCAAGCGATGGTGGCTTGGAGCAATCGTTCAGATTGTTGCAGGGCGTTGGCAACGTGTTTCCACTTCAAATCTCTGACGGCATTCTTCAATTCGCCGGACACTTCGAGGTTGGGCACAAAACATTCCCTTTCGCGGCGGTCGTAGCTCAGGTAGCCAAGGTGGATGAGCACGGTGAGCACGTCATCGCGGTTGTGTACCTCGGCCAGGTCGTTCTGGAAACCTATTGGGTCTACCTTGCAGCGGCCTCCGGCTAACATCTGTATGATGTCATCTTTCAATCCGTCATAATTCATGTTGATATAGCCGGTAATAGCATCTGTGGCTCCGGTGCGCCCCCAGTAGCTCTCGCACCACTCCTCGCGCAGGGCCGTCATTACGGAGTTGGGATTGAACATTGAGGGTTGTGGTCCTATCTGGTATCCGTCGTACCATTTCTCCAGTTCGTCGAAGTCCATTCTATGACGCTCGGCCAGCATCCGCACCTCGTCTTTCGTGAAGCCGAAGAAGCCGCCCATCCCGCCCGGCTTCACCATGGAGTATTCCTGAAAATTGTTGAGTGCCGACTGGGTGTCATATTTCTTTATGGGCAGAATGCCCGTCATATAGACACCAACAAAGGCATCGCTGGCATTGGCGTCCTTGAACAAACGTCGCAACCAGTTCACAAAGTCATCCTTTTTCTTCAATGCTATTGCATCGAGGTCCTTGTTAAGTGAGCACTCCCTTAACAAGGCATCCCACTCGTCGATGATGAGGAAGAACGGTTTCTTCGTGTCATAGACGATGCGAAGCAAAAGCCCCATCAGGTCGTCATCCTCCAGCAGTGGCACCTGAGGATAGGCGGCGGCAACGTCATCGCGCACAGCCTTGTCAATGCGCTTCACAACGTCGTCATATTCCTTATGGAGCATGAACAACCCTGTCATGTCAATATAGATTACGGGATATTTGTTCAGATGTTCCTCAAACGACGCGTCGCCCGCAATCTGCAAATCGGAGAAGAGACTGCGCGAATCGCACGAATGGTCGTAGTAGGCCGCCAACATCTTTGCCGCCATCGACTTGCCGAAGCGGCGGCAGCGTGTCACACAAGTAAAGCGCAGCTCAGTGAGAAGCGTGTTGTTCACTATGGCTATCAGCCCCGACTTGTCCACATATTCAGTACGTCGAATGGCCTGAAACCAGGCGTTCCCTTTGTTGATGTAAAGTCCCATAGATATATTTACTTCTTCGTTCTATTGAATTGATGCTGCAAAAATACGCATTTTCTTCGATTCAGCCAAAGAAAAGGCGAACAAATGCAAGAATATGTCCTTACAAGCGGGGGACAAACTGGGGGCATTGCCTTAAAAACTTACGTCTTTAACTCCATTTAACTACTTTAAGTCCTTTAACTCCGTAGAAATATGTACTTTTGCACAAAATTTGAAACGAGGAAACTTGAAGACACTAAGACACCAAAATATTAAATAACAACAGACATGGCAAAAGAACTGAAAGATTTGACAAAGAGGGCTGACAATTACAGCCAGTGGTATAACGACTTGGTGGTGAAAGCCGACCTTGCGGAACAGAGCGCTGTACGCGGGTGCATGGTGATAAAGCCTTACGGCTACGCCATCTGGGAGAAGATGCAGCACGAGCTGGACCGTATGTTCAAGGAGACGGGGGCACAGAACGCCTACTTCCCGCTGCTGATCCCGAAATCGTTCCTCAGCCGCGAGGCGGAGCATGTGGAGGGTTTTGCTAAGGAGTGTGCCGTGGTGACGCACTACCGCCTGAAGGCAACTGAGGACAAGAGCGGCGTGACGGTAGACCCCGCAGCAAAGCTGGAAGAGGAGCTGATTATCCGTCCCACGTCGGAGACGATTATCTGGAACACATACAAGAACTGGATCCAGTCGTGGCGCGACCTGCCCCTGATGTGCAACCAGTGGTGCAACGTCATGCGTTGGGAGATGCGCACGCGCCCGTTCCTTCGCACCAGTGAGTTCCTGTGGCAGGAGGGCCACACGGCCCACGCCACCCGCGAGGAGGCCGAAGAGGAGGCTCAGAAGATGCTGAAGGTCTACGCACGCTTTGCCGAGGAATGGATGGCCGTGCCCGTCATCCAGGGCGTGAAGAGCGAGACAGAGCGCTTCGCCGGAGCACTCGACACCTATACCATCGAGGCGATGATGCAGGACGGCAAGGCTCTGCAGAGCGGCACATCGCATTTCCTCGGCCAGAACTTCGCCAAGGCTTTCGAGGTCACATATCTTAACAAGGAGAACAAGCCCGAGTATGTATGGGCAACGTCATGGGGAGTGTCTACACGACTCATCGGCGCTCTCATCATGACCCACAGCGACGACAACGGACTGGTGCTGCCTCCGCGCCTCGCCCCGATACAGGTGGTCATCATCCCCATAGCCACCAAGCCCGAACAGATGGAGCTGGTGAACAAGGAGGTGCAGCCCATCATCGAGGCATTGCGAAAGAAAGGCATCAGCGTGAAATTCGACGATGCCGACAACAAGCGTCCGGGCTTCAAGTTCGCCGACTACGAGCTGAAGGGCGTACCCGTGCGCCTCGTCCTCGGTGCCCGCGACCTTGAGAACGGTACCATCGAGGTAATGCGCCGCGACACGTTAGAGAAGGAGACCCGACAGCTTGAAGGTATCACTGAGTACGTGGAGCAGCTGTTGGAGGACATCCAGAAAAACATCTTCGAGAAGGCCAAGGCATACCGTGACAGCCGCATCTACGAGTGCGACAACTACGAGGAGTTCAAGGAGAAGGTGAAGGACGGCGGATTCTTCCTCTGCCACTGGGACGGCACCCCCGAAACAGAGGCCAAGATCAAGGAGGAGACACAGGCCACCATACGCTGCGTGCCCTTCGGCGTAGAGCAGACACCCGGCACAGACATGGTCTCAGGCAAGCCATCGAAGGCCCGCGTCATCATTGCACGAAGCTACTAACCTTAAAAATAGTATTATGAAACTAAACGATTTGTTATCGGGCAAACTGAATGCCGCAGAGTGGGAGCAGAAAGGGTATGAGCTCCCGAAGTTTGACATCAAGGCCGTGCGCGAGAAGACCGCGAAGGAACCCACGTGGGTGCACTTCGGCGGCGGAAACATCTTCCGTGCGTTCCCGGCCGCAATACTCAACGACGCGCTGAACACGGGCAAGTACGACCGTGGCGTCATCGTGGCCGAGACCTTCGACTTCGAGGTCATCGACAAGGCCTACGCGCCCTACAACAATCTGTCACTTTGCGTGAACCTCTGTTCCGACGGAAGCATCGAGAAAAAGGTCATCGCCTCGGTGACCGAAGCCTTAAAGGCCGACCCGCAATTCCCCGACTGGCAGCGGCTTGTCGAAATCTTCCGCAACCCGTCGTTGCAGATGATTTCGTTCACCATCACCGAGAAGGGCTATACCTGGAACGAGGCCGACCTGGCTCGCGGACTGAAGCCCCTCTTCGCCATGGGCAAGGTCTGTGCGCTGCTCCATGAGCGCTGGCAGGCCGGACAGATGCCGCTGACTGTGCAGTCGATGGACAACTGCTCGCACAACGGCGACCGCGTTAAGGCCGGCGTGATGGCATACGCCGAGCGCTGGGTCGCCGACGGCCTGGTGGAGAAAGCCTTCCTCGACTACCTGAAGGACGAGACGAAGGTGACATTCCCATGGTCGATGATTGACAAGATTACGCCGCGCCCCCACGAGAAGGTGAAGGAGATGCTGGCCAAGGACGGCTTCGAGGATAACGACTACATCGAGACCGAGAAACACACTTTCACCGCTCCCTTCGTAAACGCAGAGGAGGTGCAGTATCTGGTCATCGAGGACAACTACACCAACGGCCGACCGCCGCTCCACCTCGGAGGTGCACTCTACACCACCCGCGAGACCGTCGACAAGGTTGAGACCATGAAGGTGACGACATGCCTGAACCCGCTGCACACGGCCATGAGCATCTACGGCTGTATGCTGGGCTACACGCTCATCAGCGCCGAGATGGCCGACGAGGACCTGCGCCCCTTCGTGCAGAAGCTGGGCTACATCGAGGCCATGCCCGTGGTGGTAGACCCCGGCGTGCTGAACCCCTACGAGTTCATCGGCGCCGTCATCAACCGCCGCTTACCGAACCCATTCATGCCCGACGCCCCGCAGCGCATAGCCATGGACACGAGTCAGAAGCTGCCCATCCGCTTCGGCGAGACCATCAAGAAATATGTGGCACGCGGGCTGGACATGTCGAACCTCGTCTTAATTCCCTTGACGCTGGCTGGTTACGCCCGCTACCTGAAGGGAATCAAGGACGACGGCACGACCTTCGAACCGTCGCCCGACCCCATGCTCGCCGAGTTGCAGGCCATCGTCGCCCCGTTAGAGATAGGCAAGCCCGAGCAGGACTGGAGCTGTCTGAAGAAGCTCTACACCCGCAAGGATGTGTTCGCCGTCGACCTCTACGAGGCAGGGCTGGGCGAACAGATTGAAGGCATGGTGAAGGAACTCTTCGCCGGTCCCGGAGCCGTCCGCGCCACGCTCCACAAGTACGTGGCCGCGAGATAAAGCCCTGGGGCATGGGGACAGGCACTTGAGGTCAATGTTCCTGTTCCCGTGACCCATTCCATAATTACAAACAGGGGCAGGTTTATGATTGATGCCAATCATAAACCTGCCCCTGTAACTGAAAGTCTTATGGTCAGAACTTATAGCGCAGACCGGCGAGGGCTATACCCTGTTCACCGAAACCAAGTTCGACGAAACCGCGGAAGGCACCTCCGAAATCCACACCGACTAACGATGCATGGAAGTTGAACACCACGTCAGTCTTGTCTTCTCTTCCACCCGACTGCGAGGCGATTGACAGACCGGCGGCACCCTTCGAGTACCAACTGACATACTTCTTGACAGCCCAGTTGTACTTGACAGCAGGCATAATGGTGTAGTACTTCGACTTGGCATCACCAGTATCATCCCACTTACAGCCGCCGAGGACAAAGATGCCTCCGAGGCCCAGACGGTTGTTGCTATTAAGACGACCGAAATACTCCACGCTGATGGGTCCCCAGTAGTCGAGCTGCTTGCCGGTAAACATGCCCTTAGCAATCGACATGACTAAATCGGTGTTGGCACCAGTGCCGTAGGCGATACTGATCTCGTTTTTGTACTCTTCCTGAGCGTTCACATTCATTGTAGCCATCATTGCGGCTACGACCATTAATAAAAGCTTTTTCATCTTTATATAATACCTGTTCTGTTATTTTGCGTTCTGCTTAACGACACTTTCCACCAACTTCTTGCCGGCAGTCTCGTATGTTTCCCCATCGTAGCCTTTGCTCTGGTCTACGCCGGCGAAGTCCATGTAGATGACGCCCACGGAGCCATTGTGCTCAGCCAGCCAGTTGGCGGTCAGTACATTGGCGACTACAGCGTTTTTGCGGTAATCGTCAGACATGGAGATGAAGCTTCCGACGAAGCACGACGGGAAATTGATGACCCAGGCAGGAGCATCGACGGTCATGTCGCGCTTTACAGAGGCTTCCAGCATGTCGACAAGAGCCTTGTCCTTTCCCTCGCGGGTCACACCCTCCCAGTAGTCCTGAACCCAGAGCGGGCCCTCGCTGTCGGGGCCTTTCACGAGGTTCGCCATCTGCTTCTCCAATTCCGGTCCCTCATACCACTCGTGGGTGTAGCCGCCAAGAGGCTTTTCACTATACTCGTCCTTTGTGAACAGCAGCACGTGGCCCCGCATGTCGCCGACGGTGAGGCGGGGTTTGAAGTCGGCAAACAGGTCCTTGAACTCGTCGCTGCGGACGAGGGCATCGAAATCCTGTGCCCAGGCGTTCTTGTCGGTAGTGGCACTAAGCTGGGCGGTCACGAGGCAGAACTCCGTCGGGTTGTCGGCCATGTATTTCTGCAGTTTCCTGAAGAAATCAACGACGAGCAGTTTGGTGCTTGCAATACCGTGCGAGCAGCGCAGTTCGTAGGTGGTGCCCTCTTTCGCCACGCGCTCCGGTCGCAGGTCGAACACGCGGACACCTGCCTCCAACAATTCCTGAACGGTCAGGTCCTGACACTTTGCCATCATTTCGCCTAATTGTGCCATCAAGTCCCCGTTCCATCCTTCACCCGTACAGGCGTCATGGGCGCCGGGCAGCGAGAGGTCGGCCACAAGTCGGTAGTCGGCCAGATACTGCATCCACTGGCCGTAGTTGATTGCCGCAGGCCATTCAGATGCAGTTTCGAGTTCCTCTGACACGATGATCTCGCCATACCTCAAGATAAGATACAGGCTATAGACCTTCTCGTCGTTCTCGTTGGTCAGATAGAACTCCAACGTGTAGTCCTTGTCTTTCGGGAGTTTCTCCTTCACCGACTCAAGCGACTCTTTCAGCTGCTGTTTGCCCTCATCTATCGAGCTGACTTCAATCCAGCTGAAGTCGCCATACGCATTGATGGCCTTGAAGGACTGCTCCAACAGGTAGACCTCGGCCTCGTTCAAGTTGCCTTTGTCGATGAATTGCACCTGTTTATGCAACTTTATGACCGTCTGCTGCTCCTTCGGATTCATCTCCACCTTGCGGCTGTCCATCTTCTTGCCGCTCGCGTCGGTCAGCGCAAACTCCAACGTGTAGGTATAGCCTTCGGGCAGCTTATAGTCCGTTCCGCCCAGGTTGCAGATGCCAGTTGTCTTGGTGTAGTCACAGCTCATTTCAAGCTGGTACTGGGCCATGTCAAGGTCGGAATAGGTGTTGGCCTTCTTCGACAATGCGTCCTGGACTTCCTGATAGAGTGCATCGGTCAGCGTACCCTTGTCGCTCACAGATGCCTTGATGTAGTAATTTGTGGTGTCCTTGTCGTCGTCGCTACTACAAGCGCTCAGGATTACCATCGAAATCATCATGCAGCAGAAGGCTGCTGCGCCCATAATCATTTTCTTCATTTTCTTATTTGATTACTTGTTTAGTGATGACGAAAAAACAACTTGGTACGATTTTGTGTGCTTGACCACGCCCCGAAGGGGCAATGAGCAGTCAGCCCAGGGCAGCGCCCTGGGTAGGCAT
>CAJOEC010000113.1 GCA_905233425.1 uncultured Prevotella sp. | reverse complement strand
ACGAATTGGCTGCGCAGCCATAATTTGTGAAATTCGTCGGTCGTTTACGACCATTAGTGAAATGACTTATTATCCGCATGGTAATTCGTGTAATTCGTGTAATTCGTGAAATTCGTGGTTTTAGAAGGGTGGGAAAGTTGAGTAAGATAATTATGTAGGGACGCGATGTATCGCGTCCGGGTATAATGAAAAAAACGATTCTCGCAATCTTTGTCCTCGCATGCACAGCAGGACATGCACAGGTGCTCATTGACGGGCGCCACGCTTGTCTCGACACACTGGGCAACACCATGCTGGCAACAATACCCGAGAGGCTCTTCGGTGGCGACGCAACTCTCCCGGTAAATGCAGAACAGGGATGGACTGTCAATGCCATCGACGACGTAACCTTTGCTGATGCCGGGAGCCAAAACTCTGGCTCTGAGCCCTCGTTTACTTTCCGCAACATCTCCGCAGAGAGCAAATGGGTGGTCAGGACAACATCGCCCGATGGCGAGACACGCAACGACACGCTACAATTTACATTCCTGCCACTCATACAGCTTGTCGGCGATTTCGGCTACAATTATGTCCAGGGAACTTTCGTGTTCTCCCATCCCGACTCGGCGACCACCGAAAGCTTTGCCGCAAGAATAAAATGGAGGGGAGGAACGACCAACGCCAAGTCGAAGCACAAGCGCAACTACAAGATAAACTTCGACGAAGACCACCGATTCTTCGGACTGCGCAACGACGACAAGTGGATGCTCGATGCAGGCCAGCCCGATGTCTTCAGAATGCGCAACCGCATTGCCATGGACTTGTGGCACGACATGGCCTCGAAGCCTTATTATGCCGAACAGGAGCCAAAAGCGCTCAACAGCGTGAGAGGGGCGCTCGTGGAGGTGTTCCTTGGCAACGAATGGCGCGGAGTCTACAATTTCTCCGAAATGATGGACCGCAAGCAGCTGAAGCTGAAGAAAACCGACGACAAGACGGGGGAGATACACGGATGTCTCTACAAGGCAGTGAGCTATAACAAGACTAACCTGCTGCTGCCGTTGGAAGGATACGACAACAGCAAGGACACATTCCTTGGCTTCGAGATGAAATATCCCGACTTGGATGACAGCGACACCGTGGACTGGAGACCGCTGGCCGATGTGGTCAATACAGTCATCGGTTTCAACAAGAAAGAGTTTACAGAGCATATCAACGAGTATTTCGACGTGTCAGTCATGCGCGACATGTCACTGTTCTATAGTGTAGTGAACGCCAGTGACAACATAGGGAAGAACACCTACTGGGCCGTCTATGACAAGGCCGCCGGGAAATGTCTCACACCAGCTCCATGGGATCTTGACGCCACATTCGGACAGAGATGGGGACACGTTATTGCTGAAGAATACTACTCGCCCGAATGCACTACCGACATCGACGTGATGCCTTTCATCTATCTCTACAAGTACAACTGCTACGACTTCAACGGACAGCTCAACAGCCGGTACAAGGCCATGAGGCAGCAGGGGCAGGTGTTTGACACCGACAGTCTGATAAGCCGCGTGACTAAGTATTACAAGGCCATGAAAAACAGCGGGGCTGCTAAGCGTGAGGAAACGAAATGGAGTGGCGACAGCGACGTATGGGGCGATGTCATCGACTTCGATGCAGAGTATGAATACATCTGCGACTGGATAACAAAGCACATGGCACTCCTCGACAGCACGACCTTCCCGCTGTATTTCACCAAGGAGTTCTTCGATGCAATCGACGCACAAAGCATCGAATCGCTGACACAGACCCAGGATGGCCCATCGGCCATTTACAACCTGAGCGGCCAGCGTATCGGCCAAGAGCCACCGTGCCCGGAGCGTCAGCTTCGGCAGCCACACCTGAGGCCAGGCATATACATAATGAACGGGAAGAAGATTGTGATACGGTGATGCGGCTGCTCTATATAGACAAGCTGAAAGCCTTTGCCATGCTGATGGTGGTATGGGGGCACACCATGTATTTCTGCATATACCATGAGCACACAGACACCTTCGACCCGCTACTGGGCACAGTATGCACCTTTCATGTGCCACTGTTCTTCTTTCTCTCAGGCGTAGTAATATCCTCAGCCCCCGACATCAGGAAATTCCTTGTCAAGGCCCGCAGGTTCATGCTGCCTATGTTCGTCGTCGGCTTTGTCAACGCACTCCTGATAGGGGAAGTGAAAAATTTCTTCATCGACGGAGGCCACAACGGCTACTGGTATCTGCTCACACTTACTCTGTTCTATCTGCTGCTCGTGCCTTTCAACAGAATAGGCCGTACAAGGCGTTCCTTCATCATCGACGCCCTGCTGGCGCTCACCATCTGGATAGCGGCACGCCTCGCCACCGGCATCCATCCCCCAGCAGCCCTTAACATCGGCGGCGTGTTCCAGTACTGGCCATACTTCGTCATAGGCTACATCTGCCGCAAATATTCCCTGCTACGATTTGTCACAGGCCGCCCCTGGCTTACGGTGGCGCTGATACTCGCCTACGTCGCCATGCTCCTCGCGTTGACCCCTCAACTCTCAACAGCCACCGTGCCCGAAGCGTCAGCTTCGGGAGCACCCAGTTCCCAGCCCCCTCCTCTTATTCTCGAATACGCAATTGCCCTGATGGCTATAGCAGCCCTCGTGAGCCTCTTCTTTCATTTCAGCGACAACCGCACATTCATCGACCGACAGCTGCTGCTCATCGGCAACAGCACGCTCGACATCTACATCTACCACTATTTCTTCATCCGCTTCATCAACCTGGAGTTTCTCAAGACCCAGAGCCTCACTGTTGAGGCAGCTGTCACCGCCACACTCACCGTCACCATTACTTACGGCTCCATAGCTATCGGGCGCGCCATCGACAGGATTATACAAAAAACATGAAGGTTTTTCACACTTTTCTTTGTCAATTCAGGCAAAATCAGTAACTTTGCACCCGAAAAAGCATAAACACAGTACAAACCAAAGAAAAACAACAAGTATGATTAACTCACAAGACATCAAGAAAGGCACAGCCATCCGCATGGACGGAAGCATTTGGGTGTGCATCGATTTCCAGCACCGCAAGCCCGGAAAGGGAAACACCATCATGATCATCAAGCTGAAGAACGTCAGCGACGGTCGTGTGCTGGAGCGCCGCTTCAACATCGGCGAGAAACTCGAAGACGTAGTCATCGAGCGCCGACCCTACCAGTACCTCTACGAGGACAACTCCGGGCGAATCTTCATGAACCAGGAGACATTCGAGCAGATCCCCATCGACAACGACCTCGTCATCGGACATGAGTACATGAAGGAGAGCGACATAGTGGAAGTGGTCAGCGACACCACCGACGGTACCATCCTCTACGCCGAAATGCCTGTGAAGACCATACTCAAGGTGACACACTCGGAGCCGGGCATCAAGGGCGACACCGCCACAAACACGTTGAAGCCCGCAACAGTGGAGACAGGCGCCGAGGTGCGCGTGCCCCTCTTCATCAACGAGGGCGACCTCATCCAGGTCGACACACGCGACGGCAGCTACCTCGCCCGCGCAAAGGAATAAACCGCACAACAGCCCCAGGCAGGGGCAGAGAGCCATGGGCAGCGACGACTGGTCATCACCGGCATCGCTGCCCATTTTTCTTAGAAGTCAAAAACGTGAAAGGGGAAACATAATGAGAATTTTCCATTATTTGATGGTGGCTTTTGCCTTGACCGTCATTGTCCATTTCCTGAAAAGCCTGTATGATATTTCATGTTGCGATTATATCAACATCTACGACCAGTTTATCATCAACTACTGCGGTGGCTATGTGCGGCGTGGCCTTATAGGGAGCCTTGCCTATGAACTTTGCTCCCTTACGGGTGCTTACCCACAAGCCGTTTTGGCTCCCATCATTGCCATTAGCGCAGTCATTACAGCTTTGTTCTTCATTTATAAGTTCCGACGTCGCAGATTGTGCTGGTATGTTCTTCCCCTGACAATTTTCCTCGGCTTGTTGTACATAAACACTTTTGACTACCTGATCATATCGCTCTTCATCTTGTCACTATATGCCTATACCCATCTGCGTAAGCCACTTGTCAGGACACTTGCAGTATCGGCCATAACCCTCGTTGCCATGAATGTTCATGAAACCTACCTGTTTTATGGTGTTCCTGTCATGTTGCTCTGTATGTTTAATGACAAGAAACAAGCCTTACGGCATACACTCATCTATGCCGGAATAGCACTGGCGGCGACCGCACTGGTTACTGTATTCCACGGAGATAAGCACACCGCAGCGGCCATTATATTGTCATGGGGCAAGTATATCGACCCGTCAGCTCCGATTATCGCTGTCGATGCCCTGGGTTGGGATACTTCTGGGACATTCCTTCGCCATCTGTATGTAAATACCCTCGATTCAAGCTTTGGGCTTAGAGGATGGTATGTCAGGCCCTTCGTCTATCTCCTTATCTATTATGTCATGACCAATGTCATATTTGTGTTCAAAAGGCAAGATGCAGACCTGACCGAGACCGACAGATTGAACATCTCATGCCTGTTGGCCTTCCAGTTCCTGTTCATGCTTCCACTATTCACGTTCTTAAGCTGCGATGCAGGTCGTATTGTCACCTATTGGACACAGTCTTCCTATGCCGTGTTCCTTTGTATTGACCGCCATCAGCTCAAGACGTGGTTCCCGGAAAAGCTTTCAGCCCCGATAAATCGTTTCAACCAAGTCTTAGTAAAAGCCATCCCGCCGAAGAAAGCTGTCATCGCCCTGCTATTACTCATCGTAACGATTACCCCTGTAGGATTTTGCGTAGATGTCGCGTTGAAACGTTCAGTAATAGGTCATTTCGTCTATCCCGTCTTTACTCTAATAGCCAATCTCTGAATCACAGCACGTAGATAATAACGCCATAGCTGAGAAGAGCATATACCATTAGGAACACACTATGTGTCTGTTAATATTTCTCAAATTTGAATCATGGTAAACTACTCGATAATAGTGCCCGTTTTCAACCGCCCAGACGAGGTGGACGAACTGCTACAGAGCCTCTGCCGGCAGACGGTGAAGGACTTCGAGGTCATCATCGTTGAGGACGGCTCGACAAAGACGTGTAAGGACGTCTGCGACAAATATGCGGACACCATTGACATACATTATTATTATAAGGAGAACAGCGGGCCCGGACAGAGCCGGAACTATGGCGCGGAAAGGGCACAGGGAGAGTGGCTCATTGTGCTTGACTCAGATGTGGTGCTGCCAGAAGGATATCTCCATGCGATTAATAATGAACAATTAGTAATTAATAATTCTGATTACCAACAACAGCAATTATCGGTTCCCCAAGGTAATCATAATTATTCATTACAAATTACTAATTATTCATTAGCAGCCTGGGGCGGTCCCGACTGCGCCCACCCCTCGTTTACGCCCGTGCAGAAGGCCATCAGCTATGCCATGACCTCGTTCTTCACCACCGGAGGCATACGGGGCGGGAAGGCAAAGCTCGACAAGTTCTACCCGCGCTCGTACAACATGGGCATACGCCGCGAGGTGTACCGCGAGCTGGGCGGCTTCTCAAAGATGCGCTTCGGCGAGGACATCGACTTCTCGTACCGCATCGTCGAGGCCGGTTACAAGACGGCCCTGCTGCCCGAGGCATGGGTGTGGCACAAACGGCGCACCGACTTCAGGAAATTCTTCCGCCAGGTGTTCAACAGCGGGATAGCACGCATAAACCTCACGAAGCGGCACCCCGGCACACTGAAGCTGGTGCACACCCTGCCGTCGGTATTCACCATCGGCGTCATAGCCCTGATACTCGTTTCAGCCGTGGGTCGTGCGCTTATGCATTACGTCGACCACGACCAATTCTACTGGATGTGCTTCGCCCCGTGGATTCCTATAATATTATATTGTGGCATCATCCTTGTCGATTCAAGCATAAGAAACAAAAGCATACACGTGGGCATATTCAGCATCCCCGCAGCTTTCACCCAACTAATGGGCTACGGCACAGGGTTCATCGCCGCATGGTGGAAACGCTGTGTGCTGGGCAAAGACGAATTTACTGCCTTCGAGAAAAACTTCTACAAATGAGCGAAAGACTGACCATAGCAAACTGGTCGCCTGACGACCAGCCGCGTGAGAAACTGCGCGACCGCGGGCCTCAAGCGCTTAACAACGCTGAACTGCTGGCCATACTCGTGGGGTCGGGCTATCCCGGCGTGTCGGCCGTGGAACTGATGCAAAAGATTCTGACAGACTGCGGCAACAACCTCAACACCCTCGGAAAGATGGCCATTCACGACCTCATGAAGTACAAAGGCGTGGGCGAGGCAAAGGCCATCACCATTCTCGCCGCCTGCGAACTGGGGAAACGACGGCAGATGGAGAAACCAGAGGAACGCCCCGAACTCGGCACCGCCACGCGCATCTACAACAACATGCACCCCCTGATGCAAGACCTCGACACTGAAGAGTTCTGGGTGTTGCTGCTGAACCAAGGCCACAGGCTGATAAAGCGTTTGCGCATTGCGCATGGAGGAATCTCGGAGGTGACAGTCGACGTGCGCATCATCATCCGTGAGGCAGTGCTGTCAAACGCCACAATCATCGCCGTCTGCCACAACCACCCCAGCGGCAACATCGCCCCGAGCAAGGCCGACGACAACATAACACAACAGATAAAGAAAGCATGCGAGTTGATGAGGCTCCATTTCATGGACCACGTCATCATCACCGACGGACAGTATTTCTCGTACCACGAGTCAGGAAAGCTGTAGGGAAATCAGAAGCCACTCGACTGATGCAGCCTATCAAGGTTGCCGTCCCACAAGTCATGGAGATCGTCAAGGTCTTCGGCCATGGCATAGTCCACAACGCAAAGGCACAACTCTTCTGTAAGCTCACTCTGCCACAGGCGCATCTCCCAGAAGGCCTCCTTCTCCTCCTCGTCGACCCACTGCAACTTTATGTGGCTGTTCTTGCAACGCTCCAGTATGCGGGCCTTCAATGTGTGGTGCTCACCCCAAGGACTTCCCCAAGTAAGGCTAAGCACTCCGTCCTCTTCAGTTACACGGTCGGCAAGCCAACGCTCCAAACCGTGCGAGGTGCTCATCAGCTGCCAGAGCAAATCGGGCTTGCGTGCTGACAGCGGGTACTCCAGTTCCAGTCTCCTCTTGCGCATCTGTTCGTATAGTTTTTAGGTCACTTTGGCATCAACAAATGCCTTTCAAGGGGCAAAATTACAACTTTTTTATGAAACGGCAATAAAAAAATGTGATTTTTTTTTGTCATATCGAAACTTATTGCTACCTTTGCACCCGCTTTCAGGCAGCAAGCGTTAGTCTGAGGGCAAAAACAACGCCTTCGGCGGGATAGCTCAGCTGGTTAGAGCGCATGATTCATAATCATGAGGTCGCCGGTTCAATCCCGGCTCCCGCTACCAAAGAAAAACTCTGAAAATCAAGCAGTTACGAAGATTTCGCAACTGCTTTTTTCTTTTCAAGAACTCGTTAGGGGAAAGTAAAAGGAAAGTTTAAAAGCTGAATTCATAGTTGTTTAAGCTTTATTTTCGTATGGTTTCCATGACTTTCGTTGGGGGCA
>CAJOEC010000112.1 GCA_905233425.1 uncultured Prevotella sp. | reverse complement strand
TATAATTAGCAGACAAGTAGTTACAGACCCCACCCCCAGCCCCTCCCCTTGAGGGGAGGGGAGCGGCTGCGCACCATTTAATTAGATTAATAGAAATCATCTTAATTCGTTGTTAAAAGAACTTTGCCCCGTTCTCTTTGGGTGTCCGCTCCGTCCTTGCTTGGAGTTTGCGCCGTTCTTCGCGGTTCACGCCGCCCGCCGTGAATGTTTTTGGCGGCCGCTGTGAATGTCCGTGGCGGTCGCTGTGATTATTCACAGCGGCCGCTGTGAACCCAAAAACTGACTGTCAGGACTGTTTTTCTGCACTCCCGATAGTTGGGCTCTCTATGACGCAGTCTGCCGGCTGGCGTATGTTCTCGTCGATGGTTACGGTACCGATGCTGTCGGCGATGATGTGTCCTGTCGTGGGGTTCTTGATGTTGGTGACGTGTCCGCGAATGTCGGCATGAACGTCGCTGTACTCGAACATACGGTCGCATGCCGCGTCGAAGGTACAGTTCTCGATCACCAGCCCCTCGGCGTAGCACAGCAGCTGCTCGCCCGCCAAGTGGCAGTTCACCAAGCGGACGTTCTTCGAGTGCCATGCCAAGTACTCGCCGTCGATGATGCTGTTCGTGACGGTCACGTCCTCGCACTCCCAGAACGAGTCCTTCGTTACGATGTGGGCATTGTTTATCTCCACGTTGCGGCAGTACTGGAACACATATTTCGAGTCGCTCTTCAGTCCGTCGATGCGTATGTTCTCTGAGAACATGAAGGGGTATGTGCCTTCGTGCAGCACGAGGTTGTGGGCCTCAATGTCGCGGCATCGCCAGAAGGTCTCGTCGGCATCGTTGATGACGACGTTGTCCAATCGCAGCCGTTCCATCTCGCGGAAGAACTTCGGCGCGTCGATGCGTGTGTCGCGCATCAGCATGTCGTCGCTGTACCATATCGCCGACCGTGCCCCCGCGTCGAACTGGCACCGCTCGACAAGGAATCCATGGACATGCCACAGAGGGTACTTCCCCCAGAAGCGGCAGTCCACGACCTCTATGTCCGAGCACTCCTTGATGGCGCTCTCGCCCTCGCCTATTGTCACCTGCTCCAATCGCAGGTGCTGGCTTCCGAAGAGCGGGCGCTCGCCCTCGAAATGCTTGTTCCTGATTGTTTTCATGTCTTCTCTTTTGGCTTTTCTGTGTTGTTAATTGTGTTGAGTCACTGTAGGTCTTATAAGTCTTATAAGTCCTATAGGTCTTATAAGTCCCATAGGATAACCGCCCCTTATCTGGCAAATTGATGGTGCAAAGTTATGAAATAAATGTGTAACGGCCAAATTTCCGCCACAATTTTTGGCTGTGTCGGAAATAGTGACTACCTTTGCACGAAAATCTTTACATACTAAACACTAAACAAAAAATGAAGAAAGTTCTTTTCTGTGCCGTCGGCCTCTTCGTTGCGCTGACGAGCACCGTGGCACAAGAGATGCCACCCATCCCGGTCGACCCTGAGGTACGCATCGGAAAACTTGACAACGGTCTCACCTACTACATCCGCCACAACGAGTACCCCGAGAAGGTGGCCAACTTCTACATCGCCCAGCGCGTGGGCTCCATCCAGGAGGACGACTCGCAGCGTGGACTGGCCCATTTCCTCGAGCACATGGCCTTCAACGGCTCGGAGCATTTCAAGGGCAACGGCATCATCGACTTCACCCGCTCGCTCGGCGTGGAGTTCGGCAGCAACCTCAATGCCTACACCTCGATTGACCAGACCGTCTACCGCGTCTGCGACGTGCCCACCACGCGGCAGAGCGCACTCGACTCGTGTCTGCTCATCATCAAGGACTGGTCGTGCGGACTGTTGCTTGAGGAGGAGGAGATTGTGAAGGAGCGCGACGTGGTGCACAACGAGTGGCGCATGGGCGAAGGCCCGACGCAGCGAATGATCACCCGCGACCTGCCACGTATGTACCCCGGCTCGAAGTACGGTGAGCGTATGCCCATCGGACTGATGAGCGTCATCGACAGCTTCCGCCCGGAGACCCTGCGCGCATACTACCATAAGTGGTACCGCCCCGACAACCAGGCCGTCATCGTCGTGGGCGACATCGACGTCGACCACACCGAGGCAAAGATAAAGGAGATGTTCTCTGGCATCGTTGTGCCTGAGAATGCCGCAAAGGTGGTGGCCGAGCCGGTGCCCGACAACGAGGAGGCCATCTACATCTTCGACAAGGACAAGGAGATGCCTGTCAACCAGATTCTCGTCTTCATGAAGCACGATGCCACACAGCCCGACGAGAAGGAGTCGATGATGTATCTCATTGAACTCTACATGAAGAACGTCATATCTGAAATGATGAACGCACGCCTGCGCGAGATGACCGAAAACCCCGAATGCCCGTTCCTGCAGGCCATGGCCGACGACGACAACTATCTGCTGGCCCGCACGAAGGACGCTTTCCAGATGATGGGTGTGCCCAAGGACGGCAAGGACATGGAGACACTGAAAGCCCTCATGCTTGAGGCACGGCGTGCACGGATGTTCGGCTTCACCGCCACTGAATACGACCGCGCCAAGGCCGAGTATCTCGCCAGCTTGGAGAAACGCTACACCAACCGCGACAAGCGCCGCAACGACGAGTTCGGCGACAACTACCGCGACAACTACCTGAACAACGAGCCTATCCCGCCGCTCGACATGCTCTACCAGATAATGCAGCAGATTGTGCCCAACATTCCTGTAGAGGCCATCAACCAGGTGCTGCCCGAACTTATAGGCGACTCTGACAAGAACCTCATCGTCATGGAGTGGGCCATGGAGGCCGACGGACTCACATACCCCACCGAGGACGACATGAAGGCCGCCGTGGAGGCCGCCCGTGCTGAGCAGATTGAGGGGTATGTGGACAACGTGAAGAACGAGCCGCTGATGACCCAGATGCCCGAAGCCGGCAAGATTACGGCTGAGACAGAGAACCAGACACTCGGATACAAGGAGCTGACGCTCTCCAACGGCATCACCGTGCTGCTCAAGAAGACCGACTTCAAGGATGACGAGGTGCAGCTGCAGGCTTGGTCGAAGGGTGGTCAGAGCCTCTACGACGAGAAGGACTACACCAACATGAAGATCTTCAACCAGGTGATAGGCATGAGCGGCATAGGCAACTTCTCCAGCAACGAGCTGCAGAAGGCGCTCGCCGGAAAGAAATGCAACGCCGACGCCACACTGGATCTCACACGCCAGTATATCACCGCCCACAGCACACCAAAGGACATTGAGACGATGTTCCAGATGATGTACCTCTACTTCACCGCCGTGAACAAGGACGAGAAGCAGTTCCAGAACCTTATGAACCTGTTGGAGACGCAGCTGAAAAACAAGAACCTGCAGCCGCAGGCAGTATTCTCCGACTCGCTCGCCCTCACCATGTACAACCACAATTCTCGCTTCTCAAACATCCAGGTGGAAGACCTGAAGGACGTGGACTACGACCGCATACTCGAAATCCAGAAGGAGCGCTTCCAAAACGCATCGCAGTTCACCTTCGTCATCGTGGGCAACTTCGACGAGGAGACCATACGCCCGCTCATCGAGCAGTATGTAGCCTCGCTGCCCGGCAAGGGACAGCCCGACAACTTCCGCGACGTGCGCACTCCAGCCACGGGTGAGGTGAAGAACAATTTCACCGTGAAGACTGAGAGTCCCAACGCCATCTCCTACGAGATATGGATGGCTCAGATGCCTTACACCTTGGAGAACAGCGTGAAGATCGACGCACTGGGTCAGGTGCTCTCGCAGATATATCTCGCCACTATCCGCGAGGAGGAGAGTGCTGCCTACACTTGTGGCGCATACGGCGGCTTCGACAACGGTGGCACAGAGTCGTTTGCCCGCCTCATCGCCGTCACCCAGGGCAACCCGGAGAAGAACGCCCGTGCCGTGGAGCTGCTCTTTGAGGGTGCCACGAAGAGTGCGGAGAAGTTCGATGCCGACATCCTGACGAAGGTGAAGACCTACATGCTGAAGCAGGCCGACGACGATGCCAAGAACAACGGCCACTGGGTGAATGTCCTCACCACGTGGAAATACCGTGGACTGGACCTCCAGACCGACTACAAGAAGGCAGTCGAGGCCCTCACGCCCGAGGCCATGCAGCAGTTCCTAAAGCAAATCCTCGCCGCCGGCAACCACACCGAGGTCATCATGATGCCGGAGTAGGGACGCGACGTGTCGCGTCCGCCACCCGGATGGAACCGTAGGGACGCGACGTGTCGCGTCCGCCACCCCCAAAAACGTGTCGCGTCCGATACCACTACAGTATCGGACGCGACACGTCGTAATTGTTTACTCTGCTGCTGTCGGACGCGACACGTCGCGTCCCTACGTGTAAAAACAATCTTTTGTCCAGTTGGCAACATTATGCTCTATATATTGCGCAATATTGTTACCGTCATGGGTTCCTCTGATACAATGGTCATGGTAGCGTGTCTGCCATCCAAACTCAATTTCTTGCTGCCGTGCATATCGAGTCACAGCAGCTTTCAGTTGTGCCATAAACGATGACAACACAGTATTTGAGGTCTCATGTTTCACCCCAACCCTATTCCCCATTCGCTCCTCACATGTAGGGACGCGACGTGTCGCGTCCGCTTCTCCCCGACGTGTCGCGTCCGTTTCTCCCTGACGTGTCGCGTCCGCTTCTCCCCGACGTGTCGTGTCTGATGAAATCCTTACAATAGCATGAAAATGATTTGGCATTACCACGAAGCAGAGCATGTCAACATTTGGATGATGGACATTTACATTTCGTAGTTCATTTTCCAGATATGAGCCAATGGAAGTGAAGTTCATAATGTCACCAATAATCTCCCCGAAGTAGTGTCTCTTCTCCTTTGTACAGACCGTTACGAAATAGTCTCCGTCGTTATATTCCAACCAAGAGGCTCGTGGAGATTTCCTCTTTGGAAGAACAAATGTTTGGTCAGGCATATATTTGGGGATTTTGATGATGATGTGCAGGCTCGGACGCGGACATGGATTCGGACGCGACACGTCGCGTCCCTACGAGGGGGATTGTTTACTTCGGCTGCTTGCCGATGTAGGCGAGTATTCCACCGTCTACGTAGAGCACATGGCCGTTGACGGCATCGCTGGCATGGCTGGCGAGGAACACGGCGGGACCTCCCAGTTCCGACGGGTCGAGCCAGCGGCCGGCGGGTGTCTTGGCACAGATGAACGAGTCGAAGGGATGGCGGCTGCCGTCGGGCTGGCGCTCGCGCAGCGGGGCTGTCTGAGGCGTGGCGATGTAGCCCGGGCCTATGCCGTTACACTGGATGTTGTACTCGCCGTACTCTGAGCAGATGTTGCGCGTCAGCATCTTCAGACCACCCTTTGCGGCGGCGTAGGCGCTGACGGTCTCGCGGCCCAGCTCCGACATCATTGAGCAGATGTTGATGATCTTGCCCTCGCGGCGCTCCATCATCTCAGGGATGACAGCCGACGAGCAGATGAACGGCCCGACGAGGTCGATGTCGATGACCTGCTGGAACTCAGCGCGCTTCATCTCGTGCATGGGGATGCGCTTGATGATGCCGGCATTGTTAACGAGGATGTCAATCTGGCCCACCTCCTTGTGGATGGTCTCAACGAGAGCCTTCACGTCATCCTCCTTGGTCACGTCGCAGACGTAGCCCTTGACGTTCTCGATGCCGGCCTCCTTGTAGTTGTCCAGTCCGCGCTGCAGTGCAGCCTCGTTGATGTCGTTGAAAATGATGGTCTTGGCACCAGCGGCCACGAAAGCCTTGGCGATGTTGAAACCGATACCGTAGGATGCGCCGGTAATCCAGGCATTCTTGCCCTCTAACGAAAACATGTTTGTCATAGTTGTTTAATTAATTTTAGTTATTGTAAAAAAAAGAATTAGCTTTGTTCCTTCGCTACGGCCTTTACAACTTCCCCTGCTCACCGAGGTAGCTGTCCTTGAAGCCGAGGAAGTAGAGGACACCGTCGAGGCCTATGGTGTTGATGCTCTGCTTGGCGTTGGCCACCACGCGGGGCTTGGCGTGGAAGGCTATACCCAGTCCGGCCTGTGAGATCATCGGAAGGTCGTTGGCACCGTCGCCGACGGCGATGGTCTGTGCCAGGTTCACTTTCTCCACCTGTGCGATGAGCTTCAGCAGTTCCGCCTTGCGGTGGCCGTCGACAATCTCGCCGACGTATCGGCCCGTGAGCTTGCCGTCATCGCCAATCTCCAGTTCGTTGGCGTAGACATAGTCGATGCCGTAGCGACGCTGCAGGTATTCGCCGAAATAGGTAAAACCGCCGCTGAGGATGGCAATCTTGTAGCCGCAAGTCTTCAGAATGTTCATCAGGCGGTCCACGCCCTCCGTTATGGGCAGGTGCTCGGCGATGTCGTGCATCACGCTCACGTCGAGACCCTTCAGCAACGCCACCCTGCGGGTAAAGCTCTCCTTGAAGTCAATCTCGCCACGCATGGCACTCTCTGTAATGGCGCGGACCTCGGCCCCCACGCCGTTGCGCTCGGCCAGTTCGTCGATGCACTCCGTCTGAATGAGCGTCGAATCCATGTCGAAGCAAATCAGACGGCGCATTCGGCGGAACATGTCATCCTTCTGGAACGAGAAGTCTATCTCCATCTCGCTCGACAGCCGCATCAGCCGTGACTGCATCTCCTGCCGGTCGTGCGGCTCGCCGCGCAGCGAAAGCTGTATGCAGGCACGTGTGTGCTTGTCGAGAGCCTTGATGCTCTTGCGCCCCGTCAGTCGGATAATGCTGTCGATGTTCAGCCCTTGGTCGGCGATGATGCGTGTGGCGGCCTCTATCTGCCGCGCCTCAAGCTGGCGGCCCATCACCATGAGAATGTAGCGGTTCTTGCCCTGGTGGCCTACCCAGTCCTCGTACTCGTCGTCGCTGATGGGCGAGAAGCCGATGTTCACGCCAAGCTCGGTGGCCTTGAAGAGCAGTTCCTTCATGGCCAGCCCCGACTTCATCTCGTCTATGCGGATGAGTATGCCTAACGACAGCGTGGAGTGGATGTCTGCCTGACCGATGTCGAGTATCTGGGCGTCATAACGTGCCAGTATGCCCATCACCGACGCCGTCAGTCCGGGGCGGTCCTGGCCGGTGATGCGCACAAGTATCTGTTCTTCGCGGATATTGTTCTGCTCCATAATAATATAATGTGTCTCTGCGTGCAAAATTACAAAAGATTTCTCAGACCGCCACCTTTATTGTCAGTTTTTACAGTTTTTTTAAGGGTTTGGCCTCACGAATCCCTTACGCATCCCCAAAATGTGCTGCAAAAAAAGGATAATAAAATTTGGCGGTTATCACTATATTTAGTACCTTTGCGGCAGAATTGCAGCAGCGCAGAAGAAACAGCTGTCATTACAGACCATACCATTGCAGAAACAGAACAACTAACGTGAAAACATGGATAAACATAATTTCGTGACCATCGCTGGTCTGACCCGTGAGAAAATCCTCTACATGATAGAGATGGCACAGGAGTTTGAACGCCACCCCAACCGCGAACTGCTCAAGGGGCGTGTCGTGGCAACGCTGTTCTTCGAGCCAAGCACCCGCACCCGCCTCAGCTTTGAGACCGCCGCTAACCGTCTGGGCGCCCGCGTGATAGGCTTCGCCGACCCTAAGGTGACCAGCGGCACCAAGGGCGAGACGCTGAAAGACACCATTCTCATGGTGGCCAACTATGCTGATGTCATCGTCATGCGCCACTACATCGAGGGGGCGGCACAATATGCCTCGGAGGTGAGCCCCGTGCCAATAGTAAACGCTGGTGACGGCGCCCACCAGCACCCCTCACAATGTATGCTCGACCTCTACAGCATCTATAAGACACAGGGAACGCTCGACAACCTTAATATATATATGGTGGGCGACCTGAAATACGGACGCACGGTGCACTCGCTGCTCATGGCAATGCGCCATTTCAACCCGACATTCCATTTCGTTGCGCCGAAAGAGCTGGCCATGCCAAAGGAGTACAAGCTCTATTGCGACGAGCACGGAATACGCTACCAGGAGCATACGGCCTTCAATGAGAAGGTCATACAGGATGCCGACATCGTCTACATGACCCGCGTTCAGAAGGAGCGGTTCTCAGACCTCATGGAGTATGAGCGCGTGAAGAACGTTTACATCATGAACAACGACACTCTGCGCTTGGCAAAGCCGAACATGAAAATACTCCACCCGCTGCCACGTGTTAATGAGATTGCCTACGAGGTGGACGACAACCCGCACGCCTACTACATACAGCAGGCCGCCAACGGACTCTTCGCACGCCAGGCTATCTTCTGCGACGTGCTCGGCATCTCCCTCGACGAGGTGAAAGCAGACAAAACCATCTTAGCCCCCTGAGTCATGGGTTGGGGGCCTGAACAAACGAAGGTCTCCACAATAAGAAATGGCATGTTCTATAAATTGCAAAAACTACGCGCAGCCTTTCCTAATTGGCAGCGATAAATATACTGACCCCACCCCTAACCCCTCCCCTACAAGGGAGGGGAAAGGCTGCGCACCAATTATTTGATTAATAGAAATCACCAAATACTTTTTGCTATATGAATAAACCTTATTCAGACCCCCAAACTACTAACTTGGGGGGCCTAAAAAAGAAAGAACGCCTCGTCGCCGCCATTGAGCACGGCACAGTCATAGACCATATACCCGCCGACAAGACCTACCATGTGGCAAGCCTTTTAGGCCTTTTCGACCTTAGGACGCCGGTCACCATCGGCATCAACTACCCCTCGAAGAAGGTGGGCAACAAAGGGATAATAAAAGTGTCGGACAAATTCTTCACCGACGACGAGATCTCGCGCCTCTCGGTGGTCGCCCCGAATGTCATCCTCAGCATCATCCGCGACTACGAGGTCGTGGAGAAGAAAACCGTAGAGACACCATCGGAAATCCACGGCATCGTGAAGTGCAACAACCCCAAGTGCATCACCAACAACGAACCCATGACCACCCATTTTCACGTCGACGGCAATATCCTCACCTGCCACTACTGCGAGCGCGAGCAGGACATCAGCAAAGTGGAGCTGGTGTAGGACAAAGGCGAAATAGTCATAAAAATGTTTGTAAATTGTTTTACGATGCAAAATTAAGGTGTTTTTTAAGGCGGCTGTGCGCTCATTTCGGTTTTTTTTAATAATTTTGCAGCCGAAAGAATTAGCATGACATGAAAAAGACACTAATATGCACCGTCCTCCTGGCCATTTCTTTGACGGCTGGTGCGCAGGCGGGCATCAAGTCGCCCTACAGCCAGTATGGGCTGGGAGCGCTCGACGACCAGTCGCAGAGCTTCAGCCGGGGAATGAACGGAGTGGGGCTTGCACTCAGGAGACCAAACATTGCCAACACCCTCAACCCGGCAGCCTATTCGGCCATCGACTCGCTGACCATGATTTTCGACGTCGCCATGGCCGGACAGCTGACCAACTACAAGGAGAAGGGCAAGAGCGTCAATGCCAAAGGGGCGACCTTCGAGTATATCGTGGGGACGTTCAGGCTTAGGAAGGACGTGGGAATGACTTTCGGCGTGCTGCCATATTCCAGAATAGACTACAGCTACGCCACAAGCCAGTACCTCGACAACACCAACGGAACCATTACCGAGAGCTACGGCGGCTCTGGCGGACTCCACCAGGCCATGCTCGGCGTGGGATGGAAGGTGGTGAAGCCCCTGTCTTTGGGCGTGAACGTGGCTTATCTCTGGGGACGGATGGAAAAGACTGCATCGTCGGGAAGCACCTCCTACATCAACTCGCTCACGAAGACATATTCGGCGCTTGTCAACAGCTACAACATCAAGGTGGGCGCACAGTGGGAACAGCCCATCAGCCGTAGGGATATGCTCACCATTGGAGCGACAATGGGCATCGGCCACAAGCTGAACGCCAATTCCACATGCTCGATAGTGAACTCCAACTCGGTGACCAGCAGCAAGGACACCACTACCTTCGTGGCCGAAAACGCCTTCAGCGTTCCCTGGGAATACGGCGTGGGACTGGGATGGACACACGGCAGGAAACTGTTTGTCGGTGCTGACATGACGCTGCAGAAGTGGGGCAGCTTAGACTTTCCAGACTACGATGCCTTGCAGAACGACTATGTGATGAAGAGCGGACTGCTGAAAAACCGCTACATGGTGAACGTGGGCGCCGATTTCGTGCCCGACGAGATGAGCCGCACCTATCTCAAACGCGTTCACTACAAAATAGGAGCAGGCCTTGGCAACTCCTACTACAAGGTCAACGGACAGGATGGGCCGAAGGAAGTGTCGGTAAGTGCCGGTTTCGGACTGCCGCTGCAAAACGGATGGAACACCCGTGGAAACATGAAGCCTGTGCTCAACGTCAGTGCACAGTGGGCACGCTCGTCGGCCACAGGACTCATCACCGAGAACTCTTTCCGCATCAACATTGGCCTTACGTTCAACGAAAGATGGTTCGCAAAGTGGAAAGTAAACTAAGGAAACACATCCTGCGTGTGACGGTGTTTCTGGTACTTGTCGCTTGTCACTTTGCCATTTCCTGCACCGAGCCTCACGAACACACGGCGCGTGCCGTCAACCCCGAGGACTCGGCGTCGATAATGGTGAGCTACGGTGTGAACACTCTCATCAGCGATTCGGGCGTGATAAAATACCGCATTGTAACAGAACGCTGGGAGGTGAACACCGTGCGCCAGCCCTCGCGATGGGAGTTTATGAAGGGCGTTTTCTTCGAGCAGTTCGACGAACAGTTCCATGTTCAGGGCTACATACAGGCCGACACGGCATGGTACTACGACCAGCAGCGGCTGTGGAAGCTCCGGGGTAGGGTGAACATGCGCAATGTCAACGGACTGGTGTTCAACAGCGAGGAACTCTACTGGGACGGCATCCACCATGAGTTCTATTCCACCGTGTACTCGCGTGTGGTCACTCCCGAGCGCACCATGGAAGGCTCGTATTTCCGCAGCGACGAGAAGATGGACCACTATCTCATTACCAACTCCAAAGGCTCGTTCATTGCCGCCGACCTCGACCCGGAACCTGCCGACCTGCCCCCCGACACAGCCACCGTTCCCGCCGCTTCTCCGTCGGGCGCTTCCCCTGCCGCCACCGCCCCCGCCGCTCCTTCGTCGGGCGCTTCTCCTGCCGCCACCGCCGCATCTCCGGCGGGCGACACAGCCGACTCAACCTCCACAGACAAACAATGACAACACTAATCATAGCACTCGTCGTCGCCATGCTTTTCTCCGCCTTCTTCTCGGGCATGGAGATAGCCTTTGTGAGCAGCAACCGTTTGCTGGCTGAGGTCTCGAGAGAGAAGGACTCCCTTTCGCAGAAGGCCATAGCGCTCTTCTACCGCCACCCCAACAACTTCGTCTCGACCATGCTTGTGGGCAATAATATCGCCCTCGTGGTCTACGGCATACTCTTCGCCAAGATTTTCGACGCCACACTCTTCCACAGCCTCGACCCGGCCACACGTGTCACCGCCGACACCCTGCTCTCGACGCTCGTGGTGCTCTTCACGGGCGAGTTCCTGCCCAAGACCATCTTCAAGAGCAATCCCAACACCATGCTCTCGCTATTCGCGCTGCCGGCATACCTGTGCTACGTCATTCTCTATCCCATCTCGCGCTTCGCCACGCTGCTGTCGAAAGGTCTGCTGCGGCTCATGGGTGTGAAGATGGACAAGTCAAACGACGGCCACGAGTTCACCAAGGTAGACCTCGACTACCTCGTCCAGTCAAGTATCGACAACGCCCGCAATGAGGATGAAATCGACGAGGAGGTGAAGATTTTCCAGAACGCGCTCGACTTCAGCGACACGAAGGTGCGCGACTGCATGGTGCCCCGTACAGAGATTGACGCCATTGCCGACGATGCCAGCATTGACGAGCTGAAGCAGAAATTCATAGAGAGCGGTCACTCGAAAATAGTTGTCTACAAGGAGGACATCGACCATATCATCGGCTACATCCATTCCTCGGAGATGTTCCGCTTGAGGGAAGAGGGAAAGGTGAAGAGCGAGAAGTTTGCCACCGCCCTTCTCCGCCCCATATCCTACGTCCCCGAGACCATGCTTGCCTCGAAACTCATGCGGCAGCTCATGCAGCAGAAGCAGTCGCTGGCCGTCGTCGTCGACGAGTTTGGGGGCACCAGCGGCCTCGTCGCCCTCGAGGACATCGTGGAGGAGATTTTCGGCGACATTGAGGACGAGCACGACTCCACCAACTACGTGGCGAAGCGTCTCGACAACGGCGAGTATCTGCTTTCGGCCCGGCTTGAGATAGAAAAGGTGAACGAGATGTTCTCGCTCGAACTGCCCGAGAGCGACGACTACATGACTGTCGGCGGTCTCATCCTCCACGAATACCAGAGTTTCCCCAAGCTCAACGAGGTGGTTCACATCGGCGATTCCTTCGACTTCAAGATCATCAAGAGCAGTGCCACGAAGATTGAGCTGGTGCGCCTTATGGTCAAATAAATTTCGTGCTGTGCGGTTAAAATGCGGCCTGAAAGGCCATAAGATAATAGCCCAGGGCAACGCCCTGGGTAAAAGTGCCGATGAAACTTCGCCCTGCAAGGGCAAAAGCGATAATAGGAGGCTGCGCCTCCGCGTAATTCTTTTGCCCTTGCAGGGCGGGGACTACATCATCAGCACACCCAGGGCGATGCCCTGGGCTATGGCTCATTGGCCTTTCAGGCCGTTTCCAACCGCATCAGGTCGATAAATCTCACCTCCGTTTCCCCTTCAGTGTTATTAGCGGGATGATCATCTCCTCCATGGAGATTCCTCCGTGCTGGAACGTGTCCTTGTAGTAGGACACATAGTAATTATAGTTGTTGGGGTAGGCGAAGAACGAGCTTCCCGTTGCGAAGACATAGCTTGTTGAGAGGTTTGGCGAGGGCAGGAAAGCCTCTGCGGGGTTCTTTATGACGAAGAGGTCCTTCGAGTCGTATGCCAGGTTCTTTCCCAGTTTGTAGCGCAGGTTGGTGTTGGTGTTCCTGTCGCCCACAATCTTCACCGGCTTTGTGCACCGTATCGAGCCATGGTCGGTGGTGACGATGACCTTGTAGTCGGTCTGTGCCAGCTGTCGGAAGAAGTCGGCCACGATGGAATGGCGGAACCACGACAGCGTGATGCTTCGGTAGGCCGACTCGTCGTTGGCCAGCTCGCGCACCATGCGGCTCTCCGTGCGTGCATGTGACAGCATGTCGATGAAGTTGAACACCACGACGTTCAGGTCGTATTTGTCCAGCGTGTTGAACTGCTGCAGCAGTTTCTCTGCCTCGTTGCTGTTGTTGATTTTGTGGTAGGAGAAAGTGTCGTGGCGGCGGTATCGGTCTATCTGTGTCTGTATTAGTGGCGCCTCGTTCAGGTTCTTCCCCTCCTCCGAGTCTTCGTCCACCCACAGTTCTGGGAACATCTGCTCAATCTTGTTCGGCATCAGTCCGCTGAATATGGCGTTGCGTGCATACTGCGTTGCCGTGGGGAGTATGCTGAAGTAGAGGTCTTCGTCGATGTCAAAGAGGTTGCCTATCTCCTGCGACAGCAGCCGCCACTGGTCGAAGCGGAAATTGTCCATCACCACGAGGAACACCTTCTCTTTCTGGTCGAGCAGGGGGAACACCTTTTTCTTGAACAGCTGGTGGGAGAAGAGAACGTCTGTAGGTTGGTTTGGGTTGAGGCTGTTGATGTAGTTCTTCTTCACGAATTTGGCGAATCCCATGTTGGCCTCCTCCTTCTGCATGGCCAGCATCTCGGTCATCGCTCCTGAGTCGGTGCCGGCGAGCTGCAGCTCCCAGTGCACCAGCTGTCGGTACACCTCCACCCAGTCCTGCCATGTGCGGCAGTCCATTATCTGCATTGCTATCTGCTGGAACTGCTGTTGGTACCGGCTCTGCGTCACCTCCGTCTCAATCTCGCGCCGGTGGATGTTCTTCTTCAGCACCAGCAGTATCTGGTTCGGGTTCACGGGCTTTATCAGGTAGTCGGCAATCTTCTGGCCTATTGCCTGCTCCATGATGTTCTCCTCCTCGCTTTTCGTCACCATCACCACAGGCGTCGCCGGACTTATCTGCTTTATGCGCTGCAGCGTCTCCAGTCCGCTGAGTCCCGGCATCTGCTCGTCGAGCAGCACCAGGTCGAAACTGCGTTCCTGACATAAGTCGATGGCGTCTGTGCCGTTGCTCACGGTGGTCACCGCGTAGCCTTTCTTCTCAAGAAAGATGATGTGGGCCTTCAGCAGCTCCACCTCATCGTCTACCCATAGCAGTTGTATCATAATATATAAATAATAATGTGTATTCAAGTTCTATTTTACCACAGATTACTACCACAGATTACGCAGATTGCACAGATTTTTGCAGCCGCTGAAATCGAAAGAAAATCCGAGTAATCTGTGGTCTGTAATCTGAGCAATCTGTGGTCTGTAATCTGTGCAATCTGTGGTCTGTAATCTGTGCAATCTGTGGTCGTTTTCATACTTGGTGGGGCAAAGTTAATACAATTTTCCGATACGGCCAAATGTCACAATGTTTTTTAGTTTTTTATTACAGCTGTTGTATTTAGTGTCGCCGATTTGCGCGGGATACAGGGATATGGATGGGTGGCTGCATGAATTTTTCTCACGAACTTTTTTTGATTTCTCTATACATTCCTACATTTTCCTCACAACACACATATTTACAGAATGTTAGATGATGTATAGACTATACATTTTATGGAGTGTCTATACATTGACAATGGACGGACTTTATCAACCAACATAACGGAGGAAAGTAGGGACAATAACCGGCCTCTCTATCAGTTTCCTCTAAGGAAACTGTTTGTTTCCCCCGTGGAAACATTTTGTTTCCACGGGGGAACACTGGGTTACAACCTGATTATCTGACACTTAGATACGCTATTGTGGTCGATAACCTACGTATTCTCTCAATGAATGTATAGAGCACATCGAAAATGTATGCTCTATACATAGTCTAAATCATTTATATTTAGGTTATTACATCAAAAATGTTGGAATGTATAGTGTTTTTAAAAACTTTTCGCCAGAAATTTGTATACCGCCAATGTAAGAACTGTCTGACGCCATTTCCCTCGACAATCATCGACAGTCCCCACGTAGTGCTTTGGGATTTATTTTCGTGCATTTGCGTCGAACCAAAGAATTCCGCATAACGAAGCTTCCTTCGACTTTTCCACGCACTCGGCCCGGGGGCTGCGCGGCGCAAGTGTGAGGCGGGCGGCCATCGCGCTGCTCACCGTGCTAATGGCCTTCATCGCGCAGACGGCGCGGGCCGACGCCTGGACGGATGCGGGCGGCACGGGCGGCGCGGGAACGACAGACGACCCGTACTACGTCAACATGCCTACCGCGGGCACCAGGACGGTCACCATCCCCACGGGCGTACAGTCGTTCAAGGTCTATGACGACGGAGGCAAAGACAATAACTTCAGCAACAGCTGCAATGGCTACCTCGTACTGAACGCCCCCGATGGCTCCGTGCTGCGACTCTCGGGCAACATCACGACGGATTATTCCAATCAACTGACCGTCTATGACGGCGCCGACTGCGATTTAGGCGGGCGAAGGTGATAAAACATAGCATCTTCGCCCGCTTTCCGTTAAACTTTGTCACTTTTTCCCTGGTTTTGCCGTTTATTTCAAATTATTTGCTTACCTTTGCATCTAAATATTTCAATTTAATCCTTATTTACTATGGCAAGACTTATCGCAGAGACACCAGTACTCAGTGGCAGCGACGCCCGCCGATTCGAGGAAGCTATCAGCAACGTGCAGCCACTCAGCAGCGAGCGACGCGCCGAGATGGATGCTGAGTACAAATCGTTCACCAGCAAGGTGACCATCAACATCTAAGCCATCATGCAGCTTGACAGACTGACAGCCGACACCGACATCCATCCGTTCGATTGTGGAGACGACGATCTGAACGGCTTTCTCATGAACGATGCGAAAGCGTTCATGCAGAAGAAAATCGCCAACACCTTCCTGCTCACCGACGGCGGAAAGACCGTGGCCTACTATAGTCTGCTCACCGACAAAATCTCCAAGCGCGACACCACCAACAGCAACTGGCGACGCCTCAAGAAGAAGTTCCCCCACGAGAAGCACTTCAACAGCTACCCCGCCCTGAAGATAGGCCGCTTCGCCGTGTCGCAGGACTACAAGGGACAGAACATCGGCAGCGAGCTTATGACCTACATCAAACGCACACTCCACGAGAACAAGCTCTATGCCGCCTTCCGTTTCATCACCGTCGATGCCTACCTGTCGGCAATCCCCTTCTACGAAAAGAACGATTTCCACCTCCTTGTCAGTGAGGAAGAGAATCCATATACCCGTTCCATGTATTTCGATATGATGGAAATGGAAGAAACCATTGTATAACCTAACCCACCGAACGACATTCCCACTGAATAACGGCGAGGGGGACTTTTATGCACCACCGGGACGGACATATAAAGATGCGATTAAGCGAGAGCAGAGCAAGAGTGCTTGCTATGCCGAGCGGGAGCAGCTTCGACCAAAGGTCAATTATTGTTAAGGACACGAAAAAAGTGGCCTTGATGTGTGGTGGTTTCGGGGATTTTTATACAGACAGACAGACGTAGTCTTAGACATGAAGAAAGGAGCGCGGAGCGGCTCTTCCCGGAACGATGAGGGACGGGGAGGGTCGCTTCGGCGCATCTATGTGTGTTAGACAGAAAAACATAACTCTGTGTGGTGATAAATGCACTAACGAATGTTAATTTCTTGTACTACACTGTAACTACCTGATATACAGAAATCTTCAAGGTCGACCGTATAGTCATTCACTTTATTAGGATATAATATAAGAAGTTACATGGTTAAATATCCGCTGATAATTAGCAAATTACGAATTTAACATATTTTGAGACATTTGTCACCACACTGAGTTTTATTATGGTGATTTCTATTAATCTAATTAATTGGTGCGCAGCCTTTCCCCTCCCTTGTAGGGGAGGGGTTAGGGGTGGGGTCAGCATATTTCTCGCTGCCAATTAGTTACAGACCCCACCCCTGCCCCTCCCCGTAAGGGCAGGGTTCAAGAGGGGAAAGGCTGCGCGTAGTTTTTGCAATTTATAGAACATGCATTATTTCAAAACATGGAGAAAAACTATCTTTAGTAAAAGTAAAAAAATAAGTTGGTACAAATAGGTGATTATCGTATGTTTCCGCAGGACGGCCTGAAAGGCCAGCAAGCAATCAGCCCAGGGCAGCGCC
>CAJOEC010000111.1 GCA_905233425.1 uncultured Prevotella sp. | reverse complement strand
GAATAAGTAGGAGGCATCGCCTCCGTCCAAGGCTTTTGCCCTTTCAGGGCGACGATAACCCTGTCACCATACCCAGGGCGCTGCCCTGGGCTGTTATCTTGCTGGCCTTTCAGGCCGCTGCTGCGCATTGTTCCCATACTTGCGAAACTTGAATTAATTACCATGTAATTGAACATTAACTGTACTTTAATTGCTACGCGCAAGAATTAATGGGAGATTAATGTTGAATTACACGGTAATTATATGTTAAGAAAGGGGTTATTGGTGTTGCTCTCGCAGCAGGTCGTTGACGGTCTTTACGGGGTTGAAGGTTGCGAGGGGCACCTCTACGAAGACTGTGGACCAGTCGCTCATGGCTCCGTTCCACAGTCCGGGGAGTTCGAGGGCTTTCAGTTCCTTTCCGCCTTTGGATTTTGAGGATATGAAGCCTGTGGTCTTGTCGACGAAGTCGGGGAGGTTGAAGGGCTGTCCCTTGTAGTTGCGGACGGCGCAGACGAGGTCGACGGGGTTGAAGTGTGTGCCCTGGGTGAACATCTTCATGTATTCGTCGTTGGCGGTGTCTATCTGGGAGCTTTCGAGAATCTGCAGGGAGACGGTGCCGTCCTGGTTGTATGTGAGGAATGGGCCTCCGCCGGGCTCGCCCACGTTTTTCACCACTCCGCATACGCGCATGGGGCGGTTGAGCTTGCGGCGCAGATAGTCGGCGTCGACGGTGTTGCCCTTCGGGTCGATGCAGAGGTCGCGCTCGACGAAGCTGGCAATCTCCTTCAGCTGCTCTTCGGAGGCTCCGGCGTCGAGCTGTCGCAGACAGCTGTATGCCTTCTCCTGCAGGGTGACGAGGACTCCGGCTATGACCTGCTTCCACTCCACGGTCTCGGGCTTCAGGCGGTCGGGCACCACGTTGTCGATGTTCTTGACGAAGATGATGTCGGCCTCGATGTCGTTGAGGTTCTGAATGAGCGCGCCGTGGCCGCCGGGGCGGAACAGCAGCGAGCCGTCGGCCTCGCGGAAGGGCGTGTTGTCGGTGTTGGCGGCTACGGTGTCGGTCGAGGGTTTCTGCTCGGAGAATGTGATGTCGTACTTGATGCCGTATTTCTTTGCGAAGCCGTCGGCCTTCTCGGCCACCTTCTGCTTGAAGAACTCCAGATGGTCGTGTGAGACGGTGAAATGGACGTGGGCCTCGCCCTTGCTGGCTGCATAGAGTGCCCCTTCGACCAGATGCTCCTCCATCGGCGTGCGTGGGCCTTCGGGATATTTGTGGAACAGCAGCATTCCCTTTGGCAGCTGTCCGTAGTTCAGCCCCTCTTTCTTCAGCATGTTGGCGGCGACGGCCTTGTAGTTTCCTTCGGCTATCAGGGCTTTAATGCCCTTGCCCTCGTTCTTCAGGCAGGCGGCGTCGAGAGCGTCGAAGAAGGCGAAACGCTCTATCTCGTCGAAATACTTCTTCTCGAAGTCGGTGGTGGGCACGTCGTAGTCGGCGTCGACAAAGGCGAACATGTTCTTGAACATGCGTGAGGCGGCCCCGCTGGCGGGCACGAACTTCACGACGCGTCGGCCTTGTGCCTTGTACTGCTGCCACGCCTCGACATACTGTTTGCGCTCGGCCTCGGTGGGGGCGACGATGCCACGGCCAATGGCGGCGGCGGCTTCGAGTCTGAGGAACGGGAAGCCGGTCTCGAACTGGTGTAACTGGTTTTTGATTTGCTCCTCGCTTATTCCGCGCTGGGCAATCTGCTTTAGGTCTTTTTCCTGTAACATAGTCTTGTTATTTAGGGTTAAACATAAGGAACTGTTACTTAATTTGCCCATAATTATTTTAATTAAGGAAATTACGGTTAAATTACGATAATTACGGAAATTCGTTTCAGACATCATTTGTAAACATTATTTAGTGTCAGTTCATAATTTGTCGGCAAAGGTACAACATTTCGCAGACATAGACACTATAAAAGTTGTTAAAAAGTGTCGGGAATCTACAGGAAATGTCGTAAATTTGCAAGCGATAATGTAAAAAACGGCGAATTATGAAAAGATTATTATCAGTATTAACACTATTGTTACCCATTATGACATTTGCACAGACAACCACCTCCGACCTGTGGAAGCAGGTGAGTGAGGCCGAAGAGCAGGACCTGCCGCAGACGGAGCAGAAACTGCTGCGAAAGATTGCCACAATAGCCGAGAGCGATGGCGACTATGCCCAGTTGCTGAAGGCCGAGCTTCAAGAGGCCCGGTCGCTTTGCAGCGTCAGCCCCGACTCGCTGCCGCCCGCCGTGGAAAGGCTCAAAGAGCGCGAAAAGCAGGCCAAGGACAGCGTGCTGAGTGCCGTCTATTGTGCGGTGCTGGGGTATGTCTACCGCTCGAACAGTTCGCTCGACGAAGACCGCTACGAGGAGATCTCTGAAGAATACTACACCCGTGCGCTCCGTCATCCCGACCTCCTGGCGGCGACGAAGACCAGCGACTACGCCACCATCATCAACCGAAGCAGCGACAGCCGTCTCTTCAACGAGGACATGCTTTCCGTCATCGGATATGAGGCAAAGCGCTTCGACATCATGCACGACTATTACGCCGCCAACGGCAACCGCCCGGCCGAATTCCTCTCCGCCCTCCAGCTTCTGAGGCAGCAGCGGCCCGACGAGATGGAAGATTTCGGCAGCTCGTCCTACATTCAGCGGTTGGACAGTCTCATCGACCGTTTCGGCGACCTTGACGTATGCGGCGAGGCGGCATTGGAGCGCTATTCGTTCATGGAGCGGCAGACTCGCGCCACGGTTGAGCAGAAGATTGCCTATATCGACGATGCCGTAGGCCGATGGGGCGAGTGGAAGCGCATAGGCGAGCTGCGCAACAAGCGCAAGGAGCTGACTGCCCTGAGATACACCGCACGGATGGAGAACAAGGTCATCACCACGGGACAGTGGAGCGACATCAGCCTTAAATCGATGTGCGGCATTGACACCATCACCATGCGCGTCTATAGTGTGAAGGCCGACGGCACTTTCCCCTACCATCCCGACAACCGTTACGAATACGACGACCACGTGAAGAAGCTGCTCACCCCGCAGCCGGAGCTGACACAGACCATCGCTTTCGAGAAGCATAAGGACTATGAACTCTTCGACAGCGTGCTGCGTCTGCCGCCGCTGCCCATAGGTGTCTATATGCTGGAGTTCGAGAGCGGCCCTGCCACACGCATCTCTCGCGACCTGCTGTTCGTCAGCAATGTGCGTGTCATCGCCCAGCCCATGCCCGACAGCAAGATTCGCTTCGTGGCCGTCGATGCCATCACGGGACAGCCCCTGGCCAAGACAAAGCTCAAACTGACGTCGAACACGGGCTACTACTCGGAAAGCAAGACCTACGATGTCACCACCGACGAGCGCGGCGAATATGTCTACACCAAGAGGGAGAACGAGCGCAACTGCACCGCCTTCGCCATCCACGGCGACGACAAGTTCTGCCCAACCGTTTCAGAGTCGGGCAGCTACAGCTACTATGGCAACTCGACGGAGAGCTACAGCGGAAGTGTCTACACCGACCGCCAGATGTATCGCCCCGGCCAGACCGTCCATGCCGCCGTCATCCTCTACCGCCGCTATGAGACTATCAAGCATGCCATTGACGCCGGAGTGAAGGTCACCATGGAACTCCACGACGCCAACGACAAGGTCGTTGCAACCAAAGAGGTCGTCACCGACGAATACGGCACTTGTGCCGCCGATTTCACCTTGCCCAAGTCGGGACTGGCAGGAGTATATACCGTCAAGGCCCTGTGCAAGCGGGGCAACAGCAGTTACAACAGCACCTACAGCGAGAGCATCCGTGTGGAGGAGTACAAACGGCCGACATTCGAGGTTGAGATTCCCCGCGTGGAGACTGCCTACTCCGACGGCGACACAGTCAATGTTGTGGGCACCGCCCGCACCTACTCAGGTGTGAAGGTGCAGGGCGCGAAAGTGAAATACAAGGTGACACGCCGACGCGCCTACTGGTGGTTCTCGTATTACAGCTACTGGAACCAGTTGGTCATCGGCAGCGACAGCGACGACCAGGTGCTCGCCCAGGGCGAGACCGTGACGGGCGACGACGGCACGTTCACCGTAGGAGTGCCCATAGTGGTGCCCAAGACACGCTACACCATGTTCTACAACTTTGTGGTCACAGCCGATGTCACCGACCAGGCTGGCGAGACACACGCCGGCTCGGTGTCGCTGCCCATGGGCAACAAGCCTCTGGCATTCAGCGTCGACCTGCCCAGCAAGATGCTGCGCGAGGAGGGGGGCACGCTGTCGTTCTCGCTGCGCAACGCCTCAGGAAACGACCTCACCGAGAAGGTGAGCTACCGCTTCGACGACAGTGGCAAGTGGCTCACAGCCAAGACCACCGAGGAGCTGGAGATTCCCGACCTGGCCAGTGGCCGACACACCATCGATGCCGTTTGCAAGGGCGAGACCCTCAGGCAGACGTTCACCGTGTTCTCGCTCGACGACACAAAGCCCGCCGAGGAGACCGACGACTGGTTCTACGTCAGCGACTCGCAGTTCCCACGCGACGGTAAGCCCGTGACACTTCAGGTGGGAGCCTCCGACCCCGACCTGCACATCGTCTATGCCATCTATGCCGGAAAGAAAGTTATTGACAGCGGATGCCGCGACATGAGCAACGCTCTCATTAACCTCAAGCTGACATACGAGGAGGAGTATGGCAACGGTCTGCTGCTCACTTACGCCTGGGTGAAGAACGGCAAGGTGCACTCGCATCAGGCCACCATCTCGCGTCCTCTGCCCGACACCCGTCTGCGCCTGCAGTGGGCGACATTCCGCGACCGTCTCACTCCGGGGCAGGAGGAGGAGTGGACGCTCACCGTTGTACGCCCCGACGGCACTCCAGCCGACGCACAGCTCATGGCAACGCTCTACGACAAGAGCCTCGACCAGATAGAGGCCCACAACTGGAGCCTCAGCACATCGTTGTGGCTGCCCACACCTTCAACCCACTGGACCTACGGCTCGTGGGGAAGTCTCGGATGGCATGGCTACCTGAAAGAATCGACCGAGTATGTGTCGTCGCTCAGCTTCAGCACCTTCGACCACGACCTCTACCCGACACGTTGGGTGCCAAGGCACTACTACGGCAGAGCAAGGCGCCGTCTGGGCAGGGGCGGTATCGCAATGGTTGAGGCAGAGCCGATGATGATGATGGAAAAGGCAGTTGAAGTCAACGAAGACGCCGTTATGATGGACTTAGGGTCCAACAGTATCTCGGCTGAAGCTGAGGCCGTAGAGGAAGAGTCCGGAGCAGATGCCGAGGAGCAGCAGGTTCAGGTGCGCCAGAACATGGACGAGACCGCGTTCTTCATGCCCCGTCTCACCACCGACGCCGAGGGCCGTGTGGCCCTGCGCTTCACGCTGCCCGAATGTCTCACCACATGGCGATTCATGGGAGCCGCCCATACGAAGGATATGTTCTGCGGAATGATCGACGGCGAGGCTGTGGCAAAGAAAGACCTGATGATACAGCCCAACATGCCGCGATTCATGCGCCGCAGCGACAAGTCAGTAATCACCGCCCGCATTTTCAACACGTCGGAGACCGACATCACCGGAACGGCTTATCTGCAGCTGCTCAACCCCGAAGACGAGAGCATCATCGTCGACCAGAAGCAGGAGGTAAGCGTCGGCAGGGACGGAACAACCGCCGCGTCGTTCACCATCGACGGCGGACAACTGCCCGAAGGACTTCCGCTGCTCATCGCCCGCGTCACAGTCAAGGGAACGGCGGCAGATGCCGTGTTTACCGATGGCGAGCAGCACTACCTTCCCGTAATGCCCGACCGCGAGCACGTCACCGTCACCGTGCCTTTCACCCAGCACAAGCCGGGAAAGAAGACCATCGACCTCAGAAGCATTGTCCCAGCCGATGCCACACAGGCAAAGATTACAGCCGAGTATACCAACAACCCCGCATGGATGATGATTCAGGCTCTGCCCGCCATAGGCCATCCCGACGACGACTGTGCCATCTGCCAGGCTGCGTCGCTCTACGCCAACAGCCTCGGACTCTCAATCATGGAGCAGAACCCGCAGGCACGCGAGGTGTTTGAACAGTGGGAACAGGAGGAAGGCGACGAGACATCGCTCATGAGCAATCTGGCAAAGAACCAGGAACTGAAGGATCTTGTGCTCGACGAGACACCGTGGGTATTCGATGCCGACCGCGAGGAGGACCAGAAGAAACACCTCGCCGACTTCTTCGACAACGGAATGATGAGCCAACGTCTGCAGTCGGCCATAGAGAAAATCAAGAAGATGCAGAACCGCGACGGCTCATGGAGCTGGTGGCCCGACATGAGAGGCTCGATGTATATGACCGTGAGCATCAGCCAGATGCTCGTAAGGCTCAATCTATTAGTCTCGCAATCCCCAGCTCTCAAACCTCAGCTTTCAACCCTCAACTCCCAGCTCGACAAGGCATTCAAGTTCATGGGCAACGAGACCGTCGACTTGGTAAAGGAGATGAAGAAAGCCGAGAAAGAGGGCTTCATCCCAGTGTTCCCCAGTCAGACAACGCTCGACTGGCTCTACATCTGCGCCCTCGACGGACGCAAGCTGCCGGGCAAGGTGCAGGATGCCAACGACTATCTCCTCGAACTGCTGAAGAAGGAGACGAAGAACCAGAGCATCTATGGCAAGGCCATGACTGCCGTGGTGTTTGCCAAGACCACGAACACGAAACTCAACACCAAGCAACTGGCCAAGCTGTCGCGACAGTATGTGCAGAGCCTCAATGAGTACACCGTCAGCACCGAGGAGGCCGGCCGCTACTACGACACTCCGCGTGCTCTCTACTCGTGGCGCGACTACCGCATACCCACGCAGGTGGCTGCCATCGAGGCGCTTCAGCAACTGACACCCAACGACACCGAGACCATCGACGAGATGCTGCGCTGGCTGCTGCACGAGAAGCGCACCCAGGCATGGGACACCCCGCTTTCCACCATCGACGCAATCTTCGCCTTCCTCAACGGCCGCCAGCAGCTGCTCAGCCCGCAGGAGGAAGCCGTCCTTGATGTCGACGGCAAGCAGATTGACACCCCGAAGACCACCGCCGGACTGGGCTACGTGAAGACTTTGTTGAGCGCCCCTCAACCCTCAACTCTCAACTCTCAACCCTCAACTCTCAACTCTACCCCCTCAACCCTCAACATAACAAAGACCAGCGAGGTGACATCGTGGGGAGCCGTCTACGCCCAGTTCATGCAGCAGGCCACTGAGGTAGCAGCACAGTCAAGCGGAATGACCGTCACGCGAGAAATCCTTCCCGCTGGGAAACCCGCCGGTGATGCGGCACTTTCCACTAATGCCTCTTCATTCAAGGTGGGCGACCGCATCCGCGTGCGCATCACCATTGTTGCCGACCGCGACTACGATTTCGTACAGGTCATCGACAAGCGTGCAGCCTGCATGGAGCCTGTCAACCAGAAGAGCGGATACCACTGGGGACGCGGGAACTACTACGAGGGTCACTACTGCACGCCCCGCGATGTCTCGACGAACTATTATTTCGACCGCCTGTCGAAAGGCCGCCACGTCGTAGAGACCGAGTATTTCGCCGACCGCCCAGGCGTCTACTCCACAGGCATCTGCACAGTGAGCTGTGCATACTCCCCGGAGTTCCGCGCCACCGCGCCCGCAAATACAATTAAGGTTGAATGACTCATTGAAAAGGTTAAACGCATTGTAGCGAAAGTCCCTTTCTATGGAAACGAATGTGAATAATATGAATAATATATTCCACGAATATTTATAATTATTATTCAAATTCGTGAACCAAAACATTCCCACCGGGGGAACAAAACATTCCCCCGGTGGGAATAAATTATTCCCCCGGTGGGAATAAAATGTTCCCACCGGGGGAATTTTCAATGATGCTTTACTTTGTCGCCATTTTGCTGATGACGGTGGCGATGTCTGCCACGTCCACTGCTCCGTCCTTGTTTACGTCGGCATCGGCGATGTCAATGTCGCCTTTGTTGCCAGACATGACGCTGACGATTGAGGAGATGTCGGCCACATCGACGACGCCGTCGCCGTTGACGTCGCCCAACGGGAGCTTGCCTATAGTGAATGTATATACACATTCGTCCTCGGTAGAGTAGTACTTCAGGATGTAGGTCTCGCCTGTCTTGCGACCGTAAACGAGGAGATATGAGAGTTGATAGTAGAGGCTTAAGCCTTGAGGGTCGAGTGTTGAGAGCTGGACGACGCCGCGACACTCGTCGCCGACGAATACGGCCGCCTTGTCGCCATCGTAGGGTTCAATGTCGGTGGAGTAGATGATGTCGGCCACGTCGAGACTATTCACCACGGGGAACTTGGGCGAGCCTAAGGTGAACGGCGGTGTGAAGTCCTCGTTTACGCCGATGGCATAATTCTCGTCGTAGAAGGTTATGTACTCGAAGGTGAAGATGTGGTTGAGCTTCGCGCTGTAGTACTTCATGCTCACCTCTATCATATCACCGTTAGCCTCGTTGCTGAAGACTTTGATGACGAAGGTCGTGGGTGGGGTGTCGTCGCTGCCCACGACGTATGCGGGGCTTGCCAGTCCGCGCATCTCGTTGTCGACGAAGATGGCCAGCAGGTCGTCCTTGGAGGCGTAGGGCTGTAGGACATCCTCAATCTTGATGAACATCACGAGGAAGCTGGAGAAGTCGGTGGCGTTGGGAGCCTGCCAATTGGGGCGACTTTGGTTATAGCTCCAGTCCATCTGCCAGTCGGGGGCTTCGGTGGCGGGAGTCACGGTGTAGGCAGCGGCCTGGACGGGATTGCAATTCCCTCCAAACAGGGCTGCCAACAGGATTAGTTGAAATATCTTTTTCATGACTTTTGTCTTTTAAGGGGTCGCTGCGCTCACGAGCGCAGCGACCATTTGTTACTTCTTGATCACTACTTTACTGTTATTATAGATGTACACACCTGGGCGGGTGGGCTTCTTGGCGAGCTTCACACCGTTGGTGGTGTACCACTGGCCTTCCTCATAGTCGCCGGAGACGAGGTCGATGCCCGTTGCTTCGGCGAAGTGGATGGCTAACGGTTCGTCGGGAGTGCCCACGATGTCGTTGGCGCGGAAGGTCAGGTGCTCGCTACCGATGGCGACGATTTCGCCGTCGCGTTCGATGGCGAAGGTGATGTCAGCACGTTTCATGCCGCCGATGCTCAGGTAGAGCGGCTCAGTGTGGTCAGCGGTTTCCCCGCCGACAGCCACGGTCACGCCGCACAGCTCGCCGTTGGTGTAGGCCACCAGACGGTCGCCGTCCTCGAGGTCGAAGCCTTCGACCATAGCGGAGACGTTCATCGTGTAGCGGTAGTTGCGGGATGCGCTCTCGGACGCGACACGTCGCGTCCCTACACCGTCGTCATCGCCGAAGGTGCGGGCGCTGCGGCTTGTAGCATACGCCCACTCATCGAGGAACGTGCTGCCCGGCTCGTAGAACGGGTAGGTGAACGAGGCCTCGCCGGCTCCCTTGCGCAGCAGCATGTAACCCTCGCCGGGCTTCATGTACTTCAGGGAACCGCGCCAGCGGCCGGTGTTGCCCGACTTGGTGTAGTAGGCAAACTCCGTCTGGCTCTTGATGACGTCGCCCGTCTGGGCATGGTCGTAGTAGTCGCTCAGGGCGGTCTCCACGGTCAGGTTCAGCGCCGGGGTGTAGCCGATGCCGTTCCAGCCCTGCTTCAGGCCGATGGTGCGCTCATCCTGTGCCTTGATGATGGTACCGCCGATGGGTATGGTGCAAGGCTCCTGGACCATGATGGCATACGCCTTCTTCGACGATACGTCCATATCCCCGGGGTCATGCGTTGACCACCACTGGTTGGCCTTATAGGTCAGCGTCGAGTCGCTGCTCATGTCGGTGATGATGTCGCCATTCTTCCACGGCATGCTCGTAAGCAGGGTGTACATGTTGTCGAGCTGCTTGCTGCTGACGTTGAACGACACCCAGTTCCAGCCCTTCTGTAGGTTGAAGTACTGCACGAAGTCATCGCCGCCGTCGAAGCGCACAGGCTTGTCGGTGCCCAGCATGGCGTTCTTCTCAAAGCTGATGGTTTCCTCGGGAGTGAGCACAATCTCACGGCCCGTGCTGTACTGCCACAGGCGGAAGTTCAGCTGGCGGCCCTTGTCCTGATTGTCATAGACGGTCAGGTAGAGGCCGGTCTCGCCGGAGAGTGCCGAGTGGCTGATGTTGGCAAAGCCGTGGCATACGTTCTCGTTGTCGAAGGCACCCACGATGTCGCGTGAGTCGGTGTCCAGTTCATTGTAGAGATATACCTGTCCGCTGATGCTCATCGAGTTCTTCAGCAGGTCGCGGTCTATGGCCTGTGCCCAGTCGGGCTGGTCGCCCTCCACCGTCAGGTTCAGGTAGAACGGCTCCGAGATGCCCTCCTCGTCGGTCAGATAGATGATCTCGCTATACGAGCCGACGTTCAGGTCCTTGCTCACCGTTGCCGTGACATAATCCATGGTCAGCGGGGCTATCACGTCGTTGTACTTGTTGAGCGTGAGCCACTTCGGACAGTTCTCTATCTTGTAGGTATGGGCCGAGGAACTGTTGTTGTAGAACGGCAGTTCGGTATTCTCGCCCGAGCCATACTTCACGGTGCAGTCAAGCTTGTTAACTAACCACTCCAAGCTGTTGTTGACCACATAGAAACAGGCCGTCTGCGGCGAAGCCATGGTGTTGCCGTTCTTGTCCTCGATGTCGCGCACCGTCACATGGATGTTACGGTGGTGCAGCTTGGCGGCCGGCTCGTCAAGTTCTACCAACAGCTGGTTACCCTTGCCGATGAAGCCGAACTTCAGGTTCGTCACCTCCTCGTAGGGCACCACAGGTGCAGCGTCCTTCTTGTCGAAGTGCGTCAGCACCACATCCTCATCGTCCACGAACAGGTAGTCGCGCACCAGT
>CAJOEC010000110.1 GCA_905233425.1 uncultured Prevotella sp. | reverse complement strand
TTTACCCAATATAAATAATGTGGCCCTGATGTCGAAAGTACAACAGGGCTTCATAGTTTCTCGATTCCTCGAAACCACGAAGCCCTGTATCGTTATTTTACATTGTAAAGAAATAGGATATGATTGGTTCCATAGTTTAGAGTCAGTTAAGGATGTTGTAATTGGCGATGAAGTGACAAGCATAGGAGGCTCCGCTTTCAGTGGTTGCAGCGGCCTGACCTCCGTCACGATTGGCAACAGCGTGACGAGTATAGGAGAGGGAGCTTTCGGAAGTTGCAGCGGCCTGACCTCCATTACGATTCCCAACGGCGTGACGAGCATAGGATACATGGCTTTCTCAGATTGCAGCGGCCTGACCTCCGTCATTTTCCATTGTAAAGAAATAGAAGATTGGTTCAGTGGCTTAGAGTCAATTAAGGATATTATAATTGGCGATGAAGTGACGGGAATAGGAGACTGCGCTTTTTCTGGTTGTATTGGCCTAACCACAATGATCGTAGAAGACGGGAATACTGTTTATGATTCTCACGATAATTGCAATGCTATCATCAAGACAGAAACAAACGAACTGGTTTTAGGATGTAAGAATACCATTATTCCCAGTAGTGTGACGAGTATAGGAGGCTATGCCTTCTGTGGTTGCAGCGGCCTGACCTCCATTACGATTCCTAACAGTGTGACGAGCATAGGAGATGGAGCTTTCTCTGGTTGCAGCGGCCTGACCGCTGTACATATGTCTGACATTGCCGCTTGGTGTAAAATAGTATTTGACGGTTCAGAATCTAATCCCCTATATTTTGCTCACTATCTGTATCTAGGAGAAGAGGAGGTAAAAGACTTGGTTATTCCCAATAGCGTGACAAGCATAGGAAACTATGCTTTCCAGTATTGCAGCGGCCTGACCTCCGTCACGATTCCCAACAGCGTGACGAGCATAGGATGGGATGCTTTCTATGATTGCAGCGGCCTGACCTCCGTCACGATTCCAAACAGCGTGACGAGCATAGGAGGCTATACTTTCTATGGTTGCAGCGGCCTGACCTCCGTCACGATTGGCAACAGCGTGACGAGTATAGGAGAGGGAGCTTTCGGAAGTTGCAGCGGCCTGACCTCCTTCTATTGTAAAGGGCTACTACCACCAGATAGGGTAAGGGACGCTTTTTGGAATACTTCTATTTCTTCATGTTATCTCTATGTTCCCATTGGTTGCAAGGAAGCTTATGCTGCAACTTCTCCTTGGAACGGTTTCAAGGAGATTATTGAAATGGACTTCGGCGAAAATCCTGAAGACCCTGACGACCCTGAAGAGTTGAAGCAAGCCGTTCAGTACTTACAGGCGAAAAGGGTGATTGACGGTAGCACATACGAGGAGGCGAATGTTGAGATTGACTTGCTGCGCCAGCAGTTGTCGAAGATCGCTTTCCGCGGCTTGTACAGCTTAGGCGGCCGCTCTGCGGACAATCTGAGCGTGCCCTCAGACAACTACCCCACCGTCTACAGTGACCTCGCCACGAAAACTGCGGATAACGCGTACTACTATCAGGCAGCCAAGGCCCTGCTCTACCTGGAGTATGGCGACGGCGTGACACCCTTCGACAGAAACAGGATACAATTTGATCCCGGAAACAAGATTGCCCGTATCCATGTGCTCAAGGTGCTGTTGGAAACGTTCAACATCAAGCCTGATGCGTCTATCAGCAACCCGTTCCCTGGTGATGCCAATGTAACCAGCCTGCAGAACAGTGGCAGCCCGAATTACGGTTATATAGCCAAGGCTTATCAGATGGGACTCCTTTCCAAGCCCTATCCATACAGGGATTGCACACGCGGTGAGGCTTTCCTCATGCTCTATCGCATCATGAAGAAGATTGAGGCCGGGACGATTACCGACCCGGCCCCGCAGGACACTGACTACTTCCAGCCGCTGAACACCACGCTGGCAACCGTTGGCTTGGGCGTTGGTATGCAGATGGGAAACTTCCAGCACTACACAAAGACCAGCTTCGCACTCAACGGCGTGGTGCCCCTGGCTTTCGCACACACGTACAATAGTTATAGTACTACGCTGCCAAGCGTATTCTACGGAGCCAAGACGGTGAACAACATGGAGGTGACCTACCAGCCGCTTGGCGACGGATGGAGCCACAACTACCACTCGTTCATCACCGTTGTGGGCAGCTTAGACGAGATGAATACCTCGAATAACATGAGGGCCATCGTGCATTGGGGCGGCGGCAGCATCGACGTCTATAAGTCGGAGAACGGCCAGTTGGTGCCAGAGTCGATGGGTATATACGACGACATCTCGTTAGTGGACGGTGAAGTGCTTATCAAGTCGAAGTCACAGGTGGAGTACCGCTTCTCACGGCAGGGTGCCACAGGGGCAAGCGTGCTCTATCTCTACAGCATCAAGGACCGCAACAACAACACGCTGACCATCAACTACGAGGACGGTCAGAACGGAAACAAGCGCATCAGCAGCGTCAGCGACGGACAGCGCGCCCTGACGTTCTACTACGAAGACGGCACCGATCTGCTCCGTGAAGTGAAAGACCCGCTGAACCGCAGCGTCAGTTTCACCTATTTCGACAACGTACAGACGGGCAAGAAGCAGCTGGAGACCTTCACCGATGCCGAGGGCCACACCACGACCTACGTGTACAAGGACCAGTCGACCGTCGGAGCGTCAAAACTTCTCAGCGGCATCCTGCTGCCGAAGGGCAACTACGTGGAGAACCAGTATGACCAGAACCGGCGCCTGACACAGACGGTGAGAGGCGTGAACGGCGTGCCGACGACGAAAACCAGCGTCAGCGTGGCAGCTACTTACGGCAGCGGCAACATCAGCACGCAGTCGCAGGTGGACGTGGAGCGTGGCTCGAAAACCACATCCTATCATTACACCTACAACGGAAACAACGTGGTGACGGGAGTGACGGGCGACATGGACATGTTCGTGAACAGAAGCTATGGCAACAGCAGTCATCCCGAGCTGCCCACCTCCATCGAGAACAACAGCACAAACGTGAGCAACATCGAATACGATGCGAAGGGCAATGTGCTCAGCATCACCGTGACCGGCGACGGCGAGCTGACCACCACGATGACCTACGACACGATGAACAACCTGACGAGCGTCACCGACCCGAAGAATAATACAACGACGTATAATTATGACGGTAAAGGCAATCTCGTCGAAGTGGTGGCACCTGTCGATGGCATCAGCTCAAAGATTACCAACAGAGACAACAGAGGTCTGCCCACGGAGGTGAAGAACCCCATGGGTGTGGTCACGAAATTCGGATACAACAGGTTCGGAAACTTGGAAACCGTTTCGCTGCCGGCGCTCGGCCTGTCGAGCTCGGCGGAGTATGACGATGCCAGCCGTCTCAAAAAGACCACCGATGCCATGCAGCGCTCCAAGCAGTTTGAGTATAATAATAATGATTTCCTGATTAGCGAGAAGGATGCCATGAACCACATAACGAGTTACGGCTACGACGCGAACGACAACCTCACGACCATCACCAATGCGAAAGGCGGCGTGACCACGATGACGTATGACAATGCGACCGACTGGCTGAGGTCAGTGGAGTTTGCCGGTGCGAAGAAGCAGTACAATTATAACATCGACGGCACATTGGACACCTATATCAAGCCTGACAACACGCAACTCACTTATAGCTACGATGACCTGGGCCGTGTGACTAACGACGGCGTGAACAGCTACGACTACGACGAGAAACTGCGCCTACAGTCGGTGTCGGATGGCAGCAGGGCTGTCGTCCTCGATTACGATGGTTTCAACCGCATCAAAAGCACTTCCTACAATAGTTACAGCAACAGCTACGGCTACGATGCCAACGGCAACCGCACCAATATCAACGGCGTGGAGTATGAATATGACGGCCTGAACCGCATGAAATGGGTTAAGTTCAACGGCAAGTATATCACCTATACTTATCGTAAGGACAGCCAGTTGGATATGGTGAGTTATCCAAATGGCATGACTACGCAGTACGGCTATGACGAGGTCGGTCGCCTGACCAGCAAGAGCACTAAGCTGAGTAACGGAACCGTAGTGGCAAGCTACAGCTTCGAGCTCGACAGTGTGGGCAACATCACCGAGCAGACCACACAGGAACCTTACGGCGAAATCCCAATGGCTGCCGAGGATGTAAGCTACAGCTATAACGAAGGCAACCGCATCGTCCAGGCGGGCAGCACCAAATTCGAGTTCGACAAGAACGGTAACACTAAAAAGCGTGGCAATTTAGAGTATGATTGGGATGTGCGCGACCGCCTGACAAACGACGGCTCCAAGCAGATAACCTATGACCCGTTGGGACTGATAGCATCCTACGGCAACATCACCTTCAAGACCGACCCGATGGGCATAGGCAATGTGATCTACGACTCGAAGAGCGGTGCCAACTATATATACGGCCTGGGCTTGGAGGCCCGCGTCGTAGGCAGCAATGTTAGCTACTATGTTACCGACATGCGCGGCTCGGTCGTCGCCATCGTCGATGACAGCGGCAACATCACCCACAAGTACCAGTACGACGAGTTCGGCAAGGTGACACAGAAGGAGGAACCCGCTGGCGACGCCAACTACAATCCCTTCCAGTATGTAGGCAAGTACGGCGTGATGTACCTCTCCGGCAACCTTTATTACATGCGTGCTCGCCATTATGACCCCACCATCGGACGATTCCTCTCCGAAGACCCGATTTGGAGTACGAACCTCTATCCGTATGCGGAGAATAACCCGATTATGGGAATTGACCCGAGGGGGGAGGTGTATAGCGCTAATATGGGAGATGGCTTTATTGTCCATTTTTCCGACGGAAAAGCTTATAGTTTAACTGTAAATGGCGAAGATTATAATTGGAATATATTATCTCTTTTGACTGATTCAAACATAGATCAAGAGAAGCTGGCCGAAATCATAAAAATTGTATCTGCAATGGATAAATATGAACTTGTTTACAATGAAGAAACAGGAAGTATGTTTGTATGGGAAAAAGAAACAAGGAATGAAGTCATATTATCTAATAGTTGGGTTTCAAAAAGAAATGTATATACGGAAGATGGTTACCTCCATATAGAAAGAAATTCTTTCAGTGAACAATCAGCAGATGAGAAAGCCATAAGAATTTTGAAAAAAAATTTCGCTAATTATAAAAGTGGGCTTAGTGATTATACGGACAATTCGCTTGTTACGCTTTTTAAAGACGTGCCACAAATAGATTGTACTAAAGATTATACTAATAAGATATGTAATCAATAATAATATAATTAATTTGTTAGGAATATGAAACACCGATTATTATATACATTGGCACTATTGTTTGCAACCCTGCAGACATTTGCCCAGAGTACGACAACGAAGTACGAGTACGATGCTTTGTACCGTCTGTCGAAAGTGATTTACAGTAATGGCGTGACCGTCAGCTATAGCTATGACGAGCTGGGAAACAGAACGGGAAAAACCGTAGATAAGGTGGGTGGTGAAACTCCTCCCAAGGGTGACGTGAACGACGACCAGGCCGTTGATGTGGCTGACATTGCGAGCATCATTGATGTGATGGCGAAGGGCGGCAACAACAAGACTGCCGACGTCAACGGCGACGGCGTGGTGGATGTGGCCGACATCGCCACCATCATCGACATCATGGCGGGCAAGGGTTCCGCCCCCAATGAGAAGGCCTACACCTCCTGCCCCGACGAGCACCACCCGCACATCATCGACCTCGGCCTGCCCTCAGGCACGAAGTGGGCGTGCTGCAACGTGGGTGCCAGCAAGCCGGAGGAGTACGGCGACTACTTCGCCTGGGGTGAGACGCAGACGAAGGAAGCATACAACTGGGAGACGTACATTCATTGTGACGGCACAGAGGAAACGTGCCATAACCTCGGTTCCGATATCGCTGGTACGGAACATGATGCCGCGAGGGTCATCTGGAAAGCCCCGTGGAAGATGCCAACGAAAGAGCAATACCAAGAGTTGGTTGACAATTGCACATCTGAGTGGACGACACAAAATTATGTGTACGGCAGAAAATTCACGGGGCCTAACGGTGGCACTATATTCCTCCCCACCGCAGGCAACCGCTGGAATTCGGATTACTACAACACGGTTTCCATGGGCTGCTACTGGTCGTCGACGCTCGCCGGGAACCACTCACGTTATGCGTGGAGCCTCATCTTCGGTTGGGGAAACTTGTACGTGCACGAGTTAGGACGCGACTATGGTAATTCCGTGCGCCCAGTCCGTTAGACCAGCGCGTGCATCCTTTTCCAACGCGAAATAGAAAACAACGCGCAAAGAAATCGCAGACTGAAATTATCACGTGCAGCCCCATTGGCGAGTCTGCAAAGTTAGAGTAGGAGCAGGTTCTGTGCCAGCCCGCAACGCCAACGTGAACGGCGACGGTGCGGTGGATGTGGCCGACATCGCCACCATCATCAGCGAGATGGCGGCAAGGGCGAGGATGCTGAATGAAACAGAGGAATAGTGGCAGGAATTGACGAGAAGCGAAAATCGTGTGGGCTACTTATTGGCCCACACGTGTTTTTACAGGTTGTCTGCAAAGAGGTCGTTCATCGTCACCTCGCTGCCCACGATGCTGCGGTGCTGTCCATTGGCAATGCCGAAGGTGGTGACGAATGTGTTAACCAGCGATTTCGTGGTCTTCGTCTTTGCCTGGAATATCTCCATGCGGTTGCGCAGTGCATGCTCGTAGTCCTCGCTGAGGCGGTATGGCTTCACCGAGAATTTCATCTCACAAAGGTTGATGATTCTGTCGGCCCGCTCTATCAGCAGGTCTATCTGAGCCCCCTTCTCTCCCGTGTCATTCTTCGGCGGCACATATCTCCATGTCGAGGCGGCTGTCGAAATGCCCGAAATGCCAAGCTTGAGCTTTATCTGGTTGAGGTGCATAAGGCATATCAGCTCAAAGGAGTAGCCCTGCCAAGCCTCCACGGCGTGCGACTGGAAATTGTGGCTCCACCACTGCTCGTCCTGGCTGTTGGAATCGTTGATGAAGCGGTAATAGAAGAGTGTGTAGAAGTCTGTGAGGCGATATATGGCACCTTTCTTCTTGTTGCCGTACATGGAATAGCGCAGCACAAAGTCGCAGCGTTCCAGGTTGCGCAGCACTGTCGTCAGCATCGTGGGTGCCATCCCGGTAGCCTTGGCCAATTCTTCGCGGGTCATGCCCTGACGGGTGTTGCTGAGGAGTCGCACCACTAAGGTGTAATTCTCGGCGTGCATGAAGAGGGCGTGATACAGTTCCTCGAACTCGGTCTGCAACTCGCCGTTGCGACGGAAGAACAGCCGGTCGATATTCTGCACCAGGCTTTCGGATACATTCAGCAGACTATAGTAGAAAGGTATACCACCCACCACCATATATGCCTGCAGAATCTGGTAGCGGTCCCACGAGGCACCTCGGCTTTGAAGGTATTCTTCCACCTCGTGCAGTGTGAAAGGCCGCACGTAGATGTTATTGGTGATACGTGCATGAAGCCCTCCCTGGTTCTCCACCAGCTTGTCCACCATCCACGATGTAGAGGAACCGGTAGCCACGAGCATGATGTCGTTTCGGCGGGCTGCCCATCCGTTCCAGAACATCTCAAGGGCGTTGACAAATTCCGACTGTGGTGTGTCAATCCAGGGCATCTCGTCGATGAAAACCACCTTGCGACGGCCTACAGGCAGACCTTCAATATATTCTTCCAAGGCATCGAAGGCATCAAACCAGTCGGAGAACTTCGGCTGGAGGCGCATTTGTGCGTATCTCTTCAGGGCTTTTGCAAAACCTCGCAACTGCCCGGCTTTGTTGAGCCGGTGCCCTCCCACGTATGAGAAATCGTATTGCGACTGGAAGAAATTCTCCACAAGGTATGTCTTTCCGACACGTCGCCGACCGTAAACGATGACAAATTCTGAGCGGTCGGACTCCATGCTGCGCTGTAGCTCGGCTTTCTCCCGTTCCCGGCCAATCATCTTTCCTGTTTCCATAGCTGTCTGCAATTTCGATGCAAAAGTAGCAAAAAGAATTGGAAAAAACAAAAAAGTATGGGCAAAATTGTAAAAATGTGACTACATGAGCCACATTTTTACAATTTTGCATAGATTGTTTGTCAGTACGAAATATAATTCGTACCTTTGCATCCCGTAAACGACAAACAGACATGAAGAAAACTGGCGACGAATATTTTGACAGCGAGGAGTTCCGCGAGATGCTGGCCACCTACGAGGAGGCGGTGAATACGGGGCAGCCCGTGTTCATGGACGCCGACGAGCTGGCCGAGATTGCCGACTTCTACCAGATGACCGAGCAGTACGACGAGGCTGACGCGGCCATCGACCTCGCACTGGCCCTCTCGCCGGGAGCCATCGCCCCGCTGACATACAAGATACACGAGGCACTTTGGGACGGCAACACCGAGGAGGCCCGCGAATATCTCGACCGCATCATTGAGACCGACGAGCCTGACTATGTCTACGACAAGGCCGAGATACTCATGGCCGAGGAGCGCGAGGAGGAGTGCGACCAGTTCCTTCGCGAGGAACTGCGCAAGGTGCCCGACGACGAGTACCAGGACTATGTCGTCGACGTGGCCAACCTCTGGGCCGACTACAACTACCCCGAGAAGGCGATGGAGTGGATGGCCCGTGCCAAGCAGGAGGACTCGCCCGAGTTCAAGGAGCTGATGGGGCGCACGCTCTTCGGCCTGGGCAAGTACAAGGACAGCCAGCGCATCTTCAACGAGCTGATTGACACCGACCCCTTCTCGAAATACTACTGGAACGCCCTGGCCTCGGCGCAGCTAATGGACGAGGACTACAGCAATGCCATACAGAGCAGCGAGTATGCCATAGCCATCGACCCAAAGGACCCCGACGGGCTTATCGCCAAGGCCAACGCCCTCTTCCGCCTGAACAACTACGAACAGGCTCTCGACTACTTCCGACGCTACTCCAACGAAGTCCCCGACGACGAGTTCGCTCTGCTCCACCAGGGCACGTGCCTCATCAACCTGGAGCGCAACGAGGAGGCCGTTGAGACCCTGCTGAAAGCCATCGAGGTGGCCGCCGGTCGCAAGGACTATCTGCCCGACATATACCAGGAGCTGGCCTTCGCCTACAGCGACCTTGACCAGACCGACAAGGCCATGGAGTGGCTCGACAAGACCGACGCGCTCGACTGCGACCACGTGCAGCTCGAGGTGGTGAAAGGCCATATCCTGCTTGCCGACGAAAGGATGGAAGAGGCCGAGAAGCACTTCAAGAAGGCCATCAAAGACAGCAAGGAGCCATACGTCACCCTGCTGCGTGTCATCGTCTCGGTCTTCGACAACAAATATCTCGACGCGGCCTACGCCCTCTTCAAGAACTTTTTCCGCGTGGTGCCCAAGGACAACACCACGGGATTTGCCTACATGGCCCTTTGCTGCTATGAGCAGGACAAGTACGCCGAGTTCCTGGAATATCTGAAGAAAGCCTGCCAGAAAAACCCAAAGGAGTGCAAGCTGGTGCTCAGCCACCTCTTCCCCGAGGAGATGGATCCCAAAGAGTATTACGGTTTCCTGTTGGGAAGAATCTCCTCCCAATAAAATCCCTCAACTCTACTGCTTTTTCTTTAATGAATCATCCGACGACACCCCAAAAGGGCCATGAGGGGGCTTGCAGAACGGCCTGAAAGGCCAATCGAACGCCCTGAAAGGGCAAAAGCATTGGACGGAGGCGGTGCCTCCTACTCATTCTTTTGCCCCTACAGGGCGAGGCTGCGCTCCTTCTATACCCAGGGTGATGCCCTGGGCTATTAGCTTGCTGGCCTTTCAGGCCGACCGTCGGGCACATGCGGATAATCATTTTTTCTTTTTCATCCTCAGGAAGAAAAAGACTGCGGCAATGGCCACGATGGCGAGGATGACGATGATGATGTAGTGGTTGTACTGCTCGATGGTCGTCTCCAGCTCGTCCTCGGGCACCACGCTGTGCAGATACCACCCCAAGGCGGCGAGTATGGCGTGCCATGCTCCGGCTCCGATAGTGGTGTAGAGCAGGAAGCGCCAGTAGTTCATGCGTGCCAGTCCGGCGGGCAGGCTTATCAGGTGGCGTATGCCCGGTATGAGTCTTCCCGTCAGTGTTGCGGCCACGCCGTGGTCGTCGAAGTAGCGCTCGCTCTTCTCCACCTTCTCCTGGTTCAGAAGGCACATCTTTCCCCATCGGCTGTTGGCAAACTTGTAGATTACTGGGCGTCCCACGTAGAGTGCGACGAAATAGTTTATCGACGCGCCCAGGTCGGCGCCTATCGTGGCAAAGAGCACCACGAGGAACACGTTGAGTCCTCCGTTGGCGGCATGGTAGGCGGCGGGTGCCACTACAAGCTCTGAAGGTACTGGTATGACGGTGCTCTCAAGGAGCATCAGCAGCAGTATGGTGCCGTAGTTAAGGTTCTGCAATAGTGATGAAATCATTGTGTGTCTGTTATTGTTTCGTTTTGTCCTTGTTTGTCATGCAGGGCTTCACTCCTCAATTGTCGCCCTTATTATGCGCACGTCGTCCACCGGGCGGTTGTAGTCGTCGGTGAACACCTGCTGTATGCGGTCTACCACGTCGAGGCCCTCCACCACCTCCCCGAAGACGGTGTACTGTCCGTCGAGATGAGGCGAGCCGCCTATTTTGCGGTAGTAGTCGGTCATCTCCTGCGAGAAGCTCATCGTCCCCTGGCTCATCGAGTCCAGCTTCTGGTTCAGTCGTTCCAGTGTCAGCGTGCTGCATGTCGTGCCCCACACGATGTAGAACTGCCCCCCGCTTGAGCGTCGCTCAGGGTTTGTCCTGTCGCCCTCGCGTGCCGCCGCCACAGCCCCCCGCTTGTGGAAATGCTGGGGCAGCCGTATCTCCGCCTCGATGGTGTAGTCCTTGTCCCTGAATCCCAAGTGTGCCCCCGGCTCGGCATGTCGGCTGTCGGGCGCCCCCGTCTGTATCATGAAGCCATAGATGACACGGTGGAAGAGCAACGAGTCGTAGTAGTGCTCGTCGACGAGCTTCAGGAAATTGTCGCGGTGCAGCGGTGTGTCGTCATAGAGGGCGATGCGTATGTTGCCCATGGTTGTCTCAAACAGCACTGTCTTTGCAGTGGCGCGGCCTATTGGGAGCAGCAGGAGGCTCAGTGCCGCGAAGCGTAGGAACGCATGAAATGATGGTCTGTGCATGGTGTCTTGTTTTGGATTAATCCCACTTCTCCCCTACCCTCGAAGGGGAGTGGTTGGGGGTGGGGTTCTCAATTCGGTTGCAAAATTACTGAAAATCCGCGAAACTGCCAAACACTATCGTAAATTTCGGGAAAGAAACGTCTCTTTTTTTGAAAGAAATTGGAATTATTTCTGGAAACGAATGTGAATAATATGAATAATTTGTTCCACGAATATTTAAATATTATTCAAATTCGTGGACAAAATTATAATAATTATTCAAATTCGTTTCCAAGACATTCCCCAACCAAATCGGGGGTAAAAACATGCGATTTGGTTGAAGATTTTTTTGAAAAACCCTTTGCTGTTCAGAGTTTTAGCCATAGATTTGCAACATGCTGAAGCCTCCTATCAGAACAGATGGGCGAACGGAGGATACTGAGAAATTGAGACGGGCAGAGCCCCCACGGCTACACAGTAGGGACGCGACGTGTCGCGTCCGCAGTACGGCCACGTTCACTGTAGGAACGCAACATGTCACGTTCACAGTGTGGACGCGACACGTCGCGTCCCTACATGTGAGGGGAACGGGGGCGTCGCGAAACATTGTTGGCGGCATCGGTGGGAGAGATGGTGGCGATGCCAGGAAATCGTCTCCGACAGGCCAAAAAGTTCGCACGGCGCGAACTCCCAGTTCGCACGGCGTGGACTGACAGTTCGCACGGCGCGGACTCCGAGTTCGCGCCAGGCGAACTTTTTGGGCCTCCCAAGCCCCTGTAGGGACGCGACGTGTCGCGTCCGCACTTTGACGCGAATCTCTTTCAAATAAAAAGTTTGGGTGAATTTGAGAAATAATTCCCAAAAATGTTTCTTTGTTACAACCTTTTATCGTACCTTTGCAGCGATTAACAAAAAGGCAACAGCATTATAAGACCATAAATTTTAACCAAACAAACAAAAAGATGAAAAAAAACATTCTACTCGCTTTCTTGCTGTCGATTGCAGCAAGCGGCTTTGCCACAGAGGCGCAAATCGGCGGTCTGTGGTATGACCTTATCTCCAAGACAAAGGGAGCCACAGTCCTCAAGTTTAAGGACAACGTCAAGTACAAGGGCGATATCGTCATTCCTGAGACCGTGACTCAAAACGGTGTCACCTATCCCGTGACGTCCATTGCAGCGGAAGCTTTCTTGGGATGTACAGAAATGACTTCCGTCACCATTCCTGCCAACATGAAATTCGTAGGCGACGGGGCTTTCTATGGTTGCAACAAGCTGAAGACCAAGGGTGTTCATATCTCAGACCTCAGCGCATGGTGCAAGATAGAGTATGAAGCAATTCATTATACTACGGGTGCACAGCCACTCTATTGTGGCCATAGCCTTTACCTGAACGGAACGTTGTTGACCGACCTGGTGATACCCGACGACGTGACCAGCATAGGGCGCCTTGCTTTCCATAGCTGCACGTCCATTACCTCCATCACCGCTCACTCCAACTTGACGAGCGTTACACTGGGTGCTTTCGGGGCTTGTAGCAAAGTTACTTCGATTTACATCTCCGACTTGAAGCTGTGGTGTCAAGCCCCAATACCAGTTAATCAGGCCCACAGCCTTTACCTGAATGGAGAAAAGATAACGAACCTGGAAATACCAAGCGGTGTGAAGAGCCTTGCACCCAACGCTTTCTATTATTGCACAGACCTGACCTCCGTCACCTTCCCAAGCAGCCTGACAAGCATAGGTAATTATGCTTTCTACAGTTGTAGAGGCCTCACTTCCATCACCATTCCCGATAAGATTACGAGGATAGAACCATATACTTTCTCTGGTTGCATAGGCCTCACCTCTGTCACCATTCCCAACAGTGTGACCAGTATCGGGGAAAGTGCTTTTAACGGCTGCAGAGGTCTCGCTTCCATTACCATTCCCAACAGCGTGACGAGTATCGGAAATTCTGCTTTCGCATATTGTTCCGGTCTCACCTCCATTACAGTTCCCCAAAGCGTGAAGGAATTAGACTCTTATGCTTTCGGAAGTTGTAGCGGACTCACCTCAGTCAACATTCCTAACAGTTTGGATAGCCTGAAAGAAGGAACTTTCTATAATTGCTATGGGCTTACCTCCGTCACTATTCCCGACGGCGTGAAAGTCATAGACAAAAGAGCTTTCTATGAATGTAAAAACCTCACTACCGTCAGCATGGGCAAAGACATAGCAGCCATCAACGACTATGCCTTCTACAATTGCCCCGAGCTTGCCGACGTGTATTGCCAAGCAGTAAAAGTGCCCGTTGCCACTGACTTGACTTTCAAAGACTCCCGCATTGACTACGCCACGCTCCACGTGCCGACAGTCGCCGTCGATGCCTATAAGGCGAACGCACCTTGGAGCGGGTTCAAATACATCTATGGCAAGTGCGCCAAGCCCACCATCACCCTCAACAACGGAAAGCTGACATTCAGCAGCGAGGACGAGGGCGTGGAGTATCACTATGAGATTGCCGATGCCGACATCAAGCAGGGTGGCGACACCGAGGTTAGCCTCACCTTCCTCTACAACATCAGCCTCTATACCAGCAAGGCGGGCCTCGACAACTCCGATGTCGTCACCATGCAGATACAGCTCTCGCCCGGTGCAGGCGGCGGCATAAAGGGCGACGTGAACAACGACGGCATCGTCGACGTGGCCGACATAGCCAACGTCATCAACATCATGTCCGGAAAGTAGGGACGCGACGTGTCGCGTCCGCACACAGCAACCACAGATTACACGGATATTACAGCGACCACGGATTTCACGGATTACACAGATTATTCTGCCTGTTAAAGCGACCACAGATTACACGGATTACACGGATTATGTTGGATTGTGCGCAGCCAAAATCTGTGAAATCTGTGAAATCTGTGGTATAACATTTCCGACCTGTACCGTTGTCTGCTGCCGTATGACCGCAAAGCGGTCACCGCACAATAACCGAGGGTACGAGCGTAGCGAGCACCCCCGGATAGTAGGCGTATGGGTAACATCGACTCTGAAAGAGTCGCCCATTCGCGCAGATGGGGCACTCTCATATAATTGCCATGTAATTATCCATTAATTGTACATTAATTGCTGAGCACAATAATTAATGAGAAATTAATGTTCAATTACATGGTAATTATATGTTATAGAAATAGGTAGGCAGTTCCAAACGTACAGGTCGGATCATTTCTGCGGAAAAGTTTTGCCATTTCGGGGAAAAGTTGTAAATTTGCACGCAAATGACGTGCATACAAGCCGCATGGAATTAGGAACTACAACAAAAACAGATAAAAAACATTTGTAACTATTAAATTCAACCACTATGAAGCAGAGATTTTTACTTATTGTTCTCGCCCTGATGGCCATGACCACGGGCGTGAACGCCGCTGTGATCATCAACGAGACCAACTTCCCTGACGATGCCTTCCGCAACTTCGTGTTGGCAAAATTCGACACGAACAAGGACAACATACTCTCGGAAGCCGAGATTCCCGATGTCACAGACATCAATGTGTCGAACATGGGCATCTACACCCTGAAGGGTATTGAGTATTTCACTAAGCTCCATGTGCTCAGGTGCGACAACAACAATATTAGCGAGCTCGACCTCTCGAAGAACACGGAACTCAGAGCACTGGAGTGCTTACTCAACAACTTGAAAACCCTCGACCTCTCGAAGAACACCGAGCTGCATCTCGTGGAGTGCTTCGGAAACAAAATCAATGGCAAGGACATGGACGACCTCATAGCCAGTCTGCCCATCAATTCAAAGACAAACAAACAATTTACAGTCTGTGGAAAGGGATACTCCAGACTTGAATACGATATACCTATCAACGAAGGCAATGTTTGCACCACCGAACAGGTGGCGGCCGCCAAGGCACGAGGATGGACCCCATTCCTCTACGACGGCACCGGCGAGAGCGGCAGGAACATTCTCTACGAGGGCAGCGACCCCGTACGTATTAACATCAACTATTCGAACTTCCCCGACGAGAATTTCCGCAAATACGTGCAGAAGAAGTTCGACAAGGACAATGACTGGATACTCTCGGAATACGAGATTCGCGATGTCACAAACATCAAAGTGTCGAACATGGGCATCTACACCCTGAAGGGTATTGAGCATTTCACTGAGCTCCAAATTCTCTGGTGCGACAACAACAATATCAGCGAGTTCGACCTCTCGGGGAACTCGAAACTCGGCGTACTGGAGTGCTTCCTCAACAACTTGAAAACCCTCGACCTCTCGAACAATACCGAGCTGCATCTCGTGGAGTGCTTCGGAAACAAAATCAATGGCAAGAACATGGACGACCTCATAGCCAGCCTGCCCATCAACTCAAAGACAAACAAACATCTTACAGTGTGCGGAAAAGGATACTCCAGACTCGAATACGATATACCTATCAACGAGGGCAATTACTGCACCACCGAACAGGTGGCAGCCGCCAAGGCACGAGGATGGAAAACATTGCTCTACGACGGCACCGGCGAAAGCGGCAGAGAAGTTCTATTTGAAGGTAGCCAGCTGACATTCGTCAACATCGACGAAACGAACTTCCCCGACAAAAACTTCCGCAACTACCTCCTCGCTCAGGACTACGGCAGCGACGCCATACTCACCTCAGAGGAGATAGCCGCCATCACGGAGATGGGACTGAGCGAAAAGGGCATCTCGTCGCTGAGCGGCATCGAGTACTTCACCGAGCTGGCATACCTCTTCTGCGACAGAAACAACATCAAGTATCTGGACCTGTCGGAGAACACAAAGCTTGTCACACTCCAGTGCACCCAAAACCAGATAGGCCGCCTCATCCTGCCGAAGGAATGCCCCAACCTGAACCGAGTCCTTATCTTCGGGAACCGCATAGGATTCACCGAGATGGAGGCCATCATGAACGCACTGCCCACACGCGACGCCTCGGCAAGGGGACAGATCATCGTCAAGGACCTCAGCAACGCCGGCGAGCGCAACGCCTGCACCGGCGACATGGTGAACATCGCAAAGGGCAAGCAGTGGAACGTGATGTACAGTAAAGATGGCGCCTTGGAATACTTCTACGGCGACGAGCTGGCCGAGGGACTGCTCATCAACGAGGAGAACTTCCCCGACTACTTCTTCCGCCGGTGGCTCTCGCAGCAGGACTACGGCAAGGACTGGGTCATCACACAGTTAGAGCGGCTGTATGTCTACGAAATCAACCTTATTGGCACCAGCGACAACATAAGGTCGCTCAAAGGCATAGAGAATTTCAGGAATCTGCAGAAGCTTTGGTTCGTCAACCTCCCGATAACCTCAATCGACCTCTCGAAGAACATGTTCCTGATAGAACTCCAATACAGACAGTGTCCGATTACCGAGCTTGACCTCTCGGAGCACACAGCCCTGAAAACACTGGTATGCACCGGCGACAAAGACATTGACGGACTTGCCTCGCTCGACCTCTCGAAGAACACGAGCCTGGCATCTCTGAACTGCAGCGAAAACAACCTCACCAGTCTTGACTTGACGAACAACACGCTGCTCACGACAGTCGATTGCTCCAAGAACCGGCTCACCAGCCTCGACATATCGAAGAACATCCTGCTGGAAAAGCTGTACTGCCAAGAAAACCAGCTGAAAACCATCGAATTCGCGAATCTCGTGCCAATCGACGTGCTGAAATGCTATAAGAACCAAATCAAGGACGAGGGCATGGACCAACTCATCGCCAGCCTGCCCGTGAAGATCGTAAAGGACTATCAATTCGACGTGTACTACAGTGGCTATGACTCCACCAACAAAGAATACACCATCGTCGACGAAAACGTCATGGACAAAGCCCAGGTGGCCGAAGCCAAGAAGCGCGGATGGGTGCCCTACTGGTTTGACGCGCAAGACAGGAACTGGAAGCCCTACGAGGGCGTCGACGTGGACGGCGACGTCAACGGTGACATCGTTGTCGACGTGGCCGACATCGCCAGTATCATCAACGTCATGGCCACCTCCGTAGAAGGGGACTTGCAATACACGACCGCCGACGTGAACAAGGACGGTGCCGTCGACGTTGCCGACATCGCCACCGTCATCAACATCATGGCCACAAAGGCAAGGAGAATGAAATAATACAACTTTCGCATGTATAAAAACGACCACAGATTTCACAGATTACACGGATTATTTTGCCTATTACAGCGGCTGAAGCCGCGATTATGTTGGATTTCACAGATTGCTTCGCGCAGGTAATCGCAACTTTAGTTGCTGTAATCGAAATAAAATCCCATTAATAATTATCCGCATGTACCCGATAGGCGGCCTGAAAGGCCAACAAGCTAATAGCCCAGGGCATCGCCCTGGGGTAGGCATGAGTGCACAGACTCCGCCCTGTAAGGGCAAAAGAATGAGTAGGAGGCGTCGCCTCCGTCCAAGGCTTTTGCCCTTTCAGGGCGTGGGGTCGCTCGTCTTGCTACCCAGGGCGTTGCCCTGGGCTATGTGCTCATTGCCCCTTCGGGGCGTTATCACCTGATTGCGGATAATCATTCCCATTATAATGCGCAGCCATAATCCGTGAAATCTGCGAAATCTGTGGTTTATAATTACATGAGAAACTTGAATAACATGAATTAAATATGAAAAAGAGATTATTACTCATTGTCCTTGCCATGACAGCCATGGTCACGGGCGTGAACGCCGACGTGGAAGTCAACGCCGAAAACTTCCCCGACACGAGGTTCCGCAGCTGGCTGTTGAGACAGTGGTACGGAAAAGACGGGGTGATCAGCGAGGAGGAAATAGCAGACGTGAAGGAAATAAATGTCGGCGGGCTGTTCTTCGAAATCGGCAGGTCAGGGTCGGTATCCCTGAAGGGAATTGAGTACTTCACGGAGCTTACCACGCTGAAATGCTACTCTTACCTTGTGAACCTCAGTAGCGACTACATCATGAGCAACGACGTGTACTTTCTCTACAACCTCGACGTGTCGAAGAACACGAAGCTGACATATCTGGACTGCCGGGGGAACATGCTTTCCAAGCTCGACCTCTCGAAGAACACGGCACTGGAACATCTCGACTGCTCGAACAATAGTTTCACCACCCTCGACCTGTCAAAGAACACGGCGCTGAAGGAATTGCGCTGCTATAAGAACTCCATAAGGGACGAGGGAATGGACGCCCTCGTGGCCAGTCTCCCCCAAAGCACCGGTGGTGACCCGGAATCGGCGACGGGCGAGGCTCGCAGGCTCTACATCTATTATAATGAGACGGAGAACGAAAATACCGACTCCAACAAGATGACAGAGGCACAGGTCGCTGCCGCAAAGGCGCGGGGATGGGACCCCTACTGGTATGACGACAAATGGGAGCCCTACATGGGCTGCGACGTAGAGATTGTAGCCGAAATCAACGAGGAGAACTTCCCCGACGAGAATTTCCGCAACTACCTCCTCTCGCAGACATACGGCGCCGACGGTGTACTTACCGCCTTCGAGATAAGCAGATTAACGGAACTCTACGTCGGCGGCAAGGAAATTGCCAGCCTCAAGGGCATAGAGTTCTTCACGGCGGTGGAGAGGATCGATTGTTCGAGCAACAGCCTCACCACCGTCGATGTGTCGCAGAACAAGAAGCTCTTCCGCTTCTTCATCGACCGCAATAACATCAACGGAGCGGGCATGGACAAGCTCATAGCCAGCCTGCCCACAAGAGGGGGCACGCTCTTCGCCGTCAATTTCTATAAAACCGACAACGAGCACAACGTCATCACAAAGTCGCAGGTGGCAAAGGCACTGGAAAGGAATTGGACTGTCCGCGCATGGAGCTACGACGAATTTATGGAGGATGTCAACGCCTGGCCATACGAAGGCTCCGACGACCCGGACCCCGGCGACGTGAACTGCGACAATGTGACCGACGTGGCCGACATCGCCAGTATCATCAACGTCATGGCCACCTCGGTAGAAGGGGATTTGCAATACAAGACCGCCGACGTGAACAAGGACGGTGCCGTAGACGTGGCCGACATCGTCACCGTCATCAACATCATGGCCACCAAGGCAAGAAGAATGAACACCGAAGAATGAAGATTGGAGATTTAAAAACTGGGCGAATTGTTTGGCAGTTCGCCCAGTTTTTCGTAACTTTGCCGCCAACAATAAAATACGCCAACAATGGACACCAACGAACAAACCGTGAAACAACTGCCATTAGGCATTTCAGACTTTGAGCGCATACGCCTACAGAATTTCTACTATGTGGACAAGACCATGTTCATTCCCCGACTGGAGTTTGCCAGCAGCTACCTCTTCCTCGTGCGGCCGCGCCGCTTCGGCAAGTCGCTGATGCTGAGTATGCTCAAGGCCTACTACGACGTGAACATGAAGGACAGCTTCGACAAACTGTTCGGCGACCTGTGGATAGGCAGCCACCCCACGCCCTACAAAAACTAT
>CAJOEC010000109.1 GCA_905233425.1 uncultured Prevotella sp. | reverse complement strand
TGAGAAAAAAGTATTAACTTTGCCGCCGATAGAGTAAATCACCAATCGAGTGACCGGATATCATCGGAATTGGTGAACGGCTATCGCCGGAATACGCAGTTTGACCTTATCTGGAAAAAGCACTTCATGAAAAGGGCACAGGCCTATACTTGGCTATCGAAGCAGTTGGGCACAGAGCGAGACAACACACATATCGGGATGTTTGATGTTGAGACTTGCAAAAAGGTGATTACAGTCAGCTCCAACTATCTTAAAGAAAAGGCAATAGTGTAAGAAACGAAAACGTTATAGAAATATGAATATGGACGAGAAAACGATAAAAAGAAATGCCGTGATGTACATACGTCACCACGGCATTATGAATGTTTGTTCAGAATCCCGTCCCCTCGCCCGGCTTTGCCGCTTGGCTCGTCCAGGAGCTTAGGGAACAATGAGGAATCAACGAAGTCCTATCTTGCTACCGAAGTTGCAGAACCAGATGATGTAGGCGTAGAACACGAACATGGCGCAGAGGGCGACGATGACACCTGCAGCATCGACGATGGCACCCATGACGGGCATGAGCAGAGCACCACCGATGACACCCGTGTTGATGACGCCAGAGGCGGCCTTGGTGTGCGGGCCAAGCTCCTGCAAGCCGAGGTTGAAGATGAGCGGCCACATGACGCTGTGGAACAGTCCGGCGGCGAGCATCAGCCAGATGCCTACCATCGACGACGAGAGCACCAGCGACAGGGCGATGCACAGCGCACCGAGGCACAGGCAAGCCGTCAGCAGCTTGCGCGGCTCAAACTTGGTGAGGATGCCGGCACCGACGAAACGGCCAACCATCATGCCGCCCCAGTAGAAGGCCAGATAGCTGGTGGCCATCGAGGCACACTCGGCAGGATTCATGTCGGGATAGAGCAGCTGGAAGCGGTAGGGCAGCATCGAGGGAACGCCAATCTCCACACCCATGTACATGAAGATGGCCAATGCGCCAAGCCACACGTGGGTGTACTGGAACACGCTCGACTTGTACTGCTTCTTCTCGCCGCTCTCCTCCTCGGCCTGCTTGCCCTCGTCAATCTTCGGGAGCTTCAGGAACACGAGGATGCCGCAGATGATGAGGGTGAAGATGCCCAGTCCCATGAACGGGCCGGGGACATACTCAGGTGCGGGAGCCTTGCCGTTGATGATAACGTAGGTGATGAACAGCGGTGCAACGGTCGTGGCCACCGAGTTCAGGGCCTGCGACAGCGTCATGCGGAAGGCGCCACTCTCAGGCTTTCCAAGCACCATGACGTAGGGGTTGGCGACATTCTGGAGCATCACAACGCCCATGGCGACGATACACATGGAGAGCAGGAACACGACATAGACATTCGAGCCGGCGTCGATGGCTGCGTTGAGTCCAAAAGCGTTGATGACGAAGCCCACACCGGCGACGGCGAGACCGAGCAGCAGCGTGCCCTTGTAGCCAATCTTGCTCATAAGCATGGCAAACGGGATGGCCAGCAGATAGGCCCCGTAGAAGGCGGTGTTCACATACTGGCCCTGCTGGGCAGTCAGGTTGAATGCCTCCGAGAGGAAGGCAATCATCGAGTTGTTCATCGTCGTGATGAATCCGATGAGGAAGCACACGATGAACACTATAATCAATGGGAACAGATAGTTCTGTTGTTGATTGTTTTGTGACATACTATATTCTTTTTTTAAACAACGAATTAAGACGAATTACACGAATTTGCATGTAATTCGTTGTTAAATCATACTGTTGTGCCGAAGCGGTAGACAGTCTTCTGTTTGTAGCGGTGGTGCGGGTTGAGCACTACGCTGGGGAAGTACGGGCGGTTGGGGCTGTCGGGGAAATGCTGGCACTCTAAGCAGACTGCCGAGCGGCGTGGGAATGTGGCTCCGTTGGCTCCCTTGTAGTCGCCGGTGAGGTAGTTACCGGTATAAAGCTGTATTCCAGGCTCAGTGGTGTAACACTCTAAAGTTCTGCCACTTACCGGCTCAGTTATTCTTGCTGCAAAGCTCAGCTCGCCCTCCTCCTTCTTGTTCAGCACGTAGTTGTGGTCGAAGCCGTTGCCGAACTTTATCTGCTCGTGGTCGGCATCGATGTCCTGTCCGATGGGTTTCGGCGTGCGGAAGTCGAATGGTGTGCCTTCCACTTTCAGTATCTCGCCAGTCGGTATGGCAGTCTCGTCGGTGGGAATGTAGAAGTCGGCGTTGATCTCCAGCAGCTGGTTGTCGATGGTCGGCGTGGGGTCAGCCGTGCCTGCGAGTGAGAAGAAGGCGTGGTGGGTCAGGTTGATGATGGTCTTCTTGTTTGTCGAGGCCATGTACTCAATAATCAGCTCATTGTCGTCGCTCCAGGTGAACTCCACCGTCACGTCAACCTCGCCGGTGAAACCCTCTTCGCCATAGCTACTTATGCGATGCAGAGCCAATGCGCGTGGTCCCATCTGCTTGGCATCCCACACACGGGCATGGAATCCTGTAGGACCTCCGTGCAGATGGTTGACACCATTGTTGATGGCCAGTTGGTACTCTTTGCCATTGAGCGTGAACTGCCCTTTGCAGATACGGTTGCCCCATCGTCCGATGAGCGTTGAGAGGAACGGTTCCGGGGCGTTGGCGAGCTGCTCGATGCTGCTGTAGCCTTGGATAACGTTGCCTACTTTCCCGTCCTTGTCGGGCACCATGATGGCACAGATTGCTCCGCCATAGTTACTGATGGCCACCTCGAAGCCTTTGCGGTTGCGCAGGATGTACAGGTCGGTCTTCTTTCCGTTGATGGTGGTCTGGAAGTTCTCGCGCTTCAGACCACAGAGATTCGCATTTTCAGTTGTGTTTGTCATAATCAAAAAGGTGTTTAGTTACACAAATCATGTTGCAAAGTAACAAAAAAAAGCCGACATGAGCAAACATATTGACAAAAAATTAACGTTTTAAGAATTTTTATGCCGAAAAGAGCGGTAAGTCTTTCCTTTTTTGTAATTTTGCAGGAAATTACAGACAGTCAAGACATCAAGACAACAAGACATAATGAATCCGTTCATATCGTTCCGCCTGTTTTCTGCATCCATTCTGATGGCTCTTCTGCTTCTGTCGTGTTCTACCACCAAGAACATCCCCGACGACGACCAGCTGTTCATCGGACTGACAAAGATAGAATATGGTGCCCATGATGACAGCGAGCATTTTGCCAACACCCAGTCGGAGGTTGAGGCCGCCCTTGCCACCGCCCCCAACGGTGCGCTTTTCGGCAGCAGCTACTACCGCACGCCCTTCCCCTACGGTCTGTGGATATGGAACTGGGCCGACGGTTCCAGTGGCAAGCTGAAGAAATGGATGAAGAAATCGTTTGGCAAGCCCCCTGTGCTCATGAGCCAGGTGAACCCGGCACTACGTGCTTCGGTGGCGCAGTCGGTGCTCCACAAGAACGGCTACATGCACGCCACGGTGACCTATACCGAGGTGCCGCAGAAGAACCCCAAGAAGATGAAGATAGGCTACAGCGTGGAACCCGGCACCCTCTTCGTCATCGACACGCTGAGCTACGAGAACTTCCCCCCGCAGATGCAGCGTCTCATCGACTCGACACGCAATGAGACCAACATTGTCCCGGGGACACCTTTCAGCGTCTCCAACCTCGACGCCGAGCGCTCGCGCATATCGCAACTCATGCGCAACAAAGGCTACTACTATTTCCAGCCGGGCTACGCCTCGTTCCTTGCCGACACCTTCAAAGTGCAGGATCATGTGAACCTCCGTCTGCAGCTGGCCGACTCGCTCCCCGCCGAGGCCCTGCAGCCCTGGTACATTGGCAAGACAACGATGCAGCTGCGCCGCTCTTTCCGCGAACAGCTCACCGACAGCGTGGACCGCAGCTTCCTAAAGATACGCTTCCACGGAAAGCGCCCGCCCATGCGCCCCAGCGTCGTCCTGCGAAATGTGCGTCTGAGGCCTAACAGGCTGTTCAGCTACGACGGCTATCAGGAGTCGATGCAGAAGGTCAATGCCACGGGGGTGTTCTCGTCGGTCGACTTCAGGTTCACCCCCAACGCCCAGCCTGACACGGCGAGGGGAAGGAACATCCTGGACATGAACCTCAACTGCACCTTCGACCAGCCCTACGACCTCTATGCCGAGACCAACTTCATCAACCGCACCATCGGCCGCCGAGGCCCCGAGCTGAAGGTGGGTTTGGTGCGCCGCAACGCCTTCCGAGGCGGTGAGCGTCTCGATGTGAACCTCCACGGGGCCTACGAATGGCAGAGCGGTGGTGGCAGCGACAACAACAGCTACCAGTATGGTATCGACGCCAGCGTTGAGTTCCCGCGAATACTGCTGCCCTTCCTCAAAGACGAGCCACGCCGCAGCGAGGACGGACGCCCACGTCGCCGCCGACGCCGATATTATTCCACACCATGGACCATTGCCAAGATGTCGAGCGACATCATACGAAGGCCCAACTACTACAAGATGCACATCGTGGCCGGTGAGTGGACATACCGATGGCAGCCCTCAGAGACCAGCCAGCACGAGATGTCGCCGCTGACGGTGAAGTACCAGTTCATGAACAGCCACACCGACCTGCTCGACTCAATCCTCTCGAACAACACCTACCTGAGTGCCAACATGAGCGACCGCTTCATCCCGAAGATGCGCTATACATATATATATAACAGTAAGAAAGGACTCATGAACCCGTTCCGGTGGGAGACAAGCCTCGAAGAGGCCGGCAACGTGCTGTCGCTCTATTTCATGGCAAAAGGAAGGGGATGGAACGAGAAGGACAAGACGATGTTCAAGACGCCATACTCGCAGTTCGTCAGACTTGAGACCGACATCACCAAGACGTGGACTCTAACGTCATATTCGCAGCTCGTCGGCCATTTCAATGCCGGAATAATACGCAGCTTCGGCAACTCGGACGACGCGCCTTTCAGCGAGAAATTCTATGTCGGCGGCGCAAACAGCATACGCGCCTTCCAAGTGAGGAGCATAGGCCCGGGAGGATTCATCGGCGCCAATCTTGGCAGCCAGTTCGACTACCTCATACGCAATGGCGACCTCAAGCTGGTCTTTAACCTCGAATACCGCACGCGCCTCATGGGCAACCTCTACGGAGCCATCTTCCTCGATGCCGGAAACGTATGGGACAACGGCGACTGGCTGATTGACGAAGAAGAGGCAGAAAACGAAAAAGAATTGGAGGTCGTCAAGGAATGGAACGCTATCATGAGCGAAATACAGTTCAAGCCCTCGCGGTTCTTCAAGCATCTGGCCACGGGCACAGGCATTGGCCTTCGCTACGACCTCGACTTCCTCATAGTCCGCGTGGACTGGGGAATCGGACTGCATCTCCCTTATACCACCGACAAGAGCGGCTATTTCAACATACGCCGGTTCAAGGATATGCAAACCATACACTTCGCCATTGGCTATCCGTTCTGAACGACAGTAGGCACAGCTCTCTCTGTGCAAAGCCAAAATTGTCGCCCCCTCCGACACGCCTGATAATCGTCTCCGACACCCCAAAAAGTTCGCGCCGGGCGAACTGTCAGTTCGCACGGCGCGAACTCCGAGTTCGCCCGGCGCGGACTGGAAGTCCTCTCCGGGCTTACTTTTTGGCGTGTCGGAGGCGTGACCGCCACTGCAGGGGTATGAGTTAAGTTATCTGGCCTGAAAACAATAAACCGGCGGATAAAACGTTATTAAAGGAGTATGCAGCGCATATACCACATATTATTATTAATAGTAACCGTTGTGCTCCTCTCGGCGTGCGGCGCTGAGACAGCAATGAAGAAGGGCGACAAGTTTTTCGCCCTTGGCGAGTATTATGACGCTGCGTCGCAATACAAGAAAGCCTATTCCCAAACACGCGCCAAGGACAAGCCCCTGCGCGGACAGAGGGCATTGAAGATGGCCGACTGCTACCGCCGCATAAACCAGACGCAGAGGGCCATGGCGGCATACAACAACGCCTTGCGATACAACCAGGCCGACTCGATGGCCGTGTTCTACATGGCCCAGCTGCAGATGAAGAGCGGAAGCTACAAGGAGGCAGGGCGCACTTTCCAAAGCCTCACCGACGGGACACTCGAACTGAAAAAGCCCGAAGAAACCGAAGATGGCAGCAAGAAGAAAGCCAATGCCAAGAAGAAAAAAAGCGTGAGGAAAAAACGGCGCACAAAGGCCGAGATGAGGAAAGACTCGCTGAAGGCTGTCAAGGAAGCCGAGAAGGAGGCCCTGGCAGAGAAGGCCAAAGCAAGGCGCGACTCGCTGATGGCGGTAAAGAAGGCGAGAAGAGACTCGCTGAAGGCGGTAAAAAAGATAAGGAAAGACTCGCTGAAGGCAACAAAGGTGGCGAAGAAGAACTTGTTCAGAATAAATAAAATCCCACTTTGGAAGAGAATACTGTTCCGCAAGCGTCCCCTAACCGAGTGGATCGAGAAACTCTCTTCGCCTGACACGGGAGCCGACTCGCTGATTGCAAATGCTCCCCGTCGTAGGAAAATGGATGAACCCACTACTCCCGACGAACGACTCGTAAACGTCGGTCTGGAGTCGGCAAGCAAGGCACCGCAATGGAAGGCCGAGGCCGAATACAGCGGCTACACGGTGAAGAAGCAGGAGCTGTTCAACTCGCGCCGGGCTGAATACTCGCCCATGCTCTGCGGCGACGACAGCGACCAGCTGTACTTCTCGTCGACACGCAACCAGGCCAAGGGCGACGAGGTAAGCGGAATAACAGGCATGAAGAACGCCGACATCTTCTTCTCGCAGAAAGACGACAAGGGCAAATGGTCGAAGCCCGAAGCCATAGAGAGCGACCTCAACAGCGAGGACGACGAGGGGGCTTGCGCATTCACTCCCGACGGCAAGACCATGTATCTCACCATTTGCCAGACCGACCCCAACTACCCCCGCTACGCAAAGATTGCCAAGGCGCAGCGCAGCGACGCATCGTGGGGAAAGGCCACCATTGAGGAGATTACACGCGACACGCTCTCAACCTTCGCCCACCCAGCCGTGTCGCCCGACGGCATGTGGCTCTATTTCGTCAGCGACATGCCCGGCGGACTGGGCGGCTACGACATCTGGCGAATACAGATGACCAGCCAAGGACTCGTAGGACTGGAGAACCTGGGTGAGCCGGTAAACACTCCGGGCAACGAGATGTTCCCAACGTTCCGCCCTAACGGCGACCTCTACTTCTCGAGCGACGGACATCCGGGATTCGGAGGACTGGACATCTTCATCGCTCAGCCAATTAGTAATGAGCAATTAGTAATTAATAATTATGATTACATTGCAGACGGAGTGGATAGCTTGAGCATTTCTGGGAAGGACAGCCTGGGTGTTGCCGGAAAGGACAGCCTTGGTATTGCCGGGAAGGAAGGCCGAAGCGTTCAAGGTAATCATAATTACTCATTACCAATTACTAATTACTCATTAGTTCACCCCGGCTGGCCGCTCAACTCTCCGGGCGACGACTTCGGCATGACGTTTGAGGGGCTGCACAACAGGGGGTTCTTCAGCTCGAACCGTGGCGACGCACGCGGATGGGACCACATTTTCTCTTTCGAGAAACACGAGGTGATACAGACTGTGCGCGGATGGGTGTACGAGCAGGACGGCTACGAACTGCCCGCCGGACAGGTCTACATGGTGGGCAACGACGGCACCAACGTGAAGCTCAGCGTGCGCGGCGACGGCTCCTTCGAGCAGGAGATAAAGCCAGGCGTGAGCTACGTGTTCCTCGGCACTTGCAAGGGCTACCTCAACCACAAGGAGGAACTGCGGGTGGAGCCGGTGCTCGAATCGGAAGAGTACACCCTACAGTTCCCTCTGGCCAACATCTCGGCACCGGTGCTGATAGAGAACATCTTCTACGACTTCGACAAGGCCACACTTCGCCCGGAAAGTGCCGAGGCTTTGGACAAGCTCGTGAACCTGCTGAACGAGAACCCCAACGTCACTATAGAGCTGTCGGCACACACCGACAACCGAGGCTCAGACACCTACAACGAGCGGCTGTCGCAGCGAAGGGCGGAGAGCGTGGTGAACTACCTCATAGAGCATGGCATCGCCGCCGACCGACTCACGCCGAAAGGCTACGGAGAGAGCAAGCCGAAAACCATAAAGCGCAAGCTGACAGAGAAATACGACTGGCTGAAAGCCGGCGACGTGCTTACAGAAGAGTTCATAAACGGGCTGAAGGACGAGGAGAAACAGGAGATATGCCACCAGCTGAACCGCCGCACAGAGTTCATGGTTCTGCGCACCACATACGGCATGTTCGACTCTGAGGGGAAGCTGAAAGAGCAGCCGGCGACAGCCAAGCCAAAGGAGGAGAAACAGCAGTCGCAACAGGACATTGACGACCTGTTCTGACTAAATCAGTAGTTATATGCTGACAGAGAACACGATGGAGAAACTGCGGGTTCTCGCAGAATCGGCGAAGTACGATGTGTCGTGCTCGTCGAGCGGTACCGTGCGCAGCGGCAAGAAGGGCATGGTGGGGTCGACGGTGGGCGGCGTGGGCATCTGCCACTCGTTTGCCGACGACGGGCGGTGCATCTCGCTGCTGAAGGTGATGCTGACAAACTACTGCATGTACGACTGCGCCTACTGCATCAACCGCCGGTCGAACGACATCAAGAGGGCGACGCTCTCGGTCAGCGAACTCGAGGAGATCACCATGGAGTTCTACCGCCGCAACTACATCGAGGGACTGTTCCTGTCGAGCGGCGTAGTCCGCAACCCCGACTACACGATGGAGCGGCTCGCAGCCATCGCCCGCGACCTGCGCACGGTGCACCGCTTCAACGGGTATATCCACCTGAAGAGCATACCCGGATGCTCGCAGGAACTGCTCAACGAGGCCGGACGCTATGCCGACCGCATGAGCGTGAACATCGAGATTCCACGCGAGGAGTCGCTGAAACTTTTGGCACCCGAAAAGGACCACCAGAGCGTGTTCCAGCCCATGAGGCTCATTCACCAGGGCGTCTTGGAGAACAAGGAGGACCGTCGGCACATGCGCAACGTCCCACGCTTCGTCCCCGCCGGACAGTCCACGCAGATGATTGTCGGAGCGACGAAGGAGACCGACCGCGACATCCTCACCATGTCCTCCGCGCTCTACGGTCTGCCGACGGAGACATCGGAGCTCCCAGGACTTGCAGGCGAGACGACCGCGCTCCCAAAGATGCGTCGCGTCTACTATTCCGGCTATGTTAGTGTGAACACCTACGACCCGCGTCTGCCCATATTGAAGCAGCCGCCGCTCGTCCGCGAGAACCGCCTCTACCAGGCCGACTGGCTTCTGCGCTTCTATAATTTCAGCGTAGACGAAATCGTCGACGACCAGCACACGAACCTCGACCTCGAGGTCGACCCGAAGCTCGCCTGGGCGCTCCGCCATCCCGAGGCCTTCCCCGTCGACATCAACACAGCCGACTACGAGCAGCTGCTCCGCGTCCCCGGCCTCGGCACCAAGTCGGCCTGGCTCATCGTCAACTCCCGCCGCTTCAACCGCCTCACCTCCTACGACCTGAAGAAAATGGGCGTCGTGATGAAGAAGGCGAAGTATTTCATCACCTGCAACGAACTCACCTCACAGTTCTCGCAGCCCATCGTCGGCATCAACGAGCTGCGCCCCGAGCGACTCCGCCCCCTCCTCATCAGCAAGGCCCAACAAAAAAGAGCCGCCGCCGAGCAGCAACTCTCCCTCGATTTCAAGGACGAGTAGCCATTCCCGAGATAGTAACAACTCAGTCATAGCCGCATTTCTGGTCGCAAAGCTATCACATTGATAGAGAGGACTGAGTTACGAAAAGAGGCCCTTTTATTAAAAGATGTGTAAAAATGTGCTATGTTGTGAATTATTTCGACCTGTAAGGTTGGAAATGCAGTTCTAAGCCGCCTGAGGCAGTTTAAGCCATTCCCTTTCTCCTCTGAACCAACTGTGCAGTTTGCCG
>CAJOEC010000108.1 GCA_905233425.1 uncultured Prevotella sp. | reverse complement strand
CAAATGAATAGTCTCGCGTTACATCCGAATACGTGCGTATGCGAAAATCGCCGTACCTTTGCAAACACAATTACGGCAAGAAACCGACAATTATTCATAGTATTAACAAAAACAAAAACAACAATGAAACGAAAAATTTTACTTTTAATGATGACCGCCCTGCTCTCAGTGGGAGCGTGGGCAGAGAATGTTTGGACAGGAGAAGTACTGCGATAGGCTATTTTGATAATAATAGTCATGTGCAGGGAGTAGAAATCCCGTCTACTATAAGTTTGCAGGTCGGTGACTTGATTGTGGTTACGGCAAATGTTACAGGGAATTATTGGAATACGGTAAATGTTTGCAAAGCAAATGGTTACTGGCCTGGAGATGCGTTGTTGACTTTAGCTTCTAATATTGCATCTGAAGATGGAAAGCAATTCTTTATACCTGTTAGTACTGAAATCCTTAGTGCACTTGAAAATGGCAATCCACAAAACTATCTATATTTTGATGGTAATGATTATACATTGACTTCTGTTGATGTGACTCATGGTAATGCAAACTTGTTTACAAGATACATATCGCCGTCATCACCTACTGCCTCATTGCCATCATCGAGCACGAACTCAAAGTAGGCAGGCCTGTTTTCGAGGTCATGCGCATCCTTGGCAAGTCGGTCCTCACCATGGACAGCATCCAAGACCTACTTATGCCTCTCAAGCAGCAGACTGACGAGCAGGACGACGGCCAGCTTTTCGTTGATTTTAAATTCGATTAACGGCATTTAACCAAACAATTTTGTTAACAGTAATTTAGAGACACTAGTGAAGAAAGGATTAAAGATTGCGCTGCTGAGCGTGCTGGGACTGATGATAGTCGCCGGAATGTTGCTGTGGATGGAGTTTGGTCCGCTGGTCAAGGGAGTACAAGATCAAACGCCAAGGCCGGAAGTTAAGATACTGATGGAGATTCGCCCGGAGGTGAACTACGTGACGCATCTCTACACGCTGGCGGAACTTGGATTCGCTGACTCGCTGTATGCTGCGAAGTATGGCAACACATTTCCGCAGGCAGCTATCGACACCTTGAAGAAGTACATGGATTACCTGACCTTCGGACAAGGCGAGGGAGGCATGTTGGCTGGACCGTTCTTCTTCGGCGTTTCGGCCGAAAACATTCCTAATGCCGATTCGATGCAGGTGGTGATGAATGTGGTGATGAATGAAGGCAGGAAAGCCAATGCGCCTGCCGACGTGATGGCTGCTGTCCGTGCAGTCGCCGACGTGTATGCGGCCCACTACGACGCTTATCTCAAGAACGTCTATCCACAAGTGAAGGCAGAAATGGAGGAGCGTCGGCAACTGCTGAGCCAACGGATGCAGGCGCGGTCGTTCGTCAAGGACTGGGAGAGGGTGACGGGCTATACTTGGCGGCGGGGCGATTATCACTGGCTGCTGTATCGTGCAGGCCAGAAAGGTCCCTCATACAATAATCTGAACGACAGCACCAACACCGTCTGGTACAATCAGGACATCAACTACCAGCTTGCGATGTTCAGCCATGAATTCGGCATCTTCCTGATGCAGGACAGCATCGACCCCATCGTGGAGGAAATGAAGGAATACACACGGAATCTCGATTCAAAGCGTGACCTGACCTACGTGCCCTGGAGCGCCTTCGAGAGTCTGGCCTGCTGGTACAACTGCAAGATCGCAGGCCGTGAGACAGCCGATTACCGTGCCTTCGGCGAGGCTGACGTGCAGACGTTCTGCCGGATATTCGACCGTCTCTCGAAAGACGGCATCAGCGACCCTGCAGAACTCTATCGCAAAGGAATTATGGAGTATTTGAATAATAATGATGGAAACTGATCGTATAATATTACGCCCTTGGCGCGACAATGACGCGGAGACACTATTCAAATGGGCTTCCGATCCTGATGTAGGGCCTCGTGCTGGATGGGCACCACATAAGAGTGTGGAGGAGAGCCTGGAGATTATCCGCACTGTGTTTAATGATGCGCTGCACACATGGGCTATCGAGTTGAAGGAAACGAGGGAGGCGATTGGTGCTATGGGCTATGGCCCGTCATGCGAGTGCGACCTGCCAGCCCGTGAGGGCGAACCGCTCATCGGCTATTGGGTGGCCAAGCCCTATTGGAATCAGGGCATCTGTACGGAGGCTCTGCGACTGATGTTAGACCACATCCGAGAAACGACGGACATCAAGTCGCTCATCAGCGGTCACTTCGTAGACAATCCTGCCTCTGGCCGAGTGATGGAGAAATGTGGATTCGTTCCCACTGGTGAAACTTGCATCGACGCGAACCAGTATCAGGGCGAGAACAGACCTATCAGAGTGTTGAGATTAGTACTAAGATGACTCAGTTGCCGAACATCATCACTCTACTCAGGATTGCAGGCTCTTTAGGTCTGCTTCTTTGTGATGTGACAGGTGTGGTGTTTTGGATAATCTATGCTCTCTGCGGCATCAGCGACATAGCCGATGGGTGGCTGGCCCGGAAACTGAAGTGTGTCACCAAGCCGGGAGCATTGCTGGATAGTTTGGCAGACATCTGCTTCGTAGCGTGTTTGTGCCCTTTGCTCCTGCCGATACTCGAACTGCCACAATGGCTGTGGTTGTGGGCAGTGGTAATCGTCGTGATTAAAATCGTGAATCAAATATCAGCCCTCGTGATGTATGGGCACTGCTGTTTCCCTCACACCCTCGCGAACAAAATAACAGGCTTTCTGCTATTCATTGCTGTCCCCATGACCTTTTGGTCTATCATCCCCATCACCATTGTGGCCGCTATCGCCACGTTTGCCGCTATACAAGAATGGCATTTCATTAGACGGAATGCTTAAAGTATAAGTTGGTACCAAATAATCAAATTTCTTTCGTGCCATACAGATTATTTTTCATTCTTTGCAGATTATTAACGTTTCTCTACAACCTATATATTTATAAAATGTGTATCTTTGCCAGTGATAACGATTCGACGTCACAGAAACGAGTCGTAAACCATCATTATATACTAATTTTATAAAACCTAAACTAACATGAAAAGAATTACTCTTTCCCTGCTCACGCTGCTGGTGGCAGCCGTGGGCACACAGGCCAAATCGTGGAAAATCGGCCCAAGCTCAGTTACTGGTATGGACTTCGCCAGCATCAATGCGGCCATGGAGTCGTCGCAAGTTGCAACAGGTGATACGTTGTATCTTGACCAGTATTATGCCGAGTCCAATGCTCAGTCTGTCTCTAAAAAAGTTGTTATTATAGGCACAGGCTATGATGCGTCACAGACAGACGAACAGGTGTATGCAAAAGTGGAAAACGTCCTAAATTTGAAAGCCAATGGAGTGGTACTGAAAAGCTTCCGCATTTTGGAAATAGATTTCTATAATGATGATTGTGTGATTGATCGTTGTAACATCAGCATCGTGAAGGTTATGTCGTCAACAGCAGGTATTAACCATTTATATTCTTGCTGGATATCTAATAGAATCGAAGGGTATAACGAAAGCCAATTTTCCAAGATAGACATTCAAAACTGTTGTCTCATCATTTCATGGAATATGGAAGCTGATCAAATCAGAAATTTTGAATCATCCATTATAAATAATAATGTCATTATCCGAACAACAGACCGTTATAGTAGGGGGTATAGATATGCATTATCAAACATTAAGAACACACAAATAACAAATAACATTATTTTATGGACATACGATGAAAACTCATACGATTACTGTCTTTACCCAGATGTCTATGCTGTTGGTTCTGGAAATTCAATAGAGCACAACATTTTGAGCCTCAGATCACCAATGTCCAATTTTCCAACAAACAAAACTGGATACGGGGCTTCGTCTTCAGAAATATTCGCCCAAGAAGGTAGCTGGTCAAATTTTTACAAACTTGCGGAAAAGAGTGTTGCCAAGGGCTACGCCACTGACGGCGGCGAGGTTGGCTGTCACGGTGGCATGTTCGGCAATCCTGCCGGCGGTCGCCCACAGTACATTCCCTATTTCTCGAAGGTTGTGGTCGGCTCTCGTACCGAGAATGGCAAGCTGCCAGTGAGCGTGACGGTGAAGATTCAGGACGAGTAACCTACAGTGAGTTTGAGCCGTATGCCATTGATGGGGCAGGCCCCGTGCCAGCCCTCACACTGGCGATTACAACGTCGCCGGGTATATGCCGATAATTATTAACCAATAACCATCAATGACAATGAAACTATTACATAATATACCATTGTACGCGGCCTTCACGTTGCTTGCATCACTACCTTCTGCTGCGCAGCGTGTGGAGTACTTCTGGGACACGGATCCCGGTGTTGGCCGTGCTACGGTGCTGCAGCAGTTCAGCGGCACAGAGGCCGATATTGCCACCGACCTCAACACTGCGTCGCTCTCGCCGGGCATTCATGTGCTGGGGCTGCGCGCACTGAACGATGTCACCGTGGGTAAAGACCGCTCCACCTACCACTCCGCCACCTACCACCGTCAGTTCTACGTGCCGGTTCCCGAGGAGAGCATCACCCGCATCGAATACTACTGGGACCGCGACCCAGGCGTAGGCAAGGGGCACGCACTGAGCTTCACCGACGGCAGCACCGTTGACCTCACACAGAAGCTCTCTGCCAGCGGCCTTGCTGCGGGCATGCACACGCTCTATATGCGTGCCGTCTCTACGCGTCACCACTCGCTCACCTATACCCGCCAGTTCTATGTGCCGCCAACGGCGCAGCAGGTACAGGCCGTGGAATACTGGATAGACGACGATCCCGGCGTGGGCCAGGCCACGCGCATGGCCGCCACGCTGACGGGCGACTCGCTCGTGAAAGCTTTCGACGTGCCTGTTGATGGGCTTTCCGAAGGTATACACCACATCGGCCTGCGCACACTCACTGGCAGCACGTGGAGCGCGACGAAGGTGCGCCAGTTCCTTGTACGCTCGCAGGAGCGGGAGGACTATATCACCCGTTTGGAGTATTTCTGGAACATCGATCCAGGTCAGGGACGTGCCTACGCCGTGGACATCACCCCGGGCGAGGAGGTGACCATCGACTTCGAGGCCGACATGACCATGCTCGGTGGCGGACCGCATACCCTGGGTCTGCGCGCACAAAGCGGCAGCCAGGGCTGGAGCCCGGTGAAGTATGTCACTGGCATTGAGTTTGAGGGATGGGACAATCTGCAGGACTATCTCAACTCGCTCAACGACACCGAGGACCAGCTCACTTCTACGCAGTACACCCGCCAATATGGCAATAACGACTGGCACTCGCTCTATGTGCCCTTCACGCTGTCGTTCCAGGACTGGCAGCTGCACTTCGACGTGGCCCGCATCAACGCCTTCTACCAGTATGACGACGACGAGGACGGCGTGGTGGACCGCCAGGTATTAGAGGCCATCATTGTTCGCGGTGGAACGTTAAAGGCCAACTATCCCTACCTCATCCGCGCACGCCAGAAAGGCACGTTCTCCTTCCCCGCCAATGTGGGCCGCGTGGAGCAGAAGGTGAATAGCTACAGTTGCTCTACCATGGAGGCCCGCTACACATTCACTGGCAACTATACCGACCTGAAGGGGCTGAAGAGTGCACAGCGCTACCGACTGCGCGGAAGCTCGCTAAGCATCCCCGACAGCGATGACGAGGTGCTGCCGCCCTACCGATGGTATCTGACCATCGACAATCTGGGCAATCAGCTACAGCCATCGGCCAGTAGAAGCCTCGAAGTGCATATTGTAGGCGAGGAGGAAGCGCAGGGAATTTACGATTTACACTTTACGCAATCTGACAACGACGCTGAAATCGTAAATAATAATTGTTATGACCTACAGGGCCGCAAGGTAGAGGACGGTCGTATGAAGAAGGGCATATACATTATTAATAATAAGAAGCACGTCGTGAAGTAATGAATAGTGGAAGTTATATCTAAAAAGGTAATATCATTCATAACGTTCATATTATGAAGCAAAAACAATACAAATTCCCATGGTTGGCATTCATCGCCTGTATGCTGACCGTCTTTGCACTGCCTATGCAGGCGCAAGAGGCCGACGATCTGCAGCAGTTTTTGGACCAGTTGGCCGCCAAACAGGCTGCACAGCCTATGAAGAAAGCCCCACGCAAAGGTGCAAGCGTAGAGATTCCGGTGGGCCTGACGGAGGTAGACCTCTCGAAGTTCACCAGCTACCAGAACCGTAAGACGCAGCTGAGCATCAAGGCCAGCGTGAAGTTCGTCAACGGCACCATCACCGCCAGTGCCGACTATGCCGGCGGCACCTCGATGCTGAAAGTCTACGGCGGGGCGACGGTAGTCCTCGATGCCACTGCCGGCCTTGATGCCGGTGCCGCCACCGCTGCGGGCTGTACTGCCGCCATAGACATCCGTGAGGGCAGCACCTTCTACCAGTGTGGTAATATCACTGCGCCCGCCGGTGGAGTTGGCGTGGCCGTATACCTCGACACTGCCAATGACATCTATTACTACGTCTCAGGCACCACTAAGGGCAGCATCAGCAATCCCAACGGAGGAACTGTCGTCGGCATCGACGAGAGTCCCTCCTACAAGGACGGCGAGACCTTCACCGACCTGACTATTGAAGGCGTGGCCATGACGTTCCAGGTCGTCAGTGCCAGCGAGAGAACTTGTCGCGTGGGAATCAGCTCCACAGCGGCCATCGCCACCGGCACACAGGGCGTGGTGACAATACCATCGAAGGCGAAGGGCTACACCGTGACCGCCATTGCCAACCGCGCCTTCAAGGGCTGCGACGGAGTCACATTCATCGACATACCCTCGACGGTGACCGCCATCGGCACCACCAACTTTGACTCCGCTATGGGTGCCTTCCACGCTTGCAGCAGTCTCTCCAGCGTCAATATTCCCAGTTCGGTGACACTCATAGGGCGCGGCACATTCAGCGGCTGCGTCAGCCTCACCAGTCTTACTATGCCCAACTCGGTCACTACCCTTGGTAGCAATGCCTTCGATGGATGCGCCGGGCTGAAGAGCGTCACATTGAGCACGAATATCACGAGCATACAGATGGAGACCTTCCGCAACTGCCGGTCGCTGGAGTCGATAACCATCCCTGCCGCCGTGACATCGTTTGGCAGCAGTGCCTTCCAGAACTGCAACAGTCTCATGTCCGTCACATCGCTGGTGCAGAACCCCTTCAGCTTCAGCTCAGGCGTGTTCACCAACTACAACGCCCGCCTCTACGTGCCCGCCGGCACAAAGAACCGCTACCAGAGTACCGCCTGCTGGAATCAGTTCGCACGCATCTACACCATCGGCAGCGACGAGGAACTGGAGGACATGAAGGAGAAACTCGCCGCCATCGGCACACAGCTTGATGCCATCAGCACCGACCAGACGCAGATGGCTGCACAGGCAGCAGCCGTGAAAACATACCTCAACAATGCTGCGCTTAACAGTCTCATAGACTCACAGCTGGCTACTCTGGCCAACACGCTCGGCACCCTCCGCACCACCTACAACGACTTGCAGACAAGGCTATCCAATGCACAGGCCGCCGACTATGCAGCACTGCGCAGCGAGATCGACCAGCTGTGGAATGACGTGGCAGAACTTACCAACACGCAGAACGCCGCCAAGCAGGAGGTAGCCACAAGCGTGGCAAACATTGTGAAGAACGAGCTGGAAACCACCGTCGGTGAACTCTACGCCGTGCAGACGAAAATCAACACCAACGTCTTTAACACCGCCAGTATGGAGAGCCAGACTGGCACCGGCTTCTTCTTGCGCCAGCGCACCAGCGAATTCGACACCATGCTCGCCGATGTCAAGGACTGCAACAACGCCAACACCCAGGAGGCCACTCAGCTGGTGAACAGCTTCAACAGCATGTTCAACGGCGTGACCATCTCCACCATCGAGCAGGCCGTAGCCCTCTACCAGAGCTACACGGCCCTGAAGGAGAGGCTGAAAAACTTGGATACCTCCGTGGAGACCAACACAGCAAAGATTGCCGAGCTGAAAACTGCCTTCGACGCGCTCTCGGTCGTATTCCCCAGCGAGGACGATGCCTGGACGCTGCGCCCAGCCGGCCTAACGACAGAGCTACAGATGGGCTACAAGTCGAACCGCGGCTTCGTGCTCACCAATGCTGGGCGTATGTGGTTGGAGCAGGTCAGCGGGGCCACCTTCCTGCTGCACGACGATGAGGCCAACTACGTAGTGGCCACCGCCGGCAGCACAGCCCTGCGCGCCGGCAGCAAGACGGAGGCCACCGTTTGGACGGGTCAGAACCTGGGCAACGGCACCTATACCTTCTACAGCGAGACGTCGAAGCTCTACCTGGGCTACAGCGGCATCACCGTGAACAAGGCCGTGACCGCCGAGGCCGCCGCCTATGCCTGGACTATCAGCGAGGGCATCGACGAGCTACAGGCCTTCCTCAACCTGCTTGCCGAGGAGCAGGAGGAAGAGGGCGGACAGGGCACACTACAGCCCACTGACACGCTCTTCGTGGTCATTCCCAGTATACAGCCCGGCGCACCGGCTCCGACACAGCCCTACGTGTTCCCCGCAACGCCTTACCCCATCGTCGTCAGCGGACCGGAGGGCGGCCTATGGCCCATTCCGCAGCCCACGCCAGGCAAGCCACGTCCTGCCGACTTCCACCCCATATATATCCAGCGGGGCAGCCATGTCATCATCGACGACGTGACCTTCCAGGATATTGTCGGTGGCAACCACGTCATCTACGTCGAGGGAACGGTGGAAATCAATGTCAGCGTCATCCTCCACATCACCAACTGGGAGTGGTTCATCCATGTGGCTCCCGGCGGGCAGGTCATCTGGCGCTCCACGGGCGGCGACATGCCACGCATCAAGAACGAGGGCACCATGGACATCTACGCCCATGTAGACTACATCCTGAACACAGGCACCATCAACCACCACGGGGGCAACATCGTCCAGGTCATCAACCGCTATCACTACTACTTCTACGGCGGTGTCATCAACATCCTGTGGAACTACGGCCAGCACTACCACGAGGGCGGCACGGCCCTTACGGCTCGCAACTTCGAGGGTGCGACGTTCACTATGAACAGCGGCTACATACGCAACACGGTGGTCAGCGAGACCGACACCGTCTTCGTCAACCGCGGAACATTCTACTTCTACGGTGGAATCATCGGAGGCTATGGCAGCCGTCTCGTCTACCACGGCCCCGGGGCCACGATGCGCATCGACGGCGGGCATTTCGAGTTCGACCTTGTGAAGCACTACTGGATTGAGGCCCACAACTTCTTCTATATCCGCGGCGACTACGACTACGGCTCACCGTTCCCGCTGCTGCTCAACCCAGGCGTCACTATACGTCTGCTCGGCGGCTGGACCTACACCTTCCCCCTGCAGTTCATTGGGGGTCTGCCCATGTCGCACTACGCCTTGTTCCGTGCCGAGGGCTTCACGCTCATCCGCGACTACTTCGTGTTCATCAAGTGGACCTTCCCCACGCACCGCTGGCGGTGGTACCTGAACGAGGGCGACAATGCCATTGAGCCTCGCGGCGAACCCGTCACCGACGAGGACGACCTGCAGGCCTATCTCGACTGGCTGGCTGCCGAGCAGGACGGCGAGGCGAAGAGCAGCGAGGAGGAGCCACAGCAGCTCGACCTTACCAGCCACAATATTGTCATAACGAAGCCCGTAATTTTGCCCGGCGGCTGCCACGTGGTGTTCTGCAACGGCACCTTCAGCCCCAAGGGCACATGGACGCACGACAATGTGGTCTACATCCCGGCCACAACGACCCTGCGCTTAGAGCGTGTCGTCATCGACTACTCGTCGCAGACACACTACATCGTAGCCGGCCAGCCCGTGCAGCGCCGTCTGCTCGATATCTATGGCACCGTTCACTTCGGCACGGGCTGCGAGCTGCGCGGATACTTCGACACCTCGTGGCAGTTCACCGACACATGGCATCCCGGAGCCGTGGTCTACGTCGACCCGCAGGCCAGACTCTTTATCGACGGCGGGCGTCTGAACAACGTGGTTTATGTGTGGAACACGGTGGTCAATGTCTATATCTCTGCCACCTTCCTCGGCACTATCTACGTTTGGCTGCCGGGCGACTGCTACCGTGAGGGCTTCCGGTTCATGGCATCCTGGGACGGCTACCGCCCGACAGTGGCCGACCTGCACCGCCTGGTGCTCTGGGGAGCCGACAGAAACCGGTGGGCCATTGAGACGGTAGGCGAAGACTACGACTTGGCACTCTACGACCGCACAGCCTATAACATTGCCGACGTGAACCACGACGGCGTGGTGGACGTGGCCGACATTGCAACCGTCATCACCTACATGAGCGACCAATGGCAGCAGGCACGGGCCGACATCAACAACGACGGGTCAGTAGACGTGGCCGACATCGCGACCATCATCTCAGCGATGGCTGGCATTCCCATCCAATAGGTGATTATTCATAGGATCTATCGGGAGTTATCGGACATTTCTATTTCAAGTGATGTCCGATAACTCTTTTCATGGCGGAGGAAAACGTCATGAGCCGGCGAGGACGCCGTATTGGAAGTGCGGAAGCAAATTCTTCACTCTTCACTCTTCACTCTTCACTTAAAAAGGGCATCAACATCATCAATGGTAAAAAGATTGT
>CAJOEC010000107.1 GCA_905233425.1 uncultured Prevotella sp. | reverse complement strand
CCCTGTCACCATACCCAGGGCGTTGCCCTGGGCTGACTGCTTGTTGGCCTTTCAGGCCGCTGCTGCGCTTTGTTTTCATACTTGCGAAAGTTGTATATAATAATAGGACGAGGTGCAAGAAGTGGAAGGGTTCGAGATGATAGTGAACGGGCTGAACGTCAAGGACCATGTCGATGTCTATATCACGGGCAGCAATTCGCATTTCCTCTCGTCGGACTTCAAGACCATCTTCCGTGGACGGGGTGACGAGGTGAAAGCCTGCCCGGTAAATGCGTAATGGGAAATCAGAGCATGCCCCTGCATTGGCGGTCAAGCGCCCGAAAGTCCAGAAAAGTCCGCGCCGTGCGAACTCGGAGTTCGCGCTGGGCGAACTGGGAGTTCGCGCCGTGCGAACTGACAGTCCGCGCTGGGCGAACTTTTTGGCGTGTCGGAGACGTTTATTTGGCGTGTCGGAGGGGTGTTTGGACGAACAAACGCTGAGTCAAGCAAATTTTTCCTCAACTTTCTTTCTTATCTCACAAATAATTCGTAATTTTGCAACCGCATTGATTGACCAAGACTCTCGGAGAGGAAGAAAAACAGACATTTCAATATGATAGAGAATCTGCAAATACTCAATTTTAAGAAGGTAAAAGCATTGGCATTACTGAAACTTAACAGGGTTAACCTGTTGGTAGGTGACAACAATGTTGGCAAGTCGACAATTTTGGAGGCATTGTCACTCTATCTTTCTAATGGTAGTGACAAGCAGATTTGGAAGCTGCTAAGTAATCGTGGTGAAGAAATCCTGCCTTCTGGAGGAAATACTTCTAATCGAGAACATTTCCTTTCCCTTTTTCACAATCGAGAAGAGAATTACTCTGCTAACTATTGTATAAAGATTGGTGAGAGTCTGGAGGCAGGCCAATGCCTGAGTGTTTTTCAAGTTTACCTGTCTGAATCACTGACAAACGACAACTCGCGGCTCACTCGCACACTCAGCCAAGAAGAGGTAGATAAAGAGCATGTCAGTGTCGCCGGTGCGGGAATCCGTATTACATCCAAAGACCATTCTACATATATATCTTATCAGCAACAGGCTCCAGGTTTCCTTCGTGTACAACCTCTTGCTCCTTTTGAATATGTACGTTCTTCGGACTTTGCCGTCGAAGACAATGCTTCGCGATACGATGCCATAACGCTCACCGATGTTGAGCAATATGTAGCAGAGGCACTACGCATTATCAACCCGGATATCGACCGCATCAGTTTTATCAACGACAACGGAGGGGCTGGCAAGCGCATACCAGTTGCATCCTTGAAAGGGTCTAAAAACCGCATCCGGCTAAGTTCCATGGGCGATGGGGTCAATCGTATGCTCACAGTCATACTGGCACTGCTGAACTGCAGGGAAGGTGTGTTCATGATTGACGAGTTTGAAACAGGACTTTACTATACAGTACAGACCAAGTTATGGGAGATTGTTTTCATGCTGGCAGAAAAGCTTAACATCCAGGTGTTCGTTACCACCCATAGCAGCGACTGCATCAGAAGTTTTGCCAAGGTAAACAAGGGGCAGGGCACGCTTATAAGACTGGAAGAGCACGAAGGAGAGTTTTCCATTACATCCTATTCTGACAGTGAACTGATTTTTGCCACCAACAACCAAATAGAACTCCGCTGAATGATGAACAACTATTTGTTAGTAGAAGGACCGGACGACATGCACGCCATACTTGCCTTGTGCAAGCACTACGATGTGCCTGAAACCTTCAGCATCATACCATGCGAAGGAATCGACCATTTGCTTGAAAACCTCCGCCTACGATTGAAGACAGCCAAGAACAACAGAATTGTCGGTATTGTCATGGATGCTGATGTAAATATTGAGGGCAGATGGGCAAGCATACTGAATATCCTCAAAGAGACAAACCATTACGACTGTAGCGGACTGACACTTCCTTCAGGAGGAATGATACTCACTCCCCTGAAGTCTGAACATACGAAGGTCGGGCTTTGGATGATGCCTAACAACTCGTCTAACGGTATGCTGGAAGACTTCGCTATGTCTTTGGCACGGCCTGACGACCCACTGCTTATGGAGGCAGAAGAAGAACTTCAGCGCATAGAAGCCAAAGGTATTCAAGGCTATAAGCCTGTACAACGCTCCAAGGCTAAAGTACATACCTATATCTCATGGCAAGACCATCCAGGCCTGCCCATTGGCGCTGCCATTACGGCAAGGGTTCTCAATCCCGAGGCCCCACTGCCAAACTTTTCACACGATGGCTGAAAGAGTTGTTTACTGAATAAAAAAACAATTTATAATGGAAGAGAAACAGAACCCATACGTAAAACAGTTTCCCGACATGCTGCGCGGGAAGACGCTGATGTATGTGCACGGCTTCGCCAGCAGCGGACAGTCGGGCACGGTGACGCGGCTGCGCACCGTCTTTCCCAACACCCGCGTCATTGCCTCGGACCTGCCCGTGAACCCGGAGGAGGCCATCGACCTGCTGCACAGGCTGTGCGATACGGAGAAGCCCGACATCATACTGGGCACGTCGATGGGCGGCATGTACACCGAGCAGCTCTACGGCTTCGACCGCATCTGCATGAACCCCGCGCTGTGCATCGCCGACACCATGCAGGCTCACGGCATGACGGGCACGCAGACGTTCCAGAACCCCCGACTGGATGGCGTGCAGCAGTTCTATGTGGACAAGGACCTGGTGAAGAAATACCGCAAGGTGTCGGAACGGCGGTTCAGCGGTGTGAACGATGAGGAACGTCAGCGCGTCTACGGTCTTTTCGGCGACAAGGACGACCTGGTGGACACCTTCGCATTGTTCCACGAGCAGTACCCCCTGGCCATGCACTTCCACGGCGAGCACCGCATCAACGACAATAGCTTCATGCACTCGGTGGTTCCCGTGATACGCTGGATTGACGACCGGCAGGACGGGCGCGAGCGGCCTATAATATATATTGGTGTGGAGACGCTGATGGAAAGACCCCATGGTCTCCTGACCCCATTCCGGCTTGACGGCCACTCTTCCCCTCAGAGAGGCGGGGAGTTTGGCAATGCCGCCAGCAGCTGCCAGAAGGCCATACGTATGCTCATTGAGAGCTACCATGTGTTCTTTGTCGCTCCGGCGACATCGTCGGAACCCGAACTGATGGCCGACGTGACGCGCTGGTTGGAGCAGTATGTGAACGTGCCGGCATGGGGGCACACCGTGTTCACCAATCAGCGCAATCTGCTCTGCGGCGACTACATCATCGAGGCCGAACCCACGAAAGGCGCCATGGCCACAACGATAGAGCTGGGCAGCAACCAGTTCAAGACGTGGGAGACGGTCATCGAGTATTTCGACCGCTTGGGAGGACAGTAAACAGTTGTTTTTTCCTGTTTTATTTGTTTTTCCCTGTTTTACTAAAACAAACGTTCAATAAACATAAAAACTATAGTATTATGGCAAAGATTAAAACTGTTGGCGTACTTACCTCTGGAGGCGATGCCCCCGGCATGAACGCCGCAATTCGCGCTATCACACGCGCAGGTATCTACAACGGTTTCAACATCAAGGGCATCTACCGCGGCTACGACGGCCTCATCAAGGGCGAGGTGAAACCTTTCACCACCGAAGATGTCAGCGGTATCATCACCCGTGGCGGCACCATCCTGAAGACCGCCCGCTCGAAAGAGTTCATGACCCATGAGGGCATGGCAAAGGCCTACGAGACATGTAAGAGGGAAGAGATTGACGCGCTGATTGTCATCGGCGGCAACGGCTCGCTGACCGGCGCGTGGAACTTCGGCGTGGAGTACGATTTCCCCTGTATCGGTCTGCCCGGCACCATCGACAACGACCTCTACGGCACCGACGACACCATCGGCTACGACACGACGATGAACACCATCATGGAGTGTGTGGACCGCATCCGCGACACGGCGAACTCCCACGAGCGCATCTTCTTCGTCGAGGTGATGGGACGCGACGCCGGCTTCCTGGCTCAGAACTGCGCCATCGCCTGCGGCGCCGAGGCAGCCATCGTGCCTGAGGAGGTGACCGACGAGGACCAGCTGGCCGAGTTCATGCACCGAGGCATACGCAAGTCGAAGAAGTCGTGCATTGTCATCGTGTCGGAGAGTCCCAAGTGCGGCGCCCTCTACTATGCCGACCGCGTGAAGCATGAGTTCCCCGAATTCGACGTGCGCGTGTCAATCCTCGGCCACCTGCAGCGCGGTGGCACACCGTCGGCCCTCGACCGCATACTTGCCTCAATCACGGGCGTGGGTGCCATCGAGGCCATCAAGCAGGGCCAGCGCAACATTATGGTGGGCGTGAGGAACAACGAGGTGGTCTACGTGCCATTCTCGGAATGTATCCGCACCGACAAGCGCTTCGACAGGAGGCTCATAAAGGTGCTCGACGAACTGAGCATCTAAGGCATAAACAAATCGTAAATCGTAAATTTGTAAATATTAAATGGAGAAAAGACTTTTACTTGGCGACGAGGCTATTGCCCTCGGCGCCATTCATGCTGGTCTGTCGGGTGTGTATGCCTATCCGGGCACCCCGTCGACCGAGATCACCGAGTTTATCCAGGGCAACAGTCTGGCTCGCGAGCGCGGGCTGCACAGCCGCTGGTGCACCAACGAGAAGACGGCCATGGAGGCCGCACTGGGCATGTCGTTCATGGGCAAGCGCGCCCTCGTCTGCATGAAGCATGTGGGCATGAACGTCTGCGCCGACCCCTTCGTCAACAGCGGAATGACGGGCGTGAACGGCGGCGTCGTGGTACTCGTGGCCGACGACCCGTCGATGCACTCGTCGCAGGACGAGCAGGACTCGCGCTTCTATGGCAAGTTCGCCATGGTGCCCACGTTTGAGCCGTCGAACCAGCAGGAGGCCTACGACATGATGGCCGTGGCCTTCGACTACTCTGAGCGCATCTGCCTGCCCGTGCTCATGCGCGTCACCACCCGCATGGCCCACAGCCGCGCCGTCGTAGAGTGTGTTGACGAGCCACGTGAACAAAACGCCCTGAACTACAACGCCGAGGCCAAGAACTGGGTGCTGCTGCCTGCCAACGCCCGCCGTCGCAACGACCACGTGACAGCGCAGCAGAAGGAACTGGAGGAGGATGCCACCAACTCCACATATAATATTTATATGGAGGGACAAGACCACAAGCTGGGCATTCTCGCCAGCGGCATAGGCTTCAACTACGTCATGGAGTGCTTCCCCGGCGGCTGCCCCTTCCCCGTACTGAAGATTTCTCAATACCCGCTGCCTAAGAAGCTGGTGCGCCGTCTGATGGATGAGTGCGCCGAGGTGCTCATCGTTGAGGAGGGCCAGCCGTTCATCGAGGACATCGTGCGCGGCGTGGCCGACATGCCTAATGTTCACGGTAAGCTCGACGGCAAGCTGCCCCGCACGGGCGAGCTGACCCCCGATGCAGTAAAGAAAGCATTGAGTACACTCTCTCCTCTCTCCTCTCTCCTCTCTCCTCTTGAAGAGAACTTCGCCCCCTGTGAGGACGTCGTTCCCCGTCCGCCCGCACTCTGCCAGGGCTGCGGCCATCGCGATGTCTATGCCGCGCTGAATGAGGTGCTTCGTGAGTACGAGAACCCGCGTGTCTTCGGCGACATCGGCTGCTATACGCTCGGTTTCCTGCCGCCTTTCCGTGCCATCCACTCGTGTGTCGATATGGGTGCCTCGATAACAATGGCGAAGGGTGCCGCCGACGCCGGACAGTGGCCCGCCGTGGCCGTCATCGGCGACTCGACGTTCACGCACAGCGGCATGACGGGTCTGCTCGATGCCATCAACGAGAATGCCGACATCACCGTAATCATCAGCGACAACCTCACCACCGGCATGACCGGCGGCCAGGACTCTGCCGGCACCAACAAGTTCGAGGCCATCTGCCGTGGTCTCGGCCTCAGCGACGAGCACCTCCGCGTCGTCGTACCCCTGCCGAAGAACATGCCCGAAATCACCCAGGCCATCCGCGACGAGATAAACTACCACGGCATCAGCGTCATCATCCCCCGCCGCGAGTGCATGCAGACGCTTCAGAGACACTTGAAGCAAAAGAAGAACAAATAGTTTTTTGGTTTTTAGAAATACAGAGAAAAACAAGAAAAACAGGGAAAAACAACAATATGAGATTATGGCTTATAAATTTAACATCAAAGACTTAGAGCCAGAACTGGCAAGGAAACTGAAGAGGTTCGTCTTTGACGTGGTAGGTTGCTGTCAGGCAGTTCATCAAGAGCAGGGACCAGAATTGACAGAATACATCTATCAGGATTCCCTGAAGATAGCATTCGACCAAGCTGGCATCAAATATGAGAAGGAATATAGGTTCAACCCTACATTTCGAGGCATAAAACTACCACATTCGCTCATTGTTGATTTCTTTTGTAAAGACAAGATATTCCTCGAATGTAAAGCCATTGACCAGTTGGGGGTGCATGAGCGATTGCAATTATGGAGTTATATGCGTGCAGCTGGAATAAGGATAGGAATACTCTACAATTTCGCCCCACTTATGGATGAGTGCGAAAAATACTATTACGACCCAGAGACACGCACCATCAGCTATTTCTGAGTTGTCTTTCATTACAATTTATAGGTTTTTATCTGTTTTTCTTGTTTTTATCTGTATTACTAAAATAATATTATACAATTATCAAATCGAAACAAATGAAGACTGACATTATACTTTGCGGCGTGGGAGGACAAGGAATCCTCTCGATAGCCACGATAATCGGCGAGGCCGCCATGAACGAGAACCTTTACATCAAGCAGGCCGAGGTGCACGGCATGAGCCAGCGAGGCGGCGACGTGCAGTCGAACCTGCGCATCAGCAGCCAGCCCATCGCCAGCGACCTCATTCCCAAGGGTGGCGCCGACGTAATCATCTCAATGGAACCCATGGAGGCCCTGCGCTACCTGCCCTGGCTCGCCAAGGACGGCTGGGTGATAACCAGCAGCGCGCCCTTCGTCAACATCCCCAACTACCCAGACATGGAGGTCATTCGCAAAGACCTAACCAAACTGCCCCACGTCATCACCCTCGACATCGAGAAGATGGCCAAGGACAACGGTATCAGCCGCTCCGCCAACGTCATACTCCTCGGGGCAGCGCAGAAAGCCCTCGGCATCGACTACGAAAAACTTGAGGATGCCATACGCCGCGTCTTCGGCCGAAAGGGCGACGCCGTCGTCGAGGCCAACATCAAGGCCCTGGCACTGGGACGCGAGGCACAGAAGTAAATCTGTGTACACTTTAAGATGTTAGTAAAGGCATATAGTGCAGCGGTGATGGGGCTGGAAGCCACTACAATCACCATAGAAACCAACCTGACAAAAGGTCAGGTGTTCAGATTGTCAGGACTTGCTGATGCTGCCGTCAAGGAAAGCTACGACAGGATTTGTGCCGCTCTCCCGAATATCGGTTTCAAGACACCCACGGCAAATCTGACCATCAACCTCTCTCCTGCCGACCTGAAGAAAGAGGGCAGTGGGTTTGACTTGCCGATAGCAGTCGGAATATTGGCTGCCGATGGGAAGATTGACTATTACCGGCTTGGAGAGTACATGATGGTTGGCGAACTTGGATTGGATGGCAGAATCAAACCAGTGCGTGCCGTGCTTCCTATTGCCATACGTGCCCGAAAAGAGAAGTTCAAAGGGCTGATAGTGCCCAAGGAGAACATCCGCGAGGCGGCTGTCGTCAACAATCTTGATGTCTATGGCATGGAGAACCTGGCCGATGTGGTGTCGTTTCTTAACGGCAACACCTCATACCAGCCAATGGTTGTCGATACGCGCAAGGAGTTCTACGAACAGCAATGCAGTTTCGACCTCGACTTCTCCGATGTCAAGGGTCAGGAAGGAGTGAAGAGGGCCTTGGAGGTGGCCTCTGCGGGGAGCCACAATATAATCCTCATCGGTCCTCCTGGAAGTGGCAAGTCGATGATGGCCAAGCGTCTACCGTCGATCTTGCCGCCTCTGTCTCTGGCCGAGAGTCTTGAAACCACACAGATCCATTCGGTAGCAGGGAAGATCAGCAGCAATGTGTCGCTTATCAGCCAGAGACCGTTCCGCAGCCCCCACCACACCATTTCGCAAGTGGCCATGACAGGCGGCACAAACAAGGCCACTCCCGGCGAGGTCTCTTTGGCACACAACGGTATTCTTTATCTCGATGAGCTGCCGGAGTTCTCGAAAACGACGCTCGAAGTGCTCCGCCAGCCCTTGGAGGATCGTAAGATAACCATTGCCCGTGCAAACTACGCTGTGGAATACCCCTGCTCCTTCATGTTCGTCGCCTCGATGAATCCATGCCCCTGCGGCTACTACGGCGACCCCACCCATCATTGTGTCTGTACGCCGGGGCAGATACAACGCTACACCTCACGGATAAGCGGCCCGCTGATGGATCGCTTCGACCTGCATGTTGAAGTGCCGGTAGTGCCATTCAAGGACCTCTCGCAGATGGCGCCGGGCGAGCCTTCGTCGGTCATCCGCGAGCGAGTCATCCGTGCCCGCCGTATTCAGGAGGAGCGGTTCAAGCCTTTCAAGGGCATCTACTGCAACTCTCAGATGACCGAGCGGATGCTCCACCAGTTTGCCGAGCCCGATGCCGCCAGCATCGACATGCTCCGCATGGCCATGGAGCGCCTGAAACTCTCCGCCCGCGCCTACAGCCGCATCCTCAAGGTCGCCCGCACTATCGCCGACCTCGAAGGCTCAGAGAAGGTGTCGTCCTTGCACATCGCCGAAGCCATCGGCTACCGCAACCTCGACCGCGGCGACTGGGCAGAACGTGGGATATAATATATATAAGGTATAGGAAATATGGACGAGCAAGGAAATATCATCATCTATCAGTCGGAAGACGGAGTGGTTCGACTGGATGTTCGACTGGAAGACAAGACAGTATGGCTGACACAACAGCAGATGGCTGACCTCTTTGGTTCTTCACGAACCAATGTGGTGGAGCATATCAAGCATATCTATGAGGATGAAGAACTGAACGAAGAAGCAACTTGTCGGAAATTCCGACAAGTTCGCCAGGAGGGCAATAGAGAAGTAACTCGTGAGATACCCTATTATAATCTTGACATGATTATCTCTGTAGGTTATCGCATCCGCTCTATCATTGCCACACGTTTCCGTCAATGGGCAACAGAACGGCTGCATGAGTATATCGTAAAGGGCTTTGCTTTGGACGATGAGCGATTAAAGAATCTTGGCGGTGGCAGCTACTGGAAGGAACTGCTTGACCGCATCCGTGACATCCGTTCTTCGGAGAAGGTGCTTTATCGTCAGGTGCTCGACCTCTATGCAACCGCTGTTGACTATGACCCGCGTTCTGAGACCTCACGACTGTTCTTCAAGATAGTACAGAACAAACTCCATTATGCCGCTCACGGTCATACAGCAGCAGAGGTCATCTATGAACGAGCTGATGCAGACAAGCCCTTCATGGGATTAACAACCTTCAAAGGGGAACTACCTTGCATCAATGACATCAAGATAGCAAAGAATTATTTGTCTGCCGATTAATTGAAGATTCTGAACAACCTTGTTTCTGGATACTTCGACTTTGCAGAAATACAGGCCTTACGTCACAAACCGATGTATATGGATGACTATGTCCGTCAGCTTGACAATATTCTTTTGGCCAATGGCGAAGGACTATTGACAGATGGCGGCTCTATCAGCCATGAAGAGGCGATGGAGAAAGCATTGGCTGAATACAGAAAATATCAAGTGAAGACACTTTCATCTGTAGAACAGGCTTATCTGGAAAGTATTAAAAGTATTCAGAAGAAGGCTAAGCGTGGAGGAAAGAAGAATGACGATAAATAGTCTGTCAGAAATCAGCGGCGAGTCCTGCGATGAAATACTCAATGGCAGTAAGTAGCCCGCCAAAGATCAACCAGATTATGTTTCCTAATATCTTCATGTTCGTTCTCTTTCAATTCTCTGTCTGTTAGACGTGGGACTGAAGGGAAAAGTTGCAACTAATATAGTCTTTCAATCGCCTTGCGGCACTTTTGCTTGTCTTTCTCTGTCAGTTATCATCACTCATATTCATATCGTATTAACTGTCCTCTGCAGTTCTTCTAAGAATCGGGCGGCATGTCCGCCGTCCATCTGCACATGGTGGAACTGGAAGGAGATGGGCAAGGTTGTCCTCAGCCAGCCTTTGCGGTAGCGGCCCCACATCACCATCGGATTGCAGAACTGGTCGGTGTATTGGTTGACGATGCTGTCTAATTCCGTCGCCGTCATTGCTGAGGTTCCTATCACCATCGAATCGTCCACAAACGTGCTCTTACGTGCAGTAATTGCCGATTGCGTTAAGTTCATATAGTCCAAACTGAACTTCTCCAAATCATCAGTATAGGGAATGTCACATGAGTTGATGCCACCAGCACTGTTATTCACTATCACATTAATGGCCAAGTGATCATACTTGAACAACAGTCCATTTTCTGGCAGCAGGTAAAACTCATCCATCATGCTAGCCGCCTTGCCGATGCAATAGCATATCAACATATTGAACTTCATGCCCGAACGACGGCTGATTTTCACAAGTCGTGTTACGTTGAAGGTCTTGGTGAGCGTCACCATGGGCATGGGTGAGCTCATCCACATTTCAAAAGCTTCGGCACGAGCAGTCTGCCTTGGGTCAATTTCCTGTTTCATCACTCAATTACAAAGCTGCGAGGATAGAAATCACTATAGAAACGACCGTCGGTGGCGGTGAACTTCAGGACGCAGTAGTTCGGGTCGGTAACACCACCGGGATAGTACTGCTCGTCGCCATCACGCCAGATCATCTCCTTGCTCTTAGCATCCGTCAGTATCTCCATCGTACCACGCAACATCATGCCTTTGAAGCCTTCTGCGTCGCAGAAATAGATCGAGGCCTTGGGGTTAGCCTTGTATTGAGCCACACGTATTGAGAATGTGTTGGTTGTAAAGTAGAAGGTTTTGATACCCTCGCGT
>CAJOEC010000106.1 GCA_905233425.1 uncultured Prevotella sp. | reverse complement strand
GTCGCCCTGAAAGGGCAAAAGCCTTGGACGGAGGCGACGCCTCCTATTCATTCTTTTGCCCCTACAGGGCGAGGCTGTGCAACCATGCCTACCCAGGGCAGCGCCCTGGGCTGACAGCTCATTGCCCTTTCAGGGCGTAGCCTGCGGAACTTGAGAAACTTGAATTAGATTAATAGAAATCACCTTAACAATCTTAGAAAATGATGATAACAATGATTGGCGCTGGTGCCATGGGAGGCACCACCGTTGAAGGCCTTGTGAAGTGCGGGGCCTACGAAAAGACAGACATCACCGTGAGCGACCCATCGGCTGCGGTGCTCGAGAAATTTTCCGCCCTCGGCGTAGTGACAACAACTGACAATGCCGATGCCGCCCGTCAGGCCGACGTGGTGTGCGTGTGTGTAAAACCGTGGCTCGTCGAGACAGTCCTCACGGGCATCAAGGACGCCCTCGACCCCTCGCGCCAGCTGCTTGTGGTCATCGCCGCCGGCGTGGCGTCGAAGAGCATCAAGGAATGGCTCGGACAAAAGTGCCCGCCGCTGTTCCTTGTGATCCCGAACATAGCCATAGCACAGCTCTCGTCGATGACATTCATTGTGCCCGTCGGGGCTACTGGCGAGCAGACGCAACAAATCGTCGGCATCTTTGACCGCATGGGCCGCACGCTTCTCACCGACGAGCAGCACCTCGCCGCCGGCACCACACTCGCCTCCTGCGGCATTGCCTACGCTATGCGCTACATACGTGCCGCTTCTGAGGGTGGTGTGGAACTGGGCTTCAAGGCCGACCAAGCCAAGGACATCGTCATGCAGACCATGCTCGGAGCCGTTCGCCTTCTCCAGGCCAGCGGAATGCACCCCGAGGCCGCCATCGACATGGTGACCACGCCGGGCGGAGTGACCATCAAGGGACTCAACGAGATGGAGCACGCAGGATTCACCTCCAGTGTCATCCGAGGGCTGAAGGCCGGACTGAAATGACTTTAGTTGAGTGTTAAGAGTTGAGTGTTGAGAGACTTTACATTATTTGGTTTAGAGTTAAGAGTTGAGAGACTTTACATTTAATAATACAAGACTATGAAAACAAAATTATTTTTCACCCTTTCCTTTTCGCTTCTTTTGGCTTCGCCCGTCGTCGCTGCCGAGAAACAGTTCGCCAGCCCCGGCGGAAACATCAGCGTGACCATCAGCGACGAGGGAGGCAAACCCACCTACAGCGTTGCCTTGGGCGGGACAACCATCATCGAAAGCTCGCCGTTAGGCCTGAAGACAAACATTGGCGACTTCACGCAGGGCCTCATCATGGGCGACTGTGACGTGACGACCGTCAACGACGAGTACACGCTGAAGACAACGAAGCAGAGCCATGTGGTATATACGGCCACTGAGGCGGTGTGCCATTTCAGCGGTGCCGCGCAAGTTGGGCAGCCTACGGGACAGGAGAGGCCGAGGGCACCACAGGCTTTCGATATCATCTTCCGCGTGACCGACCGCGACGTGGCGTTCCGCTACAAGCTTTATCCGAGGAGGGGACGCGGCGGCGAGACGCTCGTGGCCGTCGTCGAAGGCGAGGCCTCAGGCTTCGTGCTCCCCGAGGGCACTACGACCTTCCTCTGTCCGCAGTCGAAGCCCATGGGCGGTTTCGCCCGCACATCGCCAAGCTATGAGACCAGCTATACCCTTGACGACCAGGCCGGAAAGAACGGATGGGGCGAGGGGTACTCGTTCCCCTGCCTGTTCAGAGTGGGTGGGGGTAATGGGACTTCTAGGACCTCTGGGACTAATGGGACTAATGGGACATGGGTGCTCATTTCTGAGACGGGCACGGACGGCGGATATGTTGGATGCCGGCTCATCAACAACGGAGGCACGACCTACGCCATCGGCTTCCCCCAGCAGGGCGAGATGAATGGCCAGGGCACCACTGGGGCTTCCGTCAGTCTGCCTTGCGAAACACCCTGGCGCACGCTCACCATGGGCACCACGCTGAAGCCCATCGTCGAAACCACCGTGGCCAACGACCTTGTGAAGCCCAAGTACAAGGCCTCGCGTGACTACACTTACGGCAAGGGTTCGTGGTCGTGGATCATCGGCATGGACCCCAGCTGTAACTTCGACGAGCAGAAACGCTACATCGATTTCTCCGCCGCTATGGGCTGGCGCTCCGTCCTCGTCGATGCCCTCTGGGACACTCAGATAGGCTACGAGAAGATGGAGGAACTGTCGCGCTATGCCCGGTCGAAGGGCGTGGGACTGTTCCTGTGGTACAACAGCAACGGCACGTGGAACGACGCTCCGCAAGGGCCACGCCACAAGATGGACCGCCCCGGGCCGCGCCGTCACGAGATGGAGTGGATGCAGAAGAACGGCATACTCGGCATAAAGGTCGACTTCTTCGGCGGTGACAAGCAGGCCATGTTGCAGCTCTACGAGGACATCCTCACCGACGCCAACGACTATGGCATACAGTGCATCTTCCACGGCTGCACGCTGCCTCGCGGCTGGGAGCGTATGTTCCCCAACTACGTCGCGTCGGAGGCCGTACTCGCCTCTGAGAACCTGCACTTCGGACAGGGAGCCTGCGACGCCGAGGCCTTCAACGCCTGCATACACCCCTTCATCCGCAACGCCGTGGGGTCGATGGACTTCGGCGGCTCGACGCTGAACAAGTACTACAATGCCGACAACAAGAGCGGAACCATACGCCGCACCAGCGACGTATTCGCCCTCGCCACCGCCGTGATTTTCCAGGCCAGCGTGCAGCACTTCGCCATGGCTCCCAACAACCTGACCGACGCCCCGGCATGGGCCGTGGATTTCATGAAGGAGGTGCCCACGACGTGGGACGAGACCGTATTCATCGACGGCTATCCCGGCAAGTACTGCATCATGGCTCGCCGCGCCGGCGACACGTGGTACGTGGCCGGCATCAATGCCGACGACCAGCCGTTGAAGAAGACCATCACCCTGCCCATGTTCGACAAAGACCAGCAGCTGCGCCTCTACTCCGACGACGCCCAGCTGCAGGGCTGCCTGAAGACCGTGAAGCAAAGCAAGCGCCAGCAGCTGCAAGTGGTCATCCCGAAGAACGGCGCCGTTGTCATTGCTAACGACAAATGAATACCATCTTTATAGTATTGCCCATCCTTACGCTCCTGATGTTCGACCTGGGCCTTGCGTTGCGCCCGTCGGACTTCAGGATGCTGGCCCGCCGGCCGTTGGCCGTCGTGGCGGGCCTAACGGGGCAGATAGTACTCCTTCCGCTCATAGCGTGGGCCGTAGGCACCCTGTTCGGCGTTGAGCCTTTGTTCTTCCTTGGCATCATGCTCATAGCGTGCAGCCCCGGCGGCAGTTCGAGCAATGTGTTCTCGATGCTTGCCGGCGGCGATGTCGCGCTGTCGGTGTCGCTGACGGCTTTCAGCAGCGTCATAACGCTGTTCACCGGCCCGCTGATAATGGACTATGCCACTGAACTGTTGGCCACAGGAACTGCCATGCACCTTCCTGTGGCCAACCTACTTGTACAAAACCTGCTTCTCATGGCCCTGCCCATAGCCGTGGGCTTGGCCATTGCCGTGTGGCGCGAGCCGATAGCCGTGCGGCTCCACAACGTGCTGCGCCGTCTGGCCTTCCCCTGCCTCATCCTGCTGGCCACGGTGTTCTTCATCCAGAACCGCGAGGTCATCGTTGCCGAGTTCCCGCAGTTGGGCCTGGTCATCAGCGTGCTCATCCTGCTGTCGATGGGCGGCGGGGCCGCCCTGTCGTTGGCGATGCGCCTGACGGGACGTGAGCGTCGCACCATCGTCATCGAGGTGGGTATGCAGAACGCCGCACAGGCCATCACCGTGGCCTGTAGTCCCTTTGTGTTCAACAACGAGACGATGGCCGTTCCCGCCATTGTCTACGCCTTGATGATGAATGTCATCCTTCTTGTCTACGTCGTCGTTTGCAAGAAAGCGACAAAACTCCCTTAACTCCCTTACCTCCTTTAACTTCTTTACCTCCCTTACCTCCTTTACCTCCTTTACCTCCTTTACCTCCTTTAACACCTTTAACTCCCCAAGAATATGTACGACAAAGAACGGGGGCTATACATAGCCCATTGCAACAACGGAGACCTGTGCATCACTGGCAAGATGGCCAACCGCCACGGTCTCATTGCCGGAGCCACCGGCACAGGAAAAACCGTCACCCTGCAAGTCATGGCCGAGACATTCTGCCAGGCCGGCGTGCCATGCTTCATGGCCGACATGAAGGGCGACCTCAGCGGCATCTCGCAGGCAGGAAAGATGAGCGGCTTCATAGAGAAGCGACTGCCGGAATTTTTTCCAGAGTTCAGAGTTCAAAGTTCAGAGTTGAGTGACTCTACTTCTGATGACAAAGGTAAAGTCTCTCAACCCTCAACCCTCAACCCTCAACCCTCATTCCAGCCCTGTCCGGTTCGTTTCTATGATGTCTACGGCGAGCAGGGCCACCCCATGCGCGCCACCGTCTCGCAGATGGGGCCACAGCTGCTCTCCCGTCTGTTAGGACTCAACGAGACACAAGACGGTGTGCTCAACATCGTCTTCCGCATCGCCGACGAGCGCGGGCTGCTCATCCTCGACCTCAAGGACCTGCGCTCGGTGCTCGACTGGGTGTCGAAGCACGCCAAGGAGTACACCACTAAGTACGGCAACATCTCTACCCAGAGCGTCGGTGCCATACAGCGCGCGCTTCTGCAGTTGGAGAACCAGGGTGCCGACCGTTTCTTCGGCGAGCCGGCCTTCGACATCATGGACCTTATGCAGACCGAGGGCGGAAAAGGCGTGATGAGCGTCCTCGCCGCCGACAAGCTGATGCTCCAGCCGAAGCTTTACTCCACCTTCCTGCTCTGGCTCCTCAGCGAGCTTTACTCCACGCTGCCCGAGGTCGGCGACCTGCCGCTGCCCAAGCTCGTGTTCTTCTTCGACGAGGCCCACATGCTCTTCAACGACACGTCGAAGGCCCTTTTGGACAAGATTGAGCAGGTCATACGCCTCATACGCTCGAAGGGCGTGGGCATCTACTTCATCACCCAAAGTCCGACGGACATCCCCGAGGTCATCCTCGGCCAGTTGGGCAACCGCGTGCAGCACGCCCTCCGCGCCTACACCCCGAAGGACCAGAAAGCCGTGAAGACTGCCGCCGACACCTTCCGCCCCAACCCCGAGTTCAAGACCGACGAGGCCATAATGAACCTCGAGACGGGCGAGGCTCTCGTCAGCTTCCTCGACGAGAAGGGTGCTCCCAACGTGGTGCAGCGTGCGAAGGTGCTCTTCCCGCTGTCGCAAATTGGAGCCGTCACCGAGGGCCAGCGCAACGACATCATCCGTCAGAGCCGCATCTACGGCAAGTACGACAAGATGGTCGACCGCGAGAGTGCCTACGAGATTCTCGTTGCCGAGCAGAACGCCATAGCCGAGGTTGAGGAAGAGGAGACCGCCGTTACCACCAAGGGCGGGAAAGCCGAGAAGGCCGAGAAGAAGAAGCCGGGCATGATGTCGAAGGTTTGGAAGGCCGTGCTCACCGCCGTCACCTCTGCCTTAGCCACCATCGTCGGCACATGGGTGAGCGACAAGGTGTCGGGCAAGAAGACCAACAGCCGCACGTCGGCGAAGGACAAGGTGGTGAAGAGCGCCACCCAGGCCGCCACGCGCACCATCACCCGCGAGCTGACGCGAGACATACTGGGCAATCTCGTGAAGTGACACCTCAAGGACTGGCAGCGCGACACCCGCGCCAACCCCGGATAATTTTAACATGAATGGCCACGAATGGCCCCACGAATTTCTAATATAATAGATAACTCGGGGGCAATTCGTGGCCATGCGTAATAATAGTTAAAAATCCGTATTTTTGGAGAAATACCGAAAGAACATTTCCGTATTTTTGGATATTTCCTGCCGAAAAATTTGCGTAACTCAAGAAAAAGGGCTAAATTTGCGCACGAAATGTGTTATCTTTGTGATGGAACGAATATTCAGGCGTAAATTGTATGACCGGCTTCTCGAATGGAAGCATATTCAGAATGGCAAGACCGCAATTCTGATAGAAGGTGCACGGCGTGTAGGCAAGTCAACGCTCGTAGAGCAGTTTGCCAAGAATGAGTACGAATCGTACATACTCATAGACTTCAACGAGGCATCCGACGACGTGAAGTCTCTGTTCAACAACCTGATGAACAAAGATTTCCTCTTCCTACAACTCCAAGCCATCTATAATGTTGTCTTGAAAGAACGTCGGTCGGTCATAATCTTCGACGAGGTGCAGAATTGCCCACTTGCCCGTCAAGCCATCAAATACCTGGTTAAAGACGGCCGCTATGACTATATTGAGACGGGGTCACTCATCAGCATCAAAAAGAACACCAAGAGCATCACGCTTCCCAGTGAGGAGGAGCGCGTAACGCTCTATCCGATGGATTACGAAGAGTTCAGATGGGCGTTGGGCGACGAGGCCACTGTCCCCATGCTCCGAACGTTCTATGAGCAGCGACTGCCTCTCGACAAGGCACACCGCGAGAAGATGCGCGACTTCAGGTTGTATATGCTTGTCGGTGGTATGCCGCAAGCGGTCAAGGCCTATCTTGAAACCAACAATTTCAGTATGGTGGATTTGGCTAAACGTGGTATCATTAATATATACAGAGATGATTTCCAGAAACTTGACCCGACAGGGCGTTTAGAGACACTCTTTATGGAGATACCATCGCAGCTTAGCCAGACGAGCAACCGTTACAAACCGTATGCCGTGCTTGGCGATGTGGACGAGGACAAGATGATGGAGCTGATGAAGAACCTCGAAGACAGCAAGACCACTCTTTTCTCCTACCATTCCAACGACCCGAATGTGGGCATGTCGCTGACAAAAGACATTTCCAAGTACAAAATCTTCTGTGCCGACACGGGCTTGTTCGTGACACTTGCCTTTTGGGACAAAGAGCATACGGAAAATGTCATCTATCAGAAACTGTTGAACGACAAGCTCAGTACCAATCTCGGATATGTATATGAGAATGTAATAGCACAGATGCTTGCCGCATCGGGCAACAAACTTTTCTACTACACTTGGCCGAAGGATGCAACCCACAACTACGAGATTGACTTTCTGCTTTCACGCGGGGCAAAGCTTCATCCTATAGAGGTGAAATCTTCTGGTTACAACACCCATAAGTCGCTCGATGCGTTCTGCGAGAAATTTTCCCATATTGTGGAAAGGCGCTATCTTATTTACACGAAAGACTTTAAAAAGGACAAAGAAACCGTTCTGCTTCCTGTTTACATGGCCCCATTCATATAATGCCAGGACACCTACGTTATTTTATGATATCTCCTCGGCCACTGCCAGTTCCATGCCTCGCCAGAGCAGGACGAGGCGGTGGAGGGTGGTGGGCTTGTAGGTTTTCTCGACGGCTACTGACGCGGCGTAGCGGGTTATCTGGTCGATGGCCTTCTCCCGGGCGCGGGCCACGTCGGCGTCGGTGGCATGGCCGGGCAGGTATTTCAGTTCTAAGACGTAACTGTGTGCAATGTCGGGGTAGATGCCCAGCAGGGGCTGTAGGTAGATGTCTGCATAACCGCCCGACTCGACCGTAGGGGCTGATCCTGTGCCAGCGATACTGGCACGCTTGGTAGCGTGTCCTGCTACAGGCCCGGCATCAAGTTCGCTGACAGGGAGATAATAGTCTGTGAGGCAGGTCTGCGCCAACGTGAAGCCGTGGACGAAAGCCTCGCCCTTTTGCTTGTCTCTTTGCGACGAGAACCGACGCAATGTCTCGGCTATGAATTCGAAGAATGGTTGCCATTCGCCATCCCAGGCCATGTTTTCCATCAGGTCTCTGCGTTGCCATTCCTCTATGGACAGGTCGTTCTCGCGGTAGGCTCGTTCCAGGTAGCCGTACATCTGTTCGCGTACCACCTGGTTGGGGATGCGGAACTCCACCTTGCCACGACGTCTGCCCGCGATGGATAGCATACCGAAATAGTAGAGCAGCGACACGAAGTTGTCGGGGTCGGTGATGCTCTCCGAGGGGAAGTGGTCTTTCAGGTCGGCTGTGATGGTGCCCGTCTCCACAATGTGCTGGATGATGCTGGCATTGTGCTCGAAGCCACGGTCTTTGCGAATGAGCATGCGCAGTTTGTTGTAGTCGGTGCGGATGTTGGCGTCGAGCATCTTCTCGGGCACTCTTCCCCTCCTGCGGATGTAGTTGTCCACGAAATAAAGCACCATGTCGCTGTTGAACAGGGTAGTAGCCTCACCCCCAGTAGGCCCTTCCGGGCTGAACCTGTAGTTGTCATACCACGGCTTCATGATTTCTATCAGCTCGTCGGTGGTGTGGTTGAAGGTGTGGAACTGACGGTAATAGTCGAGCATATCGCGCACCTCCTGCTCGGTAAATCCCACCATGTCATTGAACTGAGGCTGCGCAGTATAGTTGGTTCCGATGTTGAATCCGCTGGTCAGGTCGTCCATTGTCACGGGCGAGACACCGGTGATGAACAGTCGCTTGATGGCGCTGTCAGTGCCGCCTTTCAGGGCGTTGAAAAACTCGCGGAAGGCTCCTGTGCCGTGGGTCTGCGCCTTGTAGGCCGCCTCGGTGGCAGGATTTGAAAGGATAGTGTTGGTGAAATGGTCATACTCGTCGATGAAGAGGTATATCTCCTGGCCAGTACGCCGAGCCATGACACTGATGTGGTCTATCATTGCTCGCGCTGACTTCTTCTCCTTCAGTCCCTCCAAGGTCTCGGGAGGCAGCAAGTCGGCATAACGATGGCAGAAATCATCCGTATGTATTTGGACATGGCTGTTCAGGCTCTCCTCATAGCCCTCAATGCCTCCTGAAACCATCGAGAAGTTGAGGTAGAGCACCATGTATTTGTTGTGCATCGGCGTGGGGTGCTGGCCTATCCACAGGTCGCCGAAGAGCCGGTCGAAGAGGTCGGCCTTGCGCAGGTCGTAGTACTGGCGCAGCATGTTCATCAGCAGCGACTTGCCGAAGCGGCGCGGGCGGATGAAGAAGAAATACTCGTTACTGGCCTCAACCTCCTGGATGAAGCGGGTCTTGTCTACATAATAGAAGTTGTCGAGGCGTACGTCCTCCCAGTTCTGTTTCCCGTAGGGGATGCGTTTTGGCTTGTCGGTGTTCATAGTAGTTTGTCTGATTCCGGGAATCTGTCTTTTGTGTGCAAAAATACGACAATTATCTGAAACGGCAAAATAAATGCGCGGAAATTTTCGTACTGTGGTTGCGTTCTGCCGTATGACCGCGAGCGGTCGCCGCTCAATAGCTCGTGGGTCGGTACGACCAACGAGGTAGTCTGAGCCGTCCTGACCGGGAGTCAGGACCGTCCTGACTGGGACTCTGAGCCGTTCTGAGTGGGAGAGAGGCCGAGGGTTCATGACCTGTCCACGGCCGTGGAACGAAGTGGCCACGGCCGCCGGCATAATGTTCCACGCCCGCCGTCAGAACAGACGGCGGGCGTGGAAAGGTCATGTTTTGTAGGGTGGTGTGTACCGACTAAGGCTCTTTGCCTATATTCTTGGGGACATAGTGCCTGGTCTGCCCCTCCTTATAGCTCCTCATCGCCGGGTTGTCGCCCTCGCAGAGGCCGTCGAGGTATCTCCTTGCCGTGGTCCGCTTCAGTCCGCTATAGTCCATGAAGTCCTTCACGGTGGTGTATCCCCGGCCATGCATGCTCTTTTGCAATGCGCCCAGCAGTTCCTTCTGCCCCATGGCCTTCTTCCTCTCCCATGGTTCGCGCTCCTTGCGTCGGAATCCTTTTAGCGAGCAGTCGCACTTTTCGGTGAACTCCTTCGAGGGAATGAACTCCAGCCCGCCGTACAAAATGTCGCGCCCCGTCACGAGGTTGGGGTCGGAATGGTCGCCCAGTAGTCGCAGCTTCGGAGCTATCGAGCCAAAGGGCGTCTCCACGCGCTGGCCGTCGCGCAGCCACATCGCCGCCACGTCCTGGAACAGCTCGAACAGCCGCTTCATGTCGCCGCGACTCGTGCCACGGTAGCGGGCGCAGAAGTCATCGAGGTCGTCAACGTTGTATCTCCGCTCTATCACCGGCTTGGCGTAGAGCAATGGCCGCCCCTCCTCGTCGGTCGTGGGGCGCGGGTGCAGTTCATAAACTATTCCGTCGGTCTTGTTCGGCATAATGTCCTCGCATGATTTCGGCTGCAAAGTTACGAAAAAAGCTTGTAAAAGCGAAGCGATTTTGGAAGATTAACGCAGTTCGGCCTAAAATAAAGGCAAGACGGGGAAGAATGAAGAAGTTCAATTTGGGGCTAAAAGCAAATTAGGGAGGAATGCTGAAGGAGTTAGGTTGCCAAATCGTAACCCCATTTAGCCATCTCCTTCATCTTTGTGATGACGCTTTTGAAGCTCGTCAGCAGTTCTTCGACGAGCGAAGCGGTAAGCCGATTACCTCGTAGGTACTGCGCTCTATTGATATAACCTCCATAGTCAAACTTAGTTTTTGTGAATTTGCGGGCAAAGGTACATCAAAACAAACAAACGATACTGCGCTGAAAAATAGTTCTTGGTTTTTAACACAGATATGGAAATCCTTGTACTACAAACCTACTGTCCGATGAGCTTGCTCAACCTTGGTGTGCGGCAACTCCCATTGCGGCATTGGGGCCATAAAGGGGTAGTAGGCTACCCCTATTGTGGCATCAATCCGAATGGGTGGGATTAGATTCTGTCTTAATCTCCAAACAAAAGGGAAGAAAAATAGAACATTTTAACATTTAACGTTTCTCAAACATTTTGAAACATAGATATCCAGTCCTACTTCATATACGAATTTGGAGCAGGACATCATTGAAGTCGATATGTTTTTTTGCTTATTCCTTTGTCGTTTCGCAGAATTTAGTTACCTTTGCAGCCACTAAGGGAAGTCGCTGGTTTATTCCAGTTCTGTACTATCTCGTGTGGCTGTAGCTTCGAGGCGCAGCCACTTTTGTTAGAAGGGCGGCTCTCCATTCTCATCCATAGCATTCCAGTCTATAGATTCC
>CAJOEC010000105.1:13343-25717 GCA_905233425.1 uncultured Prevotella sp. | reverse complement strand
CCGGTGTGCTTCCTGGTCACGATGACGTGGCCCATCTTCATCTTGTCGATGTCGTTAGTCACATAGCACGTGCCGATCTCCAGCGTCCGTGCCTTCTGCTGTAGGTATTTCTCAGGCGAGAGGAACTGCTGCCCGCCGCCCTGCGTTTTCTTGTTCTTCTTTGTCATGGTGTGTGCAAAGGTACGCTTTTTCGGCCAAGCAGCAAAATAATTCGCCCCGAATGATTGCCGTTTAATGAAAAATGATTACTTTTGCAACAGATTTTTGCCAATACGTGTTTTTTTCACTGTCTTTGCAATAACAGTCATGGGAATATATATCAACAGAGGGAACGCTGCGTTCCGACAGTACACTAACGGTGAGTATGTTGACAAGACGGCGATGATAGCCTACATCAACACCACCGTTGACACAGCCAACAAACTTACCTGCGTGAGCCGTCCGCGCCGCTTCGGCAAGTCGATGGCGGCGCACATGCTCTACGCCTACTATGACAAGTCGTGCGACTCGCGCGAGCTGTTCAGCCGCTTCGCCATAGCTAAGGACAAGTCGTTCGAAGAACATCTGAACAAGTATCCAACCATCTACTTGGACATCACCGACTTCACTACCCGCTATCAAGGTAGGGATGACATTGTGGAGCTTATCCAGGCAGCCGTTATCAAGGACATCTGAAGAGCCTATCCCGATGTGGAGGCTGACGAAGGCTGCGACTTGATGGACGTGTTGCTGAACGTGAATTTGGCGACGGGTGAGAAGTTCGTTATGATTATCGACGAGTGGGATGCCCTGTGCCGTGAAAATAGCCCCACCCCCGACCCCTGACACAAAAGCAAGTAGTGAACAAACGTTAAATGTAACTACTCCCCTCCCCCCTGCGGGAGGGGTCGGGGGTGGGGCTTTTGATCGCTATGTAAACCTTTTGCGCCGGCTGTTCAAGGGAGGTGATACGGCTATGGTCTTTGCCTGTGTTTATATGACTGGCATCCTGCCTATCAAACGCTACGGCACGCAGTCGGCGCTGAACGATTTTCGTGAGTACTCGATGGCAAGCCCGCGACAGTTGGCCGGCTACATCGGATTCACAGAGCCTGAGGTGCGCGCACTCTGCGACAAACACGGGATGGACTATGAGGACATGAAGGGCTGGTACGACGGCTATAGCTTTGGCCCCGACTATCGAACTACTGGGGGCGCACATCGGCCTTCGAGACGCTGCAGCAGTATATCGACCTCAACATGACTGGCATCCAGGAGTCGTTGGGCAGAATCCTGCGCGGTGAGACCGAGAAGGTTTCCGTCCTGCGCTTCGGTTTCGACATCAGTTCCATCGGCAGCGATGACGAGCTTCTTACGCTCTTCATCCATCTGGGCTATCTGACTTACAATGTAGAGGAAAGTACCGTGACCATTCCCAACAAGGAGATTCGCATGGAGTACGTTGAGGCTCTCCGTGGCAGCAAGACGCACAAGGAACTGTCGGCCTTGATTAAGACCTCCGACCGCTTAGTGGAGGCCACGATGAACAAGGACGAGCGACAGGTGGCCGAAATCATAGAGCAGCTGCACACGAGCACCGCCGGTCCCGACTTCTATAACAATGAGCAGGCCTTGCGCTCGGTGCTGAAGATTGGCTATCTGAGTGCCATCGACGATTTTGTCAGCATCCAGGAACTGCCCACAGGAAAAGGTTATGCCGATCTCGCCCTTATCCCCCGCCGTGGCAGTCGTAGACCCGCCGTGGTCATAGAATTGAAATGGAACCACCCTGTTGATGCCGCCATCGACCAGATACGCCGGCAGCAATACCCCGAAGTGCTCACACACTTTACAAGTAATCTACTGCTCGTCGGAATCACCTACGACGGGAATACAAAAGATCATTCTTGCCAGATATTTGAACATCAGGCAAAATAATCCCCTAAATGTTTGGCGTTTCGGGAAAAATGATTACTTTTGCAAGCGATAAGCGTTACAACAGCTATGGACAAAAAGGTTCTTGACAACATCCGGCAAGTTCTTATGGTGCATTTGCCCAAAGGAGCAGAGGCTATACTCTACGGGTCGCAAGCCAGGTGCGGATAAGCCCTTTCTGCCATAATGTTATACAAGACGGTATAAAACTGCAATGAGCCTCAGAGAAGAAGACACATTATGACAAAAGAAGAAAGAGATTTATTGATGCCCGTTGTCCGCGAGATAATGGGAAAGAGAGATGGGAACATCACCGATGACGATGTGCTGAAAGCCATGGAGCATTTGGACATGGTGGCCAACGCCTCCACAATGTCAGACTATTTCTACGAGCATCCCGACTATGGGCAGATGGTGGGCGAAGTGCCCGACATCCTCCGCCCGTTGGTAGACACAGGCGAAGACCACGATGGGCTGCCCGGCGTGGATGAAATGATGGACAGCTGCTCGCAACTGGACCGCAGCACACTGGTAACAGCCGTGGACAGTATCATCTACTTCTGGCTCGACCAGTGGCATAAGGGCAATGATGAAAATGGTGACAGCGTTTGGACGTACCCTATCCACGTAGCCATCCTGCTGGCCGAACGGTTCGCGCTGCGCGAGTGTCTGCCAGCCCTGCTTGAAACGGAACGCCAGAACCGAGACTTCGCAGAGGTGTTTTTCGACGAGTGCAACATGGTGGGCATGGTGCCCGCCTGCATCTATCGTATCGCCACTGCCGACGACCTGCCGCTGCTGGCCGCCTTTGCACGCGAAAGAGGTATATACTCGTTCTCCAAGGCTGAGGTGATAGCCGCCGTAAGCACATTGCCGCGCCGTGAGCCGGAGCTGCTGCCGATGGTGCAGCAATGGCTCTTCGACCTGCTGGCCGTCTTTGCCGACGACATCGACCCCGCCGTGGGCGACGTGATGTTGCTTGAGGCCATCATACATTGCTGCATACATACACGCTGCGAAGCTGCCAAACCAATGATCATCCGTATGTACAGCAAATACAAGCTGCCCGATATTCTCATTCCCGGTGGGGTGAACGAGGTGCGCAAGAACATCAAGAAGGCAGACATCGGCGTGCTGAAAGAGGAGCTGGACAGCGCGGAGACAATTTGGAAAAACGCCGACACCTCATGGGATGACGAGGACTACGATGACGAGGACTACGATGACGATGAGGACTACGACGATGAGGATTATGACGACGATGAGGACTACGAAGACGAAGAGGATGATGACTTCGATGACGATGAACTGGCTCCCCGCCAGGAGTATTGCGGCTATGCCTACGGTGGCAAGGCCGTATTTCTGCCTGTGCAGAAGCTGAAAAAATACACCCTGCGCATAGAGCTGAAAGACTCGAAGCCGCTTATCTGGCGCGAGATAGAGGTGCCGTCAAGCCTCTGTCTCAGCTCGCTTGCAAAGGCCATCCTGCTGGCCATGGGCTGGGACGAAGACCACCTGCACCAGTTTATAGGAAAAGGCAGGGACAGCTACTCCACCAGCGTCAACGATCCGGGCGACAGTCTCTTCTCACAAAGCAAGGACGGCAACCGCTATGCTGTCAGCCATCTGCTGCAGAAGAAAGGCGACAGCACCGTGTTCGAATACGACTATGGCGACAGCTGGTACCATGCGGTGAAGCTGAAGGATGTGGCCGAATATGACGATGGCGAGGACAGGACAGTGAAGCTGACAGGCGGGGCCAACGCCTGTCCGCCCGATGACTGTGGCGGCATACATCGTTACCGCTATCTGCTGGAACTGATGCAGAAAAAGCCTCGGTCGAGGGAACTATCGGGATTCTACGACTGGATGGGTTGCAAGTGGGATCCCGAATACTTCCCAATGAAGGAGGCGGCCAATGCCGTCTCCATGATGAACAAATAGAGGCGGGTCACCTCTTCAACCAGCGGTCGAGCCAGTTGAAGTAGGTGCGCTGCCAGAGTATTCCGTTCTGTGGCTTGAGAACCCAGTGGTTCTCGTCGGGGAATACGAGGAACTGTGCCTCGATGCCCTTCATGCGTGCGGCGTTGAAGGCCGACATTCCTTGTGTGTAGTTTATGCGGTAGTCCTTCTCGCCGTGGATGCAGAGTATGGGGGTGTCCCATTTCTCCACCATCTTGTGTGGTGAGTCGTGGTAGGTCTTCTTCGCGTTGGGCATCTGCGGGCGGTGCCAGTAGGCCTCGTCGTACTCCCAGTTCGAGAACCAGTTTTCCTCTGTTTCTGTGTACATGGCAGCGAGGTTGAATGCCCCGTCGTGGGCTATGAAGCACTTGAAACGCTTCTCGTGGATGCCGGCGAGGTAGTAGACCGAGAAACCTCCGAAGCTGGCGCCAACGGCACCAAGACGGTCTTTGTCGACCCATGGCAGGTTTGCGGCGGCATCGTCGATGGCTGCGAGGTAGTCGCTCATGCATTGGCCAGTCCAGTCGCCAGAGATTTCCTCCTTCCATTCCTGTCCGAAGCCGGGCAGACCGCGGCGGTTGGGGGCGACGATGACGTAGCCCTGCGAGGCCATGATGAAGAAGTTCCAGCGATATGACCAGAACTGGCTGACGGGACTCTGTGGGCCGCCCTCACAGAAGAGTAGGGTGGGGTACTTCTTTGTCTCGTCGAAGTTTGGGGGCAGAATATACCAGACGAGCATCTTCTTGCCGTCGGAGGTGTCCACCCAACGCTGCTTTACCGAGGGCTTGCCAAGCTGGGCAAGGATGTGGTCATTCTCGTGGGTGAGCTGGGTGATTTGGGGCTGCTGGGGCGACTGGGACTTCTTGGACTTCTGGGACAGCTGGGGGGTGACGACGTAGAGGTCGGCGGGTTCGAGGTAGCTGTGGCGCTCCATGAGAAGCTGTCGGCCGTTGTTCATCATCTGTAGCGAGCCGAAGTCGTGCCATGAGTCGGTGAGCTGTACGACTTGGAGAGAGAGGAGAGAGGAGAGAGGAGAGAGAGCACCTTTCTTGCTGCCTTTGCTCCCTTTGCTGTTCACCACGGCATAGAGGTTCTCCGTGGCATTCCACACGCTGATGAAATAGATGAGTGCGTCCTTCGTGTCGCTCCAGCAGAAGGCGTCGACGTCCGACTTCCAGTCCACGTACATCTTCTCGCCTGTCTCCAACGAGCAGATGCAGAGGCGGTTGAGGTCGGCCTCGTAGCCGTCGCGCTCCATCGACAGCCAGGCGATGTACTTGCCGTCGGGCGAGAACAGCGGGTTCTGGTCGTAGCCCACGTTGTTTTTCAGGTTCTCAGGGCTGTTCACGTCCTGCACCTTCAGCGTCGTGGTGGGGTCTACGGCTGGGGCTTTGTAGTCGGCAGGCTTGCAGAGGTTGCGTGTCTTTCCTGTCTCAGTGTCGTAGAGGAAGATGTCTGAGTCGGTCGAGATGCTGTACTCCACTCCTGTCTTCTTGCGGCAGGTGTAGGCAATCTGCTTCGAGTCCTTGCTCCAGTCGAGCTGCTCTATGCCTCCGAAGGGTTCCATGGGGCACTCGTAAGGCTCTCCTTCGAGGATGTCGGTCATTGTGGAGGCGATGCCGCCTTCCACGGAACAGTTGGCCACGAAGGGGTGCTGAATGGACTCTACGTAGTGGTCCCAGTGGCGGTACATGAGGTCGGTGACCAGTCGTCCTGTGGCCTTTGGCAGGTCGTCGGGGTTCTTCTTGATGACCTCGTGGAAGGGTATCGACTTGAGGATGATGACCTTCTTCGCGTCGGGCGAGAACTTATAGCCCTCGACGGCGCCTTCGGTCTTCGACAGCTGCTGCCGGTTCGTTCCGTCGGCGTTCATGGCCCATATCTCGCCGCCGGTGATGAACGTTATGCGCCCGTCGTTGAGCCAAGCGGGGTCGGTCTCGTTCTTTGTGCCCGTGGTGAGCAGCTGCTGGCCGCTGCCGTCGGCGTTCATGACGTAGAGCACATGATGGCTCTTGTTGTGTTTCACGCTGTAGTAGCCCACCTGGTAGACAATCTTCTGCCCGTCGGGCGATGCCGAGTATGCGCTGATGCGCCCCATGGCCCATAGTGCCTCGGGAGTCATCAGCCCTCCGGCCACCTTGATGTTCTGTTTACCTATGTTCACGTTCTCTTGAGCTTTGGCTTGCTGTCCCATGCCAATAAGCAGGCATGTGGCAATCAGGATTAATGATTTCTTCATGTTTTTAGTGTTTTTTGTCTTGTTGTTCAGATTATGGCTGCAAAGTTACAACATTATTCCGTAACGGCCAAATTTTTCAAGAAATAGAGCTTTTTGTTAGTTGTGTGGTGTTTTATTTGGTCAATTCAAAATAAATGGCTACCTTTGCCGCGCAATTTTGGACACCAGTGTCACAACAACGATTTTTAGTGATAATATATGAACCTGTCGCCCGCCTTGAAGAAGGCATATACTAAAGAGCACCTGTCGGCCTTGGAGGCCCGTCATCGTGCCGAGTGGATAGCTTGGGGGCCTGCCGTGTTCCAGGCATCGCGGCTGATGGTCAAGCTGGGCATACTCCCGCTGATAGCCGACAACCACGAGGGCCTGACGCGTCAGGAGATATGTAGTGCCACCGGCCTCAGTGACTATGCCGTGAAGTGTCTCTTGGAGGCGTCGCTGTGTATAGGGACTGTGCTCGCCGACCCTGAGACCGACCGCTACCGCCTGTCGAAGACGGGCTGGTTTCTGCTCAACGACGATGCCGTACAGGTGAACATGGACTTCAACCACGACGTGAACTACGAAGGATGGTTCCGTCTTGAGGAGTCGTTGCGCGAGGGCCGTCCTGCCGGATTGGAGCATTTCGGCCCGTGGCCCACGGTCTACGAGGGGCTGTCGGAGCTGCCGCCGTTGGCGAGAGACAGCTGGCTGGCCTTCGACCACTACTACAGCGACTCGTCGTTCCCCCAGGCCCTTCAGATAGTCTTCGACGAGCACCATGTGCGCTCGCTCTATGATGTCGGCGGCAATACCGGCAAGTGGGCGTTGAAATGTGTTGGCTACGACCCGCAGGTGAAGGTTACCGTGCTCGACCTGCCCCAGCAGATAGAGATGATGAAGCAGAACATTGCGGGACACGACGGCGCCGACCGCATCAGCGGCTACCCCATAGACCTTCTCAACCCACAGGCGAAGTTCCCAAAATTCCCCGAAGCCCCAGACGCCATTTGGATGAGCCAGTTCCTTGACTGCTTCTCCATGGACCAGATAGTGGACATATTGCGGCGTGCACGTGAGGCCATGTCCTCGCGCACACGCATATATATTATGGAGACACTTTGGGACCGGCAGAAATACGACACGGCGGCCCTATGCCTCACCATGACAAGCCTCTACTTCACGGCCATAGCCAACGGTAACTCGAAGATGTACAACACCGAGGATCTCCAGGCATGTATTGACAAGGCCGGGCTGAAGACGGAGAAGATCTACGACAATCTGGGCCGGGGGCACTCCATAGTAGTAGTTTCGGCCCCCTAAGCCAGTGGAGGTGAAGTGGAAATAAGTGATCATTAACATAATTAAAATGACAAGAACAGAGATTGAAGAGAAGGTGAGAGCGTTTCTCATCGACGAACTGGAGATTGACGAGGAGAAAATCCACGACGACGCCCTCCTGAAAGACGACATGGGCATTGACAGCCTCGACTTCGTGGACATCGTAGTGATAGTGGAGCGTAATTTCGGTTTCAAGATAAAGCCCGAGGAGATGGCCGACGTGAAGACGCTCCATCAGTTCTGCGACTATATAGAGAGCAAGTGTAACGCGTAGTGGCTGCTGTGATACAGCAGCATACCGAACAGTTGACAGTTGTGTATGGCGACGCACGAGGGATGGCAGGGAAGCACCGACGGATCCGCACGGATGCACCGTATGCTGATAAACGCGATCAAGCTCTTGGGACTGTGGCCCATTTATTTCGCCACGGCTGTGGTCGTCGTTCCCATGTACATGCTTCTGCGCCATCAGGGCTATATCGTCACCTACCACTACCTTCGCCGCCGTCATGGTTTCGGGCCTCTGAAGGCGTTCTGCTACGTCTATCTCAACCACTACCGCTTCGGCCAGGTGGTCATCGACCGTTTCGCCGTCTATGCGGGCGTGAAATTCAAGTTCGATGTCGAGAACTACGATGACTTCCTCCGTTTGTGCGAGTCTGACAAGGGAATCGTGATCTTCAGCAGCCACATTGGCAACTACGAGCTGGCGGGATATACGTTCCACTCCTCGTCGAAGTCATTCAATGCCCTGGTCTTCCCCGGCGAGTCGCCGACGGTGATGGAGAACCGCCGCCGCGTGCTGGCCGAGCACAACATCGGGATGATCAGCGTGAAAGACGACATGAGCCACGTCTTCGAGGTGAATGCCGCGCTGGCCGCCGGCCAAATAATCAGCGTCCCCGGCGACCGTATGTTCGGCTCGTCACGCACGATAGAATGCACGCTACTCGGGGCAAAGGCGGAGTTCCCGTTAGGGCCTTACTCACTTGCTTCTCAGAGAGATTTGAACATCGTTGCGATATTCGTGATGAAAGAAAAGATGCATAAATACAAAGTGTTCATCCGTCAGCTGCGCACCGACGGCCATGCCACCGTTCCCGTTGGTCATGGGGACAGGAACATTGACCCAAGCCTGGGTCAAGAGCCTGTCCCCATGACCCACGGACGTAGCGGGAAGGCTGCCGCGCTTGCCCAGGCCATGGCGGCTGAGATGGAGACTGTGCTAAAGAAATACCCCGAACAGTGGTACAACTACTATGAATTTTGGAAGTGACTTTCTTCGTTCCATCGACGTGTTGACGCTGCTGCCACAGCGACGGCCATTCGTGATGATAGACCACCTGACAGCTATCGACGAGGTGACGACGGTCACGACTCTGCTGGTCACGCCCGACAACATCTTTGCCGAGGGCGACAGGCTGAACCCCTGCTCCATGGTGGAGATCATCGCGCAGACGTGCGCCGCAAGGATGGGATTCATGAACAAATATATCTACCACAACGAGGTGAAACTGGGATTCATAGGAAGCATACGCAACCTCTGCCTGACACGTGCGCCACGCATGGGCGAGACGCTCACCACGAGCATCAGGATAATCGAGGAAGTGATGCAGCTGACGCTCGTCGAGGCCACGGTCATGGCCGGCGAAGAGACCGTAGCGACCGCTGAAATGAAAATCGCCATCAGCGACATCTGCGCGAAGATGGAGGAATCGCGGTAAGGGCTGACACGGTGTGTGCCCGTGACACGTAAGAAATGAATACAAATATATGGAAGAGACAAAGACCCTGAAGGCAAGCAAGGAATTCGACATACGATTCAGCGAGGTGGACTCGATGGGAGTGGTGTGGCATGGCTCCTACATGCTCTATTTCGAGGATGCCCGCGAGGAGTTCGGACGGCAGTACCATCTGGAGTATATGCGCATGTGTGATGAGGGGTTCTACGCCCCGCTCGTCGACATGGAGTTCCACTACCGCCGCCCGCTGCTATATGAGAAGAAATACCGTATCGACATAATCTACCAGCCCACGCTGTCGGCGAAGATTGTCTTCGACTACGAGATTTACGACTCGGCCACGGGCGACCTCATGGCTACGGGGCGCAGTGTGCAGGTGTTCATGGACAAGGACTACCAGTTGGTGTGGACCAGCCCGGAGTTCTACGAGCAGTGGAAAAAGATGTGGGGAGTGCTCCCCGACAGCCTGACACTGTGAGACAAACAAAATAGTATTAAGAAGAATAATGGAAGAACTGATTTTAGAGCTGAAGAAGCAGATTATCGAGGTGCTGAACCTTGAAGAGGTACAGCCCGACGACATCGACGCCAATGCCCCCCTCTTCGGTGAGAACCAGGAAGGCGGGGGCCTGGGCCTCGACTCCATCGACGCACTGGAACTCATAGTGATGCTGGAGCGTGAGTATGGCATAAAGCTGAAAGACCCGAAAGCCGGCAAGGATATATTCCGCTCGGTGGCTACGATTGCCGACTTCGTTGAAAAGAACCGCACGAAGTGAGCGACATTGTAATAACCGGATGTGGCATCGTCTCGGCCATTGGCAACAACAAGGCTGAGACCCTTGATGCTTTGCTCGCCGGGCGCACTGGCGTAGGCCCCATGTGCTATCTGCACACCGCCCACAGCGATCTGCCTGTAGGCGAGGTGAAGATGGACGACGAGGAGATGAAACGCCGTTTGGGCATCGATAGCGAACCCACAACGCGTACCAGCCTCATGGGCATGATTGCCATGGAGGAGGCTCTCGCCGAAGCCCGCCTTTGGAACAAAGACGGTAGTGTCTGCCCGAAGTGTTTGTACGACAAGTCAGCGTTGCGTATAGCCCTTGTCTCGGGCACCACCGTTGGCGGCATGGACAAGAGCGAGAAGTTCTACATGGACTTCCTCTCCGACGACAGCCACAACGACTATATCCGCATCCACGACTGCGGGGCCACCACCGAACTCATCGCCGACCGCTTCGGCATTTTCAGCCTTGTTACCACCGTCTCCACGGCCTGCTCATCCGCAGCCAACACATTTGTCACAGGCGCAAACCTTATCAAGGCCGGAGTGGCCGACGTGGCAGTTGTTGGAGGAGCCGAGTGCATCACCAAGTTCCATCTCAACGGTTTCAACACGCTCATGATACTCGACCACGAGCAGTGTAAGCCCTTCGATGCCAACCGCGCCGGCCTCAACTTGGGCGAGGGCGCGGCATTCGTAGTCTTGGAACGAGCGGAGATGGCTGCCAAACGTGGGGCAGAGCCTATTGCGGTGCTCTCAGGCTATGGCAACGCCTGCGACGCCTTCCACCAGACGGCATCAAGCGGCGACGGCGAAGGGCCTTTCCTGGCTATGCAGAAAGCTATGGCCATGGCCGGACTGCAGAGCGACAAGATCGACTATGTGAATGCCCATGGCACAGGAACACCAAACAACGACCTCAGCGAGAGTCTCGCGTTGCGCAGAGTCTTTGGCGAAGGTCTGCCCCCTGTGTCGTCGACAAAGGGAATGACAGGCCACACAACCAGCGCTTCGGGAGCCGTGGAGGCCGTCATCTGTCTGCTTGCGTTGCGAAACTCGTTTCTTCCCGCCAACTATGGCCTCGCCACACCGATGGACGACGGCATCGTGCCCGTGGCACAGGTGGAGAAAAACCACCCTCTGCGCCACGTGATGTGTAACTCCTTCGGCTTCGGCGGCAACGACACCACATTGATTCTTTCCTCCTTCACAACACCCACTTCTACCACAACACCCACTTCCCCTATAACACCCACTTCCCCCATACGAAAAACCTTTATCGCTGCCGCCACACAGATTTCCGTCCAGCAGCCCTTGACGGAAGACTGGCTTACGTCCCCCACACACTTGAGCGAGCCACTTGTGCGCAGCCAAGACCCCAACTTCCGGGAGTGGCTCAGTCCGCTTGAGTCGCGCCGTCTGGGGAAACTGCTGAAGCGTGCACTTGTGACGGCTATGAAGACCATGGCCGACGCTGGCGTGCCTCAGCCCGACGCGATCATCACAGGCACGGGCTTAGGGTGTATCGAGAACACAGAGATGTTCCTCGAACAACTGTGCCGCGAGGGCGAGGAAATGCTCAAACCCACGCATTTCATGCAGTCGACCCACAACACCATCAGTTCGCTCATAGCCATCCATGGCAAGTGCCACGGCTACAACTCGACATATAGCCATGAGGCGGTGTCGTTCGATAGTGCACTGCTCGACGCCTTCGTGCAGATGCGCCTTGGCGACATCCACACAGCACTCGTGACGGGCAACGACGAGATGACCCCTTCCTATTATACTATTCTTCGGCGTGCCGGATACCTGGGCCAGCCTGGTCAGGTGCCGGCGGCAGAAGCCTCGGTGGCCATGATGCTCACTACGGAGAGTGAAGGCGCACTATGCGAACTGTCGGACGTGGGCATGGTATATAGCGGGCAACCCTTCCAAACCCTGCAGCAGGAGGACGATAGCTGGCAACGCTTCCAGGCGTGGCAGCATTGCCCCGTGGACGCCGTCCTCGTATGTACAAACGGCTGCCAGCGGCACGACACAGCTTACTATATTCTCGACAACCTCCTGCCCGACGTGCCCCGGCTGCACTACAAGCACATCTTCGGCGAGTGCTATTCGGCATCTGCCTTGGGCCTGTATGCCGCCGCCCACATAGTAAATCGTGGCAAGGCACCGGCCTTTATGCGTTGCGACGGCAGCGACGAACCGCTTGAGGTGAAGCGTCTGCTCGTGGTGAACCACAGCGAGGACAAAAACTTCAGCTGGGCAGTTCTGTCACAAAACAACTCCCCCTTAACTTCCTTTTAGTACAAGTAAAAAAATAAGTTGGTACAAATAGGTGATTATCGTATGTTTCCGCAGGACGGCCTGAAAGGCCAGCAAGCAGTCAGCCCAGGGCAGCGCC
>CAJOEC010000105.1:0-13276 GCA_905233425.1 uncultured Prevotella sp. | reverse complement strand
ATGCCTACCCAGGGCGCTGCCCTGGGCTGACTGCTCATTGCCCCTTCGGGGCGTGGTCAAGCACACAAAATCGTACCAAGTTGTTTTTTCGTCATCACTTAACTCCCCTCTAACGGTATGAAACTGCTTGATGAAATGTTCTGCATAGAGAGCGACGGCGAACATGAGGTGACGCTACGGTTAGACGGCAACCACCCCATATACAGCTCCCATTTCCCCGGCAACCCCATAACCCCCGGAGTGTGCATAGTACAGATGCTGTGCGAGTTGCTTTCGTGCAGGACAGGCTGTGTCCTCACGCTCTCGAAGATAGTGAACCTGAAATTCGTTCACCCGCTGTCGCCTGTGGAGTGTCCGCGTATATCCGTCGCCTTCACTTCGGTTGCTGCCGACGATGAGACTGTTAGGGCAAAAGGCACGATTGAAGCCAACGGACAGGTGACCACGAAGTTCTCCATGATTTTCGACAAGACACCAACTGCCACCCATTAACTCCTGATAACTCCCCTTAACTCCCACTATCAATGGCATTTATTCTGGCAGACAACATCACCTCACCCTTAGGCATGACCACCGAGGAGAACTACTTGGCCGTGAAGGCCGGGCAGTCGGCCTTGCGCCGCTACGACGGGCAGTGGGGACTGCCGGAGCCATTCTGCGCCTCGCTGTTCACCGACGAGCAGAACCGTGCCATGATGCTGCCGGGACTGACGCGCTTCGAGTCGCTTGTAGTGGGTTCGGTGCGTCGGGCATTGCAGCAAACAGACATCGACGTGGCCTCGCCTCGCACAATCTTCATTCTCAGCACCACGAAAGCCAACATCGAACTGCTTTTAGACAACAAGACAGAGTGTGTGCACGATGAACTCAGTCCCGCCGATGCCGCCCAGCATATAGCCTCCGTCTTCGGATTCACCACCGAGCCTGTCGTGGTGTGCAACGCCTGCATCTCGGGCGTGGCGGCATTGATTCTTGCCCAGCGGATCCTCGACAATGGCTGTTACGACCATGCCGTGGTCTGTGGTGCCGACGTGCAGAACCGCTTCACCGTCTCTGGCTTCCAGTCATTGAAGGCCGTGTCAGACAGCGACTGCCGTCCATTCGACATGGAGCGCACAGGCTTGAACCTGGGCGAGGCGGCAGCTACCGTCATCATGGCCCGCCATCCGTCCTTGCCATCCCGTGGGACAGATTCATGCCCTCAGTCCATGAGGTGCTGGTGCATTGAGTCCGGGACGATACGCAACGATGCGTTCCACATCAGTTCGCCGTCGAAGAATGCCGATGGCGCTTGTCTGGCGCTCAATGCCATTGGAGCACAAGGCTCTGCCTCAGACATGGCTTTCGTCAATGCCCATGGCACCGCCACCATGTTCAACGACCAGATGGAGTCGGTGGCCATAGAGAGGGCAGGACTGGCAGGAGTGCCCGTGAACGGTCTGAAAGGCTACTACGGCCACACCCTCGGTGCCGCAGGAGTGCTTGAGACTGTGCTCAGCATTGCCGCCGCAGCCGAAGGCATTGTGCTGGCCACGCGGGGCTTCGCCGAGCGCGGAGTGTCGGGAAAGATAAGGGTGACAACCAGCAACGAAGGAACCGAAAAGACTTCTTTCGTTAAGATGATTTCCGGCTTTGGAGGGGGGAACGCAGCGGTAGTGGTGAGGGGAATGGGGCCTATGGGACTTATAAGACCTATGAGACCTATGGGACTTATGAGTCCTATGAGACCTATAAGTCCTATGAGTCCTATAAGTCCTATAAGACCTATGAGTCCTGCCCATCGTGTAAGCATCACCCCTACCGCGATAACCATCGACGGAGAGAGCCGGACGGTTCCAGCGTCACTAACCGCCATATATAAAGAGTATGTCGGCGACTACCCGAAATTCTACAAGATGGACCCTCTGAGCCAGCTGGGCTTCCTCGCTGCCGAGTTGTTGTTGGAAGCCGAGAACCGCGAACCATCGTCAGGCGGGCACTTTGGGCGTTTCGCTGAGCGCGAGGACAGGGCTGTCGTTCTGTTCAACAGGTCGTCGTCGGTGGCCGCCGACATGAAATACATGGAGACCATCGCCGATGCTGACAATTTCTTCCCCAGCCCCTCGGTGTTTGTCTACACCCTTCCAAACATAGTGACAGGCGAGATAGCCATGCGCAACCACTACCATGGCGAGACCTCGTTCTATGTGCTGCCACGTCGCGACGAGCATGTCATGGACATGATAATCAAGGCCACGCTGACCGACAAAACGACGAAGAGCGTCATCGCCGGATGGGTGGACTATAGCGGCGACGGCGACTACGAGGCAGACATCGCAATTGTCTGTAAAATATGAATTTTTGCTAAATCGTTGGCCGTTTCGCATAAAAGTTGTAATTTTGCACATTCAATTTGTAAGTGAAGCAAAATACAACTTTATAATGAAACGTTTCTCACTATTAATCCTGTCGGCCATGCTGTTTGCATTGTCGGCCTTTTCACGTCCTGCATACGACAGCACAGCCCGCGTGATGCAGCCCGACGGCAGTTATGTCACCATACGTCTGGTAGGTGACGAGTACCACAGTTTCAACACCACGAGCGACGGCTATTCCCTTGTGCGCAACGACAAGGGGTACTATGTCTATGCCCGTCTTGACGGCGATGGCCGTCTTGCCCCCACAGAGATGGTGGCCCACGACGCAGCTGAGCGCACCGCTGCCGATGTGGCCTATTTGGAGAGCGTCGGGAAAATGCTGTTCCCACAGCCCACAACAGCCCAGGCCCGGGCACGCCAGATGGACGAGGACGGGCGCGACGGTGCACTGGCAGAACACCGGGCCTCCCGGTACGACTACAGCAAGTTCAGGGGTCTGATAATCCTGGTGGAGTACAACGACTGTGAGTTCAGGTATTCCGACTATGCCGACATCATGGAGAAGATGGTCAACCAGGACGACTACACCGGCGAGAGCCGCACAAACGTCGGCAACGCCAAGTGCACGGGCAGCATGCGCGACTACTACCGCGACAACTCCAACGGCGTGTTCGTCCCGTCGTTCGACATCGTTGGTCCGGTGAAGATAAACCGCAGCCAGTTCTACCCCCGCCCCGACGGAGAGGACGGTCCCACCAACTATCCACAACTCATCGTCGATGCTGTTAATGCCGCCGACAATCTGGTGAATTTCAAGGACTACGATGTCGACAACGACGGAACTGTGGACATGGTGTATTTCATCTTCTCAGGTCTGGCATCATACATTACTGGCAACGATGCGCGTCTGCTGTGGCCCCACCAGTCGGAGCTGAGATACTTCCGGAATCTGAAAAAGGACGGTGTCTACATAAACCGTTATGCCTGCTCCACCGAGCTTTTCGGCACCGACAGTTGGAGCGTGCTCGAAGGCATTGGCACAATGTGCCATGAGTTCAGCCACGTGCTGGGACTCCCCGACCTCTACGACACCAACAACACCAACCCCGATGAATGTGTCAACCCCGGCAAATGGTCGATAATGGCATCTGGTGCCGACGGCAACTACGGGCGCACGCCCGTCAATTTCTCGCTCTACGAGCGCTACTCATTAGGCTTTGCCGTGCCGCAGGTCATAAAAGAGCCGGAAGCGCTGTCGATGGCATCCATCGACAAGGCCAACACAGGATTCAGGATCAACACGCCTGTGAAAAAGGAATACTTCCTGTTGGAGAACCGCCAGAAGACCAAATGGGACGCTGTGCTGCCGGGACACGGGATGCTCATCTTCCGCGTCGACTCGACAAACTCACAGGCATGGGCATACAACTCCGTGAACGACAACCCCAAGCATCCTTACTATGAACTGGTGCGTGCCAAGGGCAAGCAGAGCACCGACTCGTCGCGTGACCCCTTCCCGGGCACAGGAAAGGTGACGAGCATCGACAACGACACCGAGCCGGCAAACCTCAAGACATGGGCAGGCAAGAAGTGTGACTTCGGGCTGAGGAACATCAAGGAGACCAACGGTGTCATCACCTTCAATGCGTACTATGTCAATGTGCTTACCGAGATCTCGCTTCCCGAAAGCATCGTGCTGGGATTTGGCGGCAGTATGCAGCTCACACCGACGCTCGTCCCCGAGAACGGCGTAGTCACCTCGCTGGAATGGACTTCTGCCAATGAAGCCGTGGCCATTGTCGATAACAATGGACTGGTGAAGGGAGTGGCAGAGGGTGAAACCGACATCACCCTGACGGCCAACGGAACGCTGACGGCTGTATGCCACGTCACCGTGAGGGAGCAGCAGACGGTTGCCAGTATCAGCGAGTTCCGCTCGCTTGGCGATGGCGACACGGCAATACTTCTGCTCAACGATGCGAAGGTGACCTTCGTCCATGGCACCGACGTCTACATACGCGACAACACGGGTAGCCTCGTCCTGAGCGGGACAGGTCTGAAGGCGAAGAAAAACGACATACTCGGCGGTTCAATCTTCGGAAAGATGACGCTCAACAACCGTATGCCGATGCTGACTGCCATCGAGAATGCTACCAGCCTCTCGGATGTCACCGTGACTGCCTCCGACGAGGAGGTACAGCCTACGGATTTTTTGTCGGCCGACTCGCTCACAGACGACTATCTGTGCGACTACGTGGCAATCAGGGCAACGCCGCTGGTTCTTGAAAACAAGATGATCTTCGCAACAGGCGACAGCCAGCGGGCACGCATTTTCAACACCTTCGGGCTGAAAGGCCTCTCCATGCCCAACACGAAGGCTTTGGATGGGAAATACTTCGATGTGTTCGGAATACTTACCACTGAGGTCCTTGACGACAGCATCACATACGTGCTGAGCATCACCGAGTCTATTGTGGAGGTGGAGAAGACGCCAGACGTTGTCATTGGCGACGTCAATGGCGACGGTGTGGTCGACGTGGCCGACATTGCCAGCATCATAAGCGTCATGGCCGGAAACGCCGTGCCCGGCGAGTCAGCGTCGGATGTCGCCGATGTCAATGGTGACGGCACGGTCGACGTTGCCGACATCTCGATGGTTATCTCCATTATGGCAGGAAAATGAACGCCAACTCTCAACCCTCAACCCTCAACCCTCAACTCTCAATTCTCAACCCTGAAAAGATGGAGGCATTCTTCAGGACACACAGATACTTGGTAGAGCATGTCAATGCACCCGTGAGACGCCGTCTCATGGACGAGATAGACTGGAGTCAGCGCATGATTGGCATTAAGGGCACGAGAGGCGTGGGGAAGACGACTTTCCTGCTTCAGTATGCACGCGAGAACTTCAGCCTTGACGACAAGCAATGCCTCTACGTCAACATGAACAATTTCTATTTCCAGGGCCGTGGCATTGCCGACTTCGCCGGCGAGTTCTACCACCGTGGAGGCCGCGTGCTGCTCATCGACCAGGTGTTCAAGCAGCCCGACTGGTCGGCGGAGCTGCGCCGATGCCACGACTCCTACCCCGGACTGAAGATTGTGTTCACCGGAAGCAGCGTCATGAGGCTAAAGGACGAGAACCCCGAACTCAACGGTATTGTGCAGAGCTACAACCTGCGCGGATTCTCGTTCCGCGAGTTCCTCAATCTTCTTACAGGAAACGATTTCAGGCCTTACTCACTCGACGAGATCCTCAACGACCACGAGCGAATAGTGAAGCAGATACTGCCAAAGGTTTCGCCGAGGAAATATTTCCAGGACTACATCCACCACGGGTTCTACCCCTTCTTCCAGGAGCACCGCAACTACTCGGAGAACCTGCTCAAGACCATGAACATGATGACCGAGGTGGACATCCTGATCGTAAAGCAGATAGAGCTGAAATACCTCACGAAGATAAAGAAACTCTTCTACCAGATTGCCGAACAGGGGCCGAAAGCGCCCAATGTCTCGAAGCTCGCACAGGACATCCATACATCACGGGCCACGGTGATGAACTACATTAAGTATCTCACCGACGCCCGACTTCTCAACATGATTTATCCTACCGGCGAGGACTTCCCCAAGAAACCGTCGAAGGTGATGCTCCACAACTCCAACCTGCTCTATGCCATCTACCCCATAAATGTGGAGAAGCAGGACGCCATGGAGACCTTCTTCGTCAATTCCCTTTGGAAAGACCACAAAGTAAACCAGGAGGTGCGCAACAAGTACTACCTTGTGGACGAACAGCGGAAATTCGTCGTCTGCGACGCCAACACGCGAAACGCACACTACGCCCCCGACACCATCTACGCCCGCTACAACACAGAGATAGGCAAGGGCAACCTCATTCCCCTCTGGCTTCTCGGGTTCCTGTATTAGTTTTAACACGTAGGGACGCGACGTGTCGCGTCCGTTCTGTTAACGCGACGTGTCGTATGTTTTCGGACGCGACACGTCGCGTCCCTACTGTGCCTCCGGGAGGCCAAAAAGTCCGCCCGGCGCGGACTCCGAGTTCGCGCCGGGCGGACTGTCAGTTCGCGCCGTGCGAACTCCGAGTTCGCACGGCGCGAACTTTTTCACCTCTCCGGGCTGTGCGGATGACTGCCCCGCGACGACCACACTTTTGCCCCCGAACCGCTTTTTTCCCATGCGGTTGGAACTGCCGAATGACGCTGAAAGCGTCTCCGCTCAATAACCGCGGTGTCCGAAGGACCTGCGGACAACATGAAAACCGTAACACGCACTCTGAAAGAGTGCCCCAATGGCACAGCGGGCGACCCCTTCAGGGGCGATGCCACCCCAATCTGTCTATCCGGGGGTGCTTCGCACCGCCCGGCTATTGAGGGGTGACCGCTTTGCGGTCATACGGCAACACGGCAGCAGACTACCGCACAGCACGCTTTTTTCGGTGCAAAATTTGGCCGTGTGCGAAATTATTCCTACCTTTGTAGGCGAAATGAGCAGTAATGCAATAAATGATTATCCGCATGTACCCGACAGACGGCCTGAAAGGCCAACAAGCACATAGCCCAGGGCATCGCCCTGGGTATAGAGAGTGCACAGCCGTCGCCCTGAAAGGGCAAAAGCAAAACCGCGGAGTAGCGCTTTTGCCCTTTCAGGGCGTATGCTTCCCATACAACAGGGGTGGGGTCTGTAACTAATTGGCAGCGATAAATATACTGACCCCACCCCTAACCCCTCCCCTACAAGGGAGGGGAAAGGCTGCGCACCAATTATTAGATTAATAGAAATTACCATAAGAAATAAACAAGGAAATGAAAATGAGTGTTATTATCGGTTCGGCTATGATTATGGCTGCAACCCATGTTATGGGCCAGAAGCTGAGCCTCAAGGAGATTACCGACGGAGACTTCCGCGAAGAGACAATGGCCGCCGTGACGCCTCTGGCCGACGGCGAGAGTTATGCACAGATTAGCAGCGACGGACGGCAGATAGTCAAATACTCGTTCCGCACGGGCGAGAAGACCGCCGTCCTCTTTGATGCCGCCACCGCCCGTGGGCCGAAGGTGGAGAAGATCGACGGCTACATCATGAGTCCCACAGGCCGCCGCATACTCATACAGACAGACACGAAGAGCATCTACCGACGCTCGTTCACCGCCACATATTATATATATGAGATGGTGAACAACACCCTCACACCCCTCAGCGACGGCGGACCGCAGCAGACACCCGTCTGGAGTCCCGACGGCGAGCTGGTGGCCTTCGTGCGCGACAATAACATTCACCTCATAAAACTGCTCTACAACAATGCAGAGAGCCAGGTGACCAAGGACGGCGAGCGCGACAAGATAATCAACGGCATACCCGACTGGGTGAACGAGGAGGAGTTCTCGTTCAACTCGGCAATGACATTCTCTGCCGACTCCAAGCAGATCATTTGGACCCGCTACGACGAGAGCGAGGTGCCCAGCTACTCCCTGCAGCTATATAAAGCCCCCCTTTCGCCCCCCGAGGGGGGCACGATACCTTCTGCCTCAAAAACTATAGAAGCCCCCTCGGGGGCCGTAGGGGGGGCTTGGGGGACTTTCTACACCTACAAATATCCGAAGGCTGGCGAAAGGAACTCCAAGGTGCAGGTGATGAGCTACGACATCAAGAGCCACCAGACGCGCACACTCGACCTCCCCCTCGACGCCGACGGCTATGTCGCCCGCATAAAGCCCACCACAGACCCGACGAAGGTCGCCGTGTTCACACTCAACCGCCATCAGGACGACCTGAAGATTTTCATGGCCAACCCGCTGTCGACGCTCTGCAAGCTCATAGTCGAGGACAAGGTGGACAAATACATCAACGAGGACGTGCTGGCACAGACCCTCATCACCGACAACCACATAGTCCTCACCAGCGAGCGCGACGGCTACAACCATATCTATCTCTACAACCTCAACGGCCAGTTAGAGCGCTCGGTGGGCGACCTGCCACAGCCACAGCGGATAGGAGGCGGTGAGAGAGACCTTCACACAATAATTACAAATGTCTATGGCTACAACGAGCTTACGGGCGACATCTACTTTGCCGCCCTCAACAGCGGCCCAACGGAGCAGCAGGTGTTCGTGAGCCACAAAAACGGCAAGACCGACTGCCTCACGCCTAAGGGCGGCTGGAACTCAGCCGTCTTCTCCAAGGACTTCAAGAACTGCCTCCTCACATGGAGCGACATCAACACCCCGCCACAGATTACCCTCATGGCTGCGTCTGGCGGTTCTCCCGCCAAGACCCTCGCAACGCTCGTCGACAACAAGGAGCTGGCTGCAAAATATGCCTCCTACGACATGGGCCGCAAGGAGATGTTCACCTTCACCACCTCCGAGGGCGTAAGGCTCTTCGGCTGGATGTTGAAACCCAAGGACTTCAACCCGCAGAAGAAATATCCCGTGGTGATGTACCAATACGGCGGCCCCGGCAGCCAGCAGGTGCGCAACGTCTGGGGGCTGGGCATGAGCGGACAGGGAGCCATCCTTGAGCAGTACCTCGCCCAGCAGGGCTACATCTGCGTCTGCGTAGACAACCGTGGAACCGGCGGGCGCGGCGCGGAATTCGAGAAGTGCACCTACCTGCGCCTCGGCGAACTCGAGGCACGCGACCAGGTGGAGGCTGCGCTCTGGCTCGGACAGCAGAGCTACGTCGACAAGGACCGCATCGCCATCTGGGGATGGAGCTACGGTGGATGGAACACGCTGATGTCGATGTCCGAGGGACGCGAAGTGTTCTGCGCCGGAATAGCCATCGCCCCGCCCACGTGCTGGCGATTCTACGACACCATCTACACCGAGCGGTTCATGCGCACGCCAGAGGAGAACGCCAAGGGCTACGACGAGGTGACGCCAATAGCACGCGCAGAGAAACTGCACGGCGCGCTGCTGCTCTGCCATGGACTCGCCGACGACAACGTCCACTACCAGAACACAGCCGAATACGTCGAGGCTCTCGTACAGGCCGACAAGGACTTCCGACAGCTCGTCTACACCAACCGTAACCACGGCATCAGCGGAGGCAACACCCGAAACCATCTCTTCCGCCAGTGCGTCAACTTCTTCAACGAGCACATGGGAAACAAAGAATAACTAAGTAAAAGTAAAAAATAAAGAATAACTAAGTAAAAGTAAAAAATTAGGTACAAATAGGTGATTATCGTATGTTACCGCAGAACGGCCTGAAAGGCCAGCAAGCAGTCAGCCCAGGGCAACGCCCTGGGTATGATGACAGGGTTGTCGTCGCCCTGAAAGGGCAAAAGCCTTGGACGGAGGCGATGCCTCCTACTCGTTCTTTTGCCCTTACAGGGCGGGGGCTGTGTACTCATGCTTACCCAGGGCGCTGCCCTGGGCTGAGTGCTCATTGCCCCTTCGGGGCGTGGTCGAACACACAAAATCGTACCAAGTTATCTTTTAAATTACTAATAAATAGAATGACTATGATAAAAAAGATTCTGATGCTCACAGCAGTCCTGGCGCTGCTCGTGACAAAGACCGCCACGGCGGCGGAAATATATGCCGTGCTCAGCAGCGACGAAGAGACGCTCACGTTCTATTACGACAATCAGAAGAACAGCAGAAGCGGGAAGGTGTATGATTATGAGTATAATGATAAGGATGAATGGGGGAAACGTTACCCAAAATGGGTCGATTGCTGCGAGACAGTAACCAAGGCGGTATTCGACCCAAGTATGTCCTCGGCACGCCCTGCTGACTGTAGTTATTGGTTCGCTGATTTTCTATATTTAGAGCAGATAGAAAACCTTAGGTACCTTGACACGAGGAATGTAACAGACATGAATTCCATGTTTTATAACTGCTGGAGACTGACCTCAATTGACGTAAGCAACTTTGACACGCGGAATGTGACAGACATGGAAGACATGTTCTGCAATTGCGCGAGTTTGACCTCTCTTGACGTGAGCAGCTTTAACACTGAGAATGTGACGAACATGAGCGGAATGTTTTTGGGGATGGATGAGATAAAATATCTTGATTTAAGTGGCTTTAACACCAAAAAAGTGACAAACATGTCGGCCATGTTTCTTTCATGTTTTAATCTGGTCAATATTAATCTTAGTAGCTTTGACACCCGATACGTCAAATATATGCAACAAATGTTCGAAGATTGCTGGAGTCTGATCTATATTGATTTGAGTCGCTTTGCTACCTCGATGGTCGAGGATATGTATTTTATGTTCAAAGGCTGTGAGAGTCTTTATGCGGTTGATTTGACTCATTTTAACTTACTAAACGTGTTTAATGTGGCAGAGATGTTTAGTGGTTGCAGCCAATTGCGGACCATTTATTGCAACAATAACTGGCGCATACATCTTAATATGGAAGATAACGACATGTTCAAGGATTGCATTTCACTCATTGGCTCCTGTGGAACAAGATATTCGGAGACTGGCGGTGGTGTTGGGTACGCCCGTCCCGACGAACCTGGAGATCCAGGCTACTTCACCCCGTCGGCGAAGAGAGTCGGCATCTACGTGAACGGCGAGCCTGTGACCGGAACTGTGCCAAACAAATACGTGAGCAAGATACAGGATGGTCCGTCCTACGTCAGCTACAACGCCGAGGAGGGTGTCCTCTACATGAATAATGCCAGCCTGACCACCACGGGCGAGGGTATCTTCATTCCCGACGCCGTGACCATCAGACTGAGCGGGCCGAACCGCATCACCTCAACGGGCAACGGCATCACCATGCTCTCGGAGTGCTACATCGAGGGCAGCGGCTCGCTCAGCGTATTCAGCAGCGACGGCTACGGGTTGTCGTTCAGCGAGGGTCTCATAACCACCGGTACTGGGTGGCTCGACATCTACGGCAAGATCGGCGCACTCGACGGCCGGCCGTGGACAAACTACGCCGGAAAGGTGTGCTACGGCTACCTCGACCCCAACCAGGAGATGCTGCTGCGCACCGACGGCGAGCACCCCGTGGTGCAAGACCTGGGCACTATCGAGCGAGGCGGATGGGTGATGAACTACGACACCTACAGCTTTGCCTCCTATTACCACACCGTGGTCGACAAGTACTCGAAGGAGTCTGTCACCAAGCCCTTCACGATTGTGCCCAAGGACAAGATAGAGTACTACCCCGTGGAGATTGGTGGACAGCGGCTGAACAACTACAACGTCGACGGATTCAGCCCCATGTCGCTCGCCTCAGGCTCGGTGACCTTCAACACGAAGTTCAACATCCTGACGCTCACCGACGCGAAGTTCGTGGAGTACAGCCCCGAGGATGCCGCACTCAAGGTGAACCTGCAGGACTTCTGCATGGTGCTCCACGGCGACAACTCATTGGTGGGCAACGACAAGAATAATAAGGAATACTACGGCATCACCTTCGGCGACGAGGGCGTGGCCGACAGGACAAGCAAGCGCTACTGGACCGTTGAGGGAGTCGACGGCCCAGACGGCAAGCCAGCCACGCTGAAGATTAGCGGTACGATATACTTTGAAAGCACCGACACCGATGCCGAGGTGACTTTCAAGGACGTGGACATCATCGACGAGACAGAAGCCTATATGTGGAGCCAGGACTACGTCGATGTCATCATCGACAAGTGCTCCTTCGACCTGTGGGACGACACACCGTCCCCGTACAGCATCATGGACGGTCTGCAGAGCCTGACGCTGGAGGACTGCTACTTTGAGCGCGGCTGCTACTGGAGCGACGAGCATTCCGCTGTGTATAACCACAGCGGAAACCCCGAGAGCAGGTACATCAGCATCAAGCGCGGCGAGGGCGTCTTATTTGGCGACGTGAACGGCGACGGCATCGTCGATGTGGCCGACATCGCCAGCGTCATCAACGTCATGGCCGGTTCAGCCAACTACAAAGATGCCGACGTGAACGGCGACGGCAGCGTCGACGTGGCCGACATCGCCACCATCATCAACATCATGGCGGGGAAGTAGGGGCAGCCCCCGAATCGTAAATTCGTAAATCGTTAATCATTTTATGGCAAAGAGAAAATACCCGGTAGGAATACAGAGCTTCGAGAAAATCCGAAGCGAAGGATATGTTTATGTGGACAAGACACCACTGATTTACAAAATGATAACCGAGGGCTGCCCCTATTTCCTGAGCCGTCCGCGCCGCTTTGGCAAGTCGTTGCTGGTGGACACGCTGGCCTTAATCTTTGAGGGCCGCCGCGAGCTGTTCGAGGCCTTCACCACCGACGACGGAATAGAGCAGCCCCAGCTATTCATTGCCACTACCGACTGGAAGTGGGAACGCTATCCCGTACTGCGCTTCGACTTCAGCAAGAGCAATCTTACGTCCGTCGAGAGGCTCGACAAACTGATAGACACTACTCTTTCTGAGTATGAGCAGCGATATGAAGTGCCATCAGGAGAAACCGATACCAGCGTCCGCATGGTGAACATCATCCACGCCGCCGAGCAGAAGATTGGCCGCAAGGTGGTGGTACTAGTTGACGAGTACGACAACATGATGCTCCACTGCCTTGGCGACGCGCCGATGCAGAAGTTGGTGAGAGAACGCTTCCAGGACCTCTTCACGCCGCTGAAGGGCGAGGACAGCCACTTGAAGTTCGTATTCATCACCGGCATCTCAAAGTTCTCGCAGATGGGCATATTCAGCAAGCTCAACCAATTGAAGAACATCTCAATGGTCTCGGCTTACGAGACCATCTGCGGAATATCGGAAGAAGAACTCGCCACCACATTACGTTCTGATATAGAGTTGCTGGCAGAACATCAAGGGAATAACTACGAGACCATGTTCGGAGAACTAAAGGCCAACTACGACGGATACCATTTTGGCAGGGGCAAGACGGATATGTATAATCCTTTCAGCCTGTTCAACGCTTTTGATACTGGTTATGTGGGCAGC
>CAJOEC010000104.1 GCA_905233425.1 uncultured Prevotella sp. | reverse complement strand
TTTCCAACATAGCTATATTTGTTTGGGGGTTAATACCTCCCAAAGATAGAAAAAATGTTGGATGATCGTGTGTTTTCTTGGCAATTTGTTGGCTGTTTCCGTGTTTTTTACTACCTTTGTGCACAAAATTTATGTTGTGTTGAAAATGGAGAAAGTCTACGCACATAGGGAGTCTGGGATGGAAGCCAACATAATTGGCAGCGCAACATATGATTTGAAAACCACAAAAGTATCATACGAGGATGTTGGACAAATGGATATGTACCTGAAGCTCTTCGACACTTACAAAAGAACGGAGGGCGACACCCCCACAATCGGTATAATCCTTTGCTCTGAAACTAACGCTGATGTTGCACGTTTCTCAACACTTGCCAGCAACGAACAGATGTACGCTGCCAAATATCTCACCTATATGCCTTCAAAAGAGGTGCTGGCCAGGGAAATAGAACAGCAGAAAGAAATATTCCGTTTACAACATGAGAATTCCAATGAAGACAGGACTGAGCATCATTGACAACAAAGATTATCAGCTGTGGCTTCAGCATCTCTGTTATGAGATTGGCAAGCAGACAAATTACTGAATTAACAAGAAGCAAGGACTATGAGAACGACAAAGATAGAATGGACTGACAAGACGTGGAATCCCATAATCGGTTGCACCAAGGCTCGTCCCATGTGTTTAGAGTGGGTCGTCAACATCAAGCGTCAGGTAGAACTTCAAGGTGCAGCCTTCTTCTTCAAGCAATGGGGAACATGGAATGTCCACTTTTGATTCTTGCTATCCGATAATGATGGCGGGGGCAGAGTGAGTGGAGATTGATACGTCCCCAAAAAGAATATAGAAATAATCCCGCGATTCTTTTGTGAGTTGCGGGATTATTTGTAACTTTGCCCCCGAATTGATGCTGAACACATAAATATAAACAGTTGGATGCCCAGAAATTAACCAATGAGAACCAGACAACTGTCTTTACACCAGCACAGCTGCATTTATTGAAATTGTTTTCGTTCATGAAAAGTGATGTCCGAAAGAAGATAATATAGAAATAATCCAGCAATTGGAATATCAAAAATAATTTCGCAAATCTGAGAATTATTCAACAATAATTATTACCTTTGCAGCGTCAAAGTGTAAATAAAGACATGAACATTGAATTCGCGAACTCGGCATTAGAGGAGCTTTACACCGAAGGAGCCACAAAGGACGGAGCCTATAAGCGATTGTCGAAAGACATTGTGAAACGCTACATCAAGGTGGTGAACTACATAAGATCAGCACGTAGGATTGAGGACTTGTTCCTTATCAAGTCGTTGCACTATGAGAAGAAGAAGGGCGACCTCAATGGCGTAGATGCAGTATGGATAAACGACCAATACCGATTGTTCTTCTATAGTTCCCCCGACGAGAGCGGCATTATTGTAAACGCACTACTCTTTGAAATATCCAAGCACTATGAATAAGAAAAAACTCACACCGTATGAAGCCACGCATCCTGGCGAGATGATAAAGGATGAACTGAAAGAACGCGGCCTGACTCAGAAAATGCTTTCAGAGCAGACTGGCATCAAACCCTCCGTGCTCAGCGAGACCATTAATGGCAAGCGCCCCGTATCGCTCAACGTAGCAGTAGCCCTGGGAAAAGCTCTTGGCATACCCGCAGAGATATGGATGAACATGCAGAACCAATATGACCTCGACGTGGCAAACATTGCCGAAAGGGACAACCAGCGCCAGACGGTGGCAGTCACCATCCCTGTTCGCGACAGGAATCTGCTGAACGAGCTTGTCCACAAGTTCGGTTGGGCTTGTGTGTTTTGACAACCTCTCCCTTTGCTCACAATGATGCTACTGCCGATGGTGGCGGGGGCAGAGAGAGTGGAGATTGATACGTCCGAAAGAAGATAAATATAGAAATAATCCCGCGATTCTTTTGTGAGTTGCGGGATTATTTGTAACTTTGCCCACGAATTGTGTGTCACGAGAACAAATCGGCCGTTTGTAGGGTCGTAGTTCGTAACTTCAGACGAGATGGTAGTAGGCCTACCGCATACGGTGTACAGGCACTGTTTGCAAACCACTTCATGCTGCTCTGAGGGAAACTGATGGGTAGTGAGCGATGACTGAAAGCCTTTCGAGTGAGACTGGCAAGGTGAGAGACAAGGAGTTGAACGGAAGTGAACCGTCCGATGAGGCGTCGTTAGCAAAAACAGGTCACATCAAAACCAGGATTCAATTCGGTTCTTGGGATAATGGCAGAGGGAACCTGTTTACTGTCTGCTGGGTGTGCGGCGTAAAGGCGGCAAGACCTTGTCTCAGGCTCTCTGAGGAACGTGAGAAGCAGGCGTGGAATGCCAAGGGAAAATACCAAGCGAGACACGTGGAGGTAGAAAGTACCGATGTCTGCGTCTGTGGCAGACCACTTTGTAGTAGTGATGAAGTCTCTGTAATGGGGATGGAGCGAAGGGAGTGGCGTGCTTGGCGGATTTCAGCGTCCAACCTTTGTGAATTTGGAGGAAACCGCAAGGTTCAACTTAGGAGCATTGGGATGAAACGAAGAATGAAGCAATAGCTTCTCACATCATATCGGATACTTTGTCAAAAGGATTAATAAAATCGGCTAACCCAGAGTCTGAATCCAGGAAGTTTGTCTCGTACGTGCCTTTTTATGCGTAGTTTTTATCTTCGCAGAAAATCCAAATAGAAGCTAACTCGCTGATAATCAGAAGTTCTTTATCTTCACGGAAAATCCATGCATTGTTCAATGATATAGATAGTGATTGGGGAAATGGTCAAAAACCGTTAGAAAAAGGGTCACAAAAAATGGTCATGAGGATGACCATTTTCACTTGTCGAGCTTTCTCAGCTTGTGGTCGATGATCACGTCGATGCCCTGCTTCGGGATTATTGCCCCTGCCGGGGCATCGGGCTGGCACGGGGCCTGCCCCTACAGAGGCTGGCGGCTGCTGTCAAATCGTCTCCGAGAGGCCTTCGAGTTCGCGCCGTGCGAACTCCGAGTTCGGACGGCGCGAACTGACAGTTCGCCCGGCGCGAACTTTTTGAGCCCTCCGACCCCCTTTTGGGGCCGGTCCCGCCTTTAGGAACTGTTACTTAATTAACTTTACAATTAGTTTTTGGAAACGAATTACCGTAATATCCATAATTTGCCCATAATTGATATAATTAAGGAAATTACGGATAAATTACGATATTGATTATCCGCAAAGAAGTGCAATTGACCTTTCATTAACATATAATTGCCATGAATTAATGGTCAATTACATGGCAATTATATGTTAAAAACAAAAAAGCGTAATTACCATGAATAATTCAGGTTAATCACCTGATTGCGGATAATCATTTTACGATAATTACGGAAATTCGTTTCAGACATTATTTGTAAACTTTATTTGGTGTCAGTTCCTTAGGGAGGCGCTACGGCGTAGCTTATCCATAAGAAATGAACACTTTTCAATATTTTTACATTGATTTCTTTGCTGGTACGAAAAAAGTACTTACCTTTGCAGCAAACTTTCATGATTTGCTATAACTCCTGACAAATCCCAATAAAGAATGAAACTGAACATACGGCTATTTATTTTGCTCATGGCGGCTCTGCCGATGGCTTTGTGCGCACAGACAAACAGCAGTAACCACAACCTCGAGGTGGGGAAGAACCTTGACATCTTCAACCAGCTCTACAGCAACCTCGACCTCTTCTATGTGGACACCCTCAACCCCGCCACCACCATGACGGCGGCCATCGACGGAATGCTCCGCTCGCTCGACCCGTACACCGAGTACTACCCGGAAAGCAACACCAAGGACCTGAAGATGATGCTCACGGGAAAGTATGCCGGCATTGGGGCGCTGGTGAAGTACCACTCGCGGCTGAAGCGCGTCGTCATCGACGAGCCTTACGAGGGTATGCCCGCACAGGAGGTGGGCCTGAAGAAAGGCGACATCATAGTCTCCATCGACGACTCGCTGATGACCGACAAGAACGTGTCGTACGTCAGCAGCCACCTCCGTGGCGACCCCGGCACTACCTTTGTGCTGAAGGTGCTTCGTCCGCAGACCGACGGCGCAGGCAAGGGGGCGGCACGCTATAAGGAGATGACCTTCAAGATAACGCGCCGCAACATAAAACTGCCCGAGATGCCATATTACGGCATGGACGATGACTCGATAGGTTACATCAACTTCAACCAGTTCACCGAGGGCAGCGCAAAGGATGTGCGCCGCGCATTCATCGAGCTGAAGAAGCAGGGGGCACGCGGCATGGTGCTCGACCTGCGTAGCAACGGTGGCGGCAGCGAGGCAGAGTCTGTCGACCTGGTGAACATCTGGGTGCCGCAGGAGCAGATGGTGGTGGAGAACCGTGGCAAGGTGAAGCAGGCCAGCCGCACATACACCACACGGCTGGAGCCTGTGGACACGGTGATGCCATTGGTGGTGCTCGTCAATGGCGAGACGGCCTCGGCAAGCGAAATCACAAGCGGGGCGCTGCAGGATCTCGACCGCGCCGTCATCATGGGCACACGGACATACGGCAAGGGGCTGGTGCAGGTGCCGTTGGACCTGTCGTATAATACTAATGTGAAGATAACGACATCGAAATACTACATCCCCTCCGGGCGCTGCATCCAGGCCATCAACTATTCGAAGAGAAGAGAGGAGGGAGGCGACAGGAGGGGCGGAAGCCTCTACGGCGACCGCTCACGCGGCTTTGCAATCCCCGACTCGCTGACCCACGTGTTCCACACCCGTCGTGGGCGTGAGGTGCGCGACGGTGGCGGAATAAAGCCCGACTTGGAGGTGAGGAACGACACGATGCCAAACATTGCATACTACCTCTCGTCAAGCGGACTCGACTCAACAGAGGTGATGTTCGACTACGTGGTGAGCTATATCGAGCGCCACCCGGAGATAGCTCCGGCAAAGGACTTCCACATAGGCGAGAGCGACTGGCAGGAGTTCCGCCAGCGCGTCATCGACAGCGGATTCACCTACGACGACATGTCGCGGAAACAGTTCGACGAGCTGGTGAAGACGGCGAAGTTCGAGGGATATTACGACGACGCGAAAGATGCCTTCGACACGCTTGGGCAGAAGCTGAAGCACGACCTGGCCTCGGAACTCGACAAGCACCGCGAGACAATACAGCAGATGCTCGAGTCGGATATCATCTCGGCGTACTACTATCAGGCTGGGGCCATTGAGGCCGGGCTTGCCAACGACAAGGTCTACCAGAGGGCCGTCCAGCTGCTGAAGAGTCCTGCTGAGTATGCAAGCATTCTCAACCCTTAGCCTGAAAGGCGAGGGCATACATGCGTATCTGCTTGACCATGGCCAGCAGCCCGTTTGAGCGGGTGGGGGAGAGGTGTTCGCGCAAGCCGATGCGGTCGATGAAATAGATGTCGGTGTCGAGGATGTCCTGCGGCGTCTGATTGTCGAACACACGTATCAGCAATGCCACGATTCCCTTTACTATCAGAGCGTCGCTCTCAGCCTGGAAGTGGATGCGCCCGTCGACGTAGTCGGCCTGCAGCCACACGCGGCTCTGGCATCCGTCGATGAGGTTCTGCTCAGTCTTGTATTTCTCGTCAAGAGGCTTCTGCTCCCCGGCAAGGTCGATGAGCAGCTGGTAACGGTCCATCCAGTCGTCGAAGTCCTGGAACTCCTCGATAATTTCGTCTTGTCTTTCGTTTATTGTATTCATTTTTTCAGAGAATGAGTGTTGAGAGTTGAGTGTTGAGAGTTGAGTGTTGAGTGTTGGTTAGGAATGGATTCTGAGTGTTTCGGTTGTCTGTGGCGTCACCTTGTAGCGGTCGTCCATGCGGAGGGCCACGAGCCAAATGATGTTGCCGTCGGCATCGCAGAGAGCGAGCTGGCGGCGCTTGTCGATGATGGAGAAGTGGCGGTCGGTGAGGAAGTCGCTGACGAGCTTTGTGCCCTTCATGCCCAAGGGCCGGAAACGGTCGCCGGGGCGGAGGGGGCGGAGCAGGAGGGGGAAGGTGACGGTGGCGGCATCGGCACAACAGACGGTGGCATCGCCACGCTCTATTTGCTGACCCTGTATGCGGGTGATGCTTATCTTTGTTTGGTCGTCGAGCACGTATGTCCCCGGTTCGGGAATGCGCAACGGGCGGCGTTCAGGCTCCTTCTCGGCGAGTAGGAGCTCTCTGCCGTGGGACACTAAGCAGTGGGTGGCCGATGTCCATTCGCCGTGAAGGGTGGCGGCGATCTGCTCGATGGTGGAGGGGGAGAAGCCTGCCGGGGTGAGCCACTCGAAGAGGAGACACTCGGGGGATGGCTCTTTTAGGAGCTTGTCGATGTCGCAACGCTGGGTGAGCCGAAGCTGACGCTTCGGACACGGTGGCATCTGGCCAGAAGTGGGGGCGGTGGTGATGAGTGTTGAGAGGCGGGTGTGGATGGCGTCGTCGTAGACGCGGACGGCTTCGCCGATGTGGCGGGCGGTGGAGAGGATGTTCCCATTGGCCTGGGGGAACACGTCTTTCAGTCGGGGGATGATGTCTAAGCGTAACTTGTTGCGCACCACATCGGCTACCATGTTCGTGGAGTCGGTGACGTAGTGCTGCCCCTGCTGGTGGAGCCACTCCTCTATCTCGGAGCGGCTGACGCAGAGGAGCGGACGGACGATATGGCCTCGGCGGGGCTGTATGCCCTGGAGTCCGCGCAGCCCGGTGCCGCGAAGAAGGTTCATGAGGATGGTCTCGACGTTGTCGTCCTGATGGTGGGCGACGCAGATGTTGTCGGCGCCGATGTCTTGGCGCAGCTGCTCGAAATAGCGGTAGCGCAGTTCGCGGGCGGCCATCTCGATGCTCACCTTGTGGAGTTCGGCGTAGGCACGGGTGTCGAAATGGGCGAGGTGAAGCTCTATGCCATGCTCCCTACACAGGTCGCTGACGAACGTCTCGTCGCGCTGGCTCTCCTCGCCTCGCAGGTGGAAATTGCAGTGGGCGGCCTCCACGCGGTAGCCCAGCTGCCTGAGCAGCAGCAACAGGCAAACGCTGTCGGCCCCGCCGCTGACGGCCACAAGGTTGAGGCTGTCCTTGCGGAGCAGCCCTTCGCGCTCAATAAAAAGTTGTACTCTGTCTGTCATTCGACGTAGAGGACGAGGCCCTTCAGGTATTCGCCCTCGGGGTGGTAGATGTTGATGGGATGGTCGGCCGGCTGGTGGAGCTGGTGGAGTATGCGCACGAAGCGCCCGGCCTGTGCGGCGGCGGTGAAGACGGCGTTGCGGAAATTGTCTTTCGTCACCACCTGCGAGCATGAGAAGGTGAAGAGGATTCCTCCCGGTGCTATCTTCTGGAATGCGCGGTTGTTCAGGCGTGTGTAGCCTTTCAAGGCGTTGTGGAGTGCCCCTCGGTGCTTGGCGAAGGCCGGCGGATCGAGGATGATGAGGTCATAACTGAGGGTTGAGGGTTGAGTGTTGAGGGTTGAGGGTTGAGAGTTGAGAGTTGAGAGTTGGGCGTTGAGAGTTGAGTGTTCAAGGAAATGGAAGGCATCTTCGCAGAACGCCTCGTGGCGGCGGTCGCCGGGGAAGTTAAGTTCGACGTTGCGGCGTGTCAGCTCCACGGCCTTTGCCGAGCTGTCGACAGAATGCACCAGTTGTGCGCCGCCGCGCATGGCATAGCAGGAGAATCCGCCGGTGTAGCAGAACATGTTGAGGACGTTGCGGCCTTTGCTGTATTGCTCCACCAGAGAACGGTTCTCGCGCTGGTCGACGAAGAAGCCCGTCTTCTGGCCTTTCATCCAGTCGATATAGAAGCGCAGACCGTTCTCCACGGCGATGTTCTCGTCGGTATGTCCTATGAGGAACCCGTTCTGTGGCTCCATGAACGACAGGGTTGTCTCGCTCTTGTAGTAGACGCACTCCACGCGCCCGGCCATGACGTCCATAAGTGCCTTTGCAATGGCCATGCGACAGCGGTGCATACCGATGCTGTGGGCCTGCATGACCGCCGTCGTGCCGTAGATGTCGATTATGAGTCCCGGCAGCATGTCGCCCTCGCCGTGAACAAGGCGGTAGGCGTTGGTAATCTCCTCCCCGGAGGAGGGGAATGGTGAAGCGATGCGCATTTCGAGTGCCGCCTTCAGACGCTTGTGCCAGAATGTGTCGTCGATGGGCACGTCGGCAAACGACAACACACGGACGGCTATCGACCCGCCCTGATAGTGGCCGACGGCTGCAAACTGCCCCGAAGCGGTGACAACACTCACGATGTCGCCCTCGGAGATGCCGGTGTCGATGTGGTGGATGGCACCAGAGAACACCCAGGGATGGAAGCGCTGAAGGCTCTCCTCCTTGCCGGGCTTGAGATATACTATTCTATACATACCAGTTCGTATTTTCTTGTTTGTATCAGTCTTGTCAGCTCTTCGTAGATGTTTATGCACGTCCATGCGTCGGTGGCGGCATACATCTTCTGCTTGTCGCTCAGTATGTCGGCATCCCAGTTGCTCAGCTGCTGTCGCTTGCTTATCTTCTGCCCGAAGAGGTTGGCGTAGAGTTTCTGTAGGCTCATGTCCTCAATGCCCACCTCCTTAACCATCTTCTGCAGGTCGGTGAACCGTCCGGGATTGAATTCCCCTAACCTGTGGAGCGAGTTCATGTCGTCGGTTAGCGACAGCCCCACCTTCTCCACCGTTGTGTCTTCAAGAAATGCCTTGAGGGCCGGCGTGAAGCCTGTATGGTGCAGACGGAAGAGGAAGCACGTGTCGGGGGTGGCCACCTGTAGCAGCGACACCATGTTCTGGTGTCCCCGCTTGAACGAGGGCCGCGTCTCGGTGTCGATTCCAAGCGGCTGCGGCTTCATGTTCTGCCCGACGCTGAGCAGATAGCGCACGGCACGTTCCGTCTCGCCGGGTGTCAGTATCACTATTATACGACCGGGGAAGCTCACCACAGGAAGTTCGGCAATGAGTTTCTTGTCGTATTTGTTGAATATCTTCTTATACATTACTATATATTAATCTCCACTAAGTGATGATAAAAAAACAACTTGGTACGATTTTGTGTGCTCGACCACGCCCCGCTTGACCACGCCCCGAAGGGGCAATAAGCTGTCAGCCCAGGGCAGCGCCCTGGGTAGGCATGAAAGCACAGCCCCCGCCCTGAAAGGGCAAAAGAATGAGTAGGAGGCGTCGCCTCCGTCCAAGGCTTTTGCCCTTTCAGGGCGACGATACCCCTGTCTTCATACCCAGGGCGATGCCCTGGGCTGACTGCTTGCTGGCCTTTCAGGCCGTTCTGCGGAAACATACTATAACCACCTATTTGTACCAACTTATTTTTTTTTACTTTTATTAAAAAAACCGGTTAAGCCCTTCGCACCAGCAGCACGACGTTCTCCACGTGTGGCGTATGCGGGAACATGTCTACGGGCTGCACCGCCACCACTTTATACTCCTTGTCCAACTCCTGCAGGTCGCGTGCCTGTGTCGCGGGGTTGCAGCTCACGTAGACAATCTTCTGTGGAGCCGTGCGCAGTATGGTCTTCACCACGTCGGGGTGCATTCCGGCGCGTGGCGGGTCGGTGATGACGATGTCGGGCCGTCCGTGGCGGTCGATGAAGTCGTCGGTGAGTATGTCCTTCATGTCGCCGGCAAAGAAGAGCGTGTTGTCAATGCCGTTGATGCGCGAGTTCTCCTTGGCGTCCTCAATGGCCTCTGGAACATATTCTATGCCGATGACCTTGCTGGCATGACTTGCCACGAAGTTGGCTATTGTGCCCGTGCCGGTGTAGAGGTCGTAAACCAGGGGGAGTTTAGAGTCGAGTGTTGAGGGGTGGGAGAACGCCAGTTCCCTTACCACGCTGTAGAGGTGGTAGGCCTGCTCGGTGTTTGTCTGGTAGAACGACTTAGGGCCGACCTTGAAGCGGAGGCCCTCCATAATCTCAAAGATATGGTCGCGCCCACGGAATAGGCGTATGTCCAAGTCGCCGATGGTGTCGTTGCACTTCTGGTTGTCGACATACATCAGCGAAGTTATCTGTGGGAAACGGTCGGCAACATACTGCATTAGCGCCTGTGCCTCGGCGTCGCCACCCGTCTCGTCGTAATGGAACTGCAGGATGACGAGCCATTCACCCGACAGCGAGTTGCGGATGATGACGTCGCGCAGCAGACCTTTCTGCTCGCGCAGGTCGAAGAACGACAGCCCATGCTCCACGGCGTAGTCGCGTATGGCGTTTCGTATCTCGTTGTGCAGGTCGTCCATGAGCCAGCATTTCTCTATGGGCAGTATCTTGTCGAAAGCCCCGGTGATGTGGAAGCCAATGGCGGGAATGTCTTTCTGTTGAGTGCTAAGTGCTAATTGTTGAGTGGTGAGCCATCGCTTGTTGGCACATCCGAAGTCGAGCTTGTTGCGGTATTCGGTTGTTTTCGTGCTTCCCATGATCGGCCTTGTCGGCGGCAGCTCCACCTTGCCAATGCGGCGCAGCTGGTCCTCCACCTGCTGCTGTTTCATGCGCAGCTGCTCCTCGTAGGGCAGCATCTGCCACTTGCACCCCCCGCAGACACCGAAATGCTGGCAGAAGGGCTGTGTGCGCACGCTGCTGTACTCCACGAACCTCACCACCTCGCCCTCGGCGTATGAGTGTTTCTTGCGCCTCAGCTGCACGTCGCAAACGTCGCCGGGAACACACCACGGCACGAAGACCACCATGTCGTTCCAGTGGAACAGGCTCTTCCCCTCGGCGGCCACCGACTCTATTCTCACACCCTCAAGAAGGGGCAATGGCTTCTTTTTCCTTCCCATCGTAGATAGTTGTTTTATTGACTGCTTTTCAAAAATCGAATGCAAAAGTACTTATTTTCCCTGAAACGAGCAAGTAATCGCCTGTTTTTTATGCATTTTTGCGTGCTTTCGCAAAACGAAACATATTTGAAACAATGAGACACATCAAAAATAAGCCGTGACGGTTATTATTTGTAATTTTGCAGCCAACATGATATTTTTATAGCCAAAACAAAAAGCAATGAAAAAAACAATCACCCTCGCGCTGTCACTTTTCGCCGCAATGGCCGTGAATGCGCAAAACCCCTACCTGCCCTTGTGGGAGCATCTGCCCGACGGCGAGCCCCGCGTGTTTGAAGACCCCGACAATCCCGGAAAACTGCGTGCCTACATCATCGGCTCGCACGACGTGACCTACTCGGCCTACTGCGGCCCCGACATACGTATGTGGTCGGCACCGGTGGAAGACCTCTCGCAGTGGCGCGACGAAGGCCCCATCTTCTCGTGGTACGTCAACGGCCAGTGGGACACGATGTTCGCCCCCGACCTCGTCTGCACCACCGACCGCACGACGGGCAAGAAGACCTACTGGCTCTATCCCCACAGCCGTGGATGGGGCCGCATCGCCATGGTCTGTAAGGGCGACCGCCCCAACGGTCCCTTCACTCCCGTTAACCTCACGGATGACGGCACGCGCTGTGTCGAAGGCTCGCTCATCGACTTCGACCCCTCGGTGTTCATCGAGCCGATTACCAACAAGAAGGACAAGGACTACGACAAGGGCTTCCGCGCCTATGTCTTCTACGGCTTCCAGCACTCTACAGCCTGCGAGCTCGACCAGAACACGATGTACTCGAAGCGCCCCGGCACCGAGCTTATCGACCCCTTCATCCCCGCCGTCAGCGCCGACGGTCGTCTTTTAGACAAGGAGGGCAGCGAGTACAAAGCACTCTATCAGGGTCAGGACCCCAAGGACTTCAACTTCTTCGAGGCTTCGTCCATCCGTCAGGTGGGCAACAAGTACGTGATGGTGTTCAGCGGCTACTCTGGCAAGGAGTATGGCCTGGGCAACACCAACTCCGCCCTGCGCTATGCCTATGGCGACTCGCCCCTCGGCCCGTGGCGCTCAGGCGGCGTGCTCGTCGACTCGCGTGGCGTGGTGCCCAACGAGGACGGCTCGAAGCTCATAACCACCAACGCCGCCCACAACACCCACGGCTCCATTCAGGAGATCAACGGCCAGTGGTACGTGTTCTACCACCGTCCGCCACGTGGTTTCGGCAATGCCCGCCAGGCAATGGTCGCCCCGGTGAAGATCGAGTGGGACAAGAAGCCCGTGGCAAAGGGTGGCAAGGTGCGCATCACCGGCTATGACACGTTCGCACCTAATAATGAGTGGACGGCCAAGGCCACCGACGGCAACGAGTACACCGGCGCCGAGGTGACCAGCGAGGGCTTCCAGATTTTCGGTCTGCCACCTTACAATTATTATTCTGCCGGTCTCGCCTGCTACATGTATGGCCCTAACGCCAACAACTGGATGCAGGACAACCACGACGTGTGGAACAACTCGATGGATCTCGCCGGTATTCAGAACGGCGGCATCGTCGGCTTCAAGTATTTCGGCTTCGGCGGCCTGGCCCAGGACACCAAGGGCGTGAAGGCTTTCGAGGGCACCAAGGCCGGCAATGGCACAAACCTGATGCTGAACCTGACGCCCAGCGGACGAGGTGCCTTTAAGATTCATGTCCTCCTCGATGACCCAAAGAAGGGCGTAGAGATAGCCACCTTCAATGTTCCCGCCGAGGCTAAGGGCGTGATGGATTGCGTCGCCGATGTTCCTGCTGTCGAGGGTCTCACCGGCAAGCACGCCATCTACCTCGTGGCCGAGGGGCCAGAGGTGCAGCAGCCTGAACAGCAGCAGGGGCCTTGGGGTCGCCGCCCGCAACAGCCGCAGCGCCCACAGGGACTCTTCGACCTCCACGGCATCGGCTTTGGCAAGGCTGGTAATGCCGCCGTGGCTCCCAAAGTGCCACAGGTCACCATCACCGTCGATGGCAAGAAGCTGAATATCCCCGACACCCCTGTGCGCTCTACCAACCAGAACGGCTACATGGACGCCACCACCTACCAGTGCTATGCCCCCAGAAAGGCCGATGCCAAGATTGAGGTCCAGACCACCGACCCCGGCGTGACCTATGTCATCGAAACAGGAAAGGACTACCGCGCCACAGTCAAGGCCACATACAATGGCAAGACCAAGGTGTTCCTCATCAACTGATGAATATTCCAACTTATGAACTATAACACTTGCACCCTCGACAATGGTATGAGGGTCGTCCATCTCCCTTCGGCGTCGCCTGTGGTCTACTGCGGAATAGCGGTGGCCGCAGGCACGCGCCATGAACAGCAAGGCGAAGAGGGGCTGGCACACTTCTGCGAGCATCTGACCTTCAAAGGCACCGGAAGGCGCAGCGCGGTGAAGATCATCAACGAGCTTGAGGGAGTGGGAGGCGAACTGAACGCCTTCACAAACAAGGAGGACACCGTTTTCTACTGTGCCATTCTGCGCGACTATGTGCGGCGTGCCGTCGACGTGCTCTGCGACATTGTGTTCCATAGCGTCTACCCGCAGGCGGAAGTGGAGAAAGAGCGCGAAGTGGTGTGCGACGAGATTGAGAGCTACGAGGACTCACCGGCTGAGCTGATCTTCGACGACATAGAGAACCTGCTCTTTGAAGGCCATCCTCTGGGACACAACATTCTCGGCACGGAGGAACGGGTACGGGGATATGACAGCTGCCATGCCCACAGCTTCACCCAAAGGCACTATCGCCCCGACCGATGCGTGTTCTTCGCAAGCGGCGACGTCGATTTCGGTAGACTGGTGAAATGGCTGGCTGCCGACGGAATGCCATCGGCTGTGCCGTCGGCCGCCGTCACGTCAGCCGCGAAAGATGCGCGTCCCTCTATACAGCCATCGACAGTTGTACGCAACCGCAACACCCATCAGGCCCACGTTGTCGTCGCCGCCCCGGCATTTGCCGCCGACGACCCGCGCCGATGGAGCCTCTATCTGCTTAACAACATACTGGGCGGGCCGGGGATGAACTCCCGGCTGAATCTGTCGCTGCGCGAAAAGCGCGGTCTCGTCTACAGCGTGGAGAGTTCGATGGTCGTATATAGCGACACGGGAATCTGGACAACATATTTCGGCTGCGACCCTGACGATGTGGACCGATGCCGCAAGCTGGTGGGACGCGAACTCGACAAACTGGTGCAGAAGCCGATAACCGAGAAGCAGATACAGGCTGCCAAGCAGCAGCTGAAAGGACAGCTGGCAATATCAGCCGACAACAGGGAGCATTTCGCACTCGACTTTGCGAAAAACTACCTGCATACAGGGAAACTGCGCGACATCAACGATGTCATGGCCAACATCTCCTGCCTGACACCTGCCGACCTGCAGGCAACGGCACAGCATCTGTTCAATCCCCAAAACATCACAACGCTGATATACAAGTGACTCCCGAATATTTCTGTTAGTCACAACGTGTTTCCTTAAATGATTATCCGCATTTGTCCGATGGTCGGGTATAGAAGGAGCGCAGCCTCGCCCTGTAGGGGCAAAAGAATGAGTAGGAGGCACCGCCTCCGTCCAATGCTTTTGCCCTTTCAGGGCGTTCGTGACCTCTCATTTTACCCAGGGCGATGCCCTGGGCTATGTGATCATTGGCCTTTCAGGCCGTTCTGCCAAGCCCCATCATGGCCCTTTGGGGTGTTGTCGGATGATTGCGGATAATCATTTTTCCTTATAGTGTCCAGTCTGCGAGCGTGTCGCTGACGGCGAAGAGGTAGTCCTTGCGGCGGGCGACGCGTTCGTGGAAGAACTCCTGGCTTTGGCGTATGCGCACCTCGGGGAAGGAGTCGCTGAGCGAGAGCCACGAGAAGTTGCGGACGCAGGACACGGCGTCGATCTGCTCGATGCGGTGGGCCAGGTCGGCGGCATCGAGACCCTTGAAGTAGTGGTTTAACGTGCGGTTAAACATGTCGGTGCCCACCTCGCGGCTGATTCCGAAGATTTCCTCATATCCATCACCCCCGAACTTCACCATCGCGCTGTAGGCATGGGCCAGGTCGATTACCGGGTGACCGTAGCCCACCTCGCCCATGTCGATAAGCATCAGCTGGCCGTCGGCGTCCATCATGGCGTTCTTCGTCTGCAGGTCGCCGTGCAGCAGACGGTTGCCCTGGGGTATGCGGCTGACGATGCGAAGCAGAATGTCGATGCTCTCGGTGTCGAAGTATCGGCTGATGTGGCGCACGGCCCACTCCTCGCGCTCCAGGACGTTGGGGATGTTGCAGTCTGTCGGCACCTCGATGGCGTGCATCTGTTGGAAGAGCCTGGAGAAGAGGATGGCAAACTCCTCGATGCGCTCCGGCTGGCGGTTGATGCAGACACCGAGAGTGTCGGCCCTCAGCAGTTCGTAGACCAGGCCGTAGCAGGAGCCTACGCGCACCACGTCGAACGAGATGGCTGTGGGCATGCCGAGCACGAAGGACTCCTTGGCCATGGCAATCTCGCGGCGCACCTCGTCGAGGGGCGTGCCCTCACGGAACACCTTGATTATGGTGTCGTCGTCGATGCGATAGACAGTCCCCACGCCGCCGCGGCCTATCTCGGCGCAGCCGTCGATGCTGAGCCGTCGCAGGGCCTGCTCCACGTGCATGATCTTGGTGAAGCCTGTCATCTCGAGCACCTTGTACACCCCGGGCTGCGCCTCGGCGATGCGGAAGTTCTTGTGTTTCTGGGCCAGTCCGAGCAGGACGCGGAGGCCTGAGCTGGAGATATAGTCCACCCCCTCCATGTCGCAGGTGAGCGACGTGATGGCCTTGCACCCGGCCAGAAGACTGTCAATGTCGGCAGCCGTCTTACGGCTTACTGAGGTGTCGAGCTTGCCGCTGAGGGCTATCGTCACGTCACCATTCTTAACTGTTTTCCTGATGTCCATATATGCTCATGCGGTTAATGTAGTAGATGGCCTTGCGGGCCTCTTCCTAAGTTTTTTTATCATTACATCTTTATTATTAACGTAAGAGTAACATTCTTTATTTGATTTGTGGCCATAATTTGCGCTGATATTTTGTATTTCAAAGCGTGACAATTTGTCACGGTTTCATTTCCTTCAGCTTTAATATGAACGCAGAGTCGCGGAGAAATAGAGAACTGGCGATAGTAACAATATTCAACTGCTACAGCTCGAAAGGGGCTTGGGTGTGTTTGGGAAGGGGCTTGGGGATGTCCGGAAGAGGGGTCGGGGGCCTCAAAAAGTTCGCGCCGTGCGAACTCGGAGTCCGCGCCGTGCGAACTGGGAGTTCGGACGGGGCGAACTGGAAGTCCGCCCGGCGCGAACTTTTTGACGTGTCGGCGACGATTTTGGCAGATACGCGAGCAGAGGCAGACATTGCCCCTGCCGGGGCATCGGGCTGGCACAGGGCCTGCCCCTACACCGACGGACATCACGGTGTGTGCGCAGAGGATGCCACAGCAAAAAGAAAAACTCATAAACTCTGCGTCTCTGCATTCAATTTTCAACCGCAATAGGTCGAAACCTTTTCGACCTGTACGGTTGAAAGTCTATGCAAGGAAAGCTCCGAAGGAGCGATAGACTACAGACGGGGGTGAAACCCCCGGTAATAGGAATTGAAATG
>CAJOEC010000103.1 GCA_905233425.1 uncultured Prevotella sp. | reverse complement strand
ATTCACATCCAGCGTTTGGCGCCAACGCTTAAGCTGGGGAAAATACGATTTCATCATGCCGATGTATTCCTCTTTGGTAATAGGTTTTTCTAACCCTTCATTAAAAGCATTCACAAACTGAGCACAGTGCTCAATCATCTCTTCCATCGTACAATCCTGCAGGAACTTGCCATCCTTGTAGCAGTACATGCAATAATCCTCATTCTTCGTGCCGTCGGCATTCGTACCTAGCACCTCATCTGTGAGCGGCATTCCGCAGCTCTGACAAAATTTCTGTTTCATACTATTATTTTTATACGTTTCGATGCTGCAAAAGTATACATATTTGACGAAATAACCAAATATCTGGGATAAACTGCATCGATTTGTGACGAGTTGCGACATTTTTATTAAATGGTAGTGCATATATTGGGAAAAATTCGTATCTTTGCACCCCACATACAAAATTCGACTATTACTCGGATAGGAATATGACATTAATGAACAAAAACAAACAAATTAAGCGATTCATGCTCCTTGCAGTGATATTGTTGGAAACAACGATATCAATGGCACAGACGTGTGATAGCATTCCATTCCTATATCATGGACATCTAATTGTTCGTTCTACTATCAATGATTCCATAGATAGTAATATAGTCTTTGATACAGGAGCCGCTAATTTGTTTGGTGTGGATAGTGTCTTTCTCGTACATTCCAGATGGAAGCCACAAAATATGGGTGATGCGTTTACGGGCGGTGCAGCAGGAAGGGTAAAAGTCAAGACAATAGTAGGTAGGACAAAAGTGACTATTGGGAGCATCGATGAAAGCTATGGAATAGTAGCTGTCTTTAAACTGAGGGATGTTGTCGACTGCCATGTCGATGGTATTTGTGGCATCATGAGCATTACTGACTACCCGTTTGAAATTAACTTTGAGCACCATTATCTCAAACGGCACAAGGAAGGATTGCCTAATATAGATGGCTACATCAAATTACCAATTCTATATAAGGACAATCGGATTATGCTGCAAGCAGAAACCATCATCCAGTCCGATAGCATCAAGGGATGGTATCTTATGGATACAGGTGGAGGCGGCACAATCGATTTCACAGCCCAAGCAGTAAAGCAATTTCAGCTTGATTCTATCCCAGGCAAAAGATATATTTCGGATATGACACAGTTCGGTATAGGGGAAAAAGAGCAGGAATTTTTTGTTGATATGTTGTCAGACCAAATCATCATCGGGAGTGATACCATTCGCAAGAAATCCATTTCTTACATCCCTGAAGGAACGGGCGCATTCAGCAACCGCCCCTATATTGGCGTAATTGGTAATGGTATTTGGAAGAACTATAATATCATCATTGACATTAGTGACAAGTCACTTTACCTTCATCGTTTCAAGGAAACATCTATCAATGAGCCGACATACGACTATGGTTTCCGAAACCGTACTGACATCTGCCGTGGATGGGTGGTGTCTTGTCTTACTAGAAATGGTGATGCCGTTAGAGCTGGGATGGAACTGGGCGATACCATTGTGGCTGTTAATGGGAAAGACGTCCGTGATTACACTTGGGATGGATATCATTAGCTCAAATGGCATAAAAAAAAGTCTTTCTTTAGAGGCTAGAAAAAGATGGTAGAATCAGTTTAACAAGTTCTCATGACTCCCGGCCAGTAGCACCATGCAATAATGGCGGGAACGAGGGATGAGACGTCCTTATATAATGCCCCTCGTGAATGGCGGCAAACGTGGCGATAGCGGCCACAATGGCGATGGGGATGATAGACCAATAGGTCATGGGGATTGCTAAAAATAGCAGAAATCCCGTTGCCTTGTTCGCGAGGGTGTGAGGGAAACTGCAGCGCCCATACATCACAAGTGCCGAAATCTGATTCACAACTTTAATGACGACAATTACCCCTGCCCACAGCCATAGCCATTGCGGCAGTTCGAGTATCGGCAGGAGCTTCCAAGCACAACACGCTACGAAGCAGATGTCTGCCAAACTATCCAGCAACGCTCCAGTCCTGGTGACGCACTTCAGTTTCCGGGCCAGCCACCCGTCGGCTATGTCGCTGATGCCACAGAGAGCATAGATTATCCAAATTGCCAAACCCGTAACATCACAAAGGAGCAGACCCAAAGAGCCTGCTATCCTGAACGTAGTTATGATGTTCGGTAACTGGGTCATTTTCTCCATCGTTTTAGCATTGGGAAGAAGCCACGCATCATTTGCTTGTACTCTTCCTTGGTCATAGGCTTTGGCATCTGCTTGTTTACTTCATCGACAAATTGAGCGCAATGCTCAATCATTTCGTCCATCGTACACTCCTGTAGGAATTTCCCGTCCTTGTAGCAGTACTGGCAGTAGTCGAAATTTGTGCTGCCAATTCCCGAGCCTTGCTCGCCTACCCGTAGCCTTTCAGCATTTGTACCGCAGTCCTCGATGCGGGTCAACGGCATGCCGCAACTCTGACAGAACTGAGGGAGTTGCCCCTCTTGGAATGTTTTCTCCTTCTTGGGGAAGGTGGCTTCGTAAGCCTCGAAAGCCTCTGGATTCTCGTCGGCCACGAAATAGCCCTTGGGCGGGCAGTAGGTTGCTTCGGTAATGCCGTTATCCTGAAGCCAGCCGGGAATCAGCTCCTGCGCGAGGAAGTAAGGCACTTCGGCATCCTTTGGCTCAGCATGATAATGGATGTTTAACTCGCTGGCGAGGCCGAAGCCGGCGTGCTTGTAGAACTCGATGTTGCCCTCCATACATAGGAAGCCAATGCCCATCTCGCGAGCCTTTTCTAACGCATAGTTCAACAACTGGAGTCCATAGCCCTTGCGCTTGTAGTCAGGGTGGATGCTGATGGGGCCGAAGGTCCAAGATGGCAGTAGCCCACGCTTCCCAGCGTGGGATGTGTCACTATTCCGACGCAAGGAAGCGTCGGCTACTACGAGGCTTGCTTTTGAAAACATCACATGGCCGATTATGCGCCCATCCTCCTCCATCACAAAGTCCAACTCAGGGATGAAGCCGGGGTTCGTCCGATATTGATTGAGCACATAATGCTCTGTGCATCCTGGACGATAGACGTTCCAGAATGCCTCTCGCGTAAGGTTCTCCACCTCACGATAATCTTTGGGTTGTTCTAATCTGATGTATGCTATTTACTAACGGTTATTTGTCTGCTTTGCGGTAGTAGCCCACGCTTCCCAGCGTGGGACTCTGCTCGCTGTTCCCACGCTGGGAAGCGTGGGCTACTACTTGGACGCTACAAAGTTACGAATAGTTGCAGGAAATAACGTCTCTTGAACTGTGAAAAACGCATAAAATGTGAAGGAATTGAGGCAAAAGGTTCCGCCGACGCTTGTTTTTCTCGGAAAAAGCTGTACCTTTGTAGCAAAAATCACAGATACAGCTATGCCAAGGAAGAAAAGTGGAATGCCCTTTGAGGTCTATCCTACCCCGGTGAAGGGAAAGGACGGACGTAACATCTTGTTTGCCAGACCTGCAGGTGGGCCTCTGATGCGCATCACCGAGGAGCAGATAGACAACTACGTGGCCAAGTATAGCCTGCTGAACCGTGGGCAGCTGAAACTGGTGTTTGAGGAATTCAAGCACTGGGCGGCAGAGATGCTGGCCAAAGGCTACAGGATTGACACACCTATCGGCTCGTTTGCCCCAAAGCTGCGGATGAAGGGCGAGTTTACCGACCCGGCTAAGGTGGGGCATGATGATGTTGAGCTCGATGGCGTGGACTACAACCCCGGAAAAATCTGGCATGAGGCCATCGAGGAGTGGATGCACGACGGCTTCCATAAGGAGGACCGCCCCGACGCATCAAAGCTCCTTGCCGACAAAGAGCGGTTGGAGCAGCTGATGCGCGACTGCATAGCCCGCTACGGCGGGGCCATCACCGCCAATATGTTCAGCACCGTCAGCGGACTGACATACTATTCTGCCCGCAAGCTGCTCGACGAGTGGACCCAGGGCGACAGCCCCAAACTGCTGAAGACCCGCTTCGGACAGTCGTACATCTACACCGAAATCTGACGGCCATTGACTTTTTTGCCGCTTGATTTTGCGTACAGTCGAGGACTTTTTGCGTACAGACACAAGGTGCTTTGCGTATAGGCGCAAGGCATTTTGCGTATAGGCAAAACAAAGTTTCCCGTAACCTTTCACCCGGCTACCACTACCCTTTCACCCGGCAACATAGGCTCTTGCACCAACGAAGTCCTGCCCAATCCCTTCAGGAGCATGGTTGTTATCTCAACAGACTTATCACCAAACAATGAATAATAGTTGATAATTCTATCAATATAGGACTGAAATCTGCTAAAATATCAGAAATTTTAGCACTTTTCTATATGATTAGGTGTAAATGCGGAGTTTTTTGTGTACTTTTGCAAGTGTAAACAAGCAAAAGTAATAGATATGAATGCAATTTCACTTAACAATCTGTGGAGCTATCTGCAAGGGCTTTCACTCACTGCAAGCAATCAGCGTTGGTTAGCCAGCCACTTGATGGAGGCTGCTGAAAGTGTGGAAAAGAAGCATCAAAAGGCAGAACTCGTATTCCCCAAAATCCCTAAGGACTATAAGCCGTCGGCAAAAGTGATGGCTATGTCTTTGGGCAGCCTGCCAGAGGGAGCTGACTTGGATAAAGAACTTGAAGAGCGATGGCAGGAATGGGCAAGATAAAAGCACTGATAGACACCAACGTCCTGCTCGACCACCTCGCCCATCGCGAGGGCTTCTTTCAGGATGCCGCAGTCATCTTTTCCATGGTTGACGAAGGCCAGCTAATAGGTATTGTCTCTTCGCTCAGCATAGTGAATTGCGCTTATGTACTACCAAAGCACTATGATGGCAATGCCGTCCTGGAGCAGATAAAGACGATGTTGCGAATGTTCACGATAAGCAACGTGGACGCTGCCATTCTTGAGCAAGCTGCCGAACTTGTTCCGTATGACTATGAGGATGCCGTGCAGTATCTGTCGGCACATCCCTATCACCCTGACATGGTGATAACCCGCGACAAGAAAGGTTTCAACGACTTTGACATACTGGTGATGACGCCATCTGAGTTTGTTAAAAGGGCAAAAGAATAGCCCAGACACTATCCAAACTTTTTCCTCCATCCTGCGCGGACGAGAAACATTTCATTTATCCACTTGCAGAGCCGCGTAGCCGAGTATTGAGGTCTATACTCCGTGCTTAGTCAGGCATTATTTTCCATACTTGCAACTTTTTCGCTATTTTTTTTGCGAGGTTCAGGAAAATTGCGTAATTTTGCACCTGCATTCCGCAAAGAGTGCAAGGACATATTGCTCAATAGTCTCTCAATCACCACATGAGTAAACGAGCAAACATCCTTTATTGGGACTGTTCCCCTATGGGCGCAGCTTTCCCATATTAGGATGTGGCTTGTGGTGAGCCGGGAGACGTATGGCGAAAGTCTGCGCCTCTTTCGTTGGAAGCAGAATCTTATTAATTATCAAACATTTCTAATCAATGAAGAAAACAATCTTTACATTGCTGCTTGCCTCGCTCACGATGGGAGCAACAGCGCAGACAGAAAACCCACGCGGCATCTACAAGATGATGACGTTGACAGGAAAGATGGGCGAGGTGAAAGCTCCCTTTGAGCAGTACAAGGTATGCACCGACAGCATCACGCTGATGGTCTCGTTCAATGCAGCATTCTTCAGCATCAGCGACAACGACCACAAGGTATTTACCTATACAGGCGACCAGCCGAAGGACGAGAACGATAAGAGCACGCTTATCTATGACAGCAATGCCGAGCACTTTTCCATGAAGTGGTGGAGCCAGTACCCCAGCCACTTGCATTTCCCCAACAACGACTGGTGCATCGAGAAATACGAGTCGGGACAATACTCTGAGTTTGGCCGCATCGCTTTCGACGCACTGACAGGCAAGGCCGAAGTTGACTCGCGCAATCCTCTTTCTGGGACTTGGCGCATCATCGGCTATGTGGACGAGCTGCGCGATGTCAAGAAAGCACTGCCGAAGCTGCATGAGCAATACCGCACAAGCAAATACTTCAACAGTTTCATGGTGCTGTCTCCTGAGAATGTGGTACTTATTACTTCTGGACGCGGTGGCGGCGTTGACAGGGTAGAGTACGACGGCAAGAACGCCTACAAGATGGGCAACAAGACCTATCGAGTGAAGTGGCTGTCGAAAGACCGTATCGCCGTGGAAGAGCACATCGACTACCGTATCGACTGGCAGATTCTGGAGCGTGTCACCGATGGCCAGACACCACTGAGTTGTATCGCTAGCCAAAATATGCGTAGAAACAGATAAATAGTTTAGATTATTTTATTTACACCACGACGCCCGTGCGCATCACGTCATCGTAGAGGGGCGAGTGGTGTCCCTCTTCAAGCAGGACTGGCTCAACGAGAATGTTCACCTTGTCTACATCGAGTCAGAGATCGGTGGATACGGTCAGCCAGTCGCCCTCTACACGTGGAACGATGACGGACACATCGACGTCGCTCTCAGGCTTGGGATAGCCCTTTGAGTAGGAACCATACATATAGACTTTAGGTTCGGTGGAGAATCTTGGGGTGATTACTCGTTTGTAGTCTCGGACGAGGCTGAGGGCTTCGTCTCGGGTGAGAACTCTCGTATTATCCATAGCTGCATCTGTTTTGTTTCATCAATAATCTCGCGGCTTTTCTCCTCGTTGAGCGAGCGGGCTATGCCTGTCTTGTATTCAGGGTAGCGGGCCTCAATGTTCATGTTGCTGATTTGGCCTCGGCTATTTCCACAGCGGCTCCTCGTCCCAGCCTCGTGGCGCTCCCATGGCGGCCGGGTCTATGTTCGGGTATCGCGTCAGCAGGGCCTTGAAGTCGGCGGCGAAGGTGTTGGTGGGGTCGATGGCGTTCAGCCAGTAGGCAATGCAGCAAACCATTGGATAAAGTTTATAAGGGCGCAGTTTGTTGTTGGCAATCCATGTGTTTGGCATCAGTGGCGGCAGCTGTGGCATGATGGAGAAACGGCGGTTCCACAGGCGGCTATGATGGGCAATGCAGTTGCGAAGAACCGTAAGGCAGTTGAGCCAGCTGGCAAGGAACACGCTTTGGCGCACGCAGAAGTCTCGGGCTACAAGGTTCTTGGTAGCACGGCTTGCGAAATTTTCGTATAGTTTCGACAGACTTCCCAGCGATGCCACTTCAAGAGTCTTCCATGCTGGCGGGAACTCCGTCTTGCCGTACTTCTGGTAGTGTTCCTTGATGAACTCTTCCTTGGAGCGCTGCAATTCCCGGTTCAGACTTTCCAGATGGCTTGCGAAAAGGCTCTGGTCGGTAAACAGTGTGGCATCGATGAACCAGAAGGCTCCGTGCTGCATGGAGAAATGGTGTATGATAGCGGTGCGGACGGCAATCTCTATCGTCTGAACGGCTGAGAAGAGGAGCATCTTCAGCTGCTTGTCGAAATAGTAACAGGCGAGCACGTCTGCGAAATGCGTGTTAGGCAGGAAACTGTGCGTGGTGTGGTCGGTCTCCATCGGTCGCCAATAGTCGGCAAGCCGGAAATAGCTGATGACTTTGAGACTGTCGAGTGCCAACGGTTCGTTAACAATAATCAGTCCCCGTTATTTCAGCAAGGCGATCTGCTGCTCTATGGAGATGGGTTGCTTCTGGTAATTCATAGACGTCTATAAATGCGAAGTCCCACCCTGGTACGCTGGTCTGCGGGAAGCGTGGTGGGAACTATTGGGTGCAAAGATACGACAATATTTTGAGACGGTCAAATATTCCAGTGATTTTTTCCGGTTTAGACGGTATTTTATGGTTTTTTAGGTAAAAAACTGCAGTAGCGGAATGGCAACCTTACGGAGAAACGAATCATCAGGATGCTTTGGCAAATTGCATGCCACCAGGCTACATCCTTGCCTTCTGCTTCTCACCAGCACCACTTCCGCGGTACTTCGAGCGGGCCTCGTTGAACTTCCATGTAAGGTCGAGCACGAAAGTGCGACGGGCGGGGTTGAATGTGGTCAGCTCGCGGATACCATAGATGACAGCCTCGGTCTTGTTGGTGTTCAGAACATCGACGCAACGAACATCGAGGGTCAGCTGTCCAAGGCGGCGGAGGTTGAAGTCGCGCTGCACGCCGAGCGTGAGGTCGAAACGCTGGGCGGTGATGCTGAAGTTGTTGTAGTCGCCCTTCGTGGCCCACTGAGCATTGGCACTCAGGCGGAAACTGTGGGGTAGCTCGATGTCGTTGCTCCAGATGAGTGTGACGTATGGGTCGTTGAGGGTTTTTATCGTGCCGTTGGCCGTCGGCGTCTTGTAGTTCTGGAAGACGGTGAACGCATACCACATGGGATGCCACTTCAATTGAGAATTGAAAATTGAGAATTGTAAATTAGGGCGTGCGGAGAGGCTCAACGAAAGTTGGTTGTAGTCCTCCTCGCTGTTGATGGGACGGACAAGGCTGATGAGCGGATCCGTGCTGCCGGGGAAAGGCTCGGTGGACATGGTCTCGCTGTCCTTCAAGCGGCCATAGTTGACGGTCAGGTTCGCCCACTTATAGGCTGCGTTGAGCACGAGGCTGTGCGTGTAGGTTGGCAGCAGATAGGGGTTGCCGCTCTGATAGGTGTAGCGGTTGACGTAGATCGTCGAACTGGTCAGGCTTGAATAGGCCGGACGCTGGATGTCGCGACGGTACGACAGGCTCAGTTGCATCTTGCCGATGGGAGCGGAGAGGGTGGCGGTGGGGAACCAGTCACCGTAGTCGCGGCACACCTCGTCCTCGCGCTGGCCGAAGTTGAAGTAATCGTTCGTCAGATATTCGTAGCGCAGACCTGCCTGGGCGAAGAGCTTGCCGAACTGCCGTCCGTACTCGACGAAGGCCGCTGATGACTTCTCGTTGATCTCCGTGTCGGTGGCTTTCACGGGTACATAGTCGGAGGCTTGGAATGTGTAGGCATCCGTGCGGTGGTTGTAGCTGTACTCGCCGCCAACGGAGAGATTGCCCTTCAATATGGGGTAGCTGAAGATAAGCTTCGAAGCCCAGAAATTATTGGCACTGTTGGTGTTGCTCTCGATGGTGCGATTCTGGTCATTGGTCTTCTCCGTATTGAGGTCGATACCCAGCTGGCTAACCTTGCCGTTATAATAGGCATTGAAGATATGCTTGCTGAATTTCTCATCCTGCCAGATGCGGCTCTCAGAATGTTCGTCAAATTTGCCGTTCACATAGTTGTCAGTATAAAAATGACTATTGAAATCGGTGCTTGGGTGTCGGTCATATTTGTAGAAGGCACCAAAGCTGTGGTTCTCATCAACCATATAGTTTACCTGCAATTGTGGTGAAAAGCCCTTCCAGATACTTTTCGATTCCTGCGAGTTGACATTCTTGTAATAGTCGTTTCCCACGAAATAGGTGAGTTCGTGCTCCTGTAACGACTTTGCATGACCATAGCGCCCCGCCCATAGCGAAGCTGTGATATCAAGCCCGCCCGTGCGGTAGTTTACATCGAGGTTGTTGGTCAGCGTGTGGCCATATTGATACATGCCTTCAATATTGTCTTGGAAACTGAAGCCTTCACCCTGCGCCTTCTTCAGTGTGATTCGAACCACGGCCTTTGTTGATGCCGCATAGCGGGCACCAGGGTTCTGCACCACATCGACATGCTGAATCTGGTCGGAGCGCAGCCGCGAGAGTTCCTTCATGTCCTGCACCCGTCGGCCGTTGATATACACCTCGGCATCGCCACGGCCCAGCACCTTCACGCCGCCGTCGCGTTCAGCCTCCAACGAAGGAATCTTCGACAGGGCATCTGAGACCGTTCCGGCCTTCTCCAGTATCGTACCGGCGACGGTGGTGCGCATGGCATCGCCCTTCACTTGAGTCTTCGGCAACTGGCCCTTCACCACGACCTCGCTGAGCAGCTGCGTGTCCTCCTTCATCTGGATGGTCAGGCCCTCGCCCGCATTTATATATAAGGTCTGGTAGCCCACGCTGGTCACCTTGAAAAGTCCCTTGTTGACATCCGTCACAATCTTGAACACACCGTCCATGTCTGTCGTCGCTCCCTGCACGAAGGCTGAGTCGGGCAGCGACAGTAGCACCACATTCACGAAAGGCATTGGCTCGCCCTTCTCGTCAATCACTCGTCCGCCCCAGTCCTGTGTCTTGGCGGTCATTGTCATCGTCATCATCATTGCAGCCATCAGCGCTGAGAATCTTACAATTAGATTTTTCATATCATTCATAATTTTAATTATTCGTCCTTTTGACGATGCAAAGGTACGATGAAGTTGCAGACCCCGCAAATATTTGGGATATTCTGCCCAATTTTGTGACGAATGGTGTGATAAATGGCAGAAATGTGACAAACGGTTTGGTCGTTTAGGGAAAAAGCACTACTTTTGCACCCCGTATGAAACAGGGACGTATAGAAACGATAACGACAAGGATTGTCAGTACCACGTTTGTTGTGGTGGCGCTGGCCGTGTTCAAACCCTTCGGATTGGATGCGTGGCAGTGGCAGGGTTATGTGCATCTGATAGCTTTGGGAGTCATCGGCTTCTCGATCTGCATGTTGACTGACATCATCCTGAAGTATGTCGTCAAGATACCGAGATCGTTCAAGAAGGATGCCGAATACATCATCCGTCGCAATCTCTGGTTCCAGTTCATCAACACACCGCTTGTAGCGTTGGGCATCTGTATCTACCGCCACTTCGTGCTGAGCGACCGTCGGGGATTTCAAATCCCCTCCAACGTGTTTTCTGTCGTCAATTTCCTTGAAACACTTGTCATCATCGCCTTCTGTTCCTTCGCCATCGGCCTCTACTGGCGCTTCAAGTACCGTAGCAAGTATCTGGCGATGGAACTGGAAGAGATACGGGAATTGAATGAGAAGCTAAGAAGTCTTTCCGAGCAGACCCTCCCCCGCCCCCTCCCTGCGAGGGAGGGGGCGGGGGAGGGTCAGCCGGGGGAGGACCTTCTTCTTTGTGGCACCACCAACGAATCGGTGACGCTCCAGATTTCCCACCTATTATTTATTGAGGCTGTAGGAAACTACGTCAAGGTGAGTCATCTGCGCGATGGACAGGTGAAGACCGACATGCTCCGTGCCACCATGAAGCAGATGGAGGAGACGCTGCAGGGCTATCCGATGATTGTCCGCTGCCATCGCGCCTTCCTGGTCAACCTTGGTCAGGTAGAACAGATTGTCTCACATTCCGGCTCCACCAAGCTGTTCATCAAGCACTGCCACGAATCACTCCCCGTCTCGCGCAGCAACATGGTACAGGTCAAGGCTGCGATTAAGCGAGAGGAAAGTTAAACTCGCTTAAACTTTTCCGAGCGTGAGCAGGCTCAAACGTAGTTCAAGGCTGCGATTAAGCAAGCGTAATTAGTGACAAATGGCATTGAGTCATACTATTTCATCAGCTTATATTCATCCTTGGTCATGGCTTAATTAAATAGACGCTGCAAAGTTACGAATAGTTGCAGGAAATAACGCCTCTTGAACTGTGAAAAACGCATAAAATGTGATAGAATTGAGGTAAAAGGTTCAGCCTCCAATTCCGTGGACAAAGGACTATCGCGATTATCTTATGTATTACTATGACATCTGTGAGGCTCTTAACCAGTTTCAACAAGAGAATGAAATGACAGACGCGAAGTTGTGTGCATGTGTCTATGATTTTGCCCCGATGTTAATAGATGATACTACTGTCTCGGAATTACCAAAGCCTGTGAATGTCTGGTTTACCGGTTCTGCGGGCAAGTATGACTTTGACTATCTTGACAAATTGGGCAAGGGTGAAGATTTCTATACTGGTGGGTCATGGGGACAGGCACTTGACCCAAGTCTGGGTCAATGTTCCTGCCCCCATGACCCAGAGACATGTCGAAGACGATGTTCAGCCACTCCTCGTTGATCTCCGTTCGATATGAGTGGACGGTGCGGTTCTTGGCAGCGTCCTTCCACAGGGCGGTACGCTCGGCGAAGTGAGCGGCGGTCGCTGTCGTAGAAGGGCGGTCGCGTCGGGTCGAGTTCGCGCACTTTGTTGTACATCGCCTCGATGTTCGGGCCGACACTACCCTCGTTGCCTTGGTGACGTCAAAGAAACGGACGTATGCCCCCACGGGGTTGCGGTTCTCGTAGGCCGTCCAGTCGCGTGGTGGCTCGGTGGTCACGCTGGGGCGGTTCCTCACAAACGGGTAGTTGATATTAATATAAGGTGATTTCTATTAATCTAATTAAATGGTGCGCAACCGCTCCCCTCCCCTCAAGGGGAGGGGCTGGGGGTGGGGTCTGTAACTGCTTGTCTGCTAATTATATACTGACCCCACCCCTAACCCCTCCCCTACAAGGGAGGGGAAAGGCTGCGCGTAGTTTTTGCAATTTATAGAACATACAATAAATAGGTGTTCCGAAACCCTGAGTCTGCCAATTGCCCGGCACGGTGATCGAATTCCACGCGCTGACATCGAAGTCCTCGCGCCAGAAGTCTGCCGGGCATGCCTCGGGCCTCGGACTCCAATAGAACGCCCATTGCCCGTCGAGGCTCACTATCTCCTTGCACTCCCGCTCCCGCGACGGCAGTTGCAACGTGGCGTGGTAAGGCAGTTTGTTGATGCCCAGTACGGCGGGATTCTCCCAGTCGACTTGTGCCTTCGCCGTCAGCGCGAGCATCGTCGCAATTATTATCGCGGTCGGCATCGAACTTGAGGATGCAGACCTTGGTGGCTGTGTCTTTTACATCAGCTGTTATTTCCTTATTGTTTTCCGCCCATCCTTGGTGATGCCTATGGCGGTGCCCGTGCTCCTGTCAAGAGGGCGGCCGGAAAGGTCGTAGACCGACACGCGCTGCTGTTCGCCTTCTACGTGCGTCCCGTCCTGTGCCGGTGAGTAGCCGACGGTCTCAATCCCCACGGTGTTCATCGACTTCAGTTCGATGTAGTCGATATCGGGCATCCAGTTCGAGGGGTTGGACAGGCGAATGGTGTTGCATCCTTTCTGCAGGGTGATGTCGAGAGTCTTGGTGCCCACCTGCTGCCATCCTCCTGAGTTCACGCTGATGGTCTTCACCTTCTGCCCGTTCACGCTGACGGTGATGTTGCGGCTTTCGCCGGAGATGAAGCCAATGGTAAGCTCATACTCGCCGCCCTCGTTGGAGTAGACGTTGCGCCACTGTAGGTCGTTCTTCTCGCTATAGCCCAGCCATCCGGCCTTGAATCCGGCGGAGCAGTAGTCGGCAGCCTCGTAGATGCCGGTCTTCTCCGACTGGTTGTTCTTCAGTTCCTGGTAGTCGCTGATGTAGGCAGTCTCGGCCTCATAGCGTGTGCGCTCCAGTCTTACGTCGGCCTCGGCCACATAGATGCGTGTGCCGTGTGCGGGGACTGTCACCCTGTATCTGTCGGAGAACTCGCCGAGGTCTTTGCGCTGGAACACATCGCGCAGACTGACGTTGCCGCCAAGGTCGAGGTCGCTGAAAGTGACATACACAGTCTTCGTTGCGTCGTTGGGATTATAGACGGCGAATGCGCGTTTGTTGCCCCCGAGCACCTCGATGTCCTTCACCAGTATGTGGCATCCGTTCTTCAGCCCCACGACGTATGCCTGCTGGCACAGCGGATCCTGGTTGAGGGCAATGAGTTCGGTGTTCGTCAGCAACGACAGCGTTTCGTCCTTGATGTTCGTGAGGTTGCAGCCTATGAGCAGGGGCGAGTTCATGATGCACCACATTCCGAAGTGTGTCTTGTCCTCCTCGGTGTTCATCGAGCGTCCCACCTCGAGCATGTCCATGTCGTTGTAGTGACCCTCGCTGCAGTATGCCGAGAGGTAGAGGTTCTCGGCCAGTATTCCCTTCACGGAGTTCCATCCGTCGTAGATGTCGCCTGTGGTGCGCCACGAGAATGCTGCTCCGTCAATCCATGTGCCGGGATATGCCCATCGGCAGGCGTTCATGCGCACGTCGGTGCGCCCGGTGTTCTTTATGGCATTGGCGATGGCGGTGTAGCGCTCCTGCTCGTCGAGCACGAGGTGGTCTTCGTTGTGGTAGTAGGAGCCGCCGCAGAAGTCGACCTTGATGAAGTCGAAGCCCAGCTCCTTGAAGAAGAAGTCGGCGTCCTGCTGGTCGTGCTCGTAGAGGCCCACGCCCTTGCCTATAGCGTCGCCGTTGAACATGCTTCCGCAGGTGTTGCGCCCGGCGTCGCTGTAGATGCCGGCCTTCAGCCCCTTATCGTGGATATAGTCCACCACGACCTTCATGCCGTGGGGGAAGCGCGAGGGGTGGATGAGCAGTTGCCCCGTGTTCTTGTCGCGCCCGCCGAAATAGCCGTCGTCGATGTTGATGTGGTCGAAGCCCACGTCTTTCAGCCCTTTCGACACCATAGCGTCGGCCTGGCGCTTTATAAGCGATTCGCTGATGTTCACCCCGTAGGTGTTCCACGAACTCCAGCCCATTGTGGGGCCCTCTTGTGCCGTCATCGTCATTGCCGGCACCATTGTCAGCAGCATTGCTGCCATCAGTCTGTTTCTCTTCATAACATTATTAGGAATTATCGGAATTGCGTTTCTGTCGGACTCGGTGTAGCGGGTCATTTGGTGTGTACCCAGTGGCCGTCGGGGCCTATCTCGCGTCCTTTTATATTGTTGTCTATGGGGTTGGCCGAGAAAGTGTTGCTTGCCCCCGACTGGTCGGCCATGTCGATGTTGCCTAAGGTTTGCGTGGGGTGGTAAATGGCGCAGCCTGAGAGCCGGAACTCGTTGTCGATGCTGAAGAGCGGAGAGTCGCCCTTGTTGGCGAAGAAACGGCAGTCCTCGAAGGACAGCCCCTCGCAGCCGCGGCTTTCTATGAGGTCGAACTCGCGGTTGTTGAAGAAGTCGCTGTGGGTGAAACTAACGTTCCTCGAACTGCGCAGCTGCATGATGCCGTATGTGCAGTCGTGGATGTTCGACGAGAACATGTTGAAGCCGTCGGTGCCGTTGATTTCCAGGCCGTAGGTGCCGCAGCCGTAGAGGTCGCAGTTGGTCACCATGTTGGCCTTTCCGCCGTCGATGCCGATGACGCCGCCATCACAGTAGCCGCCCTCGGTATGGCCTATGGTGAGGTTGTCGACAATGCACTCCTCGCAGTCGATGAACCTCAGGCAGAAGGAATAGCGCGGCTCAACCACAATCTTCGAGTTGCGCTCGCCTCGGATGGCTAAGTGCTTGAACCCCACGAGGGTCAGCTGCCGCCCGTCGAACACCTCCTCGCTGACGATGCACGCCTTGCCCTTGATGATGGCCGTGGCGTCGGGCATCCACATTCGGTAGGTCGTCCTGAAATTGGCGGCGTTGTTGAGTGCCGGCGTGAGGTTTATCTCCGTGTCGGCGGCAATGAGGATGTTGCGCTCCGAGCCTATGGCGTTGAGCAACTCCTCGGCAGTGGTCACGCGGATGTATTCTGAGCTTTCTTGGGCTTCTGAAGACTCTGGAACCTCTGGGGCTTCTGAGGAGATTTGCTCCTGGTGGAACTTCTCTCCGTCCCAGTGCATGACGATGTTCACCGGCCCGCTTTTGGCGTTTATTACTGCGGTGATGTCCTTGCCAACACGGGGCAGATGGTAGTCCACCACGGGAGTCACTACGATGGAGGCTCCCAGGTCGTAGGTCGATGCGGGCGTGAGCTTCCGCGTCTCGCTGTCGTAGCTGTAGAACGACAGACCCGTGCACTCCGTCTGGATGGTCTTGAAGCGCAGTTCGTAGCCCGTGTTCACTCCCACCAGCTTGTGGCGCCCGTCGTTGCAGTTCCAGTAGCAGAACTCTGTCCAGCTGTGCTCCGTCGGAGCGTACTTCACCTCATAGCGCACATAACCGTTCCTGGCATCGACATTGAACGACGCCCCGTCTTGCAGCGGCTGACTGGCCCGACGGCGGTTCCAGTTGTCCCTCACGTTGGCCAGCGCCTCGTTCAGCTCGTGCTGCGACAGCACCGCGCTGACAAAGTCGGTGATGGTGGGCTGCTGCCCCTTGAAACTCACGCTGACGGTCTCCTGTGCCTTGACTGCCATTGCCACGACAAACAGCGCGGCAATAAGTGTTGCTCTCTTTCTCATGTTCTTTTGTCTTTTAGTGTTGTCTGTTCGCCACCGCGTGTCCCGTCGCCCTTTCGCGTTAGCGATGTGCAAAATTACGGAAAAAGGACGGAACGGCCAAAGGTTTTCACAGTTTTCTTTGGCAGTTTGGCGGAAATTGCATAATTATGCCTCCCGTAAACCGAAAAAACAAGAAATGACTATGGCAGATAAAGATGTCAAGGACTAAGAAAGCAAAATCGGGCAGACTGTTTGCAGTCCGTCCGATTCTTTCGTTTTACCGCTATCAATCTGCTCAGAATGGCAGGTCGTCGGCAGCACCTTCCTCGGCAGCCTCCTGGGCCGGTGGGAATGGGGCGGCTGTAGGAGCGGCAGGAGCCTGGGAATAGGGAGCAGCGGCAGGAGCCTGGGAGTATGGGGCTGGAGCTCCCTCGGTGGCCGGTGGGAACGGCGTGGCGGCAGGGGCGGCGCCGGGAACAGTGGTGGCCTGGGGAATGGTCTGGGCAGGCTGGCCGCGGAACACGTTGAAAGCGTTGATGCGGTTGTACCAGCGCCCCTGATACTCCTGGGCGTCAATGTCAAACTGAACCGTAAGCTCTTCGCCAGGCTGAATGTTGTACATCTTGATACGGTCCTCGCCAAAGACACGGAACATCATACGACGAGGATACTGGCCGGGCACCTCAAGAACATATTCCTGACTCATCCAAGGGTTGCCTGTGCGGGCCGACACTCCGCTGCTTGCAGGGAGTATTGCAATAATCTTTCCTGTTAAATCCATAAGGTAAAAAAATGAGTATTAATGTTTGTTTTTTGCTAAATCGTTGGCGAAATTACTAAAAATAGTTTGAAAAGACGAAAAAATTCAAGAATATTTTGCTATTAATTCACTTTTTTGTATTTTTGTGCTCCAATTCTACAGTAATAAACATTTATATTATATGAGATTCACTATTTCAAGCACAGCCTTGGGCAGCCGCCTCGCTACCCTGGCAAGAGTCATCAACAGCAAAAACTCATTGCCCATACTGGGTAATTTTCTCTTCGAAATCACCGACGGCCGACTGAACCTCACGGCTTCCGACAGCGAGGTGATGATGAAAACATCTCTGGAACTTAACGAAAGCGACGAGGACGGACGCTTCTGCGTAGGCAACCACGACCTGTTGGAAGCTGTGAAGGGCATCAGCGAGCAGCCCATCACCTTCGAAGTGGACCAGAACGCCAACATCGCCCGGATAAACTACCAGAATGGTATGTTCTCGCTGCCTGTGGAGAATGCCGACGAGTTCCCGCAGCCACAGACCATTGGCGACGAGGCCACGGTGATAAACATTCCAACACCACTGTTGGCCGACAATATCAACCGCACGCTTTTCGCCACCGCACAAGACGAGTTGCGCCCCGTGATGAACGGCATTTATTTCGATCTCAAGACCGACCACCTCGCCATCGTGGCCAGCGACGGGCACAAGCTTGTGCGAAACAAGATACTGACTATACACAGCGACCAGCCCGCAGCATTCATACTGCCGAAGAAACCTGCCACGCTGCTCAAGGGCGTCCTGGGAAAGCAGGGGGGCGACGTGGTGATCCGCTTCGACGACCGCAACGCCGAGGTGAACTATGAAGAGGGCGTGCTCATCTGCCGACTGATTGAGGGACGCTACCCCAACTACAACTCTGTCATACCGCAGGGCAACCCCAACCACCTCACCGTCGACCGCCAGGGACTCTTAGCAGCATTGCGCCGCGTGCAGCCATTCAGCAACGACTCAAGCAACCTCATACGCTTCCACGTGGAGAACGGCACGCTGCAGCTCGATGCCGAGGACTACGACTTCTCGAAGACGGCTACCGAGCACATGTCGTGCGACTACAACGGAATGCCTATGAGCATAGGATTCAAAGGCTCGTCGTTCATAGAGATACTGAGCAACTTCGACTGCGACCAGGTACTCATACAGCTGGCCGACCCCAGCCGCGCCGGACTGGTGCTGCCATTGGAGCAGCCAGAGAACCAGGACGTGCTGATGCTAATGATGCCAATGCTGCTTAATGACTAAATCCGTAATTAAGTAATTGGTGATTATGATTACCTTTGAGGACAGATTGCTGTGCTTGAAGGTAATCATTATTACTCATTATTAATATATAAAAATGAAACTAAACCTGAAAAAGCCGCTGGTGGTCTTCGACCTGGAGACCACCGGTCTTGATTTGGTCAAAGACCGCATCATACAGATTTCATATATAAAGGTGATGCCCGACGGCACGGAGAAGCGTGGCGACCACCTGATAAACCCTGAGCGGCACATAGAGCCGGCGATAACCGAGCTGACAGGCATCAGCGACGAGACTGTGGCCGGTAAGCCCACCTTCAAGCAATTGGCACACACATTGGCCGAAGAGTTCACCGGATGCGACTTTGCCGGGTTCAACAGCAACCATTTCGACATACCCCTGCTGGCCGAGGAGTTTCTGCGTGCCGGCATCGACTTCGACTTCGCCCGCTGCCGTCTCGTCGACGTGCAGACCATTTTCCACAAAATGGAGAGGCGCAACCTCGCTGCGGCATACAAGTTCTACATCGGCCACAAAATGGAGGACGACTTCAAGGCTCACCGTGCCGACCAGGACACCGAGGCCACATACCGCATACTTCAGGCCCAGCTGGACTACTACACCCCCGAACACCAACGCAGCATCGACGAGGATCCCGAAGGCCGCACGCTGCAGAACGACATGGGCTTCCTCGGCGAGTTCTCACGAGTGAACAACAACGTGGACTTCGCCGGACGCATTGTATGGGGCGAGGAAAAGGACAGCAATGGCAACGTCATCCTTGACAAGGACGGCAAGCCCGTGATGACCGAATACTTCAACTTCGGCAAGCACAAGGGCAAGACCGTCGCCGAGGTCCTCCGCTTCGACCAGGGCTATTTCTCCTGGATGATGACTGGCGACTTCACAAACAACACCAAGCAGGTACTCACAAGGATAAAACTGCGCGAGGCGATGAAACAGAAAGCTATCTAAGCAAGGACGCGTTTCCAAAAAAATCTGTATGGATGTCAAATTTATAGGTCAAGGACTGTCTCGACAATCTGACAGACCTGCAAGTGATGTAATCAACGAGGTTCTTGAAAATTCTGGTTACAAAGAGTTCTCTGCCTTTGTGGCTTTTGCCAGCGAAGGGGAATCAAATTAATCCTTCCCAATTTGAAGAAGTTCATTGAAAACGGTGGGAAAGTACGGCTCTATATTGGCGTTGACTTGCATGCTACATCAAAAGAAGCCCTTGAATTGCTTCTTAAAGAGAACATCCCCAGTTACATTGTCCATTCGCCTAATGATATTACGTATCATCCGAAAGTCTATACCTTTGAGGGTGAGTCGAGATACTACATCATCGTCGGTTCTTCCAACCTTACCACGAAAGGATTGTACCAAAATGTAGAAGCCTCCTTGTGCGTAAGCAATGAGTATCAGGATGACGAGGGAAGGGAACTCCTGTCGGACATCTACGACTATTATAACGACTTCCTTAGCGGTCAGTCAACGACCTGCAAGGAGTTGACACAAGAAATCCTTGACATCCTTATCAATTCTAAAGTTATCCTGCCAGAAAAGACAGTTTGGGAATACAACAAGAAACATGCTGGTGAAGTAACCACTGCCCCGTTATCTGACATTGAAAAACTGAACGACACCTTTACGAAGCTGAAAAGAAAGATACCTAAGGGTCAGAGAAAGAAAAGGGTGAGAACGGAGGTCTTTGAAGCTGGCGAGAATGACATCCTGGTTCACACTACATCTGCCGACATAATGGCAAGCAGTATGTGGGTTGAGACTCGAAAGATGACAGGCGGCTCACGCAACATACTCGATTTGTCAGCAAAAGGGAAACGTGACAATGCCATTAAGCCAGGCAGTGTGGAATTCTTTGGGATAGACAAGTCAGACCATTCACAAAGGTTAGATATCAGTCTTGTGTACAACGATAAGATATATCCGAATAACACCATCTTATGGGGTGCTGGCAACAATAATTGGCGGCTCCAACTGAAAGGAGAAGCTGATGACGAATCGAAACGGACAGATATATCAAACCCCAAGTTAGGAAGGTATGGCGGTTTTCAACACAAAATACTTGTCTTTGAGAAAACCAATGTAGAGAACCAGTATAACCTCCTTATAATTTATGAAACAGAGATGGAGAACATGATAAACCTGTCATACGACTGGGCACAAGGCGGTAATGGAAACTGCGTAATCCGCCCCATACCCGTTCACTTTCCGGGGGCTATTCAAAGCCCCAATGAGGCATGAAAAAGCTTATTATGGACATTGAAACGACATTTTTCCGGCTGATACCCGTTCACCTCCAAAACGGAGGCGCGGAAGCGACTTTTTTCCGCCCCATATCCGTTCAATCGTATCTGGGTATCGATTCTTTTCCGCCCGATACCCGTTCACAGGATGGACGGACTGATGCCATCGACATCGCCTTTTTTCCGGAGCATATCCGTTCAGCCGTGACACGGGGTCAGGTGTATTCGGTCTTTTTCCGGCCCATGTCCGTTCACTCTTTGGCGATATACGCCTATCTTTGTACTGGGAAATCAACAAACACCAGTACACGTATGGCAGGAACAGTAAAGGAAATGAGCCTAATCAAGCAGGTGCTGCAGCTGAAGCAGCGTGGAGAATCGAACCGCGGCATCGCCCGCCAGTTACCAATCAACAAGGATACAGTCAATGGCTACATGCAGACCATCGAGGCCAACGGCTGGCAGATAGAGGATCTGCTCCAGACAGACGACCCTGTGCTGGAAGGCATGTTCCATGCAGGCAGTCCGGCCTACACCGACGAGCGCATGAAGGAGTTCCTTCGTCTGCTACCTTACTTCCGTGAGCAGCTCACCAACCGCAAGCTGCATGTGACACGGCAGTTGCTGTATGACGAGTATCGCAAGGCACATCCCGACGGCTACGGCAAGTCGCAGTTCTATGAGCACTTGAAGCAGAACCTCGTGGCCCAGAAGGATATTACTACCGTACTATCCATGACCTATAAGCCGGGCGAGAAGCTGATGGTGGACTTCGCAGGCGACAAGATGCCGTACATCGACCCTGAGACGGGCGAGGTAAAGAAGGCGGAGGTGTTCGTGGCCTGCATGCCCTACAGCGACTACATCTTTGTCTGGTGCGTGCCGTCGCAGCGCACGGAGGACTTCCTCTTTGCCCTGCGCCTGTGTCTGGAGCATCTCGGAGGCGTGCCTCCCATCGTGGTGCCCGACAACCTGAAGTCGGCCGTCATCACTCCCGACAGGCACGAGCCTGACCTGAACAAGGCCCTGCAGGACATGGGCAACCACTACGGCTTCACCGTACTGCCCTGCGATCCGGGCGAGCCTACGCAGAAAGCACTCGTGGAGGATGCCGTGAGTATCACCTACAACCGTATCGCAGCCAAGCTCAGAGGACGCGACATCGTCGGTCTCCTGGCTTTGAACAAGGCCGTGGGGGAGCAGAACGTGATGCTCAACCAGACACGCATGCAGAAGCGTCCCTATACCCGTGAGGAGCGTTTCCACGCAATGGAGAAACCTGAGCTGAAGCCACTTCCTGAACAGATATTCGAGATGCGCTACTACGCAGACCTGAAGGTGCAGAACAACTGCTTCGTGGAACTGCGTCACGACAAGGTAACCCACTTCTACAGCGCCCCATACACCTATATCGGGCGCAAGGCGAAAGTCATCTTCACGCGGTCATGGGTGAAGATATACGTAGACAACCAGCTGGTGGCCACACACAAGCGAGAGCATGAATACGGCTACACCCACGTGCCGGAACACCTGGCTTCCAAGTCGCGGGCCATAACAGAGCGCAGCGCCGCGTACTATATCCAGTGGGCAGGCAAACAGTCGGAGGACTGCAAGGCGTATGTCACGGAAATCTTCAACCCCAGACGCACCAACAATCCCGAGGAGGTGTACTACCGTATCTGCGGAGCCATCATCGCTTCCTACAGAAAATACGAAGGCTCGCTGGTAGACCTTACCTGCCGCCAGTGCCTTGAGAACCGCGTGTTTTCCTACAAGAAGTTTGAAGCCATCCTCAAGAACAACTACCTTCACCAGGCCGACGACGAGCCGGGCCTGTTCGCACCCGTACCCACAGACCACGCCAACATGCGCGGCAACGGATATTTCAAATAACAAGCATTATTCACCATCTAACAGGATCAAGTTATGACAGACGAGACAGTAAGATTCCTACACGACCTC
>CAJOEC010000102.1 GCA_905233425.1 uncultured Prevotella sp. | reverse complement strand
CTGGTAAGGGCTTGGGCGGGTCTGGAAAAGGGCTTGGGAGGCCCAAAAAGTTCGCGCCGTGCGAACTCAGAGTCCGCCCGGCGCGAACTGGGAGTTCGCCCGGCGCGAACTGGAAGTCCGCTCCGAGCGGGCTTTTGGGCATGTCGGAGATTTTGACAGAGACGCGGGCCTCCTACTATATCTTTTGCCCTTGCAGGGCGGACTCAGCTTCATCAGCAAACCCAGGGCGTTGCCCTGGGCTATGTGCTCGTTGGCCTTTCAGGCCGTTTTTAGCGGACACTAATATTTCTCCCTTGGACTTTGCACCGTTCTCTCTTGGACTTTGCACCGTTCTCCCTTGGACTTTGCACCGTTCTCTCTTGGACTTTGCACCGTTCTCACTTGGACTTCACACCGTTCTCCGTTGGACTTTGCCCCGTTCTTCGCGGTTCACGGCGGGCGGCGTGAACATTCACAGCGGCCGCTGTGAATATCCATAGCGGCCGCCGTAATTGTTCACGGCGGCCGCTACGAACCCAAAAACAAACAGGGGTGACTATTGGTCTGTACACTCAGGTCAATACCTCAAGATTCGGAAATAGGGTGTTCAATATGTTGTACCCAGAAAAACGGTGAGGAGTTGCCTTGTGTAGGGGCAGGCCCCGTGCCAGCCCGATGCCCCGACAGGGGCAATAATCGTCGTGCCGTGGTTGCCAGTGCCCCTTATCGGGGGCATCGGGCTGGCACGGGGCCTGCCCCTACACCGGGTCGTTTCTTACGGTTTTTGGGATACATCATATTGAACACTCTACTTCCGAAACTTAAGTCAATATTCAAACGACGAGCCCCCGAGGAACTCCCTGAGCAGCGATGTTGGCGGAATCTGCTCTTCGGGTATGGGGTGGATGTATCCGAGGAACTTGCGCAGGCGGTAGGCCTCGGCATACTCCGGGCAGTTCTCGGGCACCTGTTCCAGCAGCGGTTCGGCCTGGCGCTTTATAACTGCCAACTCAAAGAGCATGGCGGTGTTGAACATCTGGTCGGCGTTCTCCTGGAAGGGGAAGATCCAGCGGTTCTCGCCCTTGCGCACCGACGGCCAGCGGCGTATCGTCTCGCGGGCCGACACTCCGCGGTATTTGTGGTCGCGGATGATGCGGCGCAGCAGACGGTTGTCGGTCGTGGGAACATAGTTGTGGTTGTCCAAGAGGATGGTTGTCAGAGCCGAGGCGTAGACGCGGTATTTCATCGAGTCGGGAATCTGGGCCGTCAGTTCGGGGTTGAGGGCGTGGATGCCCTCGACGACGAGCACCTGTTCGGGTTTCAGCCTCAGCTTGCGCCCGCTCATCAGGCTCTTCCCGTTGGGGAAGTCAAAGCGAGGCAGCTCCACCTCCTCGCCACGGAACAGCGCCGACAGCTGTTCGTTGAGCAGCTGGAGGTTCAGCGCGTGGATGTGCTCGTAGTCGTAGTCGCCCTTCTCGTCGCGTGGCGTCAGCTCGCGGTCGACGAAATAGTCGTCGAGCGATATGGGCACCGGCTTTATGCCACAGGTGATGAGCTGCACGGAGAGCCGCTTGCAGGTGGTGGTCTTCCCGCTCGACGAAGGGCCGGCTATGAGCACCATGCGTATGCCTTTCTTGCGGGCTATGTCCTCGGCTATGCTTGCGATTTTCTTCTCCTGCAGGGCCTCGTTGACGTTTATGAGCATGTTGGTGTAGCCTTTCGCGACGGCCTCGTTCAGGTCGCCGATGGTGCGCAGACCCACGAGGTCCTGCCAGCGGTGGTGCTCCTTGAAGATGGCGAACATCTTGTCCTGCATGACCATCTCGTCGAGTTCGGTGGGGCATTTCTGCGACGGCAGACGCAACAGCAGCCCGTCGTAGTATTTCTCCAGCCCGAAGAGGTAGAGCTGGCTGGTGTTGGTGAGCATGGCGCCGTAGTAGTAGTCACGGTAGCCGTCGAGGTCGTAGTAGGTGGTGTAGAGCGAGCCTATGGAGCGCAGCAGCTTCACCTTGCTCTTCTGCGGGCAGAGCAGCGACTTGTCGTGGCTCCACATCTCGATGGCCTCCTCGGTGGTCGTCTCGAAGCGGTGGACGGGCAGACTGCGGTCGATGATCTCCTGCATCTTGCGACGCAGCAGGCCCACGTCGTCGAGAGTCACCGCACGGCCTAACTGGAGGTCGACGTAGTAGCCGTTGGAGACGGGGATGTCGATGGTAACCTTGCAGTCGGGGTCGAACAGCTCATGGGCGGCCTTGCACAGCACGAAGAAGAGCGTGCGCGTGTAGCAGCGCAGTCCGCTGGCCGACGTGATGTCGAGGAACTCCACGTCCTTGTCGTTATACACTCGGTAGTGCATTCCCTCTACCTTGTTGTTCACACGGGCCACAACAGGGCTGTAGTCCATCTGCAGACCTGAGAGGGCGTAGACCTCCTCCAAGGTGCTGCCGGCGGGCACATGAAGAAGCTGCCCGTTGTTCTTGCATCTGATTCTTTGAGTCTTTTCCATAGTTTCAGGTATTGAGTAGATGGTGCAAAGTTAGTGAATTTATTTGAACTGACCCAAAAAAACGAAGAAAAACGAGCTATGTTTTGCTCATTTCGGAAAAAAGGAGTAATTTTGCCCCCCAATTAAGACATAAAGACATAATTACATTTAAGACATAAAGACATAATTACATATAAGACTTTAGAATAATGAACTACGAGGAAATGCTCAACGCCCGTGAAGCGGCGGGCGGAAAAGGCACCGAGCTGCCAATAGGCGTGCTGCGCCAGACACAGATAGACCACAAATACCGTTTCCAGATAACGCTGAAGCCGACACTGGCCGACAACACCGCCTTCCGCGACGGCCTGCAGCGCGACCACGACTGGGGGGCCAAACACGCCGACCCCCACCGTCTGCACTACGATATAGCCACCGATTCCGAAGCGTCAGCGTCGGGCAACACCACGCTGCTCCTTGAGCCGGGGAACTACCAGACCCTCGCACAAGTGCTCGATGCCAACCCGGCCATCGTAGCCAGCGCGGGGTTCGTAGACCAGATGTTCTCACAGCTCATGGCCTACGCATCGAAGCTACATGCCAACGGCATCTACCAGCTGTGCTTCGCCCCGCAGAACATCTTCCTGCGCAAGGGCAGCACCACGCCTTTGCTGTTCTGCCACGGCTCGTTCTTCTCGAAGGTGAAAGACACGAGGAACCTCTACGAGGGCTGCGAGAGCTTCGTGGCTCCCGAGGTGCTCGAAGGGGGCGAGGGCAGCGAGGCCGCCGATGTCTACAGCCTCGGCAAGCTCATTGAGTTCCTCTTCGAGAAGGGCGGCATGACCATTGAGTACAAGATGCTGCTGAAACAGGCCACGGCAACCGACCCAGCAGCACGGTTCCACTCGGTCGAGGAGATGAAGTCGTCGCTGGCACAGAAACGGGGAATGCGCCGCTCTGTGATAGCCGTCATAGCAGCCCTGGCCATCGCGCTGATATGCGTGTGGATATATATCGACATGATGCCGCAGCGATCAGATATGGAGTTCATCGAGCCGGTGAAGAAAGCGGAGGTAGACCCCTTCGACGACACTTACAGCCCCGACGTGGAGATGATACTCGACGGCGACACCATCACCATCACCAACGAGGACATGGAGATGTACACACAGAAGGCCGAGGAGATATTCCGCAGCAGGTTTGAGGAGGCCGCCGAGGAGAAACTGAACGGCGTGTTCAACAAAGCCACCATGGGTTCAAGGGAGAAAGCCATACTGGCCGACAGCAAGCAGATGCAGGACCAGTTGGAGGAACTGAAGACAGAGCTGGCTGAAGAGACGGGCATCGACAGCGAGAGGGCTGCCGAGATTGCCAGGGACGTGGTGGAAACGAAGATGGCAAAGAAGAAAAAGGATCTCGAAAACACGGCTGTACAGAAGCCGAAGGAAGAGAATGAATAACATGCAAACAATAATAATATGAGAAGCAGAACAGCAAACTGGTTTGAGTGCAAGATCCGTTACGAGAAGACTATGGACGACGGACTGCAGAAAAAAGTGACCGAGGCATACGTCGTCGACGCGCTGAGCTTCAGCGAGGCCGAGGAGAAAATCATCGAGGAAATGTCGTCGTACATCAGCGGCGAGTTCACCGTCACCGACATAAAGAAAGCCTCCTACGGGGAGATTTTCTTCAGCGACAGCGACACCGCCGACAAGTGGTACAAGGCGAAGCTGCAGTTCATCACACTCGACGAGAAGAGCGGCAAGGAGAAACGTTCCAGCGTGAACTATCTCGTGCAGGGTGGCTCGTTCAACGGGGCTGTTAAGAGCATCGACGAGGTGATGGGCGGCACGATGATTGACTATGTCATCGCATCGGTAGCCGAGACAACCCTCATGGATGTATTTGAGCACAAGCCCCAGACCGCAAGAAAGGAAGACGAGAAAGAATAAGTCCTATAGGTCTCATAAGACCCATAAGTCCCATAGGTCTTATAAGACTCATAAGTCCCATAAGACCCATAAGTCCCATAAGACCCATAAGTCCCATAAGACCCATAAGTCCCATTAGCCCCAAAAGTCCCATTAGTCCCCCATGTTCCCAGTAAAAGAAAAACTCCACGAGGTGCTCTCCACGCTGCAGCCCGGCGTGCGCCTCGTGGCTGTCAGCAAATTCCACCCCGTCGACTACATCCTGGCCGCCTATGAGGCCGGACAACGTGTCTTCGGCGAGAGTCACGAGCAGGAGCTGGCCGTGAAGGTGCCGGCGCTGCCCAAGGACATAGAATGGCATTTCATCGGCCATCTCCAGACCAACAAGGTGCGCCACATAGCCCCATATATCACCATGGTTGAGGCCGTCGACTCTCTGCGCCTCCTGCGCGAGATCGAGAAACAGGCCGCACGATGCAACCGCGTTGTGAAGGTGCTCCTGGAACTGCACATCGCCGAGGAAGCCACAAAGTACGGCCTCACGCCCGACGACTGCCGACGGCTGCTCGACGACGGCGAGTGGCGCACAATGAGCCATGTGCAAATCTGCGGACTGATGATGATGGCTTCGCTCACCGACGACCAAGAGCAGATCTGCCGCGAGTTCCAGACCGCCGCCGACCTCTTCGACGAGCTGAAGGCCCGCTATTTCGCCGACGACCCCGCCTTCTGCGAGCGCTCTTGGGGAATGAGCGACGACTACCGTCTGGCCATGGCCCACGGCAGCACCATGGTGCGCATAGGCACCGCAATCTTTGGCCCACGGGTCTACTGAAAGGGAATAAAAAACGATTCTATGACCAAGATTCCGCATCCGTTGGTGGCCGTCGTTCCAGTGGCGGTGCTCATCGGCTTCCTTGCTGTCGTTATTGCCCTGTTCGGGAGCGACTCGCTGAACGGCGGCAGCCAGATAGCCCTTCTTATGGGCATGGCGGTGTGTGTAAGTGTGTCTATGGCCTTCTACCGTGTGTCGTGGAAGACCTTTGAGCGGCAGCTTAAAGCGACGCTTGGCGAGGTGAGCATCACGCTGCTGATACTCCTCTGCGTGGGTATGCTTGCCGGGTCGTGGATGATAAGCGGCATTGTCCCCACATTGATATACTACGGTGTGCAGCTCATGTCGCCCCAGTTCTTCCTCGTGTCGGCCTGTGTCATCTGCGCCCTCGTGTCGGTGCTCTCGGGCAGTTCGTGGACTACGATTGCCACCATTGGCGTGGCTCTGCTTGGCATAGGCCACGCCTTGGGCATCTCTGAGGCATGGACGGCCGGAGCCATAATCTCGGGCGCATACTTTGGCGACAAGATGTCGCCGCTTAGCGACACCACCATACTGGCCTCGTCGGCTACGGGCACCGACATCTTTGTCCACATACGATATATGATGCTGACCACCATGCCCACGTTCATCATCACCCTCACCATCTTCTTCGTTGCCGGACTGGGCTACGGTGCTGAGGCGGAGGTGCAGGTGGCGGAATATACCGAGGGGCTGGCCAACAAGTTCAACATATCGCTGTGGACGCTGCTCGTGCCTGTCCTTACGGGTGTGCTGATAGCCCGGCGTGTGCCCTCGCTCATCGTACTGTTCGCCTCGTCGGTTATGGCCGGCATCGTGGCTCTGGTGCTGCAACCGCATGTTCTCTGCGAGGTGGCGGGCGGGCAGATGGGGGCTGCGGAAACGCCTCTGATGTCGGCACAGACGCTGACACGCGGGCTGGCCGTCACCTATTACGGTGCGACGGCAGTGGACACGGGGTCTGCCCCGCTCAACGAGCTGATTGCCACAAGGGGCATGGCGGGCATGTTGAACACCATCTGGCTTATACTCTGTGCGGTGTGTTTCGGCGCATCGATGGTGGCCAGCCGGATGATTGAGAGCATCACGGGTGTCATCCTGCGTTTCGTCCGCAGCCGTTTCAGCTTAGTGTCGTCGACCGTCGGAACGGGTATCTTCCTCAACATCACCACCGGCGACCAGTTCATCTCTATCGTCCTTAACGCCGACATCTTCAAGGACGTCTATCGCAAGGAGGGCTACGAGAACCGTCTTCTGAGCCGTACCACCGAGGATGCCGCCACCGTGACCTCTGTCCTGATACCATGGAACACCTGCGGCATGACCCAGTCGACTGTCCTCGGCGTTCCCACCCTGACCTATCTTCCCTATTGCTTCTTCAACCTCCTCAGTCCCCTGACAAGCATCGCGGTTGCCGCAATAGGATGGAAAATCTACAAGACATCAAGGCAATAGGCCAAAAACACAGAACAAATGCGAACCTTCGCATAACGAAATCATCCCCGACTCCAAGTAATGAAGCCGGGGATGAAAGTGACTGGGGAATAATCAAATTGGGTCTTCCCCAGTGAATCGTTTATTGCTTTTTAACATATCCCCAAGGTAGCAGATAATCTGAAGCGCTGACCTTCAGTGGTCCACGCGACGATTTCTCCCACGTTGTTCTCTCACTGAAATTGTCTCCATCATTGAACACTCTGAAGAAGCCCACGTTCATGATATGGTGTTCTGGGTCATCACTCTTGTCCACCAGGACAAAGGCATAGTTGAGATCACGTATGCCATTCTCGTCCTTGATACCTGAAATGACCGTAGCCATTTTGGTGGTTACGCTGTAGTCTTGATAGTTGCTGACACCATCCACGCTCAGATATACGGTGAAATAATTTCCATAGCCAGAAATGAATGAGCCTGTGCCCTCACTGTAACTTTGGGCACTCGAAGAACGCTCGGCGAAGTTGATGGTGTTGTCAATATCGTTCTGGTCGAAGAATCGTAAGACATAGTCGGATATTACAAAACCGGGACTAAAGCCACCCTCATTTTCGTCTTCGCAATACACAGTCGTGAACGGTTTGATATAATATGCACCCTCGATATTGGGTGGATTCACGCCAGTGTAGATTGGAATGTACTCACCCATCTTTTCGCGGATCTCCGGCGGAACAACATCATCTAAGCGCTTGTCGTATCCAAAACTGCCAGAAGTGACCACAAGCTCATCACCTACAACTTTCACATTGTACAATAGCTTGCTGCCTGGGGCGAATGTCAGTTCTTCCTTCAGTTTCATTGGAATTTCCTTGCCGTCGAGCGTGACGGTTATGAACACTTGTCCTGTAGTGAGTGTCTGTGGGGCGATGACAGCACGGAAAGTATGGTCAGCATCGGCATAGCTCGCAACGTCAGACAGCGCGCCTGTACCCTTCGACGTACCCGCGTTCAGGTTGATGTCGGCCTTTATCAGGACATTGTTAAGTGACACTTTCAGCGTACGGGCATCAATGTTGTCACCAGTGAATTTCACTGCTACCTCAGAGAGCAGCGACTTGAAATTAAGTGCCACCTGTCGACTGTCTGTTGACGGAACGTAGGCTGCTGCAATATTGCTGCTCTTGTATCTCTCAAGAGTCGTCTGGTCTGCGCTGATTTGGAACTGCATAACGTTTGAGGCATCAGTCCTGTATGGGGCAATGGCATAGAAGGCCATCGGAGAACCATTCGGAACGATTGGTGTTGTTGACGTGTATTTGGTGCCTTGCAGAATATATTTTACGTTGTCAGCGTAATTGCCAGAGGCTTTCAGTTCATTCCCGTCGGAAACTGCGAAGATGCCGATGGCTTCGTCCTGACCAACAATGAACTCGCTTTCAGAATCAGGAATAAATGTTAGGTCTTCGTCGGTTCCGCTACTGCCCGCCATGATATAAACAATTGCAGCAATGTCGGCCACGTCAATGATGCCATCGCCGTTTACGTCGGCATTCTTGCGCGAACTGCTGTCGCCATGCCCTGACATCACATTGATAATGGCTGCCATATCGGCCACGTCCACAGTACCGTCACCGTTCACGTCGCCCATTTTGGAAGTGCCTTTAAGTGTGAAATAGCCGGGGTTCGAATTGCCACCGTCCACGTGGGCGTAAGAATAGTCAGTGTGGTCTGGATCAAATCTTGTGCCCGCGCCACCTACTAAGCTGGTACAACCCTTGAAAAGCATGTCACTGTGGGTAGTGAGACCTGCGGTGCTCCACCCGTCGCCGACATAGATGGTTGTGAGGCCACTGCAATACTCGAACATACCGCCATACGTCGCATCATCCATCTTCTCAACATTGTGAGTGTCGAAGCTGCTCACGTCGAGAATGGTGAGGTTGTAGCAGCTCTTGAACATTCCCACCATGTTTGTCACACTGTGTGTGTCGAAACGAGTGACGTCAATTGATGTCAGATTATTGCAGAAGTAGAACATCTTCTCCATCGTTGTAACCATTCCTGTGTTGAAGCTGCTCACATCTACAGAGGTCATGCTGTTGCACCCGCCGAACATATAGCTCATGTCGGTAACCTTTGACGTGTCGAAACTTGTCAGGTCCAGACTCTTGATACTGGTACAATAGCAGAACATGCCCAGCATAGTCGTCACATTGTGCGTGTCGAAATGGCTCACATCGACAGCCTCCAGTGCCCGGCAATTTATGAACATATCGGTCATGTCGGTCACGTTTTCTGTGTTCAGGTACTGCATTCCCTTGATTTCTGTCAGGATGGAGTTGCCATTGTGAGCAAACCAGTAGCTTGTGGTTGTCACTCCGTGGTAGTCGCCGAATGACGGGTCAAAAGCCACGGTCTTCACAAGTGCGTTGTCGAAGTACTTGGCCCAGCCGTTATAGCCGTTGGTACGGAACTCACCGGCATCGGCTCTGTAGATATCGCCTGTACGCGTTTGTATCAGGTTGTCGTAGTAGAATGTCAGCACGTTGTCTTTGTACACTGCATAGGCTTCTTTCCCAGAGGCTTGTTGATTCACAATGGGTCGGATAGTAAAACCGCCATATTTGTCATTATAATAGCCATAACCCCATTCTGAAGAAGTTTGCATAAAACTGAGTCTGTAAGCACGGAAGTTTTCGCCGGTCTTCTGAGTAGATGTCCAATAGTCACCGTATGACCCATTAGACAACAGGTTCCCTCTATCTCTATAACCTGATGCAGGCAGAAATATTTTCCCTCCATTTTTGCCTGTGAATATCCTGCCGTTTATACCATTATGTTGTGTCCACTCTGAAGTGCAGTTCTCTTCCATTTCTGAGCACTGGGCGTATGTTGGCATTTGCCACGAATTGCCCCAAAGGACGTGAGCGGCATCATATTCTGTCCCAGAAATATCTGTGCCGATATCTTGACATGAAGAACTGGAACTTCCATATTTGTAAGTGCTCCAGCTATACGAACTCTTTTCTTCTGTTTCTCCCCAGGCATAATAGCCACCATAACCGGACGGATTCTGTGCTCCTACGTTGCAGCAAGCCCATAAAGTCTTGCTGGGAAGGCCAAGGTCTATCATGTGTGGGTGGTTGCTGTCGGGGCAGAAGAATATGCCGTCGTCATCTCCATTTGGTGATGCTAGAACAACTTGGTTGGAAGACCTTGAGCTGGAAAGACCGATAATGCCGCCCGACGGATCCCTGTCATCCAAGTCATCGTTTACATAGTTGAGTGACCCCGTGGCCGTAGTAGAAAAGCCAGAAGGTGCCTCGGAATTATTAAAGGAATAGCTGTTCGCTGAAGCTAACAATAATAAAAAGCTGATTACTTTGTAAAGAAAATGTTGTCTCATAATTATAGTTTTTGTAGAATAGGAAAAAACTTTCGAAAGTGACGAAAGCCAGTTTCCTATTTCAGGTTAATACTGTTTGTTTTGGTTTTTAGTTTGTTCCTATTGGGAGCGCGGCACCCCGTGCCGTCAGTTCTCCCCATTTGTTCTGTCGCTATGTCATAGTCTAAGTAGTATTAATTGGTTACACATTGTTATTTATCGTGGGCAAAGTTAATAGTTATTTCTGAATTGACAAAACTTTTGTCTACATTTTTGCAGAATAAGAGCACAGACATATTGACTACAGTTTCTTTTTCGGGTATAGAGTTTCCCACCACGTCGGGTCGTCCTTGAGCCAGCGCTGGAACCAGGCCATCTGCGTGGCGAGCCATTTTTCGCGCTTTGTGTAGTCGAGGATGTGGTGGTTCTCGCCCTGCACCTCTACGAGGGCCACCTCGCGGCCGAGGAGCTTCAGGGCGGTGAACATCTGTAGGCTCTCGATGAGCGGCACGTTGGTGTCGGCATTGCCGTGGAGGAGCAGCAGCGGGGTGTGGATCTTGTCGGCATTGAAGAGTGGGCTTTGGTCGACGTATAGCTGGCGGTGGCTCCAGGGATAGCTGCCGGCCATCGACACCTCGCTGTAGTTGTAGCCCCAGTAGCCCTCACCCCAGTAGCTGGTGTGGTTGGCGATGCCGGCATGGCTGACGGCGCAGGCGAAGATGTCGGTAACGGTCTGCAGGTACTGCGTCATGAAGCCGCCATACGAGGCGCCCATGCAACCAATCTTCTCGCGGTTGATGAAGGGTTTCTCGTCACAGAGCTTCTTCACGCCCTCGATGATGTCGCCGGCGGGAGAACCGCCGAGGTTGGTTCTGGCGGGAGAACCGCCAGACGCGACCGCAACCTGGGTGAGGCCGCCGGCGGTGTTCACGTGGCGAGAAGCCCACTCCTGGCCGAAGCCGGTGGCACCGCTTGGTTCAACGATGTAGGCGACATAGCCGAGCGAGTTCCACATCTGAGGGGCGTAGGGCGACTCGAAATAGCGCAAGACGGGCGAGCAGCCGCCGTAGTAATAGACTATCATGGGGTATTTCTTCGCGGGGTCGAAGTCCTTGGGCAGATACAGGCGGCCATATACGGTATCGCCGTTGGAGTTCGTGTAGTTCCAGTCCTCGCAGGTGCCCACCTCGGCATCGCCGAGAGCTTCGCGGCCGTCGAAGACCAATGCGTGTTTCTTGCTACCTTCTTTATACGCCTTTAACCTGAATATTGCACACTAAATAAGAAAAAGTGAGGATTTTTAACGCTATCTCTTTGGTAATCAGAGAGAAAAGTGTTATCTTTGTGTCGTCAAA
>CAJOEC010000101.1 GCA_905233425.1 uncultured Prevotella sp. | reverse complement strand
ACGGCAAACTGCACAGTTGGTTCAGAGGAGAAAGGGAATGGCTTAAACTGCCTCAGGCGGCTTAGAACTGCATTTCCAACCTTACAGGTCGAAAAATTTCAAAAACATAGATGAAATTTTCGTTGAAGATATAGGTGCATCCCTCACCCTGAACGTCACTGACGAAGATGGTTCTAACCTTTCTGATAAGGTGAGAATAACGTGGTATGATGCTGACGGCAAAGAAATAGGCACGGGCAAGAGTCTTAACGGAATTGAGGACGGCACAGAGCTGTACTACTCGGTGACTCTAAGTGAAGAGTTGGGCCGTATCTATCGCGAGGTGAAGATGCGGAAGGTAGTGGCTAATGGAGAGCCACTGACCTGCCAGTTGGAGAAGATTGGAGAACTTACGCTACACGGTATCGTGACATCCAAAGAAACTGCCATTGCCGGGGCCGATATTAAATTGAGACAGTGGCTAAACGGTAAATATGAATACACCGCAAGTACAAAAACCGACGAGAATGGCGAGTTTACGCTGAAAGCCTACAACGACTCCACCCTGCTGACATTTTCCGCTAAGGGATATGTGGACAAGAAGATAGAGCGTAGCAGACTCAACAGTGCTGAACTGGGCACCATAGAACTGGAACAGGCAAAGGGCATGGTGGTTGCTCTACAGCTGAGCTATCAAGAGGCCGTGCGCGAAGGACAAGAGCCGATGGTACAGGAATGGTATAGCGACACACGCAACATCACATATAAAGTGCGAAATGTGACGAAGGACGAGGATATGACCGACTTTTCCATGCAGATGGGCGACATCGTACTCCCCATCGGTGCGGAGGTGGGCGACCGCATAAAGGTAACACTCATAAGCATGAACGGCAAGTTTGCCGAGACGAGCGGCGAGGGTGTCATTGGCGATGACGACACGGCGAATATCGCCATCCGTCTGGTGGCCTACGGCGGCGGGGAGGCCACCGTGAGCCAAAAGGGTGACGACCAGCTTCTCTTCATGCTCTACGATGGCGATGGACAGTTGGCGGCCAGCACCACGTCATCAGGTAGCCGCGTTACCTTCAGTGGCTTTGAGGCCGGTAGCTATACGCTCGTAGTGATGGGATACAACGGTACGGTAGGCAGTATCGGCGATATTTCCGACCTCGACAGCTTCGGCCTTGTAGAAGGCAGCGACTATGCGAGAGCCTCTGTCACTATCCGCGACGGCATTATCGGCAGCATCACTATCAATGACGTGCCCGAGCTGGACGCCTCAAAGTTTGAATACACCTCACTCAACACGTCGTATCTACCAAACAAAACACAGATGACACTTGCAAGCTACATTACGCTGACCGCCCGTGTAGATTTTAAGGCTCAATATACAAATGAGGTGAGCAACGTAAAATTGATGGTAGATATTCCAGATGGATGTGAGTTTATAGCAAACTCTGTGGTAGTCGGTACCAAGGCATTACCCCATACGCTGAATGGCAACCAATTGACCATCACGCTTGACCAACAGGACATTGACAACCGCATCCGCTTCTGCATGATGCCCAAGCAGACAGGAACGTTCACCAGCACGGCTTACGCTGAGTTCGACTGCCGGGGTGAGAAGCGACAGTCCATCGGCTCCGCAGTGTTCGAGGCTACGGCTGGCTCTATCTCTGTGCCATCAATTACTGCCAGTAAGACGATTACCGTCAATGGTATTGCCGCATCTCATGCCACGGTAGACGTCTATGATGATGACCAGCTGATAGGCACGACCACAGCCCTTGGTGATGGTAAATGGAGAACCGACGTGGAACTCTACAAAGCCTATAACCTCTCGACCCATGAAATCTTTGCCAAGTACCATACCGCAGATGGCATCAAGGCAACGACGGAATCGAAGGAGTGCTATTATGATATGAATCAAGTTAAGGCAAAGTCGGTGACCATGTCGTTTTACAATGCCTGGATGAAGAAACAGATAGACGTGGTGTTTGATTTTGAGACAGGCAAGACGAGTAGCACAAACTACAGTTTCTACACAGCTACGGACTTCACCTTCGTTGCTGACCTCACTGCCAATGATACGACAACGGTTAGCGGAGTGAATTTCTATGTGCATACCACTACCAAGAATGTACGCAAGCTGAAAGGTTTCTTCGACGAAAAACTTAGCCGCTGGGTGGCTGTCAGCAAGTTCGAATCGAATAACTTGCCAGTGAATTTGGGAATAGAGGTAATGGCAAATACTGATGGAACAGAGGCACTGGTAGACAGGCAATATATAGACGATGAAATGACATTGGTAACTCAAACCTTTGAAGATGCAAAGACCGAAGCAGCAGAAATAAACACATGGCTTGATATAAAAGTAGAGCCACTTGAAGACGAGGCCATTTATGCTGAGTTAGTAGCACTGACTCAAAGTGATGACTTCAATCGGAACAAAGCCGACGAGCTGCTCATGAAACTCCTTAACAATATTCCCGTAAGCTTATCGGTTACGAATAATGATGTCACTTTGGAACAGATTGTGGTTAATAGTGAACAGCGCTGGGAAGAGTTTGAGGAATGGTTAGCCTATGTGCAGGGAGACGGCCATGACTCTATTCTTGCAGATTTAATGATAGACACAAGCATTGCAGGTCAAGAAATGCCACAAGGCTCATTCAATGCCATGAAAGAAAACGAGGCTGGAACCTATCAGTATAGCGTGAGGAAACTAGAGAGTGTCGATGAACAAGCATTATTGAATGACGGATATACGGCCATCAATATGACCGATGGCACCAAATTGCTTGTATGCATCGCAACGGATAGGAGTTTATACATAGATATGGGAACACTCACTGAATATAGTTTTACGTGTTCAATTAATGAAAATGAAGAGTCAAGAAGTTTTGCACCATTAGTTGATCTTGATCCAAATAATCCGTGGAATCGAACAATGGCACCTTGCTTTAACTCATTGAAGAATCTAGGCAACTTAATAATAAAACGCAGTATAAATGTACCCAATAATGATGCGGAACTACGCGAGTATCTGACATATTATAAACAAATCATCGATTTAACCAACTGTGTTTATCAAGCGGCAAGAATTATCATTAATTGGCATTTAGAAAGACTTGTTGCCCAAGAGGCCGCTATCAATCTTCTAATAGCGCAAGATGAGGCTGACATTGCCGGTTTACGTGGTTATTTACAACTCTTGAATGAAAATAATGCACATATGTCTGCAAATAATTATTTCGCATATCAAGCTTCATTGCATAGAGCGGAAATATTGAGACAGACACATACCGCCCAAGCAACAGGTTTAAATAATGCTATAAGCAGACTTAGGCCCATTGTTGAAGCTCTTCCAGTAAACTGTAATGGTACAATTCCCACAGGATTTATGAGATTGTTAGGTAAATTAGGTGGAGGTCTCGGCGCAATAGTTGACATCTTTAATTTGGTTAACTCGGCTAATGTGGGATTAATTGATTTGCAGATGATGATCAACGATGTCGAAGAAGCAGCACGAAAGATGCCATGTAAAGGTAATGAGGAGGGGGCAACAAGACTCTACAACGACTTGATATGGGATGCTGGTACTGTTGCAATTCATAATGCAAGTATTGTCGGCATGGATGTCATTAAAACATTAGCCGACATAGTGGCACTTAGAGATTTTAGACCCCAGGATGCGGCGATATTGTGGGTCGGGTCCTTATGGGTTGGTGTCATCAATGACGTGAACAAGTTCTGGGAGACAAACAGATGGGAAAGAATGAGATTCCAACATCGTGCGAGATTAGATGCTTTGAAATGTAATAAAAAAACAGATGACAACCCTGATGACAACCCTGATGACAACCCTGATGACAACCCTGATGACAACCCTGATGATGATTACTCAGAAGGAAGCCCTACAGGGCTTGAACCTTCCCTCGATGATCTTATTCCAATCCATGATCCCTCTGGTTACGTCTACGAGGCCGTTCCCACAAACCGTGTGGAGGGTGTGACGGCAACGATTTACTTTGACCAGGAGAAGCCGACGAAGTGGGATGCTGCGGACTTCTCTCAGGTGAACCCGCAGGTGACAGACGAGACGGGACTGTATCAGTGGGACGTACCGCAGGGAATGTGGCAAGTGAGGTTTGAGAAGTCGGGCTATGAGACAACGCATACGAACTGGCTGCCCGTGCCACCGCCACAATTAGAAATCAACATTCCGATGTCGGAGGCTGTTGCTCCTACGGTGGTGAAGGCCAGTGGTATGGAGAGCGGCATCACGCTCGACTTCAGCAAGTATATGAAGCCCGCCACCTTGGAGATGAGCGGACGGTTAAGTGCCACTGTAAACGGGAAGGACGCCAGCGGCGACGTGGAGATGCTGAACTTAGAGGAAGACCCGTACAACCAGAAGGTGTATGCCTCGAAGGTAAAGTTCGTGCCCTCGACAGCTTTCAAGACCTCGGACGAGGTAATCATCACCGTGAAGAAGGAGGTGGAGAGCTATGCCGACAAGCAGATGGATGCCGACTTTGTGGCCAAGGTGAAGATTGAGCCGGATATAAAGGGCTTCGAATGTGACAGCATCATCGCCGTGGACTATCAGGGCAATGGCCTCTTGGAAATTGCCGTACTGCCTGCCGCTGCTGCGAAGGGGCGGACGGTGAGCGTCAACTCTATATCAACGATGATTGCCACCACTGTGGAGCAGAGCGTGACACTCAACGACCAGGGCAAGGCCACCATCACCGTGAACGGCAATCTGCCGGGCAGCAGCTCGCTGCACCTACAGCTTGACGGCATGGACATAGAGAAATATGTGGAGGTGAACGTGGTGCTGCATGAGAAAGTGGTGAAGACACCGAAGGCTTCGAAGCGCAGCGGCAGCATCATTGAGGCTGGCTATCTGCTGTGGCTGACGTGTAATACGCCGGGGGCTACTATCTATTACAAACTCGACGGTTCCTGCCCCTGCGACTCAACAACGCGTAAGAAGTACACAGAGCCGTTCACATTGCCTGGCGGAGAGGTGACGGTGAAAGCCATCGCCGTGCGTCAGGGAATGGATGACAGCGAGGTGGTGACCTACACATACACCGTGGAGGGTAACGAACAAGGCATATCTGAAGTAAAGACCGACCTACGCATCGAGGCTGAGTATGCTGACGGCGTGCTGACCATCACGGGTGCCGAGGGCTGCACGGTGCGGGTGTATGACTTGTTAGGGCGTGAGCTGGTAAGCAGAAAAGTTGGCAGAATCGAGGACACAGGGGAATTGCGGGCTGGCACGGGGCCTGCCCCTACACGTGTGAAGGTGCCAAAGGCAGAGAGCTACATTATCAGCGTGACTACCAACAACGGGCAGACCGTGGTTAGGAAGGTGACGGGAAGATAATACTTCCATCCCCGGCTTCATTCACTTGGAGTCGGGGATTTTTCCAAAAGATGTGGTTGGGTGATATTATTGGCCACCTCTACTGATGTTTTTTTTTTGTGATTTTAATGTCACAATGTCACACATGCTGAATATCTGTTAGTTACGGTGTGACATTGTGACATTAACGGTAATGATTTTTGGAAACGAATGTGAATAATGTGAATAATTTATTCCACAAATAATTATAATTATTATTCAAATTCGTGGGCGAAATAAAAATTATTAATCAAATTCGTGGGCGAAATTATGATAATTATTCAAATTCGTTTCCAAAATATTTATAATGCGGGTTGGTCGGTTTTCTTATTCCTTGATTTCTATGATGACAGGAGTGTCGACCTCCTTTCGCCAGAGTTTAAGCCAGTCGAACCAGTCGTTGGAGCTGTGGTAGCCGAAGGTCTCGTTGTCGGAGCAGTAGGCTATTTTGTAGGACATTGAAGATTGGTGTTGGGTGACTGGAGATTGGAGATCGTCAGTTGGCGTTTTTTGCGGGGCTACGACGAAGGCGTAGTTGTCCTTGTTGGCGGGTTCCTCGCTGACGATGTGCTGTTGGGGGATGAGGACGGCGAGGCCGACGGTCTCGCGCTTCCATTTCAGCGTGTCGGTGGAGGGGTAGTCGGTGCCCCAACAGGCGCGGAGACCACGGTGGTCGCTGAACTCCACGGAACCTTTTACGTTGATGATGCCGGTTGAGAAGCGGTATTGGGAGGCGTCGCGGTTGAAGAATACGTCGACGTCGGTGTCGCGGTGGCCGGCATACTGGGTGTAGCGGAGGGTCATGTTTATCTGAGTGTTGAGAGTTGAGAGTTGAGTGTTGAGAGTTGAGAGTTGAGTGTTGAGAGTTGAGAGTTGAGTGTTGAGAGTTGAGAGTTGAGTGTTGAGAGATGAGAGTTTAGTGTTGAGAGATGAGTGTTGAGGGTTGAGAGATGAGGGTTGAGAGTTGAGAGTTGAGTGTTGAGGCAGCTGCCATCCGCGGTCGATGACCTCGACGATGGTGCGCAGTGGGCCGTAGCTGATGACGCGCTGGGTGCGGCTTCGCACGGGGTCGATCATCGTGGGCTGCTGGCCGTCCCATCCACGGAAGGCTCCGAGGCCGAAGGTGTTGCCCACCCACAGCACGTCGTCGCCATAACCTTGTGCCTTCTGCTCTTCGCTCGTATAGAACTGTGTGTCTTGCAGTTCCAGCCGTTTTTTGAACTTTCCGTAGAGGTCGAGTGTCTGCCTTTGGTCGAAATATATGCGTATGCCGTTCAGTTCGCTCTCGAAGTCAACGCCGTGGTGGTGCTGCAGGTTGTAGGAGTATGCGCAGTCGCCGCGTGCTGTTATCGACTCGATGAAGTTGTTCTGCTTGTTTTTCTCCTTCACGTTCTTGTTGCCCATGACCATCTCGGCATAGACGCGGGCAGGGTAGGGGCGTGGCTCGCCCTCGGAAGAGAGGGTGACGGTGTAGGTCTTGGTCTCGTTTGGCGCGAGGTCGGCCAGGAAGCAAAGCTCGTCGAAGTCGTCGTCCTGGTCAAGGTCGTCGAGCTGGCAGGGAATCTCTGTTGTATGCGTGACGAGGGCAGAGGCTACGTAGCCGTAATTTTGGAGTGGGATGACAACGGGCTGGTCTGTGCGGGGCATGTCGGAGGGGTTCTTTACGCTGACGGTAAGTGTGGTTTCGCTACCACCCCGCCCTTCGGGCACCCCTCCTCCCCGGAGGAGGGGAACGGCAGATAAAAACAATGAAAAAAGGAGAAAATGTCTCATGTTGGTGTTTGTTTTGCCCCAAAATTACGAAAAAGAGAGAAAAATGACGTTTTTGTTTAAATATTTTAGGTTAAAATTTGGTTAATTCAAGGATTTTTAGTAATTTTGCCGCGGAATTTAACAGACATAAAACGAAATTAAGTGCGAAAGATATATTTCATTCTCTTTTCCATCATGCTGGCATGTGTCAGTTGCCAATGGCATCTGAGCAATTCGGGCAATGACGATGGCGACGGCAAGGTCGCTATTGAGCGTTACGACCGCTTGGAGCGTCATTTCCTCACGTCGCTCGACATTGCCGCCCTCCAGCAGATGAAGACCGAGTACCCCGTGCAGACGCGGATGCTCATTGAAAACGTTCTCCAGTTGGGACGTGTCGACGAGCCAGACATCACCACGCGCTTCCTCTCTTTCTTCCAGGACAGTACGCTTCAGGTGCTCATGGCCGATGTCGAGGCACAGTATTCCGACGTTAGCGACTTGGAAGACCAGCTCACCACGGCTTTCGGCAGACTGTCGGAAATGAGTCCCTCACTCCACCTGCCCAGCGTCTACACACAGATAGGCTCGTTGGACCAGAGCATAGTCGTGGGCGAGGGTATGCTTGGTATCTCTCTCGACAAATACCTGGGCACCGACTATCCCGTCTACCTTCGCTACGGCTACACCGACAGGCAGCGGGCGATGATGACCCGTGAGTATATTGTGCCCGACTGTATAGGGTTCTTCCTCCTCAGCGTCTATCCCATTGGCGAAACCGAATCCTCCGACGGCCATATAGCGAGGATCCAGTATGTTGTGAACCGAGTCATGGGCAGGAAGATTTTCACCGATGCCAATGTCAAGGCCGTTGAACAGGCGATGGCCCGCAAGCCGGCGGCCACCATCGATGAAATCCTTGGCAGCAGAGAGTAATCCGCAGCCCGTGATTATAGCGGGAAATATTACCATTTCCCCCTTTTCAATTTCCAGTATTGATACAGCCCCATGGGGAAGTAGAGCAGGGTAAGCCACTTGTTGCTTGCCATGGAAAACATTTTCCCGTCGGCTATGAATAGCGACAGGGCGATAAACATCTTTGTGTCATACCTTACACTACCTTTTCCTAACGCCACCCTCTGGTTGTAGAATCTGCGGTAGCCACGTGGGTTTTTCAGCATCACGTCCATTCCGTTTGCGCTGTATCCGTCGGCCAGATACTCACACACCTGAGTGTAGTGGCGGAAGACGAGCAACTTATAGTGCTGGTCGAGCAAGTCGTAGACAATCGACTCTGTCACAAACTTTTCCCCCTCTTCCACCGGGAAGGGGTAGCGGCGCAGTATGCTGGTCTTGAGCACCAGCGTTGTCTCGCCCCTAAAGCCTTGGTTGTAAAGTTCTTCGAGAGTGGCAGTCTGCACCCCGTCCGGGAATTGTGTATGCGGCCTGTTCGTCATCTTGCGGTAGGACACCATGCCGCTGATGTCGTCACGTCGTGTTATGTCGGCATTGTCGTCCCAGAAGTCGAGGACATCTGCCACGGCATGGGGCGTGGCGAGGTAGTCGTCGGAGTCGATGCAGACGAACAGTTCGGTCTGGCATAGCTCCACGCCCTTGTTATGTGCTCGCATCTTGCCTCCATTTTCCTGACGGAAGTACACTATGTCGATTTTCCCCTCCTGTCTCCACCGCTCGATCAACTGCTGCGTCCCGTCGGTAGACCCGTCGTCGACGACAAGCCACACAAAACCCTTGTTGTCCTGTTCGCACAAGCTCTGGTACAGCCGGGGCAACGTGTGTGCACGGTTGTACGTTGGGGTGAATATCGTCAATTCGTAGGCCATATTACATATACAGATGTGGTAGCAGATTATTCACTTTTCACTTTCCTGATTCTTCTCACCAGTTCCTTCGCCCCTGGTGCCAAGGCGATATTGCCACCCACGTCGAGAACGACGAAGATAGTGACGGTTGCTGCGGCGTAGAGTGCCAGGTTGGCGTAGCCCACGTATGGGTCGATGGGCAATCGCTTCGCTATTGCCACGGCCACGGCGAATGCCACGGCGAAGACCCCATAGTTGCGTATTGCCCCGCGCCAGTAGTCAGCCACTGGCAGACGGAACCCCGACTTGAAGAGGTAATAGGGTTTCCACACCACGACGATGGGCAGCAGACTGGCAATCTTGCCAATGAGTATGCCCGTGATGCCCCACAGCCATCCGCACACGATGGTCACACCCACGTTGATGCCCAGCTCGACCCATGCCGCCCATATATCGGCGTAGAGTCCGTAGGAATGGCTGAAATAGTCGTTTGCCCGTCGGGAGTTGGAAATGTAGACGAAGATGACGAGGAGTACGAGAATGGTGTGGTCCATGACGTATTCCGGCCCGAGCCACACGGCGATGAGCGGTTCCATAAGGGTGTAGAGGGCAAAGCAGAACACGCCGGCCACGATGTGCTGTGTGGTGGTGAACTCCCAGAACACCTGCATCGTACGCTCACGGTTGCCCTCGGCCACAAGGTTGCCTATGCTTGCGCTCACGCTCGACGCCGCTTGTGTGAGCATTGATGTCACCTTGGTGATGATGAGCAGATAGTTGCCGTAGTAGGCCACCATCTTCAGCGACACGAAGATGAAGACAAACAGCTCGTCGCTGCGGTTGAGCATGAAGTCCTTGATCTTGTGGATGAATATCTGTCGTATATACGTCAGCACCTCGGGATATTTCTTCAGCAGCCCGCGTCCCTTCGACTTGTCGGCCATGAGCCAGGGGTATTCGCGGTTAATCTTCCAGTTGAGCACTATGCACCCCACCAGTCCGAACACCACCTCAAGGGCGGCCCAGAGGTAGACGTCGCCAAGCCAGTAGGCCACGCCTATCTGTGCCACCGTCTTGGCTATTGTCGCCGTCTGGAAATAGATGGCCACGAGATAGTTCTTCTGGTCGGCGACGAGCAGCACCTGGCGGTAGTTGATGAAATAGCCCATCAGCGACGAGCTGAGGAAGGAGTAGAACGCGAAATAGACAATGCCCAGGCTTATCGCCGTCTTTCCGAAGATCAGTGGGAAGAAAAGGCTGACGGCAATGCCGCCCACAAGTATGGCCAGCCCTATGCAGCGGTAGAGGTAGCCCATGAGCGACATTATCTCCGTGGTCTTCTGGCGGTCGCCCTGCTGCAAAGGCTTGTAGAGGAAGAAGTTCACACATTGCACTATGCCCAGCTCGGCCAGGTTGAGGTAGCCCAGTATGCTGGCCAGCGTGCCGGTGAGGCCCATGAACTCTGTTCCGAGGCAGTCGAGGAAAATCTTGCGCGAGAAGAAGGCCAGGAACACCGCCACGACATAGAACAGCATGTTCACTTTCACGTTGACGATGGCCTTATGCACTCTACCGCTGTTGTCTCCCATATACAATAATTATATATAAAAGAAAAACTCCCAAAGTCATCGTCGGGAGTTCTCTTAGAGGTGCGTGGCGGATTCGAACCGCCGTAGACGGTTTTGCAGACCGTTGACTAAGCCACTCATCCAACGCACCATTTGCGGTTTGCGGGTGCAAAGGTAACACTTTATTTTTATTCCTCCAAATTTTTCACTCTTTTTAATAATCGTCACGGTGCACGGTAACTCAGTCCTGTGAGTTTGGCAAGAGGTGCCAAAGGCACGGCGGTTGTAGGGACGCGACACGTCGCGTCCACATCTCGGACGCGACACGTCGCGTCCACATCTCGGACGCGACACGTCGCGTCCCTACTGTGTAGCCGCAGGCATCTCTTGACGTCTCCGACATGCCAAAAAGTCCGCCCGGCGCGGACTCCCAGTTCGGCCCGTGCGAACTCCCAGTTCGCGCCGGGCGGACTCCGAGTTCGCACGGCGCGAACTTTTTGGGCCTCCCAAGACCTTTTCAAGCCATCCCCCGGTACTTTGGCATTCTGCTGCGGTATTGGGCTAAACGCATTATAACGAAAATGCCCTTTTATGGAAACGAATGTGAATAATATGAATAATTTGTCCCACGAATATTTATAATAATGATTATCCGCATGTACCCGATAGGCGGCCTGAAAGGCCAGCAAGCTAATAGCCCAGGGCATCGCCATGGGTATAGAGGGTGCACAGCCACGCCCTGTAGGGGCAAAAGAATGAGTAGGAGGCAACGCCTCCGTCCAAGGTTTTTGCCCTTTCAGGGCGTTGGTCACTCGTCCTGCCACCCAGGGCGATGCCCTGGGCTGATGGCTCATTGCCCCTTCGGGGCGTTATCACCTGATTGTGGGGCGTTATCACCTGATTGCGGGTAATCAATAATTATTATTTCAAGTTTCGCAAGTATGGGAACAATGCGCAGCAGCGGCCTGAAAGGCCAGCGAGATAACAGCCCAGGGCAGCGCCCTGGGTATGGTGACAGGGTTAT
>CAJOEC010000100.1 GCA_905233425.1 uncultured Prevotella sp. | reverse complement strand
GTTTTTCCTCGTCCAAAAGCAAACAAATCGTAAATAGTTGATACACAACGTTAAATAGAAATAAAAATGAAACGAAAATTTGGAATGCAACATAGAAGGAGGCTTAGAGCAGCTTCTTCACCTACTTGTAGGCGTTCTGGCATAAAAAGCCGAGTTCTCGTCGAGTACCTTGTAAGAGAGATACTTGTCCAACAGATGAGCTAAAGGTAAATCTCCCCTTTGGTAACGTTCTGCATCCAACCGCAGGATGCGCTCGCGGATAGGTTCTCCCTTGAAGATTGCCGTTAGATAGAAATCATCAGACGAGTAGTGCTCACCATCGCCTGTATTAACGATGGCGATGTTTGAAAAGAGATGGGCGATGCTTGTGTTATCTGCGCCATAACAGATGGAGTAGCTGGGACGCTTGGCACCGGGAATGTCCTCGCGCAGGATGCCCTTCTGCACCAAGTCCTGAATGTCGCGTATGGCGGTGTCTTTCGAGCATTTGTTCAGGTCGGCCCAGCTCTTTGAGGTAATCTTTGCCTCGTAGCCGTCGAGGAATCGGTTCAGCGTCTGCGTCTGTCGCTCAGTCATCGAGATACTGGCAGCATGAAGCCAGAAAAGACTCTTGTTGAGCACAGTGCTCACCAGCGCACTGGCCTCCTGAATGGAGCGCAACAGCGTATGCAAATACCACACGAGCCATTCGGTAATGTCGCCGTCGCCATGCTGTGCGCGTTCCAGCCTCTCGTAATAGTGTTTCTTGTCGCGGTTGATTTCCGATGAGATGTTGTAGAACCGGAAACGGCTTTTATCGCCACGTGCAAGCCACATGTCGCCAAGGATACGCGCCAGACGCCCGTTACCGTCCTCGAAAGGGTGTACGGACACGAACCACAGGTGGACGATGGCGGAGCGGATGACTGGGGAGAGGGGCTTGTCGGCATTGAACCAGTCGATGAACCGCCTCATTTCGTCTTCCACGCGTTCAGGAGCCGGGGCGATGTAGTGGATGCGCTCACGACCGAGATAACCGGACACGATGTGCTCCTCATGGGTGCGGTATCTGCCCACCTCAATCTGTGCTCCCTCACTGTAACCCATCGGGAAGAACGCCGACTGCCAGGCGCAGAGTTTCTCCTTGGTCAGCGGCTGGTCGTAGTGCTCCATGGCCTCGACCATTACGGCCACTACGGCGTCAATGTAATGCGACGGTGCCGTCTGTTTCACGTTCTCTAAGCCTAACCGGCGGGCGACAGACGACCGCACGGCATCGGCATTGAGCTGTATGCCCTCTATTTCAGACGAAAACACAACGTCACGCGTCAGGTTCTCTGCAGTGGCCTGAAGCTGACTCTCGAATCCAAGGCCGCCCAGCCGCCCAAACAGTTTCCCCTGCTCACGTGTCACCTCGTCCAACAGCAGGGCCACTTCCCTGTCATCCCAACGGAAATCCGTCCAATTGTCATGCTCATATAAATACATCTTTTCTATTGTTATGCGACGATGTCATACGGATAACGCCGCAGATTTTGCGGCAAAATTACAAATAAAATGTCGCATGGCCAAGAATTTCCCATGCTCGCCACGCTGTTGGGTTGCCGTCACTGACAGCAGGAATAAAAAAAAGAAATAGTTTATTTTTCATGACAATTTGCTTTTGAGTTGTTCTTGTATGTCTATAACATTCATATTCGGTGGTAGTTATTCATCCTCACCCGCCAGCCTTGAACTTGAAGCCATCTTGTCGATAACGGTGGCAATATCGGCCACATCTACATTTCCGTCGCCGTTGACGTCGGCTGCATTCTTTGTGGCTGCATTGCCCTTGCCAGCCATCACGTCGATGACAGAAGCAATGTCAGCAACATCAACGCTACCGTCGCCGTTCACGTCGCACGATGCACTCTTGTAGGTGAAGTAGCCGGGATTCGACGGGCCACCATCAACGTGGGCGTAGGAACAATCGGTATGCGATGAGTCGTAGGCCGTTCCCTGTCCGCCAATGAGGTTCGTACAGTTGGTGAACATATCACCTCCAAATGCCACGTTTTCTGTGCTCCAACCGTCGCTGGCATAGATGGTAGTTAGGCCAGAGCAGTTTTCAAACATGCTGGTCATGTGCGTCACGTTGTCGGTCTTGAATCCGCTCACTTCGAGGCTTGTCAGGCCGGAGCAGCCAGAGAACATGTAGCTCATGTGCATCACGTTGTCAGTCTTGAAGCCGCTCACGTCGAGGCTCGTCAGGCTGGAGCAGCCGGAAAACATGGTGCGCATTTCCTCCACTTTGTCAGTCTTGAAACCACTCACGTCAAGGTTCGTCAGGCTGGAGCAGCCTTCAAACATGCCTCCCATGTCCGTCACCTTGTCAGTCTTGAAGCCACTAACGTCAAGGCTCGTCAGGCCGGAGCAGTTTTCAAACATGCTGGTCATGTGTGTCACTTTAGAAGTATCGAAGCTGCTTAAATCCAGGCTTGTCAGGCCGGAGCAGTCATAGAACATGCCGCTCATATTCATTACGTTGCCGGTCCTGAAGCCGCTAAGATCCAGGCTTGTCAGGCCGGAGCAGCCGGAGAACATATTGTTCATTCCCAACACGTTGTTGGTCTTGAAGCCGCTAAGATCCTGGCTCGTCAGGCCGGAGCAGCCGGAGAATATCGCGTCCATATTCGTCACGTTGTCGGTCTTGAAGCCGCTCACGTCAAGATTCGTCAGGCCTTTGCAGCCGCAGAACATGCCCCTCATATTCATTACGTTGCCGGTCCTGAAGCCACTCACGTCGAGGCTCGTAAGGCGGAAGCAAAAATTGAACATGCCTTCCATGCTCGTCACGTTGTCGGTCTTGAAACCGTTCAAGTCGAGTCTTGTTAGGCCACTGCAGTCAGTGAACATCCATCTCATGTCCGTCACGTTGTCGGTCTTGAATTCGCTCACATTGAGGCTCGTCAGTTTGCGGCAGCTATAGAACATGTAGCTCATGTCTGTGACATTTGTTGTAACAAGATTTTCTATACCTACGAATTGTTCTAAAGAGCAATTTTTGAACCAGCTGCGTGTTGTTGCCAATTGGTCATAATTCTTGAAAGACGTATCAAATACTACTGTTTTAATACTACTCATGACTCCAGCCCAGCCTAGGCGAGGTTTGAATTTATCAGAGGTATAAATCTCTCCTTCCCTACAATTAATATTTGTGTCATAATAGAATGTCAGCACGCTATCTTTATAGACAGCGTAGGCCTCACGCGGTAGGTCGACAGCATCGCCAGTGAGATAACCAGGATCACACAATCCTCCATCAATAATGGCATATTCCTTATCGGTATGGTTCGGATCGAACTTCGTCCCCTGGCCACCAACTAAAGAACCGCATTCTGTAAACATCCATGAACTATTAGTCACACTATCGGTGTTCCATTTGTCTCTTTTGGCATAGATGGTCTTCAGGCTTTTGCATACCGCAAACATAGTGTTCGTGTTCGTGACTTTTGATGTTTCAAAATTCCTTAAGTCGAGCGTATTTACTGGACAAGTGTGGAACATGTGTTCCAGATTTGTTACTTTTTCCGTGTTAAAAGCACTGACATCAATATTTTTCAACGACTCACAGTAGCAGAAGACGAAGCTCATGTCAGTTACGTTGTGGGTATCCATGTGGCTCACGTCGACATCAGTAAGTGCATAACAGAAGCGGAACATGGCCGACATATTGGTCACCTCAGAAGTGTTCAGGTACTCCATGCCCTCAATGGCAGTCAGGTTCTGACAGCTGTAGAACCAGCAGACGGTGCTTTTGGGTTTGTAGTTGGCAAACGACGGGTCGAACACTGCACGTCTAATAAAATATCTGTCCTCTATCCATTCCGGCATGGTGCGATAGCTACGCAACTGGTCGTTATAGCTGTAGTTTTGGTCGTCAATGTTGTATCTGGCACCAGGCCGGCTACTCCAAAGGTTGTCACAATAGAACGTCAGCGTGCCGTTGTTGAGTACAGCATAGACAGGTGCACCATTGCTGCCGACATTGCCTCCTGGCGTGCCGCTGCCGTTGCGCATCGTGAAATAGCCTGGGCAGCTGGCACCACCGTCGGGAATGGCGTAGACCTTATTGGTGTTGCTGGCATCGAAGAGTGTGCCATTACCGCCCTTCAGTTTCAAGCATTGGCCGAACATGTAGTCACTATTGGTTATGCTGCCCGCACTCCAGTCCGTGTTGGAGTAGATGGTTGTCAGGACCTTACAGTCGTAGAACATCGCGTAGGTATTGGTCAGATTGGCGATGCTCATGTTCTTCAGGTTAACCTCGATAAGGCTGCTGCAGCCCCTGAACATGTGAGCCATAGAGCTGACGTTTTTTGTCTCGAAGCCAGTCACGTCTATCTCCGTCAGCAAGCGGCAGTCCTTAAACATAGCCTCCATCGTAGTAACGTTAGAGGTATTAAAACACGTCACGTCAACGCTGCTCAGTTCATAGCAACCGCTGAACATGTTGCTCATGTCCGTTACCCTGCTGGTCAGGAAGTCGCCTGTGTCAAGCTTTCTCAAAGAACGGCAGTTATAGAACATGTATCGCATATCCGTCACATTTCGAGTGTCCAACCTGTCCAGTCCATCTATCTCAGTCATCTTGGGGCAGCAGGAGAACCAGTATGCTGTGCACGTTGGCTTGTAGTTAATAAACGAGACATTGAGCACCGCCTTAGTAATGCTAAGGCTATCCTTCGCCCAATCAGGGTAACCTGTGTATGATGTATAAATGTCATACACCGTGCCAGTCTTACTACTTCGATTGTTGTCGTAATAGAATGATAGTGTACCGTTGTTCAATACGGCGTATGCACCGCTCGTCTGCCCTTTGCCTCCATCGGAAGGAATAATCTCTTTTATTTCCTCAGGAACATCTTCTTCTATTTTTTTGTAGGTGAAATAGCCCGGATTAGCAGGTCCGCCGTCGATATGAGCATAATCTCCATTATTGTGACTTCTTGAATGTTTCGTTCCCATGCCTCCTACAAGCGCATCACACATAGTAAACATACTCTTACTTGACCGAGCATTATTCGGATTCCATAGTTCGCTGGCATAAATTGTAGTTAGACAAGTACAATCATAAAACATATCATCCATGTTTGTTACATTGTGATTATCCATATAGCTCAAGTCTAGTGTATTCAATCTTGAGCAGTAAGCGAACATTTCGCGCATATTATTCACATAGGATGTATTTAAATAGCGTAAACCATAAATACCAGCTAAATAAATGCAACCTTTAAACCACTTTCCTGTTGATGTCGGCTTAAAGTTAACAAAGGATGGGTCAAACTTGACATACTTAATTTCTTTTTCGCAAATCGAATTCCATCCAGGATATCCGTTAAATGCCTTTTCAACCACGAATGTTTTTACGCCTTTACGATTGTTTTTCAAATCATCATAATAAAAAGTCAGCGTGTCATTGTAGTTCTTCAAGACAGCGTAAGCTTCTTCTGCCAAGCCCTTCATAGGCATTAGAACGGCTAAGAATAACAATAGAAGATAGGAATACTTTGCTTTCATGTTTTTTAGGTTTTTTAGAGAAAATAAGAATAAGCATGGAATATATCAATGAATATTCTCATCCTTTAGTTAGAGGATAATTAATGATTTTGAGTGCAAAATTAACAATAAAAAGCGAAACTGCCAAAGTTTTTGGCTGTTTTCTCACTCTTTGGGGTAAGTAAGAAAATTCCCAGTATGGAGATAAGTGCCACTTATCCCCTATACCTAATCATTACTGCGATTGGTTTTATTGAACCGTTTTTACGTAAAAAGAGGGAGAAAAGAGAAAAAAGTTGGGAAGATAAGTAAAAAAACACCTTCCAAACAAAGTTTTTTGTACAAAGGCGCCACAATTAGGAATATTTGTGGTAACTATGTACCGAATTTCAAAGACACAGCATGACAAAAGAGCAGAATTCATTCATCTCCTCCGCGAGCATAAAGGAGCAAGGCAGGACGGCCTACTACAAGATGCTGGAGAGTGCTCGGCAAGGCGAACTCATTCTGTAAGATAGAAAAAGGAGTTTTACTTAGACTCTATCTCGTCCAGGAACAAGGCTATTTTCTCGCGAATAGGCTGGAGGTCAACAGCAATAGCTTCCCATACAAGATCCTCCTCAACGTTGTGATAGCCGTGAATCAGGAAATTACGCATATTTGTTATCTGCCGCCATTTCAGCTCAGAATGTTTTTCTCGGAATTGGAATGTAAGCATATTTGCGGCTTCACCTATTATCATGATGTTGTATATGACAGCATGATACGATTTCTTGTCGGCAAGGAATTCTTGCTTGTCTTGCCCATCCACATATTGGAATATCGTGTCTATGGCCTGCAGAATGTCACGCAGACGCTTCGGGTCGTTACGCTGCTCTCTCATATATGAGGATTTTGTCACGGTCGGCACTCTCACGGGCAAAGGGCATCAATCCGCCGTCGGTAATCAAATCGACCTCGCATCCAAGCAAATCTTTCAAATCCTCGTACATGCCGCTAAGGGTGAAAAGACTGAAATGCTGTGACTTATCAGGGAGGATCAAAATGTCAACGTCTGAATCTTCCCGCTGCTCCCCCCTTGAGTAAGACCCGAAAATCCAAGCTTTCAAGACAGGTTGTGTCTTGAAATACTCGGCTATTTGTTGGGCCATGGTTTGTGTAGTCATATTGCTTGCAATTATTGCGTGCAAAAATACAAACTTTTTTTCAAACTTCCAACGAAATTACGAAAAAAGAGGCAGAACTTCTGTAATTCTGCCTCTTTTTAATTAGAATTAATGAAAATTAGTGGTCAATTCGTGGCAATTCGTGTTAAAGGTTAAGCCAGCAGCTTCTTAACCTGGTCGTAGACGTTCTGGCCGGTGAATCCGAGCTTCTCGTCGAGCACCTTGTAGGGAGCGCTGAAGCCGAAGCTCTCGAGACCCCAGACGGTGCCGTCGGCACCTACCAGGCCTTCGAGGTTGACGGGCAGACCAGCGGTAAGACCGAACTTCTTCTTGCCAGCGGGCAGGACGGCCTGCTGGTACTCATTCGGCTGGGCGCGGAAGAGACCCTCGGAAGGAACGCTCACCACGCGGGTCTTGATGCCGTCAGCAGCAAGCAGCTTGGCACCGGCCTCGAGCGTCGAGACTTCAGAACCAGAGGCGAGGAGGATGACATCGTAGTCCTCGGCAGAGCCGGCGACGACGTAGGCACCCTTGGTGGCCTGGCTGTAGTCGTTGCCCTCGGGCAGCATCTCGATGTTCTGACGCGAGAAGATAAGAGCCGTCGGGGTGTCGGTGTTCTCCATAGCCATGCGCCAGCAGACGGTGGTCTCCTCGGCATCGGCGGGACGGACAACGAGCACGCTGTTCTTGCCGTGGTGGTTCTTCAGCTTCTCCATCAGGCGGATCTGTGCCTCCTGCTCAACAGGCTCGTGGGTAGGACCGTCCTCACCCACGCGGAAGGCATCGTGTGTCCAGATGAACTTCACGGGCAGCTCCATCAGGGCAGCCATACGGACGGCGGGCTTCATGTAGTCGCTGAACACGAAGAAGGTGCCGCAGGCGGGGATGACACCACCGTGCAGAGCCATACCGATGCAGCAGCAAGCCATGGTCAGCTCGGCCACACCAGCCTCGAAGAAGGCACCGCTGAAGTCGCCGCGAACGATGTCGTGCGTCTTCTTCAGGAAGCCGTTGGTATTGTCGGAGTTCGAAAGGTCGGCAGAAGCGCAAATCATGTTAGGCACCTGTTCAGCCAGCTGACCGAGAACGGCGGCAGAGGCGCTGCGGGTAGCACTTCCGGCCTTCTGCTCCACCTTCGACCAGTCGATGACGGGAGCTTTGCCGCTGAACCACTCCTCCATTTGCTTAGCCTGAACGGGATGACCCTTGGCCCACTCAGCCTTCTCAGCATAACGCTCGTCGCAAATCTTGCGCAGCTCCTTGGCGCGGTTGGCATACAGCTCCTGCACCTCGGGGAATATCACGAAGGGATTCTCGGGATCGGCACCGAGATTCTTCATGGTCTGCACGAAGTTGTCGCCGCCGAGCGGTGCACCGTGCGTAGCGCAGTTGCTCTCGTAGGAAGAGCCGTCGGCCTTGCGGGCACCCTTACCCATGACGCAATGTCCGATAATAAGTGAAGGACGCTCCTTCTCAGCCTGTGCCTTCTTGATGGCCTCGCGGATCTGGTCAACGTTGTTGCCGTCGATCTTCTGCACGTACCATCCCCATGCCTCGTATTTCTTAGCGGTGTCCTCGCAAGTCACCACCTCGGTCTTCGTGGAGAGCTGGATGTCGTTGGCGTCGTAGAACATGATGAGGTTGTCGAGACCGAGGTTACCGGCAATACGTCCTGCGCCCTGCGAAATCTCCTCCTGCACGCCACCGTCGCTGATGTAGGCGTAGATGGTCTGGTTCATCACGTTGCCCAGACGAGCCTTCAGGAACTTGGCGGCGATGGCAGCGCCGACGGCGAAGGTATGACCCTGTCCGAGAGGACCAGAGGTGTTCTCGATGCCGCGCTCAATCTCGCGCTCGGGGTGTCCGGGAGTGACGCTGCCCCACTGGCGCAGGTTCTTCAGGTCGTCGAGCGTGTACTTGCCGATGAGGGCGAGCTGGCTGTAGAGCATCGGAGCCATGTGGCCTGGGTCGAGGAAGAAGCGGTCGCGGCCTTCCCATGAAGGATTCTCGGGGTCGTAGACCAGGAACTCGCTGTAGAGGGTGTTGATAAAGTCAGCACCACCCATAGCACCGCCGGGGTGACCACTCTTTGCTTTTTCTACCATTGCGGCAGCGAGGATACGGATGTTATCCGCTGCGCGATTCATCACTTTGTTGTCGTTCATAAACTATTGATTTGAGAGTTAATAAATTATAATTAGTTGGGGTTTGTTGGCTTTGCGGGGACTGCGGCAATGCCGCAGTTTACCGGACTGGGGGACTGTGGCGGTGCCGCAGTTTACCGGACGGGTTAACGGAGGGAGGCGATGAGCTGTTCGAGGCTCAGTTCGTCCTGTATGAGCACCTCGCGGGGCTTCGAGCCGTGGGCCGATCCTACGACGCCGGCTTTCTCGAGCTGGTCCATCAGTCGTCCGGCGCGGTTGTAGCCTATTGAGAACTTTCGCTGTATGAGGCTGGTGCTTCCCTGCTGCGATGAGACCACGAGGCGTGCGGCATCGTCGAACATGGGGTCGAGGTGGCTCAGGTCGGCATCGTTGCCGCCGGCTTCGGCACCGTCGGCACCCTCTATGATTGGCTCTGGCAGCTCGAAAGGCTCAATATATCCCTGCTGCTCCTGTATGTATCGGTTGATGGCCACCACTTCGGGCGTGTCGACGAAAGCGCATTGCACGCGGATGGGGTCGTTGCCCTGCAGGTAGAGCATGTCGCCACGACCGATGAGCTGTTGTGCTCCCATGCGGTCGAGGATGGTCTTCGAGTCGATGCCCTGCGACACCTTGAATGCTATTCGTGCGGGGAAGTTGGCCTTGATGGTACCCGTAATAATGTTAGTTGTGGGTCGCTGTGTTGCGATGACCATGTGTATTCCCACGGCACGCGCCTTCTGTGCTATTCGGGCTATGGGCAGCTCAATCTCCTTTCCCGCCGTCATTATGAGGTCGCCATACTCGTCGATGACCACCACGATATATGGCATGAACTTATGCCCTTTCTCCGGGCTCAGCTGTCGTGCTATGAATTTCTTGTTATAGTCCTTGATGTTGCGCTCGCCGGCCTCCTTCAGCAGTTCGTAGCGGGCGTCCATCTCCACGCACAGGCTCTGTAGTGTGCGTATCACCTTCGACGTGTCGGTGATGATGGGGTCGTCGAACTGTTCGGGCAGCGATGCGAGGAAATGTTTCTCAAGTGTCTTGTAGACGCTGAACTCCACCATTTTCGGGTCGACGAGTACGATTTTCAGCTCAGCCGGGTGCTTCTTATATAATAAAGATGTGAGGATGGCGTTAAGTCCGACGGACTTACCCTGACCTGTGGCACCGGCTACGAGCAGGTGGGGGGCCTTGGCGAGGTCGAACATGAACACCTCGTTTGTGATGGTCTTTCCCATTGCGCATGGCAGATCCATGGTCGTCTCCTGGAACTTCTTCGAGTTGAGTACGCTCTGCATAGACACGATGTTCTTCTTCTCGTTAGGCACCTCAATGCCTATGGTTCCCTTTCCTGGTATTGGCGCAATGATACGTATGCCGAGAGCGGCAAGGCTCAGCGCAATGTCATCCTCGAGGTTGCGTATCTTCGAAATCTTCACGCCCGGCGCTGGGGTAATCTCATAGAGCGTGATGGTGGGGCCGACTGTTGCCTTGATGCTCGTGATTTCCACGCCGAATGTGCGCAGCACCTCGACGATGCGGTTCTTGTTCTTCGTCTGCTCCTCCATGTTGATGTAAGGCTTCCCGTCGTCCTCGTAGACCTTCAGCAGGTCGAGGGTCGGGTAGCGGTACAGTTCGAGGTCGCGCTTGGGGTCGTATGGCTCCATGGCTTTGTCGCCTACGTTGACGAGATTCTTTCCGTCGGCCTTCTCCTCTTCGGCGGCGGCCTCGATGACCATATCGCCTTCGCCATTCACCTTGTTCCGGCGCCTGCTGTCTCCACCAGGAGCCTTGGGCGTGATGCCACTACCGGGCTTCGAGATGTCGTCGTCCAGATTCTCGAACTCGATGGTCTCGGTCTGAGGGTTGTCGAATACCAGCGTATCGTCGGCGGTCTGTATCTGGCTCTCGTAGGAGTCCTCCTTTGAAGGCTCGCTGTCAGGGTCAGCCACCACGAATTTCACCTTCTTCAAGAACCCCTTGGGGTTTAACAGGTTACGCAAGAAGAAAACCGTCTCGCTGCTGAGATACATGAAGAAGAACAGCGCCACGACGACAAGCAGCGCGAACAGTCCTGGCATACCCACAAGGCAGACGATGCGATGACCCGCGTAGAGGCCGTGGTCGCCGCCCGGACAGAAATGGAGGCTGGTGGTGAACGGCGCGATGAACCACGCCAGGGCTAACGACAGCCACACCATGACCAGAGCCACGCACATGAACCACTTGAGCAGCGACGGCTTGTAGGCACGCATCAATGCCAGCGAGAGGATGAACAGGAACAGCGGTATGCCGAAGGCGGCCAGACCGAAGCATCGCTTCATAAAGAAATAAGACGTGTAGGCTCCCAGACTGCCAATGGAGTTATGGAATTTCAGTTTCTCGTCAATAAGCTCTCCGGCGCGCAGGTTCTCGATGATGCTCTGGTCGTCGGCACCGGTATAGAGATATGACACAAATGCCCATGCCATGATTATTGACACGGAACATATCACGACACCGAGGAAAATGCGCAGACGCTCGCTGAGGAATATGTCGGCTATGCGCTGCAGTCCCAAACTCTCAAGTAGTGAAAGGCTGTTTTTTTGCTGTCGTGATGCTGTTGATGATTTCTTTTTCTTATTCTTTGCCATTAAAGATTTGTCACATTTTGAATTTCCCTGCAAAATTAACGGAAAAAAATCAGATAAACAAATAAAATGCGAATTAATTTTCAATTTGCCCCAATAAATCAATTTTTATCATTCCTTCGCCCTTCGTTGTGAGAGTGATGTGGGGTGGTGGCGGTGGGTGGGGGGGCGGTCTGAGGGAGTCAGTGGTCGTGAGTGGGGGTGTGGTCTGAGGGGAGTGAGAGGGTGGGGTGGGGAGTCTCGTCGGGGCCTCGGATGTGGCTTTTTGGGGTCTCGGAGATTGGAAAGAGTTCGCGCCGGGCGAACTGTCAGTCCGCGCCGTGCGAACTCCGAGTTCGCGCCGGGCGAACTCTTTGGGCTCTCCGGGGCCGTTTTTGGGGGTGTCGGGGATGTCGTGAATGAGGTCGGGGGCTGCCCCCGCCTGTGGTCTGTCGCCCCTTTGGGGCTGTTGTCCTTCGCCACTTTGGGCTTTGGGCTATGCGGAGCTACCCAGTGTAGGGGCAGGCCCCGTGCCAGCCCGATGGCCCGGAGGGCCACATCCGCCACGTGCCGGCCGTTCAACATCCACCGCCGTTTCATCCGCGTGTAGTGCCCCTGTCGGGGCATCGGGCTGGCACGGGGCCTGCCCCTTCTATGTTGCATTCCAAATTTTCGTTTCATTTTTATTTCTATTTAACGTTGTGTATCAACTATTTAC
>CAJOEC010000099.1 GCA_905233425.1 uncultured Prevotella sp. | reverse complement strand
ATCCCTCCCTTTGGGAGGGCTTGGGTGGGCCTGTTTCAAGTCGCAGGCGGCCTGTTCGTAGTCTATCAAGTGGTCGATGGTGGGATTGGTGCCGCAGATAGCGCACGAGTCACGATGCTTCACAGGAACCGTGCGGAACTGCATGGTCTTGGCATCGAAGGTGAGCAGACGGTTCGTCAGCAGTTCGCCTATGCCCGTGAAATACTTCAGTGTCTCAGCAGCCTGGATGGTGCCTAGCATACCTGCAATAGCACCGAGGACACCCGCTTGTGAACAAGTCGGCACAGCTCCGGCGGGAGGTGGCTCCTTAAACATACATCGATAGCAGGCCGTGCCAGGCAGATGGGTAAACGTCTGGCCGTTGAAGCGCAGGATGCCACCATGTGAGAAAGGTTTGCCCGCCATCACACAGGCATCGTTGATGAGGAACTTCACGGGGAAGTTGTCCGTGCCGTCCACCACGAAGTCGTACTCCTTGATGATGTCAAGCGCGTTCGACGAGTCGAGGAACTCATAATAAGTGTCCACCTTCACGTCGGGGTTGATGGCCTTGATCTTTTCCTCGGCACTCTTCACCTTTGGCACACCCACATCCTTAGTGAAGTGAATCACCTGACGCTGGAGATTGCTCAGATCGACGACATCCGCATCCACAATACCGATGGTGCCAATACCTGCCGCAGCGAGGTAGAGCGACACGGGAGCACCCAGTCCGCCGGCACCCACTACGAGCACACGGGCGTTCATAATCTTCTCTTGTCCCTCCACGCCGACATCCTGCAACAGGATGTGCCGCGAATAGCGCTGTATCTGTTCTTCTGTAAAATCTATCATAATTCTTAGCCCCCTAAGTTAGGGGGATGGGGGTCTGAACAAGCGTTTATCAGACCATTTTAGTTTATATATGTTATGGGCATCTGCGCTTGTTCAGACCCCCAACCCCCTTACTTAGGGGGCTTAGGCTCCGCCTCCCATGAAGTACAGGAAATCCACCACGTCGCCTTCCTTAATCTGTAGGTCGTTCCACTCGTTGCGATCCACGAAGTCATCGTTCACCTGCACGCTCACCATTTCGGGCTGCTGCACGTTGTTCTGTTTGATCAACTCTGTGAGGCTGAGGGGCAACTGCACCTCCTGCGTCTCTCCGTTTACTGTAATCTTTGACACCATGTTTATTTACGATTTACTAATTTACGATTTACGATTTGTTACCTCTCGCCGACGATTTTGCGAACTGCGATTACGAGCTTATCAACGTCTTCGCGGGTGTTGTAGAGGGCGAAGGTGGGACGGACGCTCATCTCGTAGCCGAGGGCACGAAGGGCGGGCTGGGCACAGTGATGACCAGCGCGAACAGCAATACCCTCTTTGTCGAGCAATGTGCCGACCTCAGGTACAGGAATGCCATCGAGGACGAAACTCACGACAGACACGCGGTTCTTGGGATTACCGATGAGCGTCAGGCCGGGAATCTGGGCGAGTTGCTCGCGGGCATACTCCGTCAACTGGTGCTCGTGGTGCTCGATGTTGCGCAAGCCGATGTGCAACACGTAGTCGAGGGCAGCACCCAGTCCGATGGCATCAGCCACGTTGGGTGTTCCAGCCTCGAAGCGGGCAGGGGGCACGTTGTACTCCGTGCGCTCGATGGTCACGTCCTTGATCATGTTGCCACCGCCCTGCCAGGGCTGCATCTTATCCAGCAGTTCCTTGCGACCATAGACCACACCGATGCCATTAGGCCCGTAGATTTTATGACCGCTGAACACGAAGAAGTCTGCACCAAGAGCCTGCACATCGACGGGCGTGTGAGCAATCGACTGTGCGCCGTCAATCAACACAGGGATGTTGTGTGCATGGGCAATCTCGATGATGCGCTGCACGTCGTTGATTGTGCCGAAGGTGTTGTTCACGTGACCGACGCTGACAAATCGTGTGCGGGGCGTGATGATGCGCTCGAACTCCGAGAGGATGAGGTCGCCATTCTGGTCGGTGGGGATGGCTCTCAACGTCGCGCCCTTCTCTTGAGCTACACGCTGCCAGGGAACGATGTTGGCGTGATGGTCGAGTTCAGAGACGATCACATCATCGCCTGGTGTAATGAACTGTCGGCCGTAGGTCTGCGCCACGAGGTTGATGCCCTCGGTGGTGCCACGCACGAAGATGATATCCTCGCTGGTGGCGGCATTGATGAACCGCTGCACCTTTTCGCGTGCCTCCTCGTAGGCATCCGTCGCACGGGCGGCAAGGGTATGCGCCCCGCGATGGATGTTACTATTATAAGTACGGTAGTAGTCCGAGATCTTGTCGATGACCTGGTTCGGCTTCTGCGTCGTGGCGCCGTTGTCGAGCCAGACGAGGTCGTGGCCGTTCACCTTCTGATTGAGCACGGGGAAGTCGCGCTTGATCTGCTCCGAGTTCAGCGTGTCCGCCTCTTCGTAGTGCAGGTCGCGCAGCTTCTGCGTCTCAGGGATGCCGATGCCGAAGCCATCATCCTTGGGCAGCGAAGAGGTATGGGCGTCTGTGTCGCCAATGTAGGGCAACTCGCCATAGCCGCTTCCGCCCGCCAGAAGCTGGTTGAATCCAGCTTCCAGCTCAGTCAGATTGAGGCTTTCATCTGGCAGTATCGCCTTCCTTTCCGCCTGCAATTCTTCGGGGCAGTACTTTTTAGCCACCTCTCGCAGCAGCGCGAAGCCAGGGTCCTCGATACCGTATCCGTTAATATTCTGAATATCTATCATTATTTCTCTACTTTGTTCCTATGCTGATAGTCGTGATAATAGCCCACCTCGACGTTCTCGAGCACGGCGATGGCATCGTCAGTGAGGGCGGCCAACGAGAAGTACTTCGTGAGCAGATAAGAGGCCACGCCGAACTTGTCGAGGCCCATCAGACGGGCACTCAAAGACGGGGCAATCTCGCCGGGGATACCACTTTGGTGCAGACCGATGACGCCTTGGTTCTTCTCGCCAACACGAACGAGGATGATCTTCGTCGTGCCCACGCCGCGGCCTGTCAGGTACTGGCCCTCAACCTCCACCTTGTCTGAAGGAATCAGGGGTACACCTCGCCATAGAATTACGCGAGTACCAAACAAATCCGTCGTCACAGGCGGTACACCTCGCCACGTACATTCACGCTCGAAGGCGGCGATGGCACGTGGATGAGCGATGAAGAATGCAGGCTCCTTCCATACCAACGACAACAGTTCGTCGAGGTCGTCGGGTGTGGGCGAACCATAGCGCGTGGTAATGCGGTAGGCGGGATTTACTGCCGATAGCAGACCGAACTGCTTGTTGTTGATGAGCTCCCACTCCTGACGCTCCTTGATGCTCTCGATCGAGAGACGCAGCTGTTCTTCTAACTGGTTGTAGGGATTATTATAAAGGTCGCTCACGCGGGTATGCACACGAACCACCGTCTGCAGCGTGTTCAGCGCATACTCCGTCGGATTCTCCTCGTAGTCGATGTAGGTCTCGGGAATAATGTTGTCCTCCTCATGCCCGCTCACCAGGTCGATGTGCTTCTCGCCGTGGTCGTTTACCGTAGCCTTCAGGCGCAACTGCTTGTCAACGGCCTTGTTGAAAGTCTCGCGGAAGTCGGGCACCTCCTTGATGAACTTCTCCAGCTCCTTCAGCTTCAGTCCGAGGAACACGGCGGGGGTCACGGCACGGACGCTTACCGTCGATTCTGCGTCATCCAGCAGGTCGGCCTCGCCGAAGTACTCGCCTTCGCCCAACAGGGCTATACGCAGCTCCTCGCCATGAGGGCCGCTACTGATGACCTCGGCCTGACCGCTGGCCACGATGAAGAACTTTTGCTTGTCCTTGCCCTCCTGGACGAACAGCTGGCCGATGCCCACTTCCTTCGTCTCGAACGAGCGAGCGAGGCGGTTCACAATCTCATCCTCGAACTCCGAGAACAGCGGGATGGCCTTCAGGCTCTTGGCCGAGAACGACGGTTCGCCATTCAAGTACTGGATGGGCAGGCGCTCGCTCTTTCTTAGCTCAACTTTTGTCCTATTTACGCGGAACGTACCTCCACTGACCTGTACCCAGGGCAGGAGTTTCAACAATAATCTCGGAGTAATCGACCCCATCTGCGGGGCGGTCTTGGTGGTTGTTGCCAGTCTTCTGGCGGTGGCAGTGGTCACACTGCGCTGAAGATTAGAATCTGCCATAATTGTTTAGTTTTTAATGATTTATTTTTTTGATTATTACTTTGAAACTTCGTTTCGAGCTCGTTCACGCTCTGCAAAGGCCAAACAAACAAGTTTGCCTTTGCTATCGCTTAATTACGACCTTATGTGTTGTTCCTTCCACATGTTCTACTGAGAGAACGTTATAACCCTGTTCTTTGGCGTTGCGGGGCACGTTGTCTAACGGTTCTCCCTCAGCGAGCAGCACTTCAAGAATGTCGCCCGGCTGGAGCTTCGAAAGCTCGATTTTGGTTTTGACGAAGGTCATGGGGCAGTGCTCCTTTGTAATGTCTAAAGTTTTTGTTGCCATATCCTTAATTCGTGTTTAAATAAATAGAGTTTGTCCCCCCTCACTTAGTTTCAAGAACGACGCCACGCCGAGCACGTCCTTCACATCAGGAATAAAATCCTCCTTCTTTAGGCCGAGCACGTGCATGGCCATCTCACAGGCGTAGAGGTTGATGCCGAGGGCCTTGGCTGCCTCAACGAGTTCTTCGAGCGTCGCCACGTTGTTCTTGCGCATCAAGTGGCGGAATATCTTCGGGCCGGTACCGAGGAAATTGAAACGACTCGTAGGTGTGACTTTCAGTCCGCCCATCATGAAGCCGAAAGTTTTTGTCAGCCAGTTACCACCTGTAAAGCTACGGCCCTGCTTCTGCTTGATGGCGTCGAGGCCCCAGAAGGTGAAGAAGATGTTCACCTCGTAGCCTACTGCTGCCGCGCCCGTGCCTAATGTAAATACTGCCGTCAGTTTGTCGAAATCGCCGCTGAAGGCGATAATGCTTAATTTCTTTGTCTCTGCCATACCTTTTTCTTTTTTGGAAACGAATTTGAATAATATGAATAATTCTGTTCACGAATTTAAATAATATTATTCATATTTGTGGAATAAAATTATTTTAATTATTCACATTCGTTTCCTACATAAAACATTCATTTCTTTACATCATTTGTTGTTGTACATTTGTGTGGAGAGATAGCGCTCGCCAGTGTCGGGCAGTAGCACCACGATATTCTTCCCAGTGTTCTCCGGGCGTCGGGCGAGTTTGATGGCGGCGGCGGCAGCGGCACCGCTGGAGATGCCTGTCAGCACGCCGTCCTTTGTGGCCAACAGCCGTCCGACGGCAAAGGCTTCATCGTCTTTGATGCGGAGAATCTCGTCGTAGATGGTCGTGTCGAGCACCTTCGGCTGGAAACCAGCACCGATACCCTGAATCTTGTGAGGTCCTGGCTTCTCACCACTGAGCACCGACGAGGTATAAGGCTCAACGCCCACAATCTTCACATTCTTGTTATATGCCTTCAACGTTTGACCTACGCCGGTGATGGTGCCGCCCGTGCCGATGCCGGCCACGAAGATGTCCACCTGACCGTCGGTGTCGCGCCAGATCTCCTCGCCCGTCGTGCGACGATGCACCTCAGGGTTGGCGGGGTTCTCAAACTGCTGGGGGATGTAGGCATTGCCAATCTCCGCCTTCAGCTCCTGTGCTTTGCGGATGGCTCCGGCCATACCTTCGTAGGCAGGCGTCAGTACCAATTCTGCACCGAGTGACTTCAACAGCGTGCGACGCTCTATCGACATGGCATCAGGCATCGTCAAGATGAGCCGGTAGCCGCGGATTGCGGCGATGAATGCCAGACCGATGCCTGTGTTTCCGCTCGTCGGCTCAATGATGGTGGTGCCAGGGCCGAGCAGTCCCTTGCGCTCCGCCCGCTCGATGAGGGCCAGTGCCGTGCGGTCCTTCACGCTCCGTGCCGGATTCAGGTATTCCAACTTGGCAATCACCCGTGCCTTGAGCTTCAGTTCCCGTTCCGTTCCCGTCAACTCCACCAGCGGCGTATTGCCGATTAACTCAATCAGATTGTGTGCTATCTGTGCCATATCTTCAATTTTTTAACTTTTTAACGCTTGTTCAATATCCGCAAGTAGGTCTTCGGGGGCTTCGAGGCCTACGGAGAGCCGGATGGTGGTCTGGCGCACGTCCATCTGCTGCAACTGTCGCTCTGGGAAGAGTCCGAAGATGGTGGAGGCGGGATGGATGGCCAGCGTCCGGCTGTCAAAGAGGTTCGTGGCGCGATGGATGAGCTTCAGACGGTTGAGGAGCGTGAAGCACGCCTCCTTCGACGCGAGGTCGATGGTGAGCATCGCACCAGCTGTCGGGCCGAATTGCTGCTGCCCCAAAGCATGATAGGGATTATCTTCCAGTCCGACGTAGTTCACACTTTCGATGCCCTTCACATTCCTCAGCGCCTCTGCCAACCACAGCGCATTAGCGGCCTGCCGCTGGTAGCGCACATCAAGCGTTTCCAGTCCCAGCGTCTGCATGTAGGCCGTCTGCGGTGTCATATACACGCCGAGGTTGATAAGCAGGTCATACTTCACGCGTTGGTTGATTTGCGGGAATGTGCCATAGTCGATGATCAGTCCGCCCAGCGATGTACCACCGCCCGAAATGTACTTTGTGCTTGACACCACTTCGACATCCACGCCCAGTGCCTTGAGGTTCGTCTCCGTAAAGGGAATCACCGTCGAGTCGGCAATCACGGGCACGCCTTTCCTATGGGCGATGTCGGCAATGGCCTTCAAGTCGGCCACCTCCAACTGCGGGTTCGTCACGATTTCCAGGAATACGCAAGCCGTCTGCTCGTCGATGGCCTGCTCCACAGCCTCTAAGTTGGTGAGGTCGCGCAGCCGGGGCTTTATGCCGAGGCGCAGTAGCGTACCACTGATGAGTGCCAGCGTGTTGCCAAACAAGTGACGCGAGGTAACAATGTTCTTTCCCTGCGCCACGGCAGCCAGCAATGCCGTGCTGATGGCAGCCATACCCAAATTGAACGCCGTCACGTGCTCCGCCTCTGTCAGTGCCTTCACTCGCTGCTCGAACTGCGTCACCGTGGGGTTGGCGATGCGGGCGTAGTCGGGTGCCTTGATGCGGTTGCAAAAAGCATCGCTCATTTCCTGTGCATCCTGGAACTCGAACGACACATTATTATATATAGGTACTGCCAGCGCTCCGTAAGCATCGGGCCGCACGTAAGGGGTATGGATAGCTATCGTCTGCTTCTTCATTTTTTGTCTTAGTTTGCTCGGTGCAAAGGTACAAACAAAAGGAATATCTCCCAAATTTCTTTCGAAATCCAGAAGATACTCCTAAACTAATCAATTATGCTATGTAAATATTCTAAAACACATGTAAAAAACAAGCTGTTTTAGAATATTATTCTGCTATAACTCCATCATTGTTCATTCGGTTTTTCTGTTTTCACTTCCTTTGCCTCGTACCTAATCTTTTTGAAACCCTCGATGATGGCGGAAACGGTAGTCTTGTCAGCATCGTATTCGATGGTGACAGTCTTGTCTTCGAGGTTGGTCTTGATGCTCTTGATACCCTTCTCGAAGCGGATGTTGTCCTTGATCTTCTTCTCACAGTTTGCGCAGTGCATCTCAGGGTTAGTGGTCAGCACAACGGTTTTGATGTCCTTAGCATAGCAGGCTGTGCCCAGTGCTAATGCCAATAAAAAAGCTTTTGTTCTCATAATGATACTATATTTTATTCCAGTTTATTCTTATACCTATATAATAGATGGCGCCATGAACGGGTCCCCACACCATTGTAGCGTCGAATTTTGGTCCCCAAGGGTCATCGGCGGCAATGATGGGATGCCTCTGACGGCGACCTGTGATATTCTCGCCGCCCGCATAGATGCTCCAATGGCGAAAGAAACGGGTTACCTGTGCGTTCAGTTGCTCATAGCCCTTATAGCGGCTATCCCAATCTCCATCAGGCATTCGACCACCCCCATTCAGTTGCAGGGTGGCATCGAATTGCCACTTGCCCAACCCAGGCTTGTATTGTGCGGTGATGAGGCCTTTGTATTTGTTGGTAAGTGGCTTTTCGCGAAGCACGCCACCAATGGTCGTTTTGACGTTGGTGCGGCGATAGGTGGCGGTGAGCGTAAAGCCCTCGAACAGCTCGCTGGCGGCCTCTGCCTGCCACGTGTGTGAATAGCTGTCACCCACAAGGTTGGTGAAGTGGACGGCGTGTGGATTGCTGTCCATGTCGATGAGCAGCTGATGCAGGAAGGTGGTGTAGTAATACTCCGTGCTGAGTTCCAGCTTCCGCTCGCCGATGCGGATGCTGAAGGCAGCACTCACGCCATAGTTCCACGCCTCTTCCTGGTCGAGGTCATCGTCGATGATGATCTGCCGACTGCTGGCCAACAGGTAGTTGTATTCTGCCATCACGTGGTTGGTGCGGTAGCCCTTGCCGATGCTGCCGCGCAGGGTTACGATATCGCTTGGCGAATATTTCAGGTGCATACGCGGCGTGACGAAGCTGCCGTAGATATTGCTGTGATCCCACCGCAGGCCGCCCATCAACGTGAACTGCTCACCGACCTTGAAAGTGTACTGGGCATACACACCAGGGACAGTCTCGTCGAAATCGAAATGGTCGTGATTCAGGCTAATGCCCGTCGAAAGGCTGTTATGCTCGTTGAAGTCAGTCTCAAACATCAGTGAGGCATAGCCATTGCGCTGGTCGGTGTTGTACTGTTTGTTGCCATAGAGGGTGTTTTGGTGATGCAGCGAGCCGGAGAGAATCAGGGCAATGTTCGAGCCGTGTTCGTGGTCGAAAATGTAGGCGTTCTTTGCGAATGCCTCGTAACGTTCGTTGGTGATGTCGATGAGATACGGGTGCGTTATCATATCATGATGGCCGATTTGACCGCCCTCGCGATGCTCCTTCAGTCCTTTGACAGCTGCCTGGAATTTATAGTTGTCACCCATATACGCCCAGCGGTTCATCAGCTGTCCCTGCCGCACCTTGGGCATATCCACAAAGCCGTCGCCGTTCCCGTCGTGCGCCTTGTCAAGTATCTCGTAGTGACCCAGCAGAGCCGTGCTCCAGCGGTCGTTTAAGTGTAAGTTTCCCCCGAGGTTCGCCTCCAGCTTACCCTTTGTGTTATAAAAGAGGTTCGCATCGGCAAAGGGTGTGGACTGTGGCTTCTTAAACTCCACGTTGATCTGCCCCGTAATCGACTCGTAGCCATTCTTTACCGATGAGGCACCCTTCGACACCTGAATGCTCTGCATCCACGGGCCCGGAATATAGCCCAGCGAATAGGGGGCCGCCGCGCCGCGATAGTTGGGAATGTTTTCTGTCAGCATCTGCACGTAGGTGCCACTCAGACCCAGCAGCTTGATTTGCTGTGCACCCGTCGCGGCATCGGCATAGTTCACATCCACCGAGGGATTGGTAGTAAAACTCTCACCCAAGTTGCAGCATGCCGCCCGCAGCAAATCGCCGCTGCCGATATAGTCTGTATTGCCCAGTCCGCTGGTCTTTGCATGGCGATGACCTTGTGCCGACACACTCACCTCCTGCAACTGCTTGCCGTCGAGCGTTCGCACCGTCGACGAGTCTTCCGAGCTACGCTCGCCTACCCGTCTTTCCCTGTCCGCGTTGCTCTGTCCGTAAGCACCCGTCGCCATCAGTAGCAGGGCCATGAGCCATCCAAAGATTCTTCCTAAATTCATTGTGCGTGCAAAGGTACATAAAAAAACGAACTTATGCGACATCACCGTGTTATTGAAGGTTAAATACGTTAAATCTACCCCTCACATCGTACATTCTAATCCCCCAAATCCATCTTTCTACCATTTAGCGTATAAACAAATGATTGTCAATGATTAACGCTTTCGATTGGTGTAGCTATCTGATCTCTGTGACTATTGGCAGTGGTGTGAAGAGTCTTGGCAGTCAGGTTTTTGCCTCTTGTAAGAGTCTGACAGATGTGTATTGCTGGGCAGAGACGGTGCCAGCGATGAAAGATGATCGGGGTAATTCAGTTACCGATGCCTTTCAGGACACCTACTTCAAATATGCCACGCTGCATGTGCCTATGGCCTCTATTGATGCCTACAATGCCGTAGAGCCTTGGAAGAGCTTTGGGAAAATCGTGGGTCTGGTAGAGACTCCGAAGTGCACTACACCCACCATCGCCCTTATTGACGGCAAGCTGACGTTCAGCTGCGAGACGGAGGACGTAGAGTTTGTCTATGACATCAAGAGTACGTACAGCGTGCATGGGGTAGGCAGCGAGGTGCTGCCCGTATGCAAGTGCACCGTCACCGTCTATGCCACCAGACAGGACTACGACAACAGCGACGTGGCCACTTTAGAGTTCACCCTCGGTGCTGGTGGTGAGGTCTGCGACACGAACCAGGACGGCGTGGTTGATGTGGCCGACATCGCCACCATCATCACCAGGATGGCGGGGAAGTAGGCAATAGCTGCAAGAAAGAAAGAGGCATCCACAAGCGGGATGCCTCATTCTGTTGTTAGGTGCTAAACAGAAACTGTCACAACTGTCACACTGTCAAGCCTTTTCGCTCGTACATGTCTTCAGAAAGCTTCGTGATGAAGCCCCGGTGAAGCCACTGGCGGAGCTGGCTGTCGGCACCGTCCTCCTTCATGCCGTTGGCCAGTCTCACCTCCACGAGGCTCTTTCTGGTGAACTGCTGCGGCAGCTGTTCCAGGAGGTTGCGGGGGCCTCGGTGTGAGGTCTTTACCTCGCCGTCGGCAGAGTGATGGTGTAGAGAAGTTTGTCAACGTTGAAATCGCAGATGAACCTATACATCACGTTCATCTGCTCCAAATGTGAGTTGCCTATCTTCGGCGAGGGTCTCATTTGTCGCTATATTATTATATACACATGTCTGCAAAATCATTGCCTAGTATAAAATCAGAACAACATCTGACATTTTGACATTTCGCTCCCCCGTGACAGTGTGACAGTTGTGACAGTTTATTTTAATGGGTTGGGGATAGTACAAGGCAAACAACATCAGTTATCCATGTATATATATACATATTATTATACATTTATCTATATAGGTGTATTCTATTGTTTACCGCTTTCTTTTTTTAGAATCTTCTAAAACCCATTCTACCTCCCCAATTTAAAACTGTCACAACTGTCACACTGTCACGGCTCGCCCAGCCTTTCATATATGAGCCGGGACTCAGCAGGCAGGAAGCAGCGGCGGGACATAGGGGCGAGGTCGGGGTCGGAGAAGAGAAGCATGCGCAGCTTCTGCCATAGGCGAGCTTGTTCGGGAATGAGAGTACCCCAATGGCACAACGGGCGACCCCTTCAGGGTCGATGCCACCCCAATCTGTCTATCCGGGGATGGTCCGCACCACCCGGCTATTGAACGGTGACCGCTTTGCGGTCATACGGCAGCGGACAACCGTACAGATCAAACGAATCTCACTAATTACTCTTAATTTTATCCACGAATTATATTAATTATTAAGGTGATTTCAATTAATCTAATAATTGGTGCGCAGCCTTTCCCCTCCCTTGTAGGGGAGGGGTTAGGGGTGGGGTCAGTATATTTCTCACTGCCAATTAGTTCTTGGACGAGCAAAGCGGCAAAGCCGAGTCCAGACCCCCACCCCTGCCCCTCCCCTTGAAGGGAGGGGAAAGGCTGCGCGTAGTTCGTTTCTAAAAAAGGTCTTTAACCAATGAATATGGTTATAAACGGGAATCGTGACGGATGTGATGGACAGTCGTGACGGATATGAATGGCAATCGTCACCGATACGATTTGCGGTCAGGACTAACACGATTTTATGAAAACTTTACCACAGATTACGCAGATTGCACAGATTTTTTTGAACAGAAATCTTTTTAGAAAAACAGGAAAAACCACGTATTACACGGATTTATTTTCCCGTTTCCGCAGTATTTACGCTGGAAAAGAATCAAACATGACAAATTCACGATTGAACAGCTCACAAAGAGCGACATCCCGTTAGATGGGGTCATTTCCCCACGCAGAAACGCTACTTTCCCACGCAAAATCTACTCGACCTGTACGGTTGAAAGTCTATGCAAGGAAAGCTCCGAAGGAGCGATAGACTACAGACGGGGGTGAAACCCCCGGTAATAGGAATTGAAATGTAA